>NZ_DASQYZ010000019.1:0-108028 GCF_035638955.1 Oligoflexus sp. | reverse complement strand
AACATCTTATAGGAGGCATCAAGATCAAAGACGACGTTCTGCAGGACCTGCGAAGATGGAACCTTGAACTCAGGACATTGTTTTTTGACTTCCGGCAGTTCTTTCTTTTGAGAAAAGACGTTGACTTTGCCCCAGGCCTTGAGGTCTTTTCTCTGTTCCAGACAGGCATTCCAAAGCTCCGTACAACGATGGGAAACCTCCCAAAGTCTTTTTTGGGCCTCCCAATCCGGCATTATTGTGAGCTTCAGTGTCAGGTGCATTTTATCTCCTCAACGGCTTGTATGGTAACCATACGAAATACAATAATCAACATAATTTGAGTGTATTAAATAGGATTAATCACGACCATATGACAAGTCACGAGGATTGGATTTCTGGCAGAACCTGCGTCTATAACATCGGCTATCACATAGTCTGGTCAACAAAGTACCGACGCAAAGTTATAGAAGGAGCAGTTGAAACCAGGTTGAAGTCACTTTTTCAAGAGCCAGGAATTTCGAGTTTGAAATCAAAGAAATGGAGGTGATGCCCGATCATTGTCATGTCTTCGTTTCATGTCATCCAAAGATATCGCCATTAGATATCGTTAAATGCCTGAAAGGCATTACAGCAAGAAAACTCCTTTAGGAGTTTCCAGTCATCAGGAAAAAACTTTGGGCAGGGCATCTGTGAAACCCGAGCTATTATATCGGTACCGTTGGAAATATGAGTAAGGATGTGGTTCTTCGATATATTCAAAATCAAAAAACAGAAGACGCGGAGAAGTAAACTTCCCCGAATGATAGACAGGCAGCCTTACATCCCCTCTTTAAAAACTGACTTTTACCCACAAGTGAGTGCCTCCGTGAACTCGATGCGTTCGTGGAGGCTTCGCCAGCCTCGCCACCACCGGTTCAACAATTACATAAGGTGAGGTGGTCGTTTGTACAATAAATACTGTAACTTGACGACTTACGGGTAAAAGTCAGTCTTTAAAAAGAGGGGGATTTCGGCTAATTTTTCTAAAACCTTGGTCTGACCCAGGTCGGCGAGCATGCCAGGTTCGCCGACCTCCAGCCCAGGCTATCCTTCCCCCTCGTTGTCACACGGCCCAATATTTCCCACCGAAATAAAAATCAAGACCACACAAGGTATCGAAGACCCAGTCTGTCGAGCTACACTCAGTATCGAAGTCCCGCCTCTCAATATGCCGAAGTCAAAAAAGGACCTCCTATGAAGATTGCCCTCAGCCTGATCACAGGCCTTCTCATCCTGGGCTATGGCATCTATAAATGGCTCGATATTCAGGAATTCGGCGCGGTCCCGGACGCGGCGGAACGTCAAAAGTTTCTTCAGTCGCCGAACTTTGATTCCAAAAACGGAACGTTCACCAACATCGTGCCTGGAGATCTCCGGCGCGATATGAAGACGTGGCCCCTGCTGCAGTCTTATATCTTCGGCAAGGAAATCCGCACGCCAACTCAGGACCTGCCCGTGGTGGCTCCTGATTTTGATCAACTGCTAAAGAAAGATGGCGTGCCTTTGAAATGGATCTGGCTCGGACACTCGACGCTTTATCTGAATATTCAAGGCACCCTGGTTCTCGTCGACCCTGTCTTCACGTCAGCTTCGCCGTTTCGCTTTATGGTCACACGATTTCAAGCCCCTCTGGCGACGGTCGAGACCATGCCCAAGCCCGATGTGATCGTGATTTCACACGATCACTACGACCACCTCGATGCCGGAACGATGCGGTTCTTTGCAGGAACATCCGCTCAATTCCTTGTGCCTCTCGGTTTGGGCTCGCGACTGCGAAGCTGGGGCGTGGATCAGGCACGCATTCAGGAAATGGATTGGCACGAGAGCCTGAACGTGCAAGGTGTGGAATTCCGCGCGGTGCCGGCTCAACACTTCTCCGGTCGAGGCCTCTTTGATGCGAATAAAACCCTGTGGACGGGCTGGATTATGAAAGGCCCAGGACTGAACATTGTCTACAGCGGCGACACGGGCTATGCCGGACATTTTAAAGAAACCGGTGACCGGTATGGTCCCTTCGATCTCGCATTTCTGGAATGCGGTCAGTACAACACGATGTGGCGCTATGTGCATATGATGCCAGACGAGGTTTTGCAGGCGGCCCGGGACCTGCAAGCCAGGAACCTGTCCCCCGTGCACTGGGGTATGTTCAATCTGTCCCTGCATAACTGGTTTGATCCCATTGATAGCATCACCAGTCTGGCGACAAAGGCTCAGCTCCCTATTTGGCATCCTAAATTGGGTGAACTCACATCATTCCCAGGGACGCCGTCTCAAGAGACCTGGTGGCGGTCACATCCCGATTTTATCAAGGGCCAGTCGATGGTTTCCAAAGACCAGGGTTAAGCTACGAGGCGACAGCCCCATCACCAGCTTCATGGGACTCGGCATGATCCATCGTGACAACATCACCTAGCAAACGATAGTAAAGTCCCTTGGCATCAGGATCATCGCGAACCGTGAGACCATGGGTCTGGAGATTTACGCGGATAAAATCCCTGCGATCGTCAGCTTTGAGACTGCTCCACACCCGATCCTGAAGAATGACGAGGCTGGCAGGCGGCTTGCCGGCAAAGAGTGATTTCCGCATGGCTTCATAACGGGTGGCCAAAGCAATAGCCCGTCCATGCAGATCATATTCCTTGGCGCCCGATTCCGGGAAAAAGCCGGCGATCCCATCATAAGCAATCCCGATCCCGCAGTGAATGGGTCGGTCGTATTCCAGCAGCCGGACTTCCTCCTGGAACACGTCATGGAACTGCAGCGCCAGATCCAAGGCATCCTTGGCAACGTAACCCGTGCGTGATTTGAAGGGATAGCCGACACTGCAGAGAAACCCATCACCCATCTCTTTGATACGGTATCCACGCGAGGCCATATCGATTCCATTGTAGCCTTCCATCATGAGGCTGTTACAACGGGCGAAGATAATCCGCAGAAATTCTTTGACCTTTTCATGCTGAATCTGCGAGCTGGCGATAATATCGAAACAAATCACGCAGCCTTCGCCGGAGGTCGTGGGCATGGTTTGTTCCAGTTCCCTGGCGCGCCGGATCATTTTAATCTGATGTGGATAGAACACCTTTTCCAGTTGCTTGAAGGCATGGCGCAAGGCCGCAATACGCATGCGAGCGAGAAGGGCCACGGGAGTAAAATGCAAAAGCTGAAATAGCATCGCCGTCAGCGTAATATTCTCGTCCAGAGAAAAATCGCTGTATCGCATCATGTAAGTCACGACCACGGCAAAATAAACGGCGCCGTAGAGCAGCAGATTAAGGAAATTGGCTGCTCCTAAAAAGAAGAACATCACACCATAGGTAAACCAAAAGTACGCCGGGTAACAGTTTACGTCAGCTGGCAACTCCCTCAGCATGAAGCAGGTGCCCGTGATGCCATGAAGGATTACACAGATGAACGTCAAATGTTTGACGATAAGCTTTTTCGTTTGCCGATCATTCGTAAGGGACATAGGAAAATCAAACAGAAAAAGCAGGGAAAATGGCAAAGAATAAAGAAAATGGTCGATGATATACGTTACATAGTCATAGCTGGGGCTTTGTCCGGTAAAGCTGATCACGAGGTTCGTCATGATCACGGTGGAGCACGCGCAAAGGCCCGCGGCATAAGGCCCTAATCCATTGTAGATGCGCCTTTTGCTGAGTTTAAAAGCCAAAAATTTCGATTTTTTCGGCTGCACCCAAAGTCCCATATTCCATGACACCTGGCCTCCTGATCGGTGTAAATTGTCCAAGACATTACCCAAAATCCTGGTCCGGTGAGGCGGGCCGAAGAATCGAACTAGCCAAATTCCTCTGGCTCTCCTAGAACATGGGGTCTCACTCTTTGCGAGGACACCATGCACTTGATTCGAATGTTGAGTTTATGTTTGTTTTGTCTTGGGAACCTCTCTCAAGGGGCTGAAGCCAAAACTCCCGTTATTATAGACACCGATATGGCCATCGACGATTGGTTGGCCATGTTTTACCTTTTGCATCATCCGAGCAGTCGTGTGCTTGGTGTCACCGTAACCGGTGCCGGAGAAGCTCATTGTCAACCCGGCGCTCAGCACGCCGTCGATCTGGTTGACTTAACACCACAAAAAGGCATCCCTGTGGCCTGTGGACCCGGTGAACCCATGGATGGTTTCCATCAATTTCCAGCGCCATGGCGCGAAGGTGCTGATACGTTTTATGGAGTGCCGCTGAAGGCCAGCTCGCGAAAACCTGATCCTCGTTCCGCTCCTGACGTTCTGATTGATCTTCTGGAACGCGCCGACGCTCCGGTCAGTCTCGTGATTCTGGGCAATGCGACCAATGTCGCGTTGGCTTTGGGCAAGGCACCTCAGATCAAAAAGAAGATCGAACGGATTGCCTTCATGGGAGGATCGATTTGGGCCGGTGGCAACATCATCGTTCCGAATTTCACCGACAAACATAAAAACAAGACCGCGGAATGGAATATCTTGATCGATCCGATTGCGGCCAGGATAGTCCTGGAATCGGGCATTCCCGTGACACTGGTGCCACTGGATGGGACCAATCATGTGAAGGTGACTCCTGCTGACGCCTCTGCCATGAAAGCTGCGGCCCGAACAGACGGCGCTCGTTTCTTCAGTCAGATCCTGGATAAAACCAAATGGTTCATCGACTCCGGCGAATATTATTTCTGGGATGCGCTGACAGCAGCTGTCATCCTGCATCCTGAATTTTGCACACTCAAGGATCTGCCACTTGAAGTGATCGTTGCTTACTCCGAGAAAACCAATGGCGATCCTCTCCCCGCGTTTGGCAAACAGCGCTGGGATGGCAAGGAACGTCGGAACTTTGACCCTTACTTTACGGGGCAGACCATCCTATCCGATCGCGGAGCCATGACGAGGGTGTGCGTGGCGGCCGATGCCAAGGCCTTTAAAAAGGATCTCATCCATACGATCAACCTCCGGCCTTGATCCTGCGAAGCTGCTGGGTGGGACAGTCCGAAACCCACCCATGACTTATAAGATGTGATGCCATGAGCGTAAATACCGATCATTTTTTTCGCAAAAGCACCAAGGCTACGCCCTTTAAAACACGCCATTTCGTGAAGATTTCCCAAAAGCTGCAGCACCAATGCAATTTTACGAAAATCGAAAAATAGATTGGACTTTCGCTGCGGAAAGGCTCAAAAAAAGTTCTGTTAAAGATCTCTCGCGTTCATGAAGCGACACTTGTTCGATTGAAAATTGAAACCAAAAAAAGGCCGACGCGATGACAAGCGATGGGTGGGGTGAGCTTTTGAGCCAGCAGCGAGCTGTGCGCAGCAGCCTTAACGTGTCTGATGTGGCACCCGTGGGATTTATTCTCTTCGATGCTGATGGCTTCATACTAAAAACCAATCCTTTTGTGGAAGAGCTGCTGGGTTATTCCAGAGCGGATTTCGTGCAGAGTCCGCTGACTCAATTTATTGCGGCATCGGATCATGAAAGCTTTCGCCAGGCCTGGTCCAAGGTGTCGACGTCTCAAGATTATCCATGCAGCCCCATTCGGATGATCAGTCAGGACCGTAATGTGGTCGCCATGCACATGCGCTTGAGTTTGACACCCCCTGCACCGGGCCTAACCCGGCCTCTCTATCTTGCGTCCTTCATGGATAGGATCCCAGCTGAACCGCCTCTGCAGAGTAAATCCGAACTTATTTTTCAATCCGCCCTGCTCGATTCCATCGGTGAAGCCATCATCGCTACGGATCTGGAAGGCAGTATTCTTTATTGGAACAAGGCCGCTGAGCAAATCTATGGATGGGAGGCCAAAGAGGTTCTCGGCAAGAACATCATCACAATTACCCCGGTGGAGGAATCCCGGGACCTGGGCCTGGAAATCATGGCTGCACTCCAGGCGGGACAATCCTGGAGCGGAGAATTTATCGTACGTCATCGCGATGGTCGGCGCTTCCCTGCTCGCGTCACCAACACCTGCCTGCGCGATTCATTTGGAAATCTGTCGACCATTATAGGAATTTCCAGCGATCTGACCGAAAAAAAGGCCATGGAAACGCAATGGCAAGTCCTCCATTCGGAGCTTTGCGAACAGCAGGTCGCCATGGTGAATCTTGAAAAAGTTCATGTGGCCGAGGCCAATCGATTCAAGTCAGAATTTATTGCCAATATGAGCCATGAGATCCGTACGCCTTTGGCTGTTATTCGTGGCTATGCGGAACTCCTGACCAGCGATGACCTCAATGTGGATCGAACCGAATGCATCGAGTCCATTCTGAGGGCCAGCCGTCAGGTGGAATTGCTGGTGAATGACATTCTCGATATTGCCAAAGTGGAAGCGGGAAGGTTGGAAATTCAGCCCATGCCGGTTTCCTTGGCTACGATTCTGAGTGACATCAAAGAGATGCTGAATATCAAGGTTGCTGAAAAAAATGTAAAGCTCGACTTCGCTATCCCCAGCGCCATGCCCACGTCCATCCAAACCGACCCCTTTCGACTCAAGCAAATCCTGCTCAACGTCGTCGGCAATGCCATCAAATTTACGCCAGACGGCGAAGTGAGTGTCAAGGTCGCCATGATACCAACCCGGGGTAAGCCGTCATCGCGGCTTCTATCCTTTGTCATAAGCGATACGGGTATTGGCATGACCCAGGAGCAAAGTGCAAGGATCTTTGGGGCCTTCAGCCAGGCCGATCGATCCATCACCAGAAACTACGGGGGAAACGGACTCGGGCTCTCCCTATCTCTGGAGCTGGCTCGCCTTTTAGGTGGCGATCTGGTGCTCCAAAAGAGTGAACCCGGAAAGGGCAGCACCTTTCTTCTCACGGTTGATCCTGGCGATGTTGGCGAGATATCCAAGTCACCAGATCCCCCACTGACCCTTCCTTCAGCTGCTCTTCCCGCCAGGAAAATTTCCATCGAACCCAACATACGCGATATGAAAATCCTGGTTGTGGAAGATGCCGATGATGTCCGTGCCATCGTCAAATATTTTCTGCAGAATCAGCGCGCCTCGGTTACGGAAGCCACCAATGGCGCGGAAGCCATTCATCTGGCTCATGCAAGCCCATTCGATGCCATCCTGATGGATTTACAGATGCCGATCTGTGATGGATTCAAGGCGACCCGGCACCTGCGTTCCGAAGGCTGTTGCTGGCCGATTTATGCATTGACCGCGCATGCCATGACGGGCGAACGCGAAAAGTGTCTGGCCGCTGGTTTTAGCGGCTATTTGACCAAACCTATCAATTTTAGAGAGATGATCGCCGTGCTCAGCAAGGAACGAAAGGCGCCATAGGCTCAAAGATTCCGATTGCGGGGACGGCGACGAATGGGGATGACTGGCTCGCCTGGGCCGCCCTCGTTTTTAGCGGCTGGCTTCCCGGCATTGGGAATCAAATTCTCAAATCGTTGAGAAAAGCGCAGGATGAAATCCTCGGATTTAAAACCAGCGACGACGGCCACGCAAAACATCAGCCAGAAAACACGTTGGCCTTCCTCACCCATATCCAGCTGCAACGGCAGCGCATTGATAAAGCCATAGGATACAAGCCCCGACAAGGCCCCCAGCAAAGGTCGCAGGAACAACCAGCAAAAATTCGCCTCGCGGTCCTCGTCGCTCCAGTGCCGGAGGTGGCGAAACGTGGGGGGCAATTAAACCAAAAGGTTCAGCATGGATCCAACGAGGCCGCCATAGACGGAAAAGGAAATATCAATGTACTGCACGGCATCATTCTGGAACTTCAAGGCTATGTTCTTTTCGAACAAAATCCCCAAACCGATGACCGTTACCAGCAGAACGAAGGTATAAAGTTTAATGTGCAGGCGAACACGATGCTTGTATTCCGCGCTTCGATGATCTTCCATGACATCCTCACTGAGTCCGGGATGCACATCGGCATTTGCCGAAAAACCGGAATAGGCAAGGGCTTCCTGGGTGAATTTTTCGACTCAACTTCCCTTATTTTTACAGAAATTCATCCGATCCTCAGAGGGTGGATCTTCGCGTAAAGGCAGGGCATGAACGGGATCAGGACAAAAATCTTTCAACTCGGGCTGGTTTTCATCAGCTTTTTCCTGCAGCTTCCCGAACTGTCGGCCGATATCACTGGACCTTCCTTCATCCTTGGCGAAAAGACCAAAGGGGAATCGCTGACTCCCTTTCTCGCTATTCTTTACGGGGTGCCGAGCGAATGGGGTCCAGACACCGTGCAGGAGCACTTTCAAAAAGGGGCCTATTATCGCGAAACGGGCGAGTCCGTGAATTTTGGCTTGGATTTTTCCACCAAGTGGGTCCACTTTCAACTCACCAATCCGTTCCCTGGCGATCGCTCCATTCTCATTGAAAACAACACCACCATCATCGATCACATGGAGCTCTTTCAAAATCAGGGCGATCGCTTTGTATCCCTCTCCGTCCAGGGGGATCAGGAGCCTATTTCACAACGCGCGGTCTTGAGTCGACAGCCGGTCTTTCGCCTGACAGTACCGCCTGGAACGCACAACTATCTGATCCGAATGGATGCAAAAAACGTCGTTCAATTGGGTCTCAAAATTTGGGACGAGCATGTCTTCCATCAAAAGAACACGACGGAGCTGATGACGATCAGTCTTCTCCTGGGCTTCCATATCGTCATCGCTCTTTACAATTTCTTCCTTTACGTCAGTGTTCGTGACCGGATGTACCTTATTTATGTGGCCTACGTCCTCAGCAATGTCGCTTATCAGTCGAGTTCCATGGGCATCATGCAGTACGTGAACCATATTTTATTCGGCTGGGAGACGTTGAATAATTGGGTCATGATCGCTTCGGTCGATGCTGTTATCATCACGGCTTTGATTTTCTCGCACTTCCTGCTCTCTCTGAACGATCAGCTACCGATGATGTCACGGGCCATGAAGGCCTGTGGCCTGATCAGCTGCCTCAATCTCTTAATCAACTTCACGATTTCGGTGCAAACAGCGGCTGTATTCTGTCTCTTTAATTCTGTTCTGGCGGTGACCCTCCTGATGTGCGCCGGACTCTATCTCTGCTGGAAGCGCTACAAACCGGCTTATTTTTTCACGCTGGCCTGGAGTTTCTACCTGACCGGTGCATCAGGGAATATCTTCAGCCTGATCGGCTTGATTCCGGCTTTTGAGATCAGTAACTGGATTCAACTCTATGGCGGCAGCATCGAAATCGTTCTTCTGTCGTTAGCCGTGGGCGGACGAATGTCCCACATCCAAACGAAGCTGACTCGGGTCCTGACCGAACAGAAGCAAATTGAAGAGGTCGTGCGTTCCGCCCAATTCCTGCGTCGCCGTGAACTTGAAACGGGTCTGCCGGATTTTCTGAACTATACCTACTATTCTCAAGCCGCTAAGAATGTCAGCGGGGATTGGGTGGGCATGGTCATCTGCCCTGAAGCCAAACGCCTTTATATCTATCTGGGGGATGTGATGGGCCATGGTCTATCACCCGCGCTCATGTCGGTTATTGCGGCAGGCGCCACACGTGGTGCCATTCACAACAGCCTGGATCGTAGTCTGGGCGAGCCGGATCGCGTTCTGCACATTGTTCGGTCCATTAACGATGCGCTCTTTGATCGCTGTCACGAAGCCGACTGTTTCATGAGTCTCGCCCTGGTGTCGCTCAATTGGGAGACGGGAGAGGCATGTCATGTCAATGCCGGGCACACGCCACTTCTCAAAGTCACGCACGATGAAGTTCAATCCTTTATTCAACCCGGCAGCCTCATTGGAATGTTCAAAGATCCCATCTTCCGAGCCCAGACTTTGACATTGAATCCAGGAGAATCGATCTTTCTTTATACGGATGGCTTGACCGAAAATACGTCCCCCAAGGGGCGGCCGCTGCGCATGCGAGCCATTCATAAGGCCCTCCTGGCTGGTGATACGCTAGAGAGCAGTGAATCAACGTTAATTCAACTGATGAACCGTCATTGGACCGAGCAGCCCCTGGCTGACGACACGACATTTTTTATCCTGCGTCTCGAAAAGCTCCGCAAGCTCGCTTCCGCTGGCTAGTCGGTGGAAGCGAGCCCACTTCCGCCGCTGCCACGAACGGTACCTCGCCCGGCATCCCAACCAAGTCACCACAAGCCGGTTTCCATCCTGTTTGTCATATTATAAAGGGCCCCTCCGTCGCCAGGTATTGACACTGGAGTGGTTCCAGGCCAATGTGTTTGGGTCTCTGTCGACGCAAAAACCTTGCGCAACATCAGCTCCGGAGTTATGACCCATGACCGACACCCCAAAGCCAGCATCAAAACCCTTCTCCCGTCGGGACTTTGTCCGATTCACGTCATTAGCAGGAACAGGCGCTGCCCTGGCCTCCACGCCAGCCATGGGCTGGTCGGCCCCGCCTCGCAAATATCCCAGCGAACATCATGATGTGATTGTTATTGGCAGTGGTTTCGGTGGGGCGATCACGGCCTGCCGTCTGACCGAAAAGGGTGTTGCCGTTTTGATGATTGAGCAGGGTCGTCGCTGGGATCAGGCTCTTCCGGCAGGCGAGAGACGGTTTTCCAAAAATCTCTACCCTGATGGTCGCTCCACCTGGTTAAGCCATAAGACCGTTATTCCCCTCGGCCCACCGCTGCCGATTGTGAAAACAACCGGCGTTTTACAAGGTCGGCAGTTGGCCGGTAAAACAGTTTTGAACGGCGCGGCTTACGGTGGCGGCTCCATCGTCTTTGGGGGCATTCTGGCCAAGCCAGAAGAAAAAATCTTCAAAATGGTTTTTCCGAAAGAAATCTCCTATCAGGAGATGGAGCGGCACTACGAAACTGTCGGCAAAGCACTCAATCGCTCCACCATTCCCGATGATGTGATCGAAGCCGATTGCTTCAAGCACGTGCGCGTCACCAAAAAACAATGTGAAAAAGCTGGCCTGGAGTGGGAGCTGTTGCCAACGGCCACCCAATGGGATGTCGTTCGTCAGGAGATCGACGGCAGCATTCCGGCATCCGTCACCCAGGGCGAGGCCGTCTATGGTGTGAACAGTGGGGCCAAGACCACGCTGGACAACACCTATTTGCGCCAGGCAGAAGAGTCTGGTCTGCTGGATGTCAGAACTCTGCATCAGGTGCAGGAGATCGGTCAGGATGCCAACGGGCTTTTCACGGTCAGTGTGGATGAATTGCATCAGGACGGTCATGTCATTGGCAAGCGTAACTTTACCTGTAAAAAACTGTTTCTGACCGCCGGCACGGTCAGCACCTGCAGTCTGCTCGTGAAAGCCAAAGCCAAGGGCGCCCTGCCTCAGCTGAACGATCAGGTCGGCCAGGGCTGGGGCAACAACGGTAACGTCTATGCCCTGCGTCTCGCCGTCGGCGAATCCACTGGGCAACAGCAGGGTGGACCTCCCGCCGTTGGCATTCGGGACCTCGACAATCCATCGGGGCCGATGTTCATCGAACACCCGCAGCTGCCGCTCGGCATTGACCTCTTTGGTCTGCTTTATTTCGGGATTGGTATCAGCGAAACACGTGGCAGCTTCCGCTACGATGAGTCCAATGACAAGGTCGTCATCGATTGGCCGAAAAACGATCCTGGTCAGGAGCGTATCAATCAATCGCTGCTGGAAACGATGGCGAAATTGAACCGGGCCAACGGCGGTTTAACGACTTCGCTGCTGACTTACCTCAAAGACAAGGTCAAGGATGATATCTGCTACCATCCGCTGGGAGGCTGCGTCATGGGCAAGGCCGCTGACTTCTTTGGTCGGGTCAAAGGCTACGAAGGTTTGTATGTGAATGATGGATCGTTCATGCCCAGCGCGTCGGCCTGTACCAACCCATCCTTTACCATCGCGGCTCTCGCCGAACGCAATATTGAGAATATTATTGCTACAGATTTCGTGTGAGTGTGTCCCGGCCAGGAGCCGGGCCCTCTATTTTTTCTCTCTGATTTTTCTTAAGGCACTTGCTGCTGGCTCATAGGATGGCTCCAGATTGACAGCTTTCTGCAAATATCGAACCGCGTTCGAGTCATCATAGATATCCTGGTACGCAAGTCCCAGCCTGTAGTTGAAATCAAAGAGAAAAGGATGGTCACCGAGCATCTCGATGGCCTTCAGATAAAAATCAATGACCCGCACAAATGCGTTCCGCTGTCTCATGACATCGGCTTCGCGATGAAAGACTTCGCATAACTCACTGGGCCCATGCAATACGCTCAGAAATTTCAGACCGTTGACGTAATCGCCTTCCTGAATGGCAACGCGGGACAGAATTTCATTGGCATCCTGCCTTTCCCTATCAAGCGTTCTCAACTGACTCATGGCGGCTTTCGCGGCATCATAGTGGCCAATTTGAAAATTGGCCAGACCTGTATTCGCCAGAATTTCCAGGTTCAGTGGACTGAGTCTTGCCAACTCGTTCAGCATCTCAACGGCCTCGGCATAACGGTTTTGCTTCATGAGAAGCTTGGCTATCTTGTGGGCCGGGATGTACGACTGAGGGAACGTCTCGCGGGCTTTGTCGTAAACTTTCCTTGCATCCTCATTCCGTCCCGTCTTTAGGAAGATATCACCTAATAGAAGCAGAAATTTTTCATGGGGTTTTTGGTCCCTGACAAGCCTGACGGTCAGGTCCAGTGCCATATCATTTAATCCGCTTTGATAAGCGGCGTGAGCCTCCCTATAACTTTTTTCAGCAGGACTGGGATTGCATTCCTCCTGCCAGAGGCTCTCAAGCTTTTGACTGATATGATCGCTGTTAAAGGGCTTTTGCAGAACAAATTTAATATTGTGTTCAGCCATGACCACCATCAGATCCCGATTCAAGATATCCACCAGAACCAGATGCGATTCCAATCCATAATTGCCAGTCTCGCGTAACGACTGGATCATGGTGAGGCCGGTCATATCCTGAAAACTATGATAGGTGATGAAAATATCATACTGGCTGCGGGAGGCGACCTGATAGGTATGTCTTGGAGAATTAAAAGTATCCGTGGTTGAAAATCCGAGGGATTGAGCGACAAACTTTATGCGGTTGACTTCTTCCGACTCCCGGGCCGTTATCGCTAGACGAACCTTTCTATCGCGTGCCAAGGTGAAGCCTCTCTGATGGTAAAGGGCGCAGGCATTGCCGATGAGCATGAATCATATTGTATCATATTTGAATAGCCCCAACCAATGCAAGCTTATGACCTAAGGCGAGACAATCAATTGGCCCTTCATACCCAGCATATCCCCATGGCCTGCCATAAAGCAGATAAAGGGATACACGCCTGGTTTCAGGGGATTGAATTCCAAAGTTTGTTCCTCGGCTGGGGCAAGGGATCTGGTCATGGCAAGAACCGCCGGATGCTGACTCATCGCGTCCAAGTTGTAAGAATTTTTTTGCAGGGCTCGCAAGACTTCATCCAGTGTGCCCGATTTCAGGATCGCGACGTTATGCAGGATTTCGGACCCTGGCCGGGCGCCGTTGACAAAACGCAACTGGATTCTTCGCCCCGCAGGGACTTGAATCGAAGTCCTGTCGAAAGCGATTTCGTTGCCATCGGTCCTGAGTGTGATCAGGACATTTTCGGTTTGGGACGATGCTGAAGGCGCAGATCCGGAGATTGCGGTGAGCCCGAGCCCCATCAGCCAGACCTTCATCATCTTATCTTTACCCTTCTGCGTCACGGCCGGACCTATTATTTTTTCACCACAATTTTGAGCTTCATCTTGGGATGAATCGCACAGCGAATTTCAGCCTCACCGGCTGTGGCGAACTCACGGCGCAATTCAGTTCCTGCTTTTTGCACGCCCAGGTTGAATTTTATGGCTTCGCTGGCGGTGAACACATTATGAATGGTGTCATCGTCGTTTTTAAAGACGATCGTATCACCCGGAGCGATCTGCAGGTCAGTCTGAGAAAACTGCTTGCCCTTTTGCGTCACGATATGATCCTTGCCCAGAAGGGTGAAAGGTGTGAAGCCCACAATCAGAGCCCAAATAATTCCCTGGAACATGATGCACCCTCCTTGGGTCATTGTGGTAAGGCTGGCAGCTGTACGGGTTTGTCGATACTGGTCAGAGTCTTCAGAAAGGCCAAGAGGTCGGCTTTATCCTGATCCGTCAACCCCAGGGGACGCACGTCTTCTGCCTGGTTCGGGCGCCTGGCCTGACCACCGCGATTATAGAATTCGATCACCTGCTCCAGGGTCGCTTCACTGCCGTCGTGCATATAAGGTGCGCGGCGATCGATGTTGCGCAGACCGGGAGTTTTGAAGGCGTGCTGAAGCACCTCGATACCAGGCAGGATCGCGCCGCGACCTCGATCACCATCAGCCAGGCCGATATCATGGAAGCTATCGTCCGTGAAACGCCATCCACTATGACAACGGGCGCAGAGGGCCTTGCCATTGAAGAGCATGAAGCCGCGTGCGGCTGACGTTGAGATGGCTTTGTCGTCACCTTGGATCCAGCGATCGAAAGGGGCCATGCCCGAGACAATGGTGCGTTCATAAGTGGCGAGAGCTTTAGCCAGTGTTGTGGCGGTCAGGCCCTCACCCGGATAGGCTTTCTCAAAGAGAGCGGGATAACCGGGAATCGATCGGAGCTTCGCCACCAATTTGTCCTGCGGCATATTCATTTCCGCAGTCGATGTCAAAGGCATCAGAGCCTGAGCCTCCAGCGAGTCGGCCCGGCCGTCCCAGAGCATTATTTCGCCCCAGGCAAGATTCAAAAGAGTGGGGGTGCGGCGATCCAAGGGTTTCATGCCCTCGCCCAAACCTTTGGGCAGGCCATCACCCCAGGCAAGGCCCGGATTATGACATGTGGCGCAGGATATCCAATTGGATCCTGACAAACGAGGATCAAAAAACAGAGTCTTTCCCAGTGATTCCCGGGCGGGAGAATAGGCATTATCGGCCGGAAAAGGAAGGCTCGCGGGCCTCTTATAGAGGTTCCGGGTAGCCTGATCCGCACCGGAACCTGACGCCGCCCCGCTGAGGATAACGCAATAAAGAATGGCCAAAGTTTTAAACATGATACGCACAGGCAGCCTTCCGCTAATATTCCCAAGAAATCATCCGATCCCTGTCCAGCAGAGTCGTTCATCAAGGGATCGGAGTTTTATTTGCTTAATTTAGTGAAAAGCAGACTTCCCTTGGCCGCCAAGTTCCATCTGACCCTTGTGGTCCCCCTTATCCTGGTGTCCATCGCCGTGGGCGTCATGACATTGAACGGGCTGCAGGACAATGCGTCCCATCTTTCCGAACTGTTGCGCATCGAGTCCAAAACCAACCGAATCCTGTCCTTGCTCCTGGTCCAGGACGATGCGTCCAAAGCTATTCTTATTGATCCGAATCAACTCGAGATCTTCTCCGCGAAAAAAATTGAAGCCTATGATGCTCATAAACAACTCCTGATCGAGCTGCAGCAGGAAGTAGGCTCAGGCCGGTTCCAGGAATTGATCCAGCAGCTTCAAGAGATCGATGAGCAGAAGCTTCGGCCCATCGATACGCAGGTCCTGGAAAAACTTTTCGAGGACGTGGATCAGGCGCGGCGGATGTATTTTGACCAGTATGAAACCCATAAAAAAGAATATGAAAGACTCATTCGCGAGCTGGCTGCCATCGGCGTTGATGATTTGAATCGAGCCAGCGAAGAGATGCACAAAAAGAATATGCAATCCCTCGTGCATATCGCCCTGACTCTTCTGCTGGGCATTGTCGTGATTGCAGTCACCATCACCATCCTTTCGCGTCACGTGGAAAAATCAGATCGCAATACCAAAAGTCTGCTGGATGTACTGAGTGAGGGTCTCTTTTTCTTCGACGGACAGGGGACCATCGCCGAGGAGCGGTCGCAGACATTGCAAAGGATTCTGCCCGAGACTCCCGATATGAAGAGCCTCTATGACTTCATCCAGCGCTATGCCCCGGCTTCGAGCAAGAATGTTGAAGTCTGTCTGCGTATGCTCTGGGCGGACAACGATCCCGACTTCTTCAGCGACATCAGCACCACACTCAGTATGCTGCCTCGGTCCTTTGTCCTGCCCGACCATCGCATCATCGAGCTGGATTACAGACCACTGCGTAATGCCAAAAATGAATTGGAACGCGTCGTCGTCGTAGTGGCCGATGTGACTCAAAAACTGCAGCAGGAACGGGAAGCAAAAATCCAAGCCGAGCGGGTCAAGAAAATTACGCGTGCCGCGGCGCGCCTGGACGATTACCTTGCTTTTCTCGACGAAGCCAGGCTTCTTGTTCAGCGTGCGAACCAGGCCTTTTCGAAAAAGACCTCGCCTCTGGATGCTGCGGAAGACCGTCAGGTCAGGCGCGATCTTCATACCCTGAAAGGCACTCTGGCGACCGCTGATTTCAGTCGCCTTGCGGCCGCGCTCCATCAGTTGGAAACACTTATCGAGGACCATGGCATCAGCGATCCCAAGGTCATGCAGCAGTGGCAAGAGATCGTTGAGCAATGGACCTTCGAGACGGCCGACATCGACCACGTCCTGGGCCTCAGTCAACGAACGGATCGTGTTCATATCGCAAGAGCCAAATTTCAGAGGATTCATCATCACGCTTCAACGCACAAGGACAGCGCGCTGCAGACCCTCCTCCTGGACTGTTTGCGCCAGCCAGCTTCTGAAATATTTGCGCGCTACCAGGATTACCTGGGCACCACGGCCGATAAACTGGCCAAGCAGGTCAAACTCAGTTTTGCAGCAGATAGCGCCGAGATCGCTCCCTTTGAAGTTCAAAAACTCGACGCCATTTTCAATCATATTCTGCGCAATAGTGTTGACCACGGGATCGAAGAAGCTGAAGTGCGGGTGCAGCAGGGCAAACCCCCTCAAGGCGTCATCCAGTGGACCGTGGTACGCTCAGCGAACGACAGGCTCCGTTTTATTATCCAGGATGATGGTCAAGGCGTGAATGGAGCTAAACTCGCTCAGAAGGCCGTGCAAGCCGGCCTTTGGTCTGAGGCTCAGGCCCATGCGGCCAATGAACAGCAAAAGGTCGAACTTCTGTTTCTGCCACAGCTATCGTCGCGAGATGAAGTGACAGAACTGTCCGGGCGGGGCGTAGGTATGGATGCCGTCAAGGAGCTGGTGCAAAAGCTTGGAGGCTCCATTACGGTGCGTTCCCAGCCGGGCCAAGGCACACGATTTGAAATCGAAATTCCCGCTCAGGACTCGGCCTCGCCTGACAGTCTCAGACGCAGCGCCTAAGATCAAGCTGCAGGCCGAAGCCCCCCACGCTGAGTCTACTTGGTCATAAACTCTCAGGACCTCCCAGGGCTTCGTGCCCGATGGCCTCAGGCCCCCAACCCCGCATGAAATCCTAATCGGTACAAGATTTGCAGCCTTGGACGAGCGTGGACACAGATCCGCATGGATTAACAAATGAGCATAGCGACATTATAGGAGTTACCCATGCTTCTCAGAGAAATCATGACTGCCAGCGTTGAAGTGATATCCCCTTTCACCCCACTGCAGGAGGCTGCCGAAAAAATGCGGGTTTTTGATACGGGCTCGCTGCCTATCTGTGATGGTAAAAAAGTTTTAGGCATGCTCACGGACCGCGATATTGTCGTGCGCGCCGTGGCGAAAGGTATGCATCCTGAACAAACCATGGTCAGCTATATCATGACCGAAGAAGTCATCTATCTGTTTGAAGACCAGGACGTTTCCGAAGCCGCGCGTCTGATGGAAGATCGGCAGATTCGCCGCCTTCTGATTCTCAACCGCGATCAGGAACTGGCCGGCATCGTTTCGCTGGGTGACCTTTCCCAGTATACCGATCACAAGCTCTCAGGCCATGTGCTGGAGCAGGTGTCTGAACCTGGATCACGTGTCGTGCTCTAACCCAAATGTCCCATTCCCCATTGTCCCGCCTCCGATGCACAGCGCGGGACCAAACTCCTTCGACCTCGCCTTTCTTCCTCGTCATGCTATGATGAAAAAAAATCGTCAAGGGCCGCCCTCACGTTGAAGGCATCGCCTGCGATTCATCAGCTCAGGATGAGGATCTGATATGCCGCGCACTCGACTCATGAAGCAATTGTCGCGTTTGATGAAAGTTGCCGTGTTTCAGGAAAAGCATCAGCTCAAGGATCACCAGATTCATGAAGCCATGGAGCGCGGTCATGACCAGATCACACGGCGGCGCTTTCTGATGCAGGCAGGCCTCACCGGTGTTGCTGTTCCCGGACTGATGGCCTGTCAGACGCCGGCTTCCCAGCTGCAGGTGGCACCACCCCCACGCGATGTGATCATTGTCGGAGCTGGAACCGGGGGCTTGACCGCCGCCTATCATCTCGCCAAGGAAGGCATTGCCAGTGCCATCTATGAGGGATCCAACCGCGTCGGTGGCCGTATGTTCACCGCCCAGAAATTCAATGACGAGGGCATGTTCTGTGAATTGGGCGGCGAATTCGTGGATACGCAGCATGAGGACGTCATCAACCTGTGCCGAGAGCTGGGTCTGGTCGTTGAGGATCTCATCACGAATGAAAAACTCCTTCTGAACGAAGTTTACTTCAGCCACAATAAAATCCGAACCGGCAAGCAAATCATCGCGGCCTTTAAACCGCTCGCGGCACGCTTGATCAAGGACGGCAAAGCTTTGCATGTGGAAGGCGAATTGGAAGTTCCCACCTATCATTCGGAACTGGCTCAATCGCCTTTGGTCAAGGCTTTGGATCGCATGAGTCTGGCTGAGTATTTGGCGCAGGCTCGCATCGATGCCTGGCTGGTCGACCTTATTGCCAATGCTTATGTCGGTGAATATGGATTGGAAGCCGCCCAGCAGTCAGCCCTCAACCTCATCGTTCTCATGGAACCCGATACCAAGGAAGGCTTTAAGGTCTTTGGTGAGAGCGATGAAGCCAAACGGATTCAAGGCGGCAGTGAAGCCCTTCCTAAAGCTCTGGCCAAAGCGATTGCTTCCGCCGTTCCCATTGAGCTGGAACATAAACTGCTCGCTATTCGTGATCTAGGCACTCACTTCACACTCACCTTCGATCGATCCGGCAAGACAGTGGAAGTGTCCGCGCAAAGAATTATTCTCGCGGTGCCGCCGCCCCTGCTTAAAGACATCGATATGAAGGGTGTGGAACTCAGTCCTGTCAAACGTCAGGCCATTCAGGAATGGGGCTGGGGCACCAATAGTAAATTGATGCTGGGCTTTCACAAGCGGGTCTGGGAAAAACCGGACGGGAATCGTGGTTTTTCCATACTGCCCGATCGTCAGGCTCAGGAATTCTGGGATACGAGTCGTGGGCAGACTGGAGTCCGCGGGATCGTGACCTGCTTTCTGGGTGGTGAAGCTGGTCGCGTGATCGCGCCGTCGCAGCAAGTCCAATCTCTGGATTTCCTCGATCGCATTTTTCCTGGCACCAAGGCTGCGTTCGATGGCAACCGTATGCTCATGCACTGGCCGAGTCAGAAGCTGGCTCAAGGATCGTACACGTGCAGCAAACCGGGGCAGTACACGACCATCTATGGAGCCTTTGCGGAAGCCGAGCTCAACAGAAGGTTGGTCTTTGCTGGAGAACATTGTAGCGCGGATTGGTCAGGCTATATGAATGGTGCTGTGCACAGCGGCAGGCAGGCCGTGGATTTACTTCTGGGACGCACCAAGCCTTCTGATGGGTAAAACCTCCGGCTCAGGGCGGCCCTGAAACCCTTCATGGGATGTATTCTGGGCAGCTCAACCGGGGACACGATCCGCCTTGACGACACCTTGACGAAGAGGCGGTGATTCGGGAACTTTCTGGGTGCCCGATTTCCTCAGCTGTTCGATCTCAGCATTCAATTCCACACCCAGGAGTACGGCGTAGGATACGAGATAAAACCAGAGCAGCATGATCACGACTCCTGCCAGGCTTCCATATGTTTTGTTATAGTCGCCAAACCTTTCCACATAGAAGGCAAAGCCCACCGACACGAGCAGGATCATCAGCGTCGTCAAAAGGCCGCCAACCGTAATCCATTTCCATGACAGCTTTTCGCGCGAAGGGCCATATCGATTGAATACGGCGAGACCTGTTATAAACAGCAGCAGAAGCACGGGCCAGCGCAGCACCAGCACAAGCGTATTGGTGAGGCCGCCAAGACCAATCAAGTCCATGATAGGCGGCAGCACAGCAATGGAACCAACAGCAAGCGCCACCGTAAGCACAGCGCCAAGAGTCAGGACAAGGGCCACGCCATTGAATAGGATAAAGCCTCGTTTTTCCTTTTCTCCATAGGCAATGTTCACGGCTTCCATAAGGACCTTGGTGCCCTTGGAAGCCGTCCACAGCGTCAGCAGAATACTCACAACCGCACCAAAGCCCAACTTGCTTGAGGAATTATGTACGATGGCGTTGAGCTCGTTATTAATAACAGTCAAGGCGTCCATGGGCACAAACTGTGACATGGCCTGAATTTGTTTCGCGACATCGATGGGATCTGCAAACAGACCATAAATGGAAACTGTGGCAATCAGGAGGGGAAAAATCGCCAGCAGTGCGTAATACGCTACAGCCGCTGCAATCAAGCCGACGCGATCGTTCTCAACCTCATCCTTCACTCGCTTCAGAATATTTTTCCAATCCACCCAGCGCAACCTGGTAGACGGCTCAGTCTGAGCCTGGGAACGTGAGCTGGCGGATGATGGAACTGAAGAATTCATCGAGACTCCCTTGGTCGTGTCTTACGTGCTGTCGAATATTTGCAAAAAACAAACCAGCACAGTTGCATGTTTTCCCGAGCTTGGTCCGATCACCCTCTTGCGGCAGATTGGAAATTCCTGGTCACGATCCACGTTGAATCAGGACGGGAACACTGAAACTGTCCACACAGGAGCTGCATGATGATCCCTACATCGGCTGTTTTGGAAAACGGTCTTCGTCAGGATGTAACCCATATCGCAGGAAAAATTGGTGAGCGCAATCTGCAACACTACGACGCTTTGCGGGAAGCCGAGCGCTATATTAGTCAGCGCCTTCAGGCCTCGGGTCGCCCGGTCAACCGCCTGGTCATGCGTGTTCATGACAGGGACGTCGCCAATCTGGAAATCGAATGGAAAGGAACCCATCAACCCGAGAGTATTATTGTGATCGGCGCGCACTACGATAGCGTCCAAGGCTGTCCCGGCGCCAACGACAACGGCACAGGCGTTGCTGCCCTGCTGGCGGCGGCCGAGGCTTTTGCCCAGCTTTCGCCCCGTAAAACATTGCGTTTGGTGGCCTTTGTGAATGAGGAGCCCCCTTACTTCCAAGGTGAAAATATGGGGAGCCTGGTTTACGCGCGGGGTGCCAAGGCCAAGGGTGAGCGCATTGAGGCCATGCTCAGTCTGGAAACAATGGGCTACTTCTCAGACGAGAAGGAGAGTCAAAAATATCCATTTCCTTTAAATCTGGTTTATCCAGACAAAGGCAATTTCATTGGACTCGTGGCCAATCGCGCTTCGTCTCCTCTTCTCAACCAGGTGGCCAAGGCTTTTGAAGAGGCTCGCACCATTCCATTTGAAAAAGGGGCTTTTATGGAAGCTCTACCGGGGGTCGGTTGGTCGGATCACTGGTCGTTCTGGCAATCGGGTTATCAGGCACTTATGATCACCGATACGGCACCATTTCGTTATCCGTTTTATCACACACGGGAAGACACGCCTGAAAAAGTCGACTATCCGCGATTGGGTCAGGTGACTCGGGCTCTGTTCAAAGCCATTGAGAATCTGGCTTTCGAGCCCTGAGTCCAGCTTGGATTACACGGTGATCGCTTCATCATTACGCTGAAAATCAACAATCCGGCTGGCGAGATACTTGGTGACAATCGTATCCACAGCGCGGGTTTCTTCTTCATAAGAACGATGATTTCTTTCAAACTCATTCAACATGCGACTGTCGAAAAGAGGCGCGATAAAGAGAGGAGGCGATATTTTTTTTACGATCTTGTTTTGCATTTGATTTGCCCTGTCCTCAAAAGTGAGGTTTACATCACGAAATCGTATCTTCAATAAGCGTGCCAATGACCCATTTGACGGCGTTTGAGGCGGTGTCCTTCACGCTCACACTTCTTGACTTGGACAGAGTGGCATTCCACTTCCGCTTGCTAGAGAAAGACGAAATTGTTTGGGATTCGGTCAAGTTAGGCCGATCTCTTAAGAATGACTCAACGACTCTTCATGCTGTTTGTCGACTCGGCCTGACAACACCATGATTTCAGATTGAATTTAATCCTGCCGCGTCCGAAGTCTGGCTTGTGTTGTTCAAGCTTTGGACATGAACCATCAATTATACCACTGATTTCATTCGACAATTTAGGGACCAAGCCTTGCAAAATAAAGCCCAAGCCTCGGCTTTACCCTTTGCTAGGATACGTTATGCAACACAAGAAATTGGTGCTGTGGATAGGTCTTATCGTACTCGAATGGAGCTGCGCGGAACCAACATCGATCCGCAAACGCTCGGCAACGCCGCAGCAGGCTGCCACGCAAACTTCACAAGGTGATGCTGTTCCCTCTGCAACAGAATCCAAAGATGGAAACAAGCAGGATACCACTCCCGCACCTGCATCGACTCCCGCAGTTGCCGAGCTTCCTGCTGTTACGCTGGTCAAGCCGTTTCCGGGAGATACCTATGGCTGCAAAGATCCTTATCAAAAACCGTGGACCTGTGAAAATTTCACCGTCAACGGCGTGGCTCAAGGATCCTTTCTCACGATTCAAAGACCCGAGGCGCGTTATCTTCTGGCTGCACCGCATGGATGGTTCGATACAGGCACGGATGTCATCACCCACAGTATTTTTCCAGCGTCCATTCCAGCGGGCTATCCCATCTGGAGTCAGATGATCGCGCATTCCTTTCGTGGCAATGCTCCTTCGGGTCTTCAGCATAATGTGAACCGCCCCAGCACCCTGACCAATGACGTCTGTACAAACCCGGCAGCCCTGGCAACTTCGAAGAGCGTCTATGATGGTTATAAGGCGCAAATGGATCGCCTGGCCAGCAAACCGGCGCTCTACTTTGAAATTCATGGTCAGAGTGAACTTGGTCTTGAAGCCAGTCTGGAAGTCGCCACCGAGCGAATCTCAGCGGCCGAAGCTGAAAAGGTGCGCAAGATCCTGAGCGAGGAACTGGCGCGCGCGGGGATTGCTGGAATCACGATCGTCATTGAGCCCGTGGACACTGTGTTTTTCAATGCTGGCCAAACCAAACAATGTGGGTCGATCAATCATGTGACCCCGGGTCCGGCTATTCATACGGAGGTTCCGCGCATCATGCGGGAAGGTGACGAGCCTCAATTGAAGACGGCAAAATTTTATCGGGCGGCTTTGAATCGATTGGCTACGGAAGTTTTCCCCGTCACACGAACCCCGATCCCAACAGTGACCGGGGCCATGCTTGTCGATTTTGCGGTCGAGCCTGAAGCGCGACCGTGGCAGCGTTAGTAACCGGGGGGCAGCACCACGCTCCGGAAGAAGGGCTGAAACCGATTGGTATCTTCATCAAAGTAACGGTTCACAAGATAATCCCAGGTGATCCGGCTGTAGCCGTTCTTGAGCCAAGGCCGATCCGTACGATCAAAGCCCCAGGAATTTTTCGCGACCAGATAATCCAGGTTGCCCTTCAAGGCAGCCTCTTTCAATTCCGGAGCCATATCGCCTTCACCGAGTGTGGTAAATCCTTCCTCTTCAGGAATATCCTTGACGGTATAGTCATGCAGGACCACCATGTGGCCCCCGTTATCACCCAGGCTTCCTGATTTCGCCAGAGTATTAAGATTAAAGTAACCGTTTGGATCCGGCGCATTGAAACTGACGAAGAAGGCCACCACCACCGGTTGATGATCATTCAAGGCTTTCTTGATGCGCTGCTCGATCTTCTTATAGGAATCGAGTTCGGCCACCGAGCCCAGCTTTTTCCCTTCATAGGGTCCCCATGCATTGTAACCGGGACTGCTGATTTCCTGCCAACGGTTCAGCCATACGGCAAGGGTGGCCTCTTGTCCCGACTTCACATCCTTCAGCATGGTGTCTTCCGCCTTGCGGCGCAGGTTCCAGGCTTCATCCATATTCACGTTGTTTAGTCCATAGCAACTAAAGGCTTTATTGAGTTCCGCCTTCACATTTTCCGGTGTGCGGGAATTGAGTCCGTAAAGAGTACCGCCTGCCTTACCCTGCTGAAGTATGTAAGCCTCGGCGCAATCCTGCGATGCTGACATCACGGCTTCGCTTTCGGTCGCAATAAATTGACCTTCCTCGACCCAGCCATATTTTTGGATGATGGACTTCGATCGATACCAAGTGCCGCCCGCATTCAATTCCTTTTCGGGAATGGGCTCATTATTGATAATCTTTTCGTAAAGGTCCCAATAGGTCCAATAGGTTTCCGAGACATTGATTTCCTGGCCCGTGGTATGTTTCAGAAGTGACTCCAGCCACGTGGCGTGAGCGTAGAGCCAGCAGTTGCCAATAGCCTGACGCTTGACCGGCGTGTGGGCGACACTGGTAACTTTGACGTCAGAATCAGGAGTCGGCTGGCATGCAAGAGACAGCAGAGCCGACGACAGCAAGGCTAGTTTCACAGTATGTTTCATGTTCAACACTCCTTATCGCGCCGAAGCCAGCCGGCTGGCAACATAATCGAGGTAACGCTTCATTTCTGTTTCGTCAGGCTGCTCACAGGCTTCCGGACTGGCCAGGACTTCCCAAACCCAAACGCCCTCTTGAAATTTGCTCATGGCGAGGGAAGGTCGCAGGTCTTCTCGCATCCAATGCCAAAAATAGGCATCCCGATCCATACGCCGGAGGTCATTGCGTCGACCATCCACAGGGACCGCATTCACCATGAAGATGAGTTTTGCTGTGGCGCCGCTGGCAATGACCTGACCAAAGCGCGCCTTGATATCGTCCTGGCTTTGCAGGGTATTGAAACGTTCTTTGGCCTGATTCAAGCAGCCGATGACGTAGGCGGGAAGATTGGCACCAGATCGTATGATGCCGTTACCGGCTTCCTTGTCCCAGGGCGTATTGAAGGAGAGAATATCGTTTTTGAAACGATACACCCAAAACTGATCTTCCTTGCGCGTGAGGATGGGAAATTGAAAATTCATTTCGGCTTCCGCGCTTTTATCCCCGAACTGAGCTTTAACAACTACTTTGCCGGGTTTTTTTGCCAGAAGAGTCCCATCCGCTTCGAGTGTAGCTTCGGCGTCGTTGCTCACCAGACTCCAGTCAGCCGGCACCTCCCTGGTCGGAGCGGGAGCTTCGTACTGCCCGATCGCCTTTAATTTCTTGGGATAGCCGACGATAAACGCACCCTGGCTTTGAATCGATAGACTGACAAGACCTTGAGTCGGAGCAGGCTCAACAGGCGCCGGTGTTCCTGGTTCGTCAGGAGTGGATGGTGTTGGCAGAGGCGGTGTGGGCAGGCCGGGATTGGGAGGCAAAGGCTGGACTCCCGGGTTTTCCACGGGCACCGGAGCCGGATCTTCCACGATGGTCGCTCCGGTATTCGTGGCAGGATCAGGTTGTGGTGTCGAGCCACTGTCTTTTTTCTGACATGAACTGGAGAGAAGAGCAAAACTGAACATCGATACGATCAACAGCTGCCGCATTTCGGTCCTCCCAAAAGAACGTCGCATGCATCATCCAATCATGGATAATGCAAAATCGTTGCCTTCGGAAATTTGTCTATGAAATCGTGCTCTGGATGATGATCGCGAAGCATCGGCGACAGGACAAGGGTGTATGCAAGCTGCAGCATGAATGAAAATTCAGGCTGTATTCTTCGATGTTTCCTAAGGGTCGGCTTGTTCTTGATTTCCAACCCTTAGGAGTCTTTGCTGAGTTTCGATCTTGCGTTCGGCGCAAACGTCTAGTTAGGGGATGCCTGGGGACTGGCGGTAAAATCGTCGTTGGTACCTTCAATCCGATCAAAGCCAGCGCTGGTGACAGCAAAGCTCTCCCCACTGAATTCAATATGGACGGGGTTATCCAGACAATCGCGGGAGTACTCTTTATTCAGAAACATGGCCCGATCGAGGCCATGGACTTTGTAATCTTGTTCGATACGGTTCGCATAAGTCTGGAGTTCACTTTCACAGACCTTGGCATTCAATTCCTGCCCCATAGCTCGTTCACTTTGAATCGAGCGCCTCCAATTAAAATAATGCAAGGCCAGAAAAACGGTGGCCACCGCAAATGTAAGACCGAAGATCCTTCCAACAAATCGCATACGTGTTCTCCCAAGTTCCACCCAACTTAACTAGCAGCCCCCTGGGATTCCGACAATAGGGGAATACAAGTAGCGGAAACCTGGCAAGGCCGAGGGCAAAGAGGAAGGCCCGAGACAGCATCGGACCAGACCCTCCCATGCTGCCTGGAGGCGGCATCCATCAGCGCCAAGGGCTTGCATCCAAGCTCTTCCAGAAAGTGACACTTTTTCAAGACAGCGACAGTCCAACTGGCAAACTTAGTTTACAGATTTATTGGCGTTCGATAAGCGAAGAGCTCGACCGGGTCGAGGCTAGGAATTTCTGCCCGGCTTAAGGAGAGGTAAGGTGATCCTGGTGTCGCCAAAGGTCAACGTCACTTCAGATTGTTTATAATGAAGCGGGACGATCAGGACCAGGCTCCCCTTCTCTTCGGCATCCGGTGCCAGGCTGCGATCGCAGAGGGAAAAGATGACCCGAACGTCAGGATCGGTTTGCACGGTCAAAGGTTGGGAAAGACGACTTTGATTGACAACACGCATGCTGAAGTAATTCCCGAAATGACCTTGGCCTACCATGGAAAACGTTGTGCTCGGCTGGCGTAGAACGGTCACCTGAACATCCGATCGAATGCCGAGAGACGCCACCATGATCCCCAGATTGATCACGAGCAAAGCTAAATAGAGCGCCGGCCGAAATCGGAAGCGACGTGGCTTATGTCCGGCCAAAGCCACCTCGGATGCCGTTCGAATCAATCCTTTGGGTCTTTTGATATTGGACATGACTGTATCGCAGGCGTCGGCGCAACGGCCGCATTGGATACATTCGAGTTGCAAGCCATTGCGAATATCGATCCCCGTCGGGCAAACCCGCACACAAAGGCCACAGTCGATGCAATCCCCATCCTTGTGCTTGCCGCGCGGCTCGCCTCGCGTCACATCATAGGCGATGGTGGGGGTCGCCTGACTGATCATCACCGATTGAAAGCGGGCATAAGGGCAAACGAACGAGCAAAACTGCTCACGAAACCAGACCAGATCAAAATAAAGCATACTGAACGTAAAAAGCATGAAACCAAAGGCAAAGGGATGCGCCCCCGGGCGACCTGTGAACCATGAAACAAGCTGCCAGGGGTCCACAAAGTAACCAAGAAAGGCGTTGGTGATCACCCAGATCACCAAAGCGTACAGGATATGTTTGCTGAGTTTGCGCAGCCCATAATCCAGATTTTTGGGACCAGCATCGCGGCGCTTTCTTTGCAAAGCTGGACCTTCGATCCATTCTTCAATGGGTCGGATAATCCATTCCACGAATACAGTCTGGGGGCAGGCATAACCACACCAGATGCGGCCCCAGACGCTGGTCACAAATCCCAGCGCCAGGGATCCGGCGAGAAAAACGAAAACAAGATAAAAGCCATCAGAGAAACGAAAGGTTTGCCCGACCGCATAGATAATGCCTTGCTGCACATCAAAGCGGAACAGCGGCAAGTCCCGAAACGTAGAAAAGGGAACGAGAATGTAAACGGCCATGAGCAGGATAGCGAGCTTGCCCCGAATACGGCTCAAACGACCAGCACGCCGATCCGGGTAAATCCAGCGACGTTTGCCACTGGCGTCAACGGTGGGGGCCCGCAGACTATCTTGCTCAGACATACGACTTCCTTCCTAGTAGGCGTCACCTTCGGGAGCCTTGGCGTTTGGCGGATTGCTATCCTTCAGGCTCAGCACATAGGCCAGCACGGATTCGATTTTCTGCGGCCCCAGAATAGGACCCCACGCAATCATACCCTTGGCTGGAACGCCGTCGGTGATGGTGGACAGAACCTGATCGGGCGTGCCGCCATGAATCCAAAATTTATCCGTGAGGTTAGGGCCAACAGTACCTTCTCCCGAAGGCCCGTGACAGGGGGCGCAATTCGCAACATAAATGCCTTGGCCCTCTTCCACACGCTTGGGATCCTTGACGATCGTGTCCAGACCGTCCCCGCTCATCATTGCTGATTTTTGCAACGAAGCCTTCTGAGCCAACTCCTGACGATCCAGAGCCAGCTCTTCATCAAGTCCTGGCTTATCCAGGACGTGATACCAAATCAAATAGACAAAAGCGAAGACGATGGAAAGATTGAAAAGCCAAACCCACCAGGGAGGCAGAGGATTATCATACTCTTCGATTCCATCGACCACATTCGGGCGTACGACATCTCTGATCTTCTTCTCGCTCATCCTTGTGAGTCTCCCTTCAACAAATCCACAGCAACCTTATCGTAATAGGCTTTCGAGCCTGGCCAATAGACCCAAAGCACAGTCGCCACAAAAAAGAGGATGAAGGCCAGAAACGCTCCGATCTGGAACCAGATCACGTTGGATTCAGCCAGAACTGCCTTGATCAAATTGGTATTCATCGGCTGGCCTCCTTTGCGTCCTTGTTATAATCGCGACCAAGTTTTTGCATATAGGCGATCATCGCCACGATTTCAGCTTCCGGCTGCACCTTGACACCGTCCTTGGCCAGGTTGTCGCTGATGCTCTGAGCCTGCTGCTGATAAGCAGCCACGGGATCACGCATCACCCCGGCATCGTAAGGAACGCCTAAGGTTTTCATGGCATTCAATTTGGGAGCGAGTTCATCGACGTTCACGTTCGTATCATAAAGCCATGGATAGGCAGGCATGATCGAGCCCGGAGACGTACTGCGTGGATCGAGCATATGACGGAAGTGCCAGAGATCAGGATACTTGCCGCCGAGTCGCTGCAGATCGGGTCCAGTTCGCTTGCTGCCCCATTGGAAGGGATAGTCGTAGACGAATTCATAAGCTTGCGAAGCGGGACCGTAACGCATCTCCTCTTTTGCATAAGTCCGGATCTGCTGACTATGACAGTTGTAACAACCTTCGCGAACGTAGATATCACGACCCTGCAACTCGAGAGGCGTGTAGGGTTTGGCCGTCACCATCGGTGCTTTGATTTCCATCATAAAGGCTGGCACGAATTCAATGATGCCGCCAATCGTCACCACGAGGAAAGCTGCGACCGAGAGGGCCACCACGTGACCTTCCATTTTCTCATGAACAGTTTTAGCCTCGCCGTGACGCTCACTGATGATTTCTGCGGTTTCATCGGTCAGTGTTCCGGATCGAGCGGTTTTCCACAGGTTATAGGCACAAATAAAAGCTCCGAACAGGAACAGGGAACCACCGACCATGCGGGTCCAGTAAAGAGGCTTCAAGGCCAGCACGGTTTCCAGAAACTGAGGGTACTTCAGGAGTCCATCTTCATTGGTGGCGAACCACATCAAACCCTGTGTAATACCTGCAGCATACATCGATGTGATGTAAAGCAGGATACCGATCGTGGCAATCCAGAAGTGCTGGTTGGCCAGCGCCGTGCTGTAAAGAGGCTTGCCCCAAATCTTAGGAACCATATAGTAGGCCATCGCAAAGACAAAACCACCAACCCAGCCCAAAGCTCCGGCATGCACGTGCGCAATGGTCCAGTCCGTGTAATGAGACAGAAGGTTGACCGATTTAATGGACAGCAGGGGACCTTCAAGCGTCGCCATCCCATAAAACGTCAGGGCCAGGACGAAAAATTTCAGGATGGGTTCGTCACGCACGCGCCCCCACGCCCCACGCATGGTCAGCAGTCCGTTGATCATTCCACCCCAGCTTGGAGCGATGAGCATGATACTGAAAACCATCCCCAGTGATTGAGCCCATTCCGGAAGAGCGGTGTAAAGCAGATGGTGGGGCCCGGCCCAAATATAGATAAAGATCAGCGACCAAAAGTGCAGGATGGACAGGCGATAGGAGTAAACCGGTTTGTTGACCGACTTGGGTATAAAATAATACATAAGACCCAGAAAAGGGGTCGTCAGAAGAAAGCCCACCGCATTGTGTCCATACCACCACTGGACCAGTGCATCCTGAACACCAGCATAAATCGAATAGCTTTTCATAAACGAGACGGGCACCGACAGAGCGTTGACCACATGCAGAAGGGCAATGGTCAGGATCGAAGCAATATAAAACCAGATGGCGACATACAGGTGCTTGACACGACGAACAGCCAATGTACCAAACACGTTAACGGTCATGAGAATCCAGATCACAGCGATCAGAATATCGATCGGCCATTCCATTTCCGCGTATTCTTTGCCCTGGGTAAAGCCCATGGCAAGTGTCACCGCCGATGCCAGGATAATAAACTGCCAGCCCCAAAAATGAATACGCGATAATGTATCCGACCAAAGCCGTGCTTTGCAGAGTCGTTGTAGGGAATAGTACATCCCCGAAAAGAAGGCATTGCCCGCGAACGCGAAAATCATGGCATCGGTATGAATCGGGCGAATCCTGCCGAAGGTGAGATAGGAAATTCCGCCATTGGCCGGCCAGAAGGCTAATTCAAGGGCCGCCCACACGCCCACAAGCATGCCGATGATGCCCCAGATAAGCGTGGCCGCCAGAAACCAGGCAGCAATCCGATCGTCGTATGTTACCACTTCCCTCTTGGACTGAACCAAAGCAAACTCCTCTCGTTACGAACGGGAAAGAAATGATGATCAGGATCGATGGTTGTCCTGCTCATCAAAAAGAATTTTTTCAGCGGGCGATTTAAGGTCCCGAAACTGTCCTGATGCATTGGCCCAAAGAAAGGCCAGCAGTCCCGTACCGGCCATGGCAAAGCTCAGCGTGATCAGCACATAGAGGACTTCCACAGCGGGCTCCTAATGCCAGCGGCGGGCGATGGCGAAGATGGTAAAGGAACTGATGGGCATCAGGATCGCACCCAGAACCGGGGTGACCCAACCACTTATAGCAAGGCTCATTCCGATGAGATTAAAAAGGAGCGCAAACCCAAAACACCTTTGTAATGCGCGTCTTGTGGCTCCAGACAATGCGATGGCTCGCATCAAAGGATCCAGTCCTGGAGCAAGCAACGCAATATCTGCTTTTTCGCGCAGTGACTCTGTAGCATTCGCAACAGCGATGCCAATTTCCACCTGGGCCATGGCCAGTGTATCGTTGATCCCATTGCCGACCATGGCATTTTGAGATTTCCTTTCGATTTGGCCAGGTTTTTCGTTCGGACTCAGACGGGCTATAATATGATGGGCCTGCAGCCCCAGCTCTTCGCCTACCGAAAGAGCCCTCTCCATGGAATCTCCCGTGAGCATATAAACATTCTTCCTGGAACCCAGCAGGTCCCGCACAGCCGTGCGGGCATCGGCACGCAGCTGGTCCTGAAGCTTAAAGCGCAGAACATTGGCTTGATTGAGACTCACATAGGAATATTCCAAATCATCTGCATGGGCGGGCGGTTCCTGAAAACAGAAACCAAACCGACCGATACGCACATCCAGATCGCGCCAAACCAGGGAGATGCCTTGACCAAAAACTTCACGAACAGCCTTGATGCCTACGGCGTGGTCCGACCCCCGTCCAGCGAATGCAGCCAAAGCCAAGAGGCTATGGTGGTGGGATAAGTCCGGAAGCTTGCGCAAGAGACTCAACACCTCGTCCTTTTGGAGCGTGAGGTTTTGGAGTGCGATCTCATCCCAGACAGCGTTGGTGACTTGACTGTCATCTTCGGTTAGGGTTCCTGTTTTGTCAAAGAAGAAGTCGCGAACCAATGCCAATCGCTCCAGCGCATTTTGACTTCGAAACAAAACTCCGCGCTGCAGTCCCAGAAGCAAGGCGCGGGACAAAACCATAGGCGCGCCAAACCCGAAGATGCAAGGGCAGGCAATGAGCAGAACCGTTGCAAAACGCGTGATAGCGCGCTCGGTCGAAGCCTGCCAGTGCCAGGCTAACGATCCAAAGGCCATGATCAGAACAAAAATCACAAACGCCTTGGCCATTTTTTCAGACAGTGCGGCGAAGCCACCTTTTTGCTGATAAAGGATTTGCGCCGCATTTTGCAGACGCAGCAGGAAACTTTGCATCCCTCGCTCCAAACTGCGAATGAGGATGGGCTGCCCACCGTTCATCGAACCGGCATCGATGGAATCACCGTGATGCAGAGCCAGCCAATCGGCTTCTCCCGTCAGCAGGCTTCGATTGATTTCAGCACACGGACTGACGAGTTCCGCACGCAGAGGGATCACTTCACCAGCCAATATTCTGAGGGTCTGCCCGCATTCAATAGACGCAAGGTGCGTGATCTCTTCGTCGCCATTGCCGTGTTGCAGACGCACGAAGCGGGCTTCGCTAGCAAAGTATTTGGACTTCTCACGCATGATGCGGCGCAGCGCCCGGCCTTGAGCCCAGCGGCCTATCAGCAGCAACGCCACCACCGCAGCCGTGGAATCATAGTAAACGTGTGGGTGCCCCTGCCAGGTATGAAGCAGGCTATAGAAAAAGCAGACCACCAGAGCCAGACCAATGGGCAGGTCGAGATGGAGCTGACCGCGTCGCAGACTGGCCACTGCCCCTTGGATAAAGGGCCAACCCGCATAGAAAACGCTCAGTCCGGCCAGACCAGTTGAAATCCAGCGAAACAGATCACGAAACCGGTCTTCCAGCGACTCGGCACCAAGATATTCGGGAAAGGCCAGCATCATGATATTGGTCACACAAAAAAGGGCCACCCCAATACGAGCCATTTCCTGCTTTTCATTCTGCTGAAATTCGCTGTTGGGGCTGACGGGAAAACCCAGGGTTTCGAAACGCGATAGAAATTCGGAAAGGGCCACCTTGGACGAGCTGAAATCGAGCGTCGCTTCGCCGCTCGACAGGTTGATGGCCAGACTTGCCTCAGGATCGATCTGTTTCGTCACCTGTTCGCATACCCACACACAGGCATAGCAGCTCATATTCTCCAAATAAAAATGTGCCGTCTGCCCTCCGGACGAAGTGGTTTCCACAAAGCCTGCCTGGAACTCGGCCGCATCGAACAGGCGATAATCCTGTGTCTGCGGACCAGCAGGCCTTAAACTGTCACGGTTTTCCTGTACAATTTCATAAAAGCGTTTTAACTCAAAACTCTCGATCAATTCGAACGCCGAGCGGCAGCCGTGGCAGCAGAATTCATCCGCCAGCTGGCTATCGAGTTTGCTTTGACAGTGACGGCATAGGTTCTGCCCTGCTACTTTCGAGTTCACAGGAGTCATCGTATGAGTTTGGAACATCTGGTCCATGATCATCACCACATGATGGATGCGTTGCATACCGTTGATCCGCTGCAGCTTGTGGGCTTTGCCGCGATCTTTTCCTATAGCTTCCTCGTATCGTGGCACTGTGCCGGGATGTGTGGCCCCCTGGCCTGCTCCATCCTTGCGCGTCGCGACCGTCCTTCGTGGACAGCAAGTTTGCTGTATAACCTGGGACGCCTTCTCTCGTATGTGACCGCCGGCGTGATCATCGGGGCATTCGCTTCCGGGATTGCGCAACAGTCACTGGCATGGGGTCAGATCTTGACTCGACTTGCCGGCGTCGGGTTGATCGCCTGGGCGGTTCTTCCCTTCCTGACCTTTTCCCGTTTGATGCCAAATTTTTCGTCGATCTGGATGCCCCGTCTCAGAAAATTTCTTCCTCATCAATCCGAATACGCGCAGGCTTTTCTTCTGGGCGTTGTCACTGTGTTGATGCCTTGCATGACACTGCATCCCTTGCTTTTGGCCAGTGCAGGGAGCGGCAGTCCCTGGGCTGGCGGACTGTCCATGCTGGCTTTTTTTCTAGGGACGCTGCCTGTCATGCTCGCAACAGCCTACATGCCTGCCGTCATGGGGCGCGTGTTCCCGACCCGACTGTTCATGATGATCGGTCGGAGTCTTTTGGCTTTGGCTGGCATCATGACGATCGCGCGAACCCTTTAATGCGGTCGTCAGGGTTTAATGATGCCATGCTTTTCCAGACGATAGCGAAAAGTGTGGCGCGAGATCCCCAGAAGATCAGCAGCCTTGGTCTGATTATTATGCGTTTGCTCCATGGCCTGCAGAAGAAGGTCACGCTCCAGATCCTCCAAATTGATGCCTTTTTCCGGCAGAATCAGCGGATGCTGGAGGGAACCGTTCGAACGGATTTGCGTGCCGTTATGAGCCATGGATCCAGGAGATGGGGAGAAAGCCGGCATGGGTTCAAAGGCTGGATCCAGTTCCACCTGATATGAATCCAACTGCGGTGTGCCGTGAAACACGAGGGCGCGCTCCAGAACATTTTTCAGTTCGCGCATGTTGCCGGGCCAGTTATGCGAGCGTAGTTTTTCGCGGGCCGCCGCCGTGATGCGGGGGGCTTCGCAGCCCAGTTCGGAGGCCACGCGCTCGACAAAAAAGTCGGTGAGACTGTCCAGGTCTTCCATCCGTTCGCGCAGCGGCGGCAGGGATACGGGCAAAGCGGAAAGTCGATAGTAAAAATCGCTGCGAAAGTTTTTATTCTGAATCTCTTCCAAAAGATTGCGGTTGGTCGCTGCGACGATGCGCGCCGAAAAACTGATATCCTTGGTGCCACCCAGTCGTTTGAAACGGCGATATTCGAGCGCGCGCAAGAGCTTCGTTTGAAGCTTCAGCGGCATTTCACCAATCTCATCGAGAAAAATAGTGCCGTTTTGTGCCAACTCAAAGAGTCCAAGCTTACGATCCCGCGCATCGGTAAACGCGCCCTTCTCATAGCCAAAGAGTTCACTTTCCAAAAGGTTTTCAGGGATACTGGCGCAATTGATTTCTACAAATGGACTGCTGACTCGTTCCGACCAATCATGGATGGCCCGAGCCGCCAGTTCCTTACCCGTGCCGCTCTCACCTAAAATGAGCACAGTGCTGGAGCGGGATTTGGCCACGCGTTCAAGCTGGCTGCGAATGCGTTGCATGGCGGCCGATTCACCGATCATGCGAACGGGTTCGCGCGCCACTTCATGGCCCGTGAGCTGACTCACCTTCTGTCGGAGCGAGGAAAGTTCGGCACCACGGTTGGCGGCGGCCATCAGAGCTTTCAGATCAAAGGGCTTTTGCAGGTAATCAAACGCTCCAAAGCGCAGCGCGTCGACTGCGGATTCCACCGCACCATGGGCCGTGATCAGGATGATGGGCATATCGGGTTTTTCCACCCGCCATTTCTTGAGGAGTTCCATGCCACTGCCATCCGGCAGGCGCAAATCACAGATCGCCAGGTCCGGATTGAAGCTCTGGAAATTTTCCAGCGCTGTGCGCAAGGAATTGCAGGACATCACGTCCGCGCCGTTGGACTTCAATTCCGTTTCAATGCTCCACGCGAGCATTTCTTCATCATCAACGACATATACGCGAGTGCCAGTCAGGGCATTGCGAGGCAATTTGGTTTTGGACATCGTGCTGTGTGCTCCTCTTCACATGACTCCTTTAACAAGAAATATACCAGCGCCTGCCCATGCAGGTTTTTTCTATAATATTAATGGGTTAGGAAAAAATAGGGAAGAGTGTGCGGGGAAACTCACAACGCGAAGTGGGATTTCCCACTTCGAAGAGGGAGGACCGGGTGGGCCTCCCTGGCGATTCCTTACTTGATTTCAATATAACGATTCAAAGAGTTGCCATGCAGCGTCCGAACGTGCAGCAGACCTTCGCCTTGGAAAGGTTCGGCTAAACCGCTGGTGTATTCAAACGAACGATCGTCCGGTTGGGTGGCACACACGGCCTCGTCAGTCACGACTTCCGCAATGGGCTGGACCACCAGGACATCGGTTGGATTTTTCAGCACCCTGACCTCTTTGAGCACCATGCAGCCCAAAAAGAAGTAGGGGAAGTGGCCCTGGATTTTAAGCGCTTGCTTGCCACTTTCAAAATTGACGTCGATCGAGGCATTTTCCACAGTCGCGTAAAGGTAATCATCAGGCGACTCGGTTTTGCGACGTGACACCTCCAGACTGTTGCGCACCTGTTGGTTTTTCGAATAGACAACCTGATAGTTCCCCTCAGGAATCATCCCGAGTTTCACCGTCTGCAGGAAAGGGGTGACGCTTTGGATGCAAAAGGCGCCAGGATATTTGTAACTGGTTGCCGAAACCGTTACGGTGCGAGCCTGCGGATCGACTTTGGCTTCCGTGTTGCCGACCTGATAACAGGTGTTCGGAAATTTCCCATGGAGGACAACTTCGACGTTATCGTTATCGTCGAAGCCCTGGGGGATGAAAATTTTCTCAATTTCGGCTGGGACCTCAATGGGATTTTGCTCTTGTGCGTTGGCAGTCGCAAGACTCAAGCCGAGGCCGAGGAATAGTATGCTCGATTTCATGATCTTCTCCAAAATGTCTTAGCAGGTTCAGCTCAATTTGCTTTCTCTTGAGCAAGGATCGTACCGAACTTCGAAATGGCTTATTCGCGCCCATCGACCCAACCCTAAGTTTCATCTTGATCGGAGTTGCGTCAATTCACGAAGTCCAGGACGCAACTATCAGGGAAGGGGCGAGCCGGCTCCCATCATGACCAAACTATGACAACACTCCGCTTGCAGAAGCCCTACAATGGATTGGAATGCGGCATAATCCGCAAATTCAGCACAGTTGGAGCTTGCACCGTGTCATCCTTAAAATCAGCGCGATTGATCTCACCAACTGAGGAAAGCTGGAATACAATCAGCCATGCCCTCGGTCTTTTAATGAGCCTTGTGGGATTTATCCTACTCTTTACCTGGCATCCACAGCCCATGACGATGAGCAAGGCCCTTATACTGTCAGTGTTTGGTTTATCACTCGTGGCACTTTATCTGGCCTCGACGCTTTATCACGCTGCGACATCGCCCGAACGCAAGCGCTGGTTCAAATACTGCGATCATGCTGCGATCTTTCTCTTGATAGCCGGCACTTACACACCGTACTGTTTGATTGGACGTGATGGTCAAGGCGTGGTTCTGGCCGTGACGGTCTGGATCATGGCGGTGGTAGGCATTGTGGCGAAATTTTTTCTGGTGGGTCGCTTCCGTTTCGTCTCAACTCTTATGTATTTACTGATGGGCTGGGTCGTGGTTTTTCATTTCGACTTTTTGAGGACCCTCCCTGAGGGTGAGCTCACCTGGCTGGTCGCTGGCGGTTTAAGCTACAGTGTGGGCACCATATTTTACCTATGGCGTAGCCTACCCTTCAGTCATGCAATCTGGCACCTGTTTGTTCTGGGTGGTTCCGCCTGCCATTATATTGGTGTTCTGCTATACCTCGCAGCTTAGACCTTAAGAGGCTCTTTCTGATTCGGCTGGCGCTTTTTCAGCTCCTCCTCCACTTTTTTCAAATGGTCCTCGGGAATACTACTAACTTCCCGTCGTGCCGCCTCGACCATGAGGCGGGCATCTTCCAGATCTTTCTTTTTATTGAATTCCAGACAGATAATGCACATAAGATTTCCTGATTCATGTATTGAAGGGGGACTCCCCTAGCATATCACCACGAGTCGCGAGGATTTTCCATGCCTGATTTTGAGTTCCTGAAGATCACGCACCAGAATAAAGTAGCCGAAGTCAGCCTGAATCGTCCGGACAAGGCGAACGCGCTCCATGAAAAAATGTGGTTTGAAGTGGAAGCAGCCTTTCGATGGGCGGATGAAACACCCGACGTGCGTGCCGTGATTCTACGCAGTGAAGGCAGCCGCTTTTGCAGCGGCATCGACTTTGAATTTGTGCACAGCATCGGGCAACGCATGGGAAGCCTACCGGATGGTCGGCGTCAGGAACAATTGCTGGCGACCATTCGTGCTCTGCAGAAAAGCTTTACGATGCTTGAAACCTGTCGCAAGCCTGTCATTGCAGCGATACAAGGTGTTTGCTATGGAGGTGGTATTGATCTGGTGACCGCCTGTGATATTCGCCATGCCTCGGCGGATGCTACGTTTTCCGTGAAGGAAGTTGACCTTGGCATTGTGGCTGATATTGGCACTTTGCAACGCTTGCCGAAGATTGTGGGTGAAGGTCGAGCTCGCGAATGGGCTCTGACCGGCAAGGTCTTTCAGGCCGACGAAGCCCAACGGGCCGGCCTGATCAATGAAGTCACAGCGGATGCCGCCAGCCTTTTGGAATTGGCTCGTGGGCAGGCCGCGCAGATTGCCGAAAAATCGCCTTTGGCAGTCCGCGGTACCAAGCAGGTTTTGAATTATAGTCGTGATCATACTGTGGCTGAAGGCCTTGAACATGTCGCCACCTGGAATGCCGGGATGCTCCTTTCCCATGATCTCAGGCTGGCTGTGGAAGCGGCGATGGGTCGTAAAAAAGCGAATTTTCCTGACTGATACACGTGAAAAAAGCCGGCTGCAGATTGCAGCCGGCTCCTGAGGTTTTCAAAAACACTCGACTACTTGAATGAAGCCTTAGGTACATAGATATAGGATGACGCTCCGGGCGTCTTCCAGTAGAGCTCAAGAGCAATCTGATAACGCGGACCCTGGAAATAATCGATCGACAGGGTATGTTCGCCAGCAGTCAAAGTCACGGTTGCTTCCTTGGCTGTCGGAGCGTGCTGGCCATCATTATCGATCACCAGACGGCCATCGATATAAAGTTTAGCTCCATCGTCGGAATTCAGTTTAAAGCTATAGGTGCCTTCGGTGGCAGCGACCAATGTGGTCGTCGTCCGCAGGGCAAACCATTCGAACAGTCCTGATACACCTGGAAAGCCAGTCGACCAATCGCGCGCCGCGACATTGTACTGATCCATGCAGACGGTCGTCAGCTTGGAACCAATGGCGCTGAAATCAGGCAATCTCGTGGTATTCACAGGCAGCTGATAAACATCCGCTGTGATCGGGAAGAATTCGGAGCCCTGCTGGCAACCCACGAAAATCTGTTCGGCAGCCACAATTTTAATCGTAACGCTGGCGGTGACCCCAGGATCATCAACCAACACCGCTGAGATTATGATGTCATAGCCGCCACCTGCTGCAGGCGCGGTATAGAGCCCTGTTTCATCGATGGTGCCTGCACTTTGCGCCCCACTGGATTTCACTGACCACAGGACATTCGCCGCTGCGGTTTGCCCCGTGACTTTCGCGGTGGCTTGCATAGGAGAACTGCCTGCACGCAGCGACGTCGAAGGCACAGTAATGGTGAGGGTCAACGGCGCAGGAGTCGGCGTTGTGGGTGTAGTCGTTCCACCCGAAGCTGGTAGTGTTGGACTTCCACCCGTTGCGGCGGTGTTACCGGTCGATCCACTGGTCTCGGGAGTTGTGGGACTGCCACCTGAACTTCCGCTTGACGTATTGCCCGTGTTTTCAGTCGAAGCTGTGTTATCAGCCGAGGCTGCTGTGTTCGCAGCCGGAACAGAAATGGTGGCATCCACACCTTCATAAATAATGCTGTCATCCATCGCAACGCTGTCGGTCTCTATAAGTTCTTCATTGCCGTCGATGGATCCGGGCATGGCAGCTGTCGCATCATCGCTTTCCGCATCGCGATTGCCGAAATTCCGACCCGCGGCGTCGCCGCTCTCTGTCGCACCAGACACGGATGCCGTGTCGCCTTGAAATCCCGCAGGCTTACCCGAGCAGGCCTGGAGGGCCATGATCAAAAGACTAAGAGATATCAAAGGCTTACGCATTAAGCGAACTCCTGAGTGATGGAAGCAAAGCAAGCTGTTTCCCTTTCCAATCTTTTCGGCGCGCGCAGTTTCGCAACCCGAGACTTTTTTAGAGAGCTTGAATTTTTTCTTGCAATCCATTGTTATTACTAAATAAAGATCCGTTTTCTCAAGTATTGGAAACAGGCGAATTTCGCAAAATGCTATATTGACATCTAAGTCCAATTGGACTAGGTTTTGCAAACCTTATTGGCACTGCCAATAAAGCAGTACCTATCGTGTGCATCCTATTGTGGCTGTAAATACTGTAACTGACCTGAAACAGGAGACTTCCATGCTCATGCGAATCCGTCCCATTGCTGCCCTAATTGTATCCACTCTCTTCATCCTGCAAGTGGCCTGTTCATCACAGGAAACCACCACCGAGGAAAGCATCCAGCCGGTTGGCGACGAAGCTCCTGCCGAAGCCCCTGCCAATGCCGAAAAAACCGAGGCTGACCTTGAAAAAGAGAAGGCTCTGGCGGAAGCCAGCGGCTCTGATTTTACCGATCCGAATGAAGTTCAGTTGAATGGTGACGCTGCAAAGGCGACAGCTGTCGATCCTGTCGACAATACGGCGGCGCCTGAAGCCCCAGCCATGACCGATACGCCGGTGGCTCCTGAAGCTCCGGCTGCTGATATGAGTATGGATGCCGGTCTGGGTCAGACATCGAATACAGCCGTTCACTTTGCGAAAAGCAGTGCGCGCGTGACCCGTGAGTATCGAGAGCAGCTCAAGGATATTGCCTCGAAACTCAAAGCCGATCGTTCCCTTAAAGTGACTTTGACAGGACATTGCGATATTCGTGGCAGCGCCGCTTTCAACCGCCGTCTCGCCATCAAGCGTGCGAAGGCCGTGCGAACGGCTCTGGCGAAAATGGGTGTGAAATCGAGTCAGATGAGCTTGGGTTCACCGCAGTTGGCCCAATCAGGTGAAACCGAAGAAGAGCATGCCCAGAATCGTCGTGTGGAAATTCAGGGTCTTTAACAGACTGGTCATCGATAACGAAAAAAAAACCTGCCGGATGCGGCAGGCTTTTTTATTTATTTCTTGTAGATAATCCGGAACACCACCCGTCGGTTCAACTGCCGGCCTTGGTAGTTGCCGTTATCAGCCACCGGCCTCGTTTCCCCGTACGATCGCGCTTCGATCACATGCGGCTCAATTTTCTCGCTGCGCAGGATATACTCACGAATCACCTTGGCCCTTTGCAGACCCAGGTCGTGGTTATATTTTTCCTGACCCACCGAATCGGTATGCCCTTCGATGATCACCTTTTCCACCGTATTCTTTTTCAGGTGCTGACCAAGGTTGGTCAGGATTTCCCGGGTTCCCGGCAGCACGCGGCTGGCGGAATCGAAGACGAAGTTGATACCCCGCAAGACAAACACTTCATCACCTTCACCGGCGGGTTCCGCTGGGCCTGGCTCTGGGGTTTCCACAAACTTGGGTATCATCGGTGTGGGTGGACCGGGCTTTTTCGGTTTGGGCGCCGCAGCGATCAGCGGAGCCGGCTTCTCGTTTTCACCGCCAAACACATAGTTAATACCGGTGTAAACACGCCAGTCCGCGGACGCTGTGCCGTTGCCGGCTTCCGTCCCAGCACCAGCATGGAAGGCCAGCGCATCGGTCAGGTCATGCTTAATACCCAGGAGCATTTCGGCTGCGGAGGCCGTACGGTTTTTCACGGTTTCCGTTTTCTTGGTCGGCATGCCGGCATAGAATTCAAAAATCAATTTGGTATCGAGAGACGTGAAGAGATAGCTCGCGGCCAACGAGCCGATATACTGATCTTCCAGGGGTTCGATGGGAAACCCCTCGACCCGCTCCCCAGGCGAACGCTTTCGATAGCCAACGTTGGCACCGACCGCGATCTTGTTAAAGGTGGTATCGAAGGCAAATTCAAAGTTCAAAGTGGGTTTGCCACCGGCCCCGACATAGGGATTGTTTTCGGTAACGTTGACGTTGGTGCCGAAGATAAAGGCGATTCCGCCTTCACGATCGCCCCAAAGGCGCCATTTGCTGTTGGCCCGGATCTCCGTCACGCCGTTCTTATCGAACTGCCCGCGGTCCCCGTCGAAGTTCACATCCTGATAGATGACCGATGGAATACTGATCCCGATATCCCAAAAGCTGGTCAAACCCATCCCGAAGTTCACATCCGCCGCGACGATGGAATCGTTGATGTCGGTATCACGGCCGTCCTCAGCTTCATAACGCGGCAGAGTGTTCACCGCGTAGTTGGAGAAGAGGCCTAGATTGAAGATACCCTTGCCAAGCGTTTCGGAAGATTGAACCGTCACGAAATCAAGGCCGTTGGTCGTGGCGTTGAAATTTTGCAGGTCACTTCCTGTGATGTTGGCAAAACCCAAGGACGCCGGCGCGCTCAGGCAAAAACCTAAAATAAGGCGGAAAGCCTTCACCTCTCACCTCCTTGTGACTGAGGCTACACTCTGAAAATAAACAGAGGTGGTCATGGACCACCTCTGATTATACAAAATTTGAGTGATTTGCGTGAAATCCCTTACTTTTTTCCGGACTGGCTGGGATCATTCTGGTCAGGATCGTTCTGATCCGGGTCGTCCGGGTAGTTCGGACACTTGCCGTTTGGATCCTTGCTCTGGTTCGGACACTGGGAAGGCGGGGTCGTAGGATCCTTGCCACCTGGTGTGGTTGGGTCCTTGCCACCGGGAGTGGTCGGCGTTTTTGGTCTACATTCTGTTTTTATTTCTGTCACTTCAGTGGGTTGCAGGATGCCGTCAAGGTTTTTATCCTTGCCCTTTTCCCGAATGACCACAGTTCCGTTGCATCCATAGGATTCACTATCCTCGGGCGGCAACTCTTTGGTATTTTCAAGAGTCGGATAATCAGGATTGGCCTTCACGCTATCGTCGCCTTTGGCTCCCAGGTCATCACCGCTGGAGAGCAGCCCCTGCTTTTGGATATCCTGGAAGGACGCTCGACACCCTACGATTCCTAAAACCAGACTGGTACAAAGCAATGCATGAGTCATCCGAAGCATGTTCCACCTCTAAAAAGGAACCACCTAGGGGTATACGATCGGTAGTTTAGGGCAGGACCTTAAGAAAATTTTTATTCGTTAATTATTTCAAATCGTTGGCAGGGGTAAAACCTCGCTTGCTCCCAGGGCTGGGGCAGGGTAGAAAGGGGGTTTTGTCGGTTGCGACTCCCAGGGGGGATGGCCATGGCTTTCACTCGCAAACAAAAATTTATCTGCTGGCTGGCCTATGGTCTCGTGGGACTGTTCCAGCTCAGTTATCGTTATCGCCGCTTGAATCCTGAGCTGCGCGAGCAGACCACCTTGCTCACCGAACGGCACATCGTCGCCTATGCCTGCTGGCACCAGAATGCACTGCCCACGGTCATGGCTCATACCTGGCGCCGTCTGGCGATTCTGGTGAGTCGTTCGTTTGATGGTGAGGTGATCGCCTTTGTTGCGAAAAAATTCGGGATTCATTCCGCTCGTGGTTCGTCATCGCGCGGGGGTCTGGAAGCATTGCGGCAACTCATTAAGCTGACCAAGGAAGGTTATGAAGTCGGCATCACGGTGGATGGACCACGCGGGCCCAGGCATGAAGTCAAAGGTGGCGTCATTGCCCTGGCTTCACGAACAGGAGTTCCCATTCTGCCGACCGCGAGTCGGGGCCGTCGGACCTGGATCCTGCACAAGAGTTGGGATCAATTCCGATTTCCCAAACCTTTTACTGAAATTCTCGTGCTCTATGGAACACCCATGCAGATTCCTCATCGTTTGACGGATAATGAAGTGCAGGAATATCAAAAGAAGCTCGGTGATGCGCTGATGGATTTGGAGCACCGACTCGACACCATGCTGGCCCATGGCCGCCCCCGAACCGCCACTGCAGGGGTGTGATGATCGAACGCTTTTCCTGTCTATTTTGAACGGCTCCAAAATTAAAAATTTTACTTTAGGTGTAAGAACACCGATCCCATGTCTGACTTCATAGGGAGAAGGACTGCGGATGAACCTCCATCATTGCCAAGAAAGTGAATTCATTCGATGAGCGTCATTCACATTGATTTTCGGGACAAGGAACACTACCTGCTGGTTCGTCTGGTTGAAGAGCAGCTTGATTCCTTTGGTTTTGACATAGCCGCCAACCCGATTCCCGAAGACGCCATCGCCTGTGCCTTGGATGAAGTGAAAAAATTTGCCACGAGCGATCTCCGCAAAGCAGCCTTGGTCAAACTCGAGGCGCATTTTCGGAAGCGCCGTCAGGCCGAAATGCCCATTCCCATCGCCGCCTCTCAAACCAAGCCCAAGCCCTGATCCTAAGGTGGCTTTACGCCTTCTGCATTAAGGCCAGCCTTAACGCCTTCTGCGTTAACGCCAGCCCTTGACGCAGAAAGCGTTAGCAAGCAAGATATCCTGCGAGTCATCCCTTGCAGGAGGTTTCTTATGCCGCTTTCGATTCCTGGTATCGCCCGCTGCACCGCCCTTGTGATTGGTCTGGTCTCTCCCCTTTCACTGCAAGCCAAAGATGACAGGACGATCCTGGTCACAGGCGAAGGTGAATCCGGCGTTGCGCCCGATCAGGTGGAATTTAATGTCGGTATCGACGTCACCGAGGCCAAGGTGGAAACCGCGAAAGCGAAGAGCAATGAGGCGATGCGCCGCATTCTGGCGGTCACCAAAGAGTTTAAGATCGACGCCAAGGATGTGCAGTCCGACTACATGCGGGTCCAGCCCATTCAGGATGCCCCTTACAATCCCAACGGCAAACCAGCCCGGCCGGTGATCTCGTACAACGCACGCCGCGATATTCGGATCCTGCTGCGGGATATCAACAAGTATGAAGGCCTGATGGCCGCGATTTTCAATAGCGGCGCCAACAATCTCCATAACCTTCAATTCAAAAGTTCGACCCAAACCAAATTGGAAGGCGAGGCTCGGCTGCTCGCGCTCAAGGACGCCAAAGCGAAAGCTGAAGCCATGGCCCAGCAGATGGGTTTGAAACTGGGTCGACCTCGCAGTATTGCCGAAGGCTTGCGTGATCCCGGTCCTTCCCCGAAGATGGCGATGATGATGGAAAGCGCCAGCCGCAGTTCGAGCGAGCCCACGCTGGCTCCTGGTGAAGTTCGCGTCAAACAGCAGGTCACTGTTATTTTTGATGCTGAATAAGCGAGGTATTTGGACCCGCCGATGCGCGGGTCCATCAGGAATTATTTTTTCAAGGCTTTGGTCGAACCGTAATAACCGGAGTTCAAAATCAAAGCGCTGAAATCACTTCCCACCCGATAGACGGATGAATCCAACCAATTTTGCCACTTCAGATGCCCGGTCTTGAGGTCCAAGGCCAGCACGCCCATGGGGGGATATTTGCTCCCGACAAAACCATAGGCCACATACACCGTCGAGCGATCCTGCTCCAGCACGCTCATGATGTTTTCCCAGGGGGCTTCGGAATTCAGGGTAAAACTCCAACGTGTGGCGCCGGTCCAGGGCTCAATGGAACGAATGGTTTTGCCGCTGATGAGCCATGTGCCTGATTGATTATCTTCGGTGAGATAGGCACTGGTGCTGGTTTCTTCCTTTTCCCACAACACTTTACCGGTCCAGCTATTCAAAGCGATCTGACGACTGCTATTGGCGTTGTAATCATTCACACGCACAATCACCACACCCGCTTTCAGGATTTGCGAGTAAGGATACTGTTCAGCAAACGCACTGTAATCATAAACCCAAAGGCTGCGGCCGGTTTTTTTGTCAAGCGAACTGATGCGCGTTTTTTCATGAACATACAGACCATTTTGCTCGAACGTCATCCAAATGGAATCACCGTGGCGACCGGCAAAGGTCCAGAGGTCCCGCCCCGTGTCGGCAGATAAGGCCTTGAGCTGCGTGCCATCGACCAAAAAGAGAGCGCCATCGTCCGTCAGGGTAAAATAGCCACTCCCGGCTTGAGCCTGCCAAACCTCACGCCCGCTGGCTTTATTCAAAGATTGAATCGAGGATTTTGCATCCTGATAGGCGTTGATAAACACATGACCTGCATCAACTCCCATGATGCCGGCATAGGCTGGAGCGGTCCAGGACCAGACGGACCTGCCCGTGCTTTTCTGCAGACTGACGATCGTGGTCTGATCCGCGCCATAGCTCAGGTAAATTTGATCGCTGTTCTTAAAGCAATTTAAATAACCATAGGCGTCCTTCAAAGCTCCATTTAAATCGGTGCTCCAGACTTCCTTGCCCGTCTTGATCGAAAGAGCCGCCACCCGACCCGACAAGGTGACAAAAACCGTGTCCTGGGTGGAACAGTTGCTGTAGAAGGAAATATATGTATCCGCCTGATAGGTCCAAACAGGAAGCCCTTGCACGCCGTCGACGAGCGATAGGGAATTCTGAGGATAGTAATGGGATAGAAAGAGCCGGCCTTGAGTGTCAGTCAGCATATTGCCAGGCAGGGTCCACGCCACGTCGCCTGCTTGAGGCGTACCGTCTTTGCGAACGGAAAAATATCCATCACGGGTGTTCAGAATAAAGCGATAGCGTCCCAGGGTCGGAAAGCGCAGTTTGAAATTCACGCTTTCGTTCGGATCGGTTTGCAAGCGAAGGCGCGAACTCTCGGGAACCCTGAGGAACGAAAGCTGCCCACCATAATAATTTTGCCAGGCGCCCCAAGCGTTCCGCTCAGGCGTTTCCGTGATCACGCAGTCATCGCCGGCATCGGTCATCCAGGATTCTTTAACGTCAAAACTCAGTTCTCGCAAAAAATCAGTCGAGCCGGGTTTTAAGCGGGACATCTCATTCACATCCCACGTTGTGGAGTTGCACCGCAAATACAGATGGGTGCCATCCCCAAGGGGAGACCGATGCGTTGCTGTTTGAGCCGGAGCTGAAGGCAGGCTGAAGAGGAGTCCAGCCAGCCACCACAAGGATCTTGGTTTTTTTCGCATGATAGTTCTCCTGGCGGCAAAAGCCGCACATGATGAATGGAAGCGTCCTGAAATTTATAGAAAGAGCGGAACCTGTGGATGCAGGGATAGGCTGGTTATCGCCTTTGTTAACTGTCGTTATCAAGTGAAATTCACAAAGCTTCGGCATGGAATGAGACCGATGAACGGACATCAAGGTCGTTATGAACTCAGGGCAGCTCAGAAGGGGGAAGCAGGCTGGGTTTGAGGCGGGTGTCAGGACTCAGAAAAATGTGTAAAGGGGGCAGGTGCCCCCCCACAAATCAGTAGCGAATATGAGAAAGGACGGTTCCAGAGAGATAGGCACCTTTGGATTCCGTACTGTTCGGGCCAACGGAAATTTGTTCCACCTGCACCTCGGTTTCAGGCACCGGTAAAAAGCTGGGGCAGGTTTCATAGCTGTACTTTGTATTGTCGGTAATCGTAACTTTGATCATGGGCTCCTGGCCCTGTTCAGCCTGGTAACTCACCGCACCGCATTCATCCTCGGTAGCTTTGGCATTTTCCAAAAAGAACTCGACGGGAGCGGGCATCACTTCAGGACACATGTCTCCTGCAGGACAGGGGGACATCACAGGCTGCAGAACAAGACTCACCGTGCGGGCATCTTTGTTCAATTGCACGTAGCCATCAACGTAAAGCGATCCGCTTTCACCGTGAAGCACGGCTTCGACGACTTGATTCGGCATCGGAACAATGGTGGCAAGAGCATGAGGCGCGAAAGCAGCCAAGGTCAGGATCAGAGTTATTTTTATTGCGTGCATGGATAATTCTCCAGTGAGTCTCGAGTTGATAGCGCTGGTTATAACGCACAAATCATCAACATCAGAAGGCCTGGCCGTCCAGTTAACAACGTTATTGATTTTATATTTTGTAAAAGAGTGGGAAAAAGTGCTTTGTAATCAATTTCACCCAGAGGGCCTTCCTTAATTCCCGGCAGATCCTGCCGAACCGGAAAGTAACGACCCGTTTATTGCTTGTTCGAGAGGGGGAGCACATGAAAAACTTGTTTTATGTTTTTGCCATGACCATGAGTGTCAGCTGCGGCTCTGGTCACCAGTTTAGAGAACCATCCGTTCCAGTGGAAACTGCTCCGATGGCTCGTCCATCGGGTGATGATGCGACCGTTGATACGGGATCGCCTGTCAGCGATGAGAACGGCACTGTCAGTAATTTACCCACACCGTCGCCCGTGGTGCCTGTGGTCAAGGATCCCGAGCCCGTCGCGTGCAGCACGCTCTATTCGATTCCCGGGATTGCCAATCCGTTCCTCGCCGGCATGCCCAGCGGCACGGAAATCGCCTATCCCGCTTCGGTGGATCGCGCGCCTGCGAACTCGCCCATCCTGGTGACACCGACCGATCGCCAGTGCTTCGAAGCCGGACGCTATCTCTACTTCCGCGTGGAAGGCAAGATCGCTCACGGAACCATGACCGATCAGGAATCAGATGCCGATGGCATTCCCACCGCACCAGGAACCCATACTCTGGCGGGTATGAATAACCTTTCCAACATCAAGGCACCGATCAACAGCTTGATTGGCATTTTTTTGGATGATCGCACACCGGAACAAAGACCAGCATCACCCGCTACCCTTGATTTCAATGAAGGCGTGGGACGCAACTTCAAAACGCTCGCCCCGGAACTGGGCCAGATCTTTTTCATCGGTGATGGCAAGGATGCGAGCGGCAAGCTCCAGGGTTTCACGGTACCAACCGGCACCACAAGGCTGTATCTGGCGATCATGGATGCGTATGAGTGGAACAATAACCTGGGCAAACTTTCCGGCGGGATCCTCTGGGTTAAACCCTGAGTCCGAGGTCAGTTGACAGGAGCACGCAGCCCGAGACTGAAGCCCCAGTCCGGGCTGTTGTACAGCCAGAAGATATTTTCAATCACAGCCACTTCCAGCGTGACAGTCTCCCACCGATAGCGATAGCCCAGCTGCCATTCATAAGAATTTCGACTCAACTGACCCAGGTCGCGAAAAACCGGCTGATTATTCATAAACTGAAAAATGAATTCCTGCTCATCCGGCAAAGGATACGTCATGCCCAGGGCAAAGCCGCGATTGTCGGGACGCGTGCCGACCCGAACATCCTTCCGCTGATCAAAGAATAGCTGCCGCACATTGGCAAAATAGGTCAGGGCATTTCCAGGATAGATCGCACTCAGAATCACACCCCGATCGATGGATCCCGACGCGTATGGGGAAAAACCCGCCATTTCATAGGCCGCGAGGAGTGTGGCCGTGAGGCCCCAGCCGTGCCTGGCGGCTTCTAGAAACGCGTAACTGACATCAAAAACCGCCTGTTCGCTGAAGGTTCGATCCAGGTTATCGCGACTATACTGCAGGTTGTAATCAGGAATAACAAAACGCGTGTGATGTTTTCCCGTCTGCAAACGACCGTCTTGCCCCATGCGAAACAGATCATGAAAGGTGATCGCCGTCTGATCGGTATCCGCTTGCACAAAACGTCGACTCGAAAAACCAAGACCGACCTGAAATCCGGCACCGAGCCCCGCGGCCATGCGTGCCTGATCGTCGACAATTTCACCGTCCACCACATAGCGTTTATCACGAGCCCAAAGATTCGCATAGGTTCGTGACGCTGCGAAATGAAGGCGGCCGCTGGTCAGAAGTTCAGGATTTTGCAGAGGGGGATTCAAGCGAAAGAGCTGACCCACGGCTTCGGAGCGAGTGAGCAGAGGACCCTCGCCGGCCTGAAGGGGGCCGGTGAGGAGCGGCAAGGATAGAATCAGCAGAAATAAAAAATCATGACGCATTGGCGAATATTTTTTTCACCAAGTGGGGCAGGCGTCGGCCCATGCCGATCACTTCCTTGAGGTTGGGCCGTGCGGCCTTGAGCAGAACAGGCCCTGCCGCGCGGGCAAAGGAAAGTTCGGGATCGATGCCGCGAGCCAATCCTTCGATGGTCAAAAGGCTTTTGGCCATCATCAAAAGGCCATCCGGCACAGGAATGCCCAGATTTTCTGAACCGCGCAACGCCGCTTCCAGGAGTTCTTCCATGGAGGCCTGGGTGCCCGCGGTTTTATGTTCCTGAATCAGGTTTGCGACTTTTCGCAGTTCGGCTTCGACTTCAGTGCGCGGCAGATTCACATCATGCTCTTCACCAATGCTGACCAGCACATCGACCAGTCTTTGCATGTCGGACATCAGCAAGGCTTTTAAAATGCCGGAGATGTGGCGGCGGTCGATATCCCGCAGCTCGCCCGTAAGGCCCCAATCAAAGAGTCCCACGCATCCATCATCCAGGAGCATGAGGTTACCGGCATGAGGGTCGGCATGAAAGAGACCGATTTCAAAGACCTGCACCAGCAGTTCCTGCAAAAGACGCTTGGCCAATTTTTTACGCTGATCTGCCGTCAGAGCCACGCGACCTTCCACGACGTCCACCAGGGACGAACCGCGGAATCGTTCCATGACGAGCACGGACGGGGTACAGAAGCGGTCGTAGGTTTTAGGCAGTCGCAGCACCTGCTGCTTTTTTGCATTCAGGCGCTCCTGCATGCGATCGAGATTCTTCTTTTCAAGATCAAGTTGCACCTCGCGGCGCAGACTGCGAATCAGATCCTGGAGTTCACGGATGCTTTTGGAACCCATGGAAGTCAGTTTCAAAGGCGAGGTCAGCGTGACGATTTGTTCCAGGGCCTGGAGAGTCTCTTCCAAACGACGGCGCGAGTCAGGCTTGATCACCTTGATCACCCATTCGCGGCCTTCTTCATCCACGGCCGCATGCACCTGGGCCATCGATGCCACACCCAAAGGATAGGGTTCCACGACAAATTCCTGCTGCCAATCCGGAATCTCAGTATCCAGAATGGCTTCGATGTCTTCAAACGGAATGGCCGGCCATGCCCCATAGAGACGGGTCAGCTGCATCTTCTGCGCGAGCTGCTGGCCTTCCTCATCAAGACGGCTCAAGGCAATCTGACCGAGTTTTCCGTAGACGGGACCCAGGGAATCGAGGCAGGATAAGGCCACATCACCGACCAGTTCGAGAATTCTTTTTTCTGACCAGAAGGGATCGATGCCGGGTTCCTTGAGAAAAGCTTTCGAGACCCGAAGGGGAAGGGCTATGCCGCCGGTATACAGCAACTTCTTGTAAATACATGATATTTCGCGTGCAAGCGCCAGATGTTCGGAAGCCATTCCACCCAGAAAGGACCGCGATACCTTGGAAGACCTGTCCCTATTTGTTTTCACAAAGACACCTCATATCGAATCGGCGCCCAGAGCAGACCAGACTCGGGCTGGCTCGCAAAGTTGCTGTTTTCTCAGCATCGATTTCAAGAATATAATAACACATATGCCCCGGCACAGGTCACGGGATCAAAATTTCCCAGACGCCACGCCCCACCAAGAAAGGGAATTCACCCGATGGCTCTTCGCACCAAACAGGAAATCACCGAAAACTGGCTCCCACGCTACACTGGAACTGCCCTGAATGAGTTTGGCAAGTATATCCTGCTGACCAACTTTTCAGATTATGTGCGCCGGTTTTCAGCCAAATTCAATCAGCCGATCAAGGGTCTGGATCGGCCGATGCAGACCTGCTCGGATGGCAAAAATTTGACGATGATCAACTTCGGTATTGGCTCGGCCAACGCTGCCACGGTTATGGATCTCCTGAGTGCCATCAAACCTAAAGGTGTGCTTTTCCTTGGCAAGTGTGGTGGCCTCAAGGACACGACTGAAATCGGGCATTTTATTCTCCCCATTGCAGCGATTCGTGGCGACGGAACCTCGGACGATTACCTGCCCAAAGAAATTCCTGCCATGCCTTCCTTTAAATTACATAAATTTGTTTCGGAAAAAATCGCAGAAGCGGGTATGGATTATCGAACGGGTGTGATCTACACCACCAACCGCCGGGTCTGGGAACACGATGACGAATTCAAACAGCGTCTGCGTAATCTACGGGCCATCGGGATCGATATGGAAACGGCCACGATTTTCGCCTGTGGTATTGCCAACGAGATATCGCGCGGGGCCCTGCTTTTAGTGTCTGATGTACCAATGACACCGGAAGGCGTGAAGACCGAGGAAAGCGACCGTAAGGTCAGTGGACAATTTGTTGACCTTCATATCGAGATTGGCATAAAAGCAATGACCGATATCGAAGGAAAAGGCGAGAAGATCAAACACTTCCGCTACTGAGTTCGGCAGGAGGATGAGACAAAGATGGCAGGCCATAGCAAGTGGAAAAACATCCAGCATCGTAAAGGCGCTCAGGACGCCAAACGTGGAAAAATCTTCACCAAGCTGGCCAAAGAAATCACGGTCGCCGCACGCCTGGGTGGTGGTGACCTCGAAAGCAACGCTCGCTTGCGAACGGCCGTCTTAAAAGCCCGCGCCAACAGTATGCCCCGTGATAATATCGAACGCGCCATGAAAAAAGGCACAGGGGACCTTGAGGCCGAACAGTATGTGGAACGGGTCTACGAAGGATATGGTCCAGGTGGCGCAGCCGTGCTGGTGGAATGCCTGACCGATAACATCAATCGCACCGTGGCCGACGTTCGCCATGCCTTTACCAAGTTCGGCGGCAACCTCGGCACGGAAGGCTCCGTAGGTTTCATGTTCCACAAAAAAGGCACCGTTGTTTATCAGCGCAGCAAGGTCAAGGATTTCGAGACGTTGTTTGAAATAGCCTTGGAAGCCGGCGCGGATGATGTGAAGGACGAGGATGATGTCGTGGAAATTATCTGCGCTCCCGAAGCCTTCAACGAATTGAAAGAGACCCTCGACAAGACAGGATTGGAAGCCGATGTGGCGGAAATCATGCGTGTGCCGGAGAACTATTCGGCGCTTGACCGTGATAAAGCCGTGACCATGCAGAAATTAATCGATTGGCTCGAAGACAACGACGACGTGCAGAACGTCTATCACAACGCCGCGATGCCCGAATAAGGTTCTATCCATGCTCAAAGCCTTGTGCATCCTGATCCTTCCAGGACTCCTGGCCGGATCCAGCCAGGCGGCCGAACGCCGCCTTCTTTTGGAAAAAGTGGATGTCACAGGCAGCACGAGGCTTCCTTCGGCTTTTTTGGAGCGCGAGCTTCATCTGACGCCCGGGGCTTCCGTCTCCGAAGAGGAACTGACCGCCGATCGCAATCGGCTGCTCGGGACGGGCCTTTTTCAGTCCGTGCAGTTCTTTTTATCCAAGGGTCAAAATCAAGGCCAGGCCCGTTTGAAAATCGAACTCGTCGATGATCCGGGCGTCTTTGGTCCCTGGGCCTGGGGCGGTTCCCTCGGGCTGACCCAGGATCAAAGTTCCTCGGAACACCTCGGCACGGAATTCAATCCGCTGAGCGTCCGTGCCCAACTCATCAGCCGCAATCTTTTTAACTCCCTGCATCGTGCCTCCGCAGCCGTCGATTACGACGGTCAGGGCATCATGCGCGGCTTTCATGTGGCCTATGGTTTTCCGCGCTTTTCCCAGGAAAGCGTGCAGTTTGATGCACGGATGGAAGCCGCGGATGCCCAGGCCCGTTATCTGGATATTCTAGGTTTCGGCAGTCGTGGGCAGGCTTATTGGACCTTTGATCAGGGCAACGGCACACGACTGCAATATGGGCTGGCGATTTACATGAACAATCGCGGTGAGCGTTTTTCCGTGCCGGGTTTTCCACGGACCTTGATTGGCCCGAAAGTGGGAATTTATCGGGAAAACCGTCTTCTCAGCTTTAGGCCCAGTGAAGGGTATTCCTACGGTGCGTCGGTGATTCTCAACAGTCAAGGCTTCAACAAGATGGGCTACGAACTGGAAGGGGCCATCACCGAAAACCTTTTCGGTCAGTCCATGATCACAGCCCAGGTTCAAGGCCTGAGTGTGGGATTTGAGAGCGTCAGTTACCGCGGATCCCTGCGCTGGGAACAGCCGCTGCCGATTCTCGATGCCGCATCGGATCCTGGTATTTATATGCAGTTCACGCACGGCACGGATCGGTATAAGGAATTCCGTTACGAGGGCCGTGAGGCTCGGCTCGGCCTTCGCTTTCATAGTGCAGGCCTGATTGCCGATGTTGCGCTCGCCTTTCGCGCCCTGCCTGAAAGCATGAAAGAAGTGCTGGAGCAGGAGTGGGAACCATGATGAAGTATCTGGTGCTCCTCCTTCTCTTGCACGCTGGCTCCGCATGGGCGGAAATCAAAGCCCGTTGGGAGCAGAACAAGGAGCGCTACAGCCTTCGCATCAGCCTGGCTGACTCTCTCACCGAGCAGCAGAAAAAGCTTTTGTATTCCGGATTTTCAACCTTCAGTCACCTTGAAGTCCGCTGGCTGGATAATGGCGCGCGGCGCTCGCTCGTCTTTATTTCGGAATGCACGATCAAGTTTGACCTTTGGGAAGAAAAATTTGCGCTCCTGCATTTTCTGGAGCAACGCAAGGATAATTCCCTGCAGAGCTTTGAGCAGTATATCGATCTTTGCCTACAGGCCGATATCAGCAGCCAGAGCAACATTGCTCAAATCGCCAGTCAGGGCGCGAGGCTTGAGGTTCGCCTGGATATTTCACAGGTATCCAATGAATTTGCTCAGGACGTCCGCAGCTGGCTTATTCAACAGCAGTCCGGAGTGATGCGCGGACTTTTCTCGCACATGCTGGGCGATTTGAAACTCAGTGAGAGCACCCAGACCGTGGTCGTCGTTTCGCCTTTGGCACCGGATATGGACAAGACCAAACCTGCCATCAAGGGAGCCGGCCGTGGTTGAACGCAAGAGTTTACACCTCGCCTGGCATCAAACCACGGTGGTACGCGCCGCGGCCCTGGCCATTCTCATTATTTTAGGCGGCTATGTCAGTGGACTGAACAGCATAAGGCAAGCCCTGCATAGTCTGGCGGAGATGGCCTACGATGAAGATCTGGACCAGGCTCTGGGCGATTATATGGACTCGCTCAAGGAACTGGATACTTCCAAAAGACAGACTCTGCTTTTGGAAATGAAGGCGATCATTGATGAAGAGCCCTTGAGCCACTTCAATGAAGCGCGGATCCGTGATCTTCTGATGCAGGCTGATATCAATAGCCTTGCGCCCATCGATGGCATCAAAATCGAAGTGCTGCGCGAGAAAATTACGGGCCCCGATCTCGCCTGGCTCACCCGCACGGAGCTGCGTGTGGGTCGTTACATGGTCTCTGTTCCCGTCAGTGAAGTGCGTAAGCGCTTTGAACTCGTGCAGCAGGTCAAACAAAAATACGAGTTGATCGAAGCCACCTGGGACAAGGAGATTGCTCCGAGTCTGCTCCTCACGAATGGGCTTATTTTGATCGGCGCATTTTCTCTGGTCGGGGTTGTCCTGGTCTGGCTGGTTCGCCGCTATGTGCGCAATGTGCAGGAAGTCTTGAAGGGTTTTCGGCGCTGGTCGGAAAAGGATCCTAGCTTTCGACTGCCCTCGCAGCTTTCGGGTGAAATGGGCGTGATTGCCGCCCAGTTCAATGCGATGGCGGATGAAGTGGAACTCAATCGCCGCAAAACCCTGTATCTGGAAAAACTTGCGTCCTGGCAGACCATGGCCCGGAAGCTGGCGCATGAAATCAAAAACCCCCTGACACCCATCCAGATGATGGTCAATCAACTGCAGCGCAAATACAAAGGCGAGGATGCCGGATTTCAATTGCTCCTGGATGAAGCGACCAAGATCATCCATGAGGAAGTGAATGCCCTTCGCCGCATGGTGGATCATTTTTCGCAATTCGCCCGCCTGCCTGACCCCACCTGGGAAGAGGCCGACCTGCTCCGCCTGTGCCAGCAGCTGCTGGAAATGGAAAGGGCTGCCTTTCCCGAGCATGAACTGGTCCTTGAAACAAAGCTTGCCTCGGCTCCGATCATGATGGATAGTCAGCTGATGAAGCAGGTCATCATGAATCTGATTAAAAATGCTGCGGAAGCCAGCACGAACCGGCAGGCGCATATTCACGTGCGTCTGGAAAAAATCGGCACCAATTATCTGGTCAGCGTCATCGATGACGGTCCCGGCATTCGCGAAGAGGACCTGAGCCGCATCTTTGAAGCCTATTATACCACCAAGCACACAGGCCCTAATCCCGGCATGGGCCTGGGTCTCGCGATCTGCAAAAAAATTGTGATGGACCATCAGGGCGAGCTGACCGTCACCAGCCAACCGGGGCAGACCATTTTCCGCATTCAATTACCCAGCGAACATCATACCGAGGTTCTTTCATCATGAGTGATACAGTCACGAGCAAGGATATCATCCGCGGCAAACGAGTCCTCGTCGTCGATGATCATCGCAATATTCGTCTGGCTTTGCGGATGGCCCTGACCGAAGAAGGGGCCCAGATTGTCGAGGCTGAAACCTATGCCCAGGCCTTGATTCAGGTCGGCAAGATCAGTCCGCAGAATCCACCGCCTTTTGATGCGATCCTTTTGGATATCAGGCTGCCGGATGGCAGTGGTCTTGATTTCCTGAAACTTCTCAGTCACCATGGTTTCGCGTCCCGCGTGATCATGATTTCTGGGGAAGGTACGGTGAAGGAAGCTTATCTGGCGACGCAAATGGGTGCTTTCGACTTTATTGAAAAGCCCTTCACACCGGAACGTATTCTGGTGAGCCTGAGCCGCTGCCTTGATTTCCATAAGATTCAAGCCGCGCACCAGAAACTTTCCCAGGAGGTTTTGCGGGGCCAGGAAATTTTAGGGGCCTGCGAACCCATCGTGCAACTCCGTAAGATCATCACCAAGGTGGCCGGCACCAACAGCCGCGTTTTGATCCTGGGTGAAAGTGGAACCGGCAAGGAACTGATCGCCAAAAGTCTGCATCGGCAGTCGGACCGACGCGATATGCCGCTGATTAAAGTCAACTGCGCCGCCATCCCGCAAAACCTGGTCGAAAGCGAACTCTTTGGCCACGAAAAGGGTGCATTCACCGGCGCCATTCGCACCAAAAAAGGACTTTTTGAACAGGCCGACACCGGCACCCTTTTTCTGGATGAAATTGGTGAGCTTGACCTCAACGTGCAAGCCAAACTTCTGCGCGTTCTGCAGAGCGGTGAAATCTGCCGCGTCGGCGGTGAAAAAGTCTTACAGGTCGATGTGCGTTTGATTGCAGCCACGCACCGTGATCTGGAAGGCATGATTGAATCGGGAACCTTCCGTGAGGATCTCTATTATCGATTGAACGTGGTGACGCTGAAATCACCGCCGCTACGTGAGCGCGGGGATGATATCAAACTCCTGGCCCAGCACTTTTTGGAAGCAGCTTGCGAGGAACATTCGATCGGCTCCCGTGTTCTGAGTTCCAAGTCGATGGATCAAATCTCGGCCTATCACTGGCCAGGCAACATACGTGAATTGAAAAATATTCTCGAGCGCGTGGTGATCCTGAGTGAAAGCGAAGAGATCGAGGATATTCCGGATCTGGTCGCCCGATTGCGTGGGGCCAGGAGCAAAGCGGAAGGCAGCCAAAGTCTTCCGGCACCCAGCGCCAAAGCCACAGAGGCGGTGGAAACCACGACCGACGACCATTTGCCATCGGCCACCAGTGGCAAGGAAAGTTTCGCTTATGAAACGGCTATTGTGCCCTGGGAGGACCTGCATCAGAACCTGGGACGCAGTTATATTCGCTTTATTCTCGGTCGCTCCAAAGGGAACGTCAGTGAAGCCGCACGCGTGCTCTGTTTGGAACGGGCTTACCTGCACCGGCTGATGAAAAAATATGGTATCCAGAGGGACGTCATTGTGAGCGACTGACAGGTCAAAGCAGCAAGGATTGCTTGTCTTTCCGGCTCAAATTACGTAAAGCTGGAGATTATTTTGTCTGACTTATGAGGTTAATCAGTAATGACAGAACTCATCCCCACGTTTGCGTTGATCTTTGCTTTGGCATGTCTGGGCTTCGCCTTTTACAGCCGCAACCGTCTGGCCCAAAACCAGGCTGTGTTTGCTGATGTATCGAGTCGTCTGGAAGCCTTGAGCAAACAGAACAAGCAGCTGGAGCAGGGGCTCCGCAATGCTCAGGAAAACGCCGATAAATACCGGCAACAGTCAGTCCAGGCTGACAAGCAGTTGGAAGATGCTAAGCAGAAGCTCGCCGATCGCACCCTCGAATGGAACAAACTGAAATCCGAGCGAGAGGACGTCCAGAAGCGCTATCTCTTGCAACGCGAGCATCTTGACGAGCAGGTCCTGGTCCTGACCCAACAGCTCGGCGACGCGATTCGTGAAAAGAAAATCATTCACGATGAAAACACCAAACTGCAAAGAGAGGGTGATGAAAAAGCCCGTCAGCAACTCGAAATTCTGCGGCAGCAGATAAGGGAAGCTCAGCTGCAAACGCAGCAGGTTCGTCGCGAAAAGCAGCAGATGGAAAGTCAGCTGGCCCGCGCGAAAGACGAAGCCCCACGGATCAAACCCGAGGAACTGCAGCGTTACAAACAAAAAGTTGCGCGCATGGAACAACTTTACGGCAGCATGCGTGGGCTGCGGGAGCTGGCCGAGGAGCGCAATAAGAACTGGGAAACGGCTCTCCGTTATTTCGCAGGTCATATTCTGCAAAAACCTTTGGATGCCGAATTGCAATCCCAAAGCATCGGACGCCTGGTCGGTGAAGCCCTGGAAAAAATTGGGGCGAGCCTTGTGATTGAAACCCGAGCCGAAGCAGCAGCAGCGGAAGCCGCCGCCGTTGCAGCTGCGGCTGATCATGGCCCGGCCATGGTCCGCACACCGGAAGCTGTCACCCAACCATGAGTGTTTGGCGCAACAATTTCGAAGACGTTCTTTATCCTGCCGATGCCTGGGAGCTCCTGAGTCCCAGGCTCAGTCCTACACGCCGTGAACGCATGCTACATGTGGCCAGCCAGCGGACCCGGCACCTGCGTCTGGTTCTCCAGGACGTCTTCGATCCCCACAATGTTGGCGCCTGTCTCCGCTCCGCCGAAGCCTTTGGGATCCTCTGCTGCGACCAAGTCAATCTTTACCAAAAATTTGGCAAGATATCGACCGTGAGCCGCGGCGCCGATCAGTGGCTGGAGGTTCGCCGTTTCACCGATCTGGACCTTTACGTGAAAGGTTTGCGGGAGAAGGGTTTCAAAGTGGCTGCAGCCTATCCTGCGGGCACGGCGATGACGCTTGCGGCTCTGCCCCTGGATGAACCCCTGGCCGTGGTCTTCGGCAATGAACGCGAAGGCCTGCACCAGGCCTGGCATGAACATGTGGACTATCGTTTCACCATCCCGATGTATGGGATGGTGGAAAGCTTTAATGTCTCCGTATCGGTGGCCCTGACCCTGCACAGCCTGAGTGAACGCTGCCGGGCTGAACTTCCCCAGGATAAAATTCTGCTCGATGCCGCGGCGCAAAAGCGTCTCCTCGATCAGTGGATCTGCCGTCACAGCCACAATCCCGATGACGAGCTGACTCGCCTGCGTGACCTAAGCTCAGGCTGATGACCTTCTTTCGCTGGATCCCGGTCAGACCTTTTGATAAACCTTGTGGAGACAAGTCAAAAGAGGATCACGCGCGAAAGGAAAACATGCTTTGAGACGCTGCCTCGCTTTTATCTTTCTTATTTTTGCTTTCAGTCAAACCCAATGCATTACGCCCGAAAGAGGCGAATACGGCGTACAGGCGGAACAATTGGCCCGCATTCCCGCGCGTATTGCTGTGGCGCCCTGCCGCGTGTGGCCCCAGGGCGCGCGCTTCATCAAGCAGCCGGAGCTTAAAATTCCGACAGCGGACATCACGGCCCTTTGTCAAAAATTCGACCAGTATGTGCTGGAGGGCTTTGACGGTCAGCCTTACATGCGTGGCATCAGTCCCCGCGTGGTCCTGAAACTTTTGGAACAAAGCCAGCAGCCTGATCTCCTCACAAAGATCGATGATCTTTGGTTCCGACCTGGCCAGGCCTGCGAGTCATGCCAGCACCCAGCCAGCTACTATCGCGAGGTGATCGCGCCCCGACCTGACTGGCGGGCATGGCTCACCAATTTCAGTCGGAGTGCCTCGCAGTCGGATGCCCTGCTGCTGCCGCTCATTGTCGAAGCGGACAAGGGCGAGCTGAATGATCGCGGTCTTATGTTTAATTATCGGCGGGCCAGCCTTGCCCTGCTCCTGATTGATACCAATAACGGTGAACTGATTTGGATCGGTGGACGTGAGACGGAATCGCGCCTGCCCAAGGAAAAGGGCGCGCCTGAAACCCTGCCTGACCTTGATGATTTTTATCGCAACCTGTTCATACCCGATCTTTGGCTTGAATTCCCAGGTCGGCAAACCAACTGAAGGATAAACCGATGCTTGATACACCTCCAACCAAAAGGCAACAGGCCTTTGATCGCCTCGGCGCCTTGCGTTCCGAAGCGGCTCAAGGCGGCGGCGAGGATCGCATCAAAGCCCAGCATAAAAAGGGCAAGATGACCGCACGCGAACGCATTCATCAGCTGCTTGACGCGGGTTCTTTTACGGAATTGGATGCGTTTGTCACGCATGACTGCCAGGACTTTGGGATGGAGCAAAAGCGCATCCTCGGCGATGGCGTGATCACGGGATACGGGACCGTCGAAGGTCGGCTGGTTTATGTGTTCTCGCAGGACTTCACTGTTTTCGGTGGCAGTTTGAGCGCGGCCTTTGCCAAGAAGATTTGCAAGGTCATGGATATGGCCGTCCGCAATGGAGCGCCGGTCATCGGTTTGAATGATTCCGGCGGGGCGCGGATTCAGGAAGGTGTGGCGAGCCTTGGTGGTTATGCCGATATCTTTTATCGCAACGTGCAGGCTTCGGGCGTGGTCCCGCAGCTGTCCTTGATCATGGGTCCCTGTGCAGGTGGTGCCGTCTATTCGCCGGCGATTACTGATTTTACCTTGATGGTCGATCAGACAAGCCACATGTTTATTACCGGACCGGAAGTGATTAAAACTGTGACGGGTGAAGAGGTCACGTTTGAAGAGCTCGGCGGGAGTCAAACCCATACGGCCACGAGTGGTGTGGCTGATCTGCGTTATCCCTCTGAAGGCGACGCCGTGCTGTCCCTGCGCAAAATGCTGAGTTACATGCCGTCGAATAACCTGGAAACGGCTCCTTTTCAGCCGCTGGATCAGGATCCCAACGCGCAGCGTCGCATCGCGGATGCCCAGAAAAAATTGCGGGATATCATGCCGGACAATCCCAACCAGCCTTATGATATGCGCGAGGTGATCAGCACCGTTTTGGATCCTGACACCTTTTTTGAAATCCGCGAGGAATATGCCGCGAATATTCTGATCGGCTTCGGTCGCCTCGGCGGTCATGCGGTTGGCATTGTCGCCAACAATCCCAATCACCTCGCAGGCTGTCTGGATATCGATGCCTCGGTGAAAGGGGCACGCTTTGTTCGGTTCTGTGACGCCTTTAATATTCCTCTCTTGACCTTTGTCGACGTTCCCGGCTTTTTGCCTGGAACCGATCAGGAGAAAGGCGGCATCATTCGGCACGGCGCCAAGCTTTTGTATGCCTTCAGCGAAGCCACCGTTCCCCGCCTGACCGTGATCACGCGCAAAGCTTATGGCGGCGCCTATGATGTGATGAACTCCAAGCACATTGGGGCGGATCTGAATCTGGCCTGGCCGCAGGCCGAGATCGCGGTGATGGGACCGGAAGGCGCCTGTAATATTATCTTCCGCAATGAAATCACCAGTGCCGCCAATCCCAATGAAACACGCAAGCAGCTCGTCGATTCCTATTCAGCCAAGTTTGCGACGCCTTATGAAGCGGCGGACCGGGCTTATATCGATGCTGTCATATTCCCTGAGGAAACCCGGCGCTATCTTTTGGACGGCCTGAGAGCGAGTTTGAATAAGCGGGTGGAAACGCCCAAACGCAAACACGGGAATATCCCCCTCTAAGAGAAACGCCATGAAAAAGCCTCTTTTCAAGAAAGTTCTGGTCGCCAATCGCGGAGAAATCGCTCTGCGCATTATGCGAGCGCTGCGCGATCTGGAAATCCCCAGCGTGGCCATCTATTCCGATGCTGATGCCAGCAGCCTGCACCGGAAGTATGCGAACGAAGCGATTCAACTGCCGGGCCGGGCTTCCAAAGATACCTATTTGAATGTCGAAGCCATTCTGGAAGCCATTCGGGTTTCCGGCGCGGACGCCGTGCATCCGGGGTACGGCTTTCTATCGGAAAACGCCGCATTCTGTGCCGCAGTGAATAAAATGGGCGTCAAGTTCATTGGGCCTTCCGATCACTCCATGCATATGATGGGTGACAAGGTTCAAGCCAAAAACCTGATGAAAAAACATAATGTCCCCACGGTACCAGGAAGCGAAGGCGCTCTAGGCTCGGTCGCTGAATTGCAGGAGCTGGCCAAGAAAATTGGTTATCCGATTATTCTAAAAGCGGCTGCCGGCGGCGGTGGACGCGGGATGCGCATTGTACGGAAAGACGAGGAGCTGAAGGATTCCTTTGAAGCCTGCAAGCGCGAAGCCATCTCCTACTTCGGCGATGATACGGTCTTTGCCGAACGTTATGTCAGTAACCCCCGGCATATTGAAATTCAGGTGCTCTGTGATGGCAAAAGCGGAGTGCATCTTTTCGAACGCGACTGCTCCGTGCAGAGGCGCCATCAGAAATTGATTGAGGAGGCCCCCAGCCGTTTTCTGAATGATGCGCAGCGTCATCATCTCGGCGAAATAGCCGTGCGTGCGGCCTTGGCTGCTGATTATGAAGGCGTGGGAACGGTGGAATTCATCTGTGAATCACCGGATCGAGCGTATTTCATGGAAATGAATACGCGCATTCAGGTCGAGCATCCGGTGACAGAGATGATCACGGGCATCGATTTGATTCAGGAGCAAATCCGCGTGGCCGCGACCGGCAAACTGCGCCTCGCCCAAAGTGATATTCAAATTCGCGGCTGGTCGATTGAAACCCGTATCAACGCGGAAGATCCGGCGCAGGATTTCATGCCCAATCCAGGCCAGATTACGCACCTGCATCTGCCGGCCGGACCCGGCATGCGGGTCGACACGCATATTTATGCCGGTTATACGATTCCTTCGGATTACGATTCCATGGTGGCCAAATTCATCAGCTACGGCGCCGATCGTGACGAGGCCATTCAACGTATGCTCCGCGCACTCTCAGAATTTGAATGTGATGGGGTGCCCACCACAGCCAAATTCCATGAAGTGGTTTTGAAGCATCCGGCCTTTGTTTCGGGTGAATTCGATACCGGTTTTCTGGCTTTGCATCAGAAGGAAATCGAGGCCGCCCTCAAAGGGGGATCCGCCGACGATGAGCATGGCCGCCTTTTCACCGCTTTCCAGGCTCAGGTGAAAACCGATGGTCGACGTGGGACAACCGAGAGCGGTCCTTCGCAATGGCAGCTGCGCGCGCGACAGGAATCCTGTCGGCACTAACGGAAGGAAACCTTATGAAATGGATCAGTAAAAATGAAAGCGCTGGAGCCGAGGTTTCGCTGCCGGATCAGGTGTCGCCTGGAATCTGGAGTCCCGCGCAGGTCGGTACGCAGTCGTTTGAAATCTGCTGGGAACCGGGCATGCGCACCCTCTTCGTGAGGCGTTCGCCCAAGGATCCGGAAGTGCCGCTGAAATATCGTTCGGTCACGACCCAACGTTTTCCTGGCGACCTTTTTGCCGAGGTCCTGCTTGAATATGTCGGTGGATCGCAGAGTTTCACGCGTATCATCCAAAGCGAAGTTGCCATTCAGGTGCCTGGCATGAACGGCCGCAAGGCGGGGGCCGGCGCGGATGGAGAAGTCATTCGCTCGCCCATGGTTGGCAAGGTTCTCAAGGTTTTAGTGGAACCCGGCCAGGTGATTGAACGCGGTCACGAGGTTCTGGTGATCGAAGCGATGAAGATGGAAAACAAGATCTTTGCCCGCAGTTCGGGTTCCGTGAAAGATGTCCAGGTTGCAGCCGGTGCCCAGGTCAGCGTGGGCCAGGTTTTGGTGCAGATCGGACCCTGAATTCAGACGCCAAGGCCTTCGTTTCCTGCGAAGGCTTGCCATCCTCAAAATGAGCCTTATGTTCCAAGTTTAATAGGCTTTCGTGCTCATCAGCAATGATGACAGATCAAGCTTATTGGAAAGGAAGAGGCATGAGGTTTATGAATTCAGGTTCGACAAGTCTTCTCTCCAGCCTCAGTCGTGAGCTTGAGACCCTGTCCGAGACCGTAGCCCTTGGTGTGGTCAGTGTCAGCCACGCGGCCGGTCACGGCAGTGGCGTGGTCTTGACCCCTGATGGCTATCTGTTAACGAATGATCACGTGATCCAGCATCCTGGCCGCATTCAAGCGTCCTTCATGAATGGCAGCACATATCCTGCAACCGTCGTGGGGCGCGATCCACAAACCGATCTGGCCGTGCTTCACGTGACAGCTTCGGGTTTACAAAGTTTAACGTTAGCGGCAGACCATGAAGCGTGCGTCGGCCAGCTGGTGATCGCCGTTGGCAATCCCTTGGGCTTTGAACGGTCGGTGACTCTGGGTCTCATCAGCGCTCTTTACCGCCGTATGCCGCATCCTAATGGGACCACTCTGGAAGGATTGATTCAGACAGATGCTTCGATCAATCCAGGGAACTCAGGCGGCCCTCTGGTGAACGCTGAAGGGCATGTCGTTGGTATCAATACAGCAGTTTTACCCTTTGCCCAGGGACTTGGTTTTGCCATCCCGGCGACGACAGCCAATTGGGTCGCCTCGGTTCTTATTTCAAAGGGCCAGGTGCGCCGCCGCTACCTGGGGATCGTGGCTCGAAGCGTGGAAGTTCTGTCGGCGGGTCACGCCCAGGATAAAAGCGAGCAACCCCGTAAGACCATGGTGCCGGGTCGGCTTCTGATTGAAAAGGTGGCCGATGGGTCACCGGCTGCCCATGCTGATCTCAGGCGAGGCGATCTGCTGATTGAAATCAACAGCCATCAGGTTCATACCGTGGACGATCTGCAAAAAGTGCTGGTTCTGAATGGGGCGAATGAATTTGGCCTCAAGGTCCTGCGCGGCAAGGCTGAACTCAATTTGAAGGTTCAACCCCGCCATGCCGCTTAAAGGCTGGCGAGTTGGGGTCAAACGTGGCTCCAACCTTGCGTTAAACCTTTTAAAGACGTTCGCGAATCCCGTTCAAAAGAGCGCCCTTCGTCCAATTTTCCTGGACGAGCTCGCCATTGATAAAGAATGCGGGCGTCCCATTCACTCCAGCTTGAAGGCCTGATTGAAAATCATCCTTTATTTTTTTCGCCACAGCATCGGACTGGTAATCATCCTCAAATTGTTCGAGTGAGAGGCCAAGTCGTTCCCCCAGGAGCAGAGGTGCATCACTGCCAAACAGGGATTGATTCTCAAACAGGAGCCTATGCATATCCCAGAATTTGCCCTGCCGATCCGCAGCCTCGGCCGTCATCGCAGCAGCGAGAGCATAGGGATGAGCGGTGGTTAAAGGGAAATGACGAAAAATAAAATCCACCTCGCCCTGCAGTTGCTCCAACGTGGCTTCGACGATAGGAAAAGCTGAAGCGCATTAAGGACATTGAAAATCACCGAATTCCATCAGCTGAATGCGGGCGCCTTTTTTCCCTCGATGATGATCTGTGGCGTTGGTTTGTAAAATTTTCATAGAATCTCCCACGCACTTTTTAAACAAAAGGTTTAGCTTCTTTTAATCCTACCGATCCCATAAAACCATTCTTATTCAATCCGCAATTCAACCCACGATCTGCATGTTATTGCGCGAGTCTTGCCACTGCATGAGGGAAAGCCTAGGATGTGATCCATGCAACGATTTCGGGAGTCAGCCATGGATAATGAACCGACCTTTGTCATCGAATCACGCATTCAATTGTCATCGGCGCTGGCTGAAGCGTCGGAGATTGAGCATAACCTTATGTGTCTCTATCTGTATGCCATGTTCAGCTTGAAACGATCGCCCGAGGAAGGTGTCTCGCCACATGAATTGGATACGATCAACCGGTGGAGACAGGTCATCCTCAGCGTGGCTCTTGAGGAAATGACTCATCTGACTTTGGTTTCGAATCTCTTAAGCGCCATCGGCGTTGGCCCGAACTTCATGCGCCCAAATTTCCCCACGTCTCCCGGTTATTATCCAGCCGATCTGATCATTGAATTGGCGCCATTCAATCTGGATACCATCGAACATTTCATCTACCTGGAGCGCCCTCGTTCCCAGGAGCTGGCGGATGGGGCCAGTTTTGAACATCAGCAAACCTACACAAGGCTTTCGGAGAAGGGACGTCTCATGCCCACGTCCGGTGACTATGCGACCGTGAGCTCGCTTTATTTGAATATCAAGGAAGCCGTGGTTCAGCTCGCCGGGAAGCATGGGGAAGCCAACTTTTTCTGCGGGCCACGGGATCAGCAGATCGGGCCTCTGGATTCAGCCTTGCCTGGTCTTGTCCTGATCACAAACACGCAGCAGGCATTGGCGGCCATCGACACCATTATAGCCCAGGGCGAAGGCGCCATGACGCTCAAGGATTCCCATTTTCAAAGATTCTGTAGCATCAGGGATGAATATCGCGCTCTGCTGAAGCGTAATCCTGACTTTCAACCGGCTCGACCGGTCGCCAGAAATCCGCTGATGCGAAAACCTCTGAATCCAGTGCGGCGGGTGTGGGTGGATGACGCGATTTCCGCCCAATTCATGGACCTCGCTAATGCTCTTTATACAATGATGCTTCGGGTTCTGGTCCAGATTTATACCATTGAAGATCGACCCAAAAAGGCCAAAGCGATCCTGATCGAAGCCTCGCAGACCCTGATGCACGCGATGGCAACCGTGGCCGAAACTTTGACATTTCTTCCAGCCAGTGACAAGCAACCTGGCGTCCATGCCGGCATGAGCTTCGCGATGGTACGATTTCTGATGCCTCTGAAGCAGATCACGGAGAAACGGCTCATGGTCGAACGATGTGGCGAGTTTTTAGCTGCCTTGTCCCATTTGAAGGGATCGCTTGAAGCCTGGCATGATGTTTCCTTGATGCAAGGTTGCATCCGTCAGCTGACCGCCACCGAACAGAACATCAGAGAGGTCCAGCAACAAATCTCGGCGATGCCGGAGGTGACTCCAAGGCGCCAGGATGAAAGTGCTGCGGTCTTGAGTCAAACGCCTGCACCGATCTCAAGCAAGCCTGAGCCGGAACCTCTGGGGATTGAAGTTTCCGAAACAGAAGCGATCCGCCTCACCTATGAAGGAAAAAAGTGCATTCATTCCCGTCATTGCGTGACGGAACTGCCTTTGGTTTTTAAAGCCAATACGCCTGGAAAATGGATATTTGCCGAGAACACCCATCCTGAATATCTCGCGACTGTGGCCCGAGCCTGCCCTTCAGGAGCGATTCAATATTCCAGAAAAGATGGAGGTCCAGAGGAACCCGTCCCGGATGTGAACATCATGCGCATTCGTGAAAACGGGCCTTATGCCTTCCTGGCTGATCTTGTGTTGGATGGAAAAAAGTTTGGCAAACGGGCCACACTTTGCCGCTGCGGACAATCCCAGAATAAACCCTTCTGTGATGGAGCCCACAATACGGCAGAGTTCGTGGCGACAGGGAATCCTCAGACGCTTGACGATACTCCTTTAGCCGTGCGGAACGGACCGCTGGAGGTCCATCGGATCAGCAACGGCCCCTTGTCGGTCCAAGGTAATCTCGAAATCTGCGCCGGCACAGGCCGCGTCGTCCTTCGAACGGCAAGTGCCCGATTGTGCCGCTGCGGTCATTCCCAAAATAAACCCCTCTGCGATAATTCCCACGTGGCGGTGAACTTTGAAGATAAGGTGCCGGGAAACATCACCTGAAGTGTCCTCTGGCGGTTGGATTGTTACATACGAACAGGCTGGGTACCCTTGGCATGAATACGTGGGATGACCCGGCGTACATTCAGATTCGGGCCGCTGCCAATCACAGCTCCCATAACCGTAGCCAGAACGGAAAGGATGAGCCCCCCAAACGACCACCAGGTTGCCGCCGCGACGTTGGCCTCATTGATCGTGTTGCGCATTTTCTCCTGGAATATAGCCATCTGCTCAGGGGTGAGTACAAGCTGTTCCGCCATGCCTCGGATTTGCATGGTCATCATATGATTGCTGATCAGCGTATTAATTCCCATGACACTTCCAAGCCCCAGGCTGATGCCGTTGAGAGCCAGGAAAATTAAAGCGATGAAGGTCACGCCCCACAGGACGAGGCCCGAGAATGCGGCTTCCACTTTAGTTTCACGGGCCACGCATTGACTCGTAGCCCAGCCTCCGAGGAACAGGGAGATCAGGGTCATGATCACTGCGTAAATAGTAGCACCGGCCGTAATTTGCTCGGTGCCAACGTCATGAGACCGTGCGACTGAAAAACCAATGGCCGAACCAAAACTGGTCAGCAGAACAATGGTCACAAGAGCAACGAAAAAACCTGCAAAGATTGCTCCCCAGGAAATACGACTTCTGACCCCGACAACGTCCCTGATTGTGGCTTCTCTATTCATGACTGGATCCTTTGATTGTGTGACAAGGGCGGGCGCCTTGCACATGCAAGGTCCTGGAAGCTTATCTAGCAAAGGCCATGCCGGAACTGTTGCGGACTCAGCCGGTAAAACCCGGACCGTTGCGGAATTGCGCAGGTGATTCACCCGTCCAACGTTTAAAAGCCCGCTGAAAGGCGGAAGGTTCCGAAAAACCCAGAGCGTAGGATATTTCAGCGATCGGCCGTCCTTCTCTTAAAAAACCCATCGCAAATTCCTTTTGAACGTCTTCATGCAATGTGCTGAAGCTGGTTCCCGCTTCCTGCAACTTCAGCTGCAGACTCCGGGTGGACAAGGCCAGGATCTTGGCAAATTCCTGGAGCGTGATAGGAAGATGGCTTCCCAGGCGCCGCATAATTTCGCGTTTGATGCGGCGGGGCAGTTCGCCTTCCTGTTTGGCCTTTAATAGATCATCGATTTTTTTCTCGAAAAAATAATTCATCTCGGGCAGAGCATGCACAATTTTGAGATCAAGATAGGACGCATCGAACTCGACCCTATTGTGTGAGGATAGGGTTGGCACTATGCCCAGAACTTCGATGTAGGTGTTCACATTCTGCGGCATATCCTTGACCAAAGTCACCCGGGTGTACTGGAGTTTTTTTCCTGTCAGTTCCCACGTTGCCGCCTGCAGGGAACTGACGAATGCCTCCACGCGATGGCGCCCCGAAAGTTCGCCCCCATGGCAGTGAATGGTGATCCGACAGCAGGTATCCAGCTCATCCACCTTCATGATCATGGATTCACCCAGGGCCGTTTGAAACCGTTCATAGGCCCGAAGAGCGTCGCGAAATGTGGCTGAGTTCATGACTAAGAATCCCAAGACACCCATATGCCTGAGGCTATGCTGTTGCCCGAGGCGCAGCCCAAAGAACGGATCCTGCGCGAGAACACTCGAGTGAAAAAGAAGGCGATCATAATAGGTTTCACTGATGTGACCGTCCGGATCACTGCCATCCGTATCCTTGAGTTCGGCGCGTTCTCTTAACCAAGCCACATCCTGGCCGAGAAAAGCTGCGTAAGCCAAAGTCGCCCGGATAAGTGTATTCGAAACCAGGGGCGCAGGAGGATTTGCGGCTGCGGTCACTTTTTTTGCATCCCCGGTCATATTCTTTATCTCCCGCTGGCCGTTAGGATGAGGACACAACACCAACGGAGCCAGTCATGAAACCGATAGTGAAACTCCTGATCCTGTCCAGCCTCTTCATGGGTTTTGCCTCCACATCCAGCGACGCAAATGCCGCGGACCTCTACCTGAATCTCTTCCGTAATCCATCCATCGGACCCGAGTTGAAATGGGCCGATTTTTCGATTCATACGGGCTTGTATACAACCATCCTGTCAAAAAATGACAAAGGGGAACACGTTTCCACCGAATTCGTTCGGACCGGCGTGACTCTTTGGCCCTCCCAGCATGTTTACGTCTCAGCTTCCCACGTTTATGGCATCACGCGCGACTGGAAAAATAAACATGGCGGCCTCTATGAAGCCGGTGTGCAAATCCTGTTGTTGGACGGCCGGCTCGCCTTCCGTTTGGGTGTGGCTGTGCTGCCTTCCAAAGAGTTCGGAACCAAGGTCAATCCCACGCCCGGCATCAGTATCCGCTTCCCATTCTAACCGTCATGCCAGCCCAGGAGTCGATGATGAAAAAGCAAAAAGCCACAGGAATACTGTTTATCGCGTTCCCCATCCTTCTGCAGATCCCATTTACGCTGCTGGCCATCCGTTACGATTATCCTGATATTCTGCGTGAGCCGGCAGGATCCATAATGCAGAGCTTTCATCAAGGAGGCCCAAGCCTGATCGGTCTGTGGTACGCTTACGCGCTGTCGATTCTGATCTTTGCGGCCGCGCTGCTCCGCTATCGTTCCCTCAGCCGGCGTAAAAAGCTGGAATCCTCCATCCGCATCGTCGGTTTTTTTTCTGCTGCCATTCAAATGATCGCGCTCCTGAGGTGGACCTTTATCGTCCCCCTTTTGTCCCGGCTCTACGTGGAAGCCCCGTCTGATTCAGCTCGTTCTGCTATTGAAGCGATTTTTGCGGTGCAGCATCAATTCTTGGGGGTTGGTCTGGGTGAACACATCGGTCAACTCACGCTGTCCATCTGGACGGTTTTGATGGTGCGCGATCATGCTGGAATCAGCCGAGGCATCGATATTTTAGGCCTGAGTGCAGCACTGGTTCTCTGTCTCGGTTTGATCGAGCACCTGGCGGAAGTGTTCACGTTTTCCGCAGGGATTTTTGCTGAGGGTGCGCTGGTCGGTTTTCTTCTTTGGTCCGTCTGGCTCATTCTGGTTGGTGTCGGTCTGATACGAGGTTCCCATCGTGATACACCCTAGGTTCACCTAAAAATCCGAACACTGCCTGGATTGGCATCTGATTTTTACGAAAGAAAGAGAATTGATCTGAATTTTTCCCTAGGAACTCCGAAACCTATCCGGACGTTAACCGCAGGGATCGCATGAAATTTCATTGGCTTACATTTCTCCTACTCATCCTGGTGGCTTGAGGACGATGGGCGCGGTTTGAATCTTTCCCGTCTCATAGCTCTGGCTGGTGAACGTGGGCTCGTGCCTGAAGGTAGCATGCTTGATACTCAAGCCTGTGCAGAATTGATCTTTGGGGATGGTATGTCCACGGCAAAGGCTTTGACCTCCATCAGCGGCCGCGGCATGGGCATGGCTGCCGTTCGCAGTTACATTCAAGACGCCGGGGGCAGCATCCATGTGGAGATGAAATCACATCACACCTTGCAGGACCAGGCAGTCCCATTTCGCTTGCGCCTTGAACTCCCTCTGGCCTTATTTTCCACTAAAGTCCTTCCCGAGCGTCCTTTCGATCGCAGTGCTTGATAAAGCACGTAGGTCGGGTCAGTGATAGGGTTGTGGATCATGAGGAACAAAGGTAGCTTCACCAATCGGCGATGAGGCTATAGGCATCGTCACGACAAAAGAAGCTCCAGTGCCTTTTCCAGCGCTTTCGGCGTAGACGCTGCCGTTGTGCAGCTCCGCAATATGCTTAACTATCGCCAGGCCTAGGCCCAATCCGCCGTGTTCACTAACCGCTGACAGGCTCTCCTGTTTAAAGCGATCAAAAACATAGGGCAGAAAGGAGGGCATTATACCCTGTCCCGTGTCACTCACTCGAAACTCCACCATCGAAAGACGGCGTTGTGCCTCGAGGGTGATTTTTCCGCCTTTTGGCGTGAATTTGACCGCGTTCGATAAGAGATTCCAAAGCACCTGCTTCAATCTCTTCGCATCACCTCTCATCGTCGTTAATGTTTCATCAACCCGGGTTTCCAGGTTGATCCCTTTCTTCTCTATAGAAAACATTATGGCATCCACAGCATCTGCGATGACTTCACTTAATCTGACCACTTGTAAATCGAGGCTCAACTTTCCTGTCACGATCCGCGATACATCAAGCAAATCGCCAATCAACTGCGCTTGTGTCCGTGCATTTCGATGAATGGCTTCAATCCCTTTACGGAAAAGTGGTGAGCCGGGCTTGTCATGACGGAGCAACTCGGCATAACCAAGAATTACTGACAGCGGCGACCTTAATTCATGAGAAACGAGTGCAAGGAATTCGTCTTTGGCTTTGCTAAGTGCCTCGAGTTCCAGTGCTTTGGCTTCCAGTGCGATGTTGAGCTTGGACATTTCTGTATGGAGGACAATGTCAGTGATGCTCCGTCCCAGGTCTTTTGCGCCTTCCATCTCCCAGCTTTGCCAGGGTTCAGACCGCATACTGACCTGCTCTTTCCAAACGGCAAAGGAGCGGCGGGGTATGAGCCTTTCTCCTTCATCAATATGAGAATTCTTGCGAGGATCGCCAGCCCACTTTACGGTTTGAATAATTTCAGGCCTGAACCAGAGGATATAATTACCATGAACGGTGTCTAAAGGAACAGCGAGAACTCCGCACGCAGTCTCCAATAAATTCCCCCCATCAGGAAACACTTCCGAAAGTCTGTCAGTAACAAAAAAATTCTGAATATGGTTCTGATTTTGTCTTAACCATATTGTCAGACGTTTTATTTCTTCATGAGCGGGAGTTGCGCCGATACTGTGGACTACATTATTGATGACCAAGGCAGAGCCGCTGGCATCCGCGATATGGAGCACCTTGGAGGCGGACTGTACGTAGCCTGTCGCGACTCCGTTAGCGATAAGATGCTGTCGAGTTTCCGTGAGCAACGTGTGAATTCGAAGTTTTTTCTCGTAAATCACCTGTGAGGAAATCCTGGAGATATGGAGCGACATTATTTGACCAACAAATTCGCAAATCGAGCGGACGTCGTAAGGAACGAAACGAGTCTGGAGGTGCGAGCATGTAATGAGACCCCAAAGCTGACCATCCTTGATAATTGATATCGACATGGATGACCGTACACCGAAGTTCCTTAAGTATTGTATATGCACAGGGGATACACTTCGTAACACCGTGCCGCTCATATCAAGGGGACCGCCTACTATTGGATTGACTTCCGGTATGAGCGGCGATGGCTCATATTCGATATCAGGTATGATACGAAGCCAGTTTCGAAGATAAAGCTGTCTGGCCTGTGGGGGAATATCGGAAGCAGGGTAGCGATGGTCCATATAAGAGTCCTGGAACGGCTGCTTGGCTTCGCCAACGACTTTACCATGAAATTCAGCATCGAATTCGTAAATAAGGACGCGATCGAATCCTGTCAGCTTCTTGACTTCGGATGCCACGAAGTTAAATGTTCCAGTCAGAGTTTCCCTGGTCTGGATTGATTGAATAAGTGAATGAATATGGTAGTAAAAGAAGTTCATATCCTTGGTTCGCTCCTCTTGAAAGAGCTCAAGCTCGAGCACCACAACAGAGTCGCTACGTGACAGTATTCCATCATAGGAGTTTGAAACGTTGGCCAATTTGATTCTTAGTGGGTTGGCTGAGCGAAGGTCTTCTCTGCCGAGGGCAGCTGAAAGGCTCTGCGTGCTGTCGGGCGTAAGGAATACGTCAAGGGACTTGCCCGCAGCCGCTTCGGAGCTTATTCCAAGGATTGACACGCAATTCGCGCTCGTCTGCACGATCGTATGGTCGACCTCGGTAAAGACTATCATATAGCCGTGAGGCTGAATTTTTCCTGGGATATGAATTGGCTCTGCAGCACAGACGGCTATGATTTTTTGCAGATCCTCTTCATTCATGACACGGCTCCATGTGAATATCTTATGCAATCCTGGACATGCTTAGCGATCACTAGGGTGGATCCAATGCCATGAGGATGTCAAACTATTCAGCATCAGATACCAAGACTTCCTGGAGGAAGAACGCCGGCCGAAACGTCGACGTGGTGTAATCAATGTAGCATTCCCGCCTATGCGGCAGTCCTAGGCATCGCCCACCTCATCACACACGGACGAGTTTAGTCGTTCGGTGGCATGTACTCAGAGAATAAATCCTGGAGTTATTTGAGTCAGACCGGCAGCGATGCTCATGCGATAATTTTCAAACAATGGGAGATAGTTTCAATCGGTGATTTTTTGTGCTACCTCGGTTTTTCCACGCTTGGCTTCGACAGCTACCGTTCCAAAAACCACAAAGGTTTGACTTCGCACTTCAAGAAGTTTTAACTGGCTACCGCAGACTGTCCGAACCGCGCCCGTTTCAAAGGATGGATGACATGGGTAAATCAGCGAAATCTGTCGTGATGCTTAAAAAAAAGTCTTTGAACAAAGCCATGCTTTTGGAGGCTGATCCCAACGGCGATCTTTATGAAGGACTTCTCGAATCATCATCATTTGCAGTCATATATGAGGATTATGCCGACCTGAACGGTGACGAGCGCTGGCGGGCGTTGACGCCGCGTATCATACTGAATCATGGCACCGGGTTTGCCAATTTCCGCTGGCTTGAACCTGACGAAAAGTTGAAGTTCCATTTTAGTCCAGGCACACGTTATGCGTATTCAGGCGAGGGGTTTCAGGTCCTGCAGCCGGGTTCGAGTCGCCGGATCCATGGACACTACAATTGCTGATCAGGCTTTGCTATGGGCTGCGATTGTCCGCGGCGTTGGTCTGTCACCCAAGTTGCGTGCGGAAATGGTTCGTCCGCAGTTATCGATCGACACGGCGAGGCAATTTCCAACGCTCATCACCAGGGCTGGTCCCCGAGGGCCACGGATTCAACTGGCGGCGGCTAGTGGACTCATAACCTTTAATGATGTCGATGGCCGCACCTGGTTTAAAGCAGGGCATAACGAATGGACGGGCAACATGGTTATCTGCCAGGAGCGGAGGCGGCGCTGCCTTGTGCTTATGGCCAATAGCGTGCGAGCTGAGCTTATCTATCCGTCTCTCGTGCGATTCGTACTGGGCCCCAGCGCGATGCCGTGGTGGTGGGAGTATGGCTTCGAATAGCAAAAGATGCGTGATCCGACCCATCGCATAGGTGCCGACCGTAATAAAGAACAGGAAATCAAGGCAAGTGATGAAATAGGATGCAATATTTTGCCCTTCATCTCGTCCTCATCAGGCTCACGTTATCCTTGCTTGGTCTGACCCGGAGCCTAATATTATGAAAATACTCATTAAAATATCGTTGATTCTGTCTATTGGTCTGCTTGGCTTGGGAGCCTTGGCCTTTTTTCAAGCCGCCCCGGCTTCCCCCGTCGTGCCGAAGCACGAAATCAGGCAGACCACCTCATTGTCGACCCCAGCTCCTGAACTGGCGGCTCCACTCCTTGATCGGGACTTCACTTCGACCTGTCTTGCTGGCAAGGATGGATTTTATCGGGAAACCCTACGTTTTGAGGCCAACGCCACCACGACTTTTGTGCGCCATTTCCATGCGGATGCCCAATGTCAGCAGCCCAGTCAGAGAGAAACGATTCAGGCAGGGCGCTATACCTTGGCTGCAGAGGAAGCCGGTCAGCTGCTGCTGATCGTGCGCAACCTCCACGATGAAGCGACAGCGGCGGTGATCCCTTATTTTGAAGCTTTGATCAAAGTGGACAGCGATCGTCTCGTGATGCAAAGCAGTCCTTCCACATCTTTCCAGTACACGGCCACGGCCCCCATGCACGCCATCTAACGCCCGCTACGCCTCCCCCATATCCCGGCAGTTTCTGGGCCGCTGCGCACCCCCATGCACGCCATCTCATAAGTTATATCCCGGCAATTTCTGGGCCGCTGCGCCCCCCATGCACGCCATCTCATAGTCCATATCCCGGCAGTTTCTGCCCGCTGCGGCCTTCTTCAGGCTTGATACAATGTAAGAGGTATATTCCTAAGGAGGCCCCATGCGCACCTTGGCTTTTGGTCACATGATTTTGTTTTGCCTTGCACTGAGCGGCTGCCAGTCCGGTGGCGGTGGATCGGCCGTGGGAAATGAGGGTGGTTCGGAAGCGATCAACCCCACGGAAGACCGCGCCTACAAAAGGGCCGTTCTGAAGTGCTATAAAACCGGCGGCTCACGCGTCGTGAAAATCGAAGGCCAGCTGATGTGTTACTAAGCGACGAACGCGTGGCGGATGGATCTTATCTTGAACCGCTCGCGTCGAAAAAATCGCTGATGATCATTCTGTGCCTTGGCACCGACAGCCTGCTCATGCCTGCGGACCCGGGTCCTCATCCGGGTGCCATTTAGCCCACAAATTTTTGCAAGCCGGTCACTTTTAACCGGAACCCTGTCAACTCAGCCTAAAAATCCGCCGAAAAACTCTCGTCTCCCTTGCCAATTCTCAACCTTCAAGTATGATTATCTGCGCTTTTTTCCTATCTTAGGATACATTGAAAACTCTTTCGTCTCTTTGAGGAGCCTATTGTGGAACTTACACTTTCGATCATTAAACCTGATGGCGTTGAACGCAACCTTGTTGGTAAAATCATCAGCAAATTCGAAGATCAGGGCATTCGCATTGCTGCCATCAAGAAAATCCAGCTGAGTCGCGCTCAGGCTGAATCTTTCTATGGCGTGCACAAAGCCCGCCCTTTCTTCGGAGAGCTGTGTGAGTTCATGACTCGCAGTCCTGTCGTCGTCATGGCCCTGCAAGGTGAGAACGTGATCGTACGCAACCGTGATATCATGGGCGCTACCAACCCGGCCCAAGCCGCGGCTGGCACGATCCGTAAAGACTTCGCCAAATCCATCGGCGAAAACACTGTGCACGGCTCGGACTCGCCGGAAGCTGCGAAGAACGAAGTCGCTTTCTTCTTTGCATCCAGCGAAATCTGCTGAAACCATTTCGTGAATCTTCTGGAGCGGATCCCTATGGTCAATCTTATTGGCAAAATTTCATCGGAACTCGGGCTTAAGGAATTTCAAGTTCATAACTCAGTCAAACTCATGTTCGATGAGGAGTGTACAATCCCCTTCGTCGCCCGTTACCGCAAGGAAATGACCGGTAGTCTGGATGAAGTTGCCTTGAGGGATATTCGGGAACGCTTCAACTACCTGACCGAACTGGAAGGTAACAAGCAAAAATACCTGAAGGTAGTCGAAGAACACTGCAAAAAAAGCCCCGAGCTGATGGACAAATATCCGGAGCTCAAGGCCAAGTTTGAAAAGTGCGAAACCAAGCAGGAGCTCGAAGACCTTTATCTGCCGTTCAAACCCAAGCGCCGTACTCGCGCTCAGGTGGCTCGCGAAAAGGGTCTTGAGCCTCTTCTGGATAAAATCCTGGCGGAATCCGCGGCGCTCACCAATCTTTTGGAAGCCGCGCGACCTTTCGTCACCGCAGCGGATGCCACCATTGATCCCGCGTTGAAAGTCGCCGACGAAAAAGCCGCGTTGGCGGGTGCCGCTGACATTTACGCGGAAACGATAGCGGAAACAGCCGAACTCCGGGCTTTGGTGCGACATATCTCGCAGGAATCCGGCGTGCTGGTATCCAAAAAAATCGAAGGCGGTGACGCTGAAGACGCTGTACCTGAGAAATCCGCGGTCACAGGCAAGGATAAGAAAAGCAAGAAAACCGATCCATCCAAATATCAAAACTATTTTGACTATCAGGAACCGATCAGCAAGGCCGCCTCGCATCGCGTGATGGCTGTACGCCGCGGTGAAGCCGAGAAGGTTCTGAAAGTTGCGATAGATGTGGATGTCGGCCGGATCACTCATGAACTGAAATCTAAGGTGATCGCCGACCGTCGCATGACGCCTGAAGTCAAAGCCTGGATCGAAGGGATCGTGGAAGACTCGTACCGTCGTCTGGTGAGTCCTTCCATCGAAACCGAACTCCGTCTGCAGCTCAAGCAAACCGCAGAGACAGAAGCCATCCGCGTCTTCTCGGACAACCTGGAAAACCTGCTGCTCCTGCCACCCATTCCCGGCAAGAGCGTCCTTGGTGTCGACCCTGGTCTGCGAACCGGTTCGAAATTCGCCGTGGTCGATGATACGGGAAAACTCCTGACCCACACCACGCTCCTCACCGACCTGGGTGATAAGGAAACCAATAAGACCACCCGCGCCAAGGAAGAAATTCTGCGCCTGATCCGCGAATACAATGTGCGTTACATTGCAGTCGGCAACGGAACCGGTAGCCGCGAAATCATGCGTTTGATCGCTGCGGTTTTGAAAGAACAGGATCTGAAGGACGTCAAACGCCTCGTCGTGAATGAAGCCGGCGCGTCCGTTTATTCGACCATGGATATCGCCCGCGAGGAATTCCCGGATCTGGATCCGACCATCCGCAGCGCCGTGAGTATTGCTCGCCGCCTGCAGGATCCCCTGGCCGAGCTGGTGAAGATCGATCCCCGCTCCATCGGTGTGGGTCAGTATCAGCATGACGTCAACGTCACCAAACTGAAAACGAGTCTGGAAGAAGTGGTTGAAAGCTGCGTAAACCGCGTGGGCGTGAATCTGAACACAGCCAGCTATAAACTGCTGAGCTATGTGTCGGGCATCGGCGGAACTGTAGCGAAGAATATCGTGGCCAAACGCGATAAGGATGGACGCTTTGCGTCGCGCAAGGACCTCATGAATGTCCTCGGTCTCGGGCCTAAGGTCTTCCAACAGGCCGCTGGTTTCTTGCGGGTTCCGGAATCGGCCAACCCGCTGGATAATTCCGCTGTTCACCCTGAAGCCTATGAGATCGTCGAGAAAATCGCCGCCGATCAAGGCAAGGGCATTGTGGAAATCGTTGGCAACCGGACGCTGGTGGAAACCATTCCATTGGAAAAATATGTCACGGAACGCTACGGGATGCCCACGCTCCAGGATATTGCCAAGGAACTTTTGAAACCAGGCCGTGACCCACGTGAAGACGGGGCTCGCCTGATGTATTCCGACGATGTTTCGGAAATTGAAGATCTGAAAGTCGGCATGACTCTGCCAGGCACAGTCACCAACGTCACCAACTTTGGTGCCTTTGTGGATATCGGTGTGCATCAGGATGGTTTGATTCACATCAGTGAACTCGCCGATCAGTTTGTCGACGATCCCTCGAAAGTGGTTTCCGTCGGTGACGTGGTCGATGTTCGCGTGATAGAAGTCGACCTGCAGCGTCGCCGGATCGGTCTCAGCCGCCGTTTGAATGCCGTGCCCAAGGGTCAAGGCGCCGCCGCGCGTCCTGAAGCTGTGCCCGGCGGACAGCAGCAGCAGGAGCAGCGTCCTCAGGCGAATGGTGATGCCAAGCGCAGTCCGTTGAAACCGCGCTCGGAGCCAGCACGCAGCTCCGTGGGTGGGATCAGTGCGAAGGGCAAATCCTCGCCGCAGAATAACTATACAATGGACGACCTTTTGGCCAAGTTTAACCAGAGGAAATAAGCAGCATGGCGCAAGTCAAAGTGCAGTTGGGTGTCATCGGCGGCTCGGGTGTCTATCAGATGGCCGGCGTCGAAAGGGTTCGAGAGCACACTATCCCAACGCCCTTTGGCGATCCGTCTGATGTGATCGTCGAAGCCAAAATCTACAGCAAGACGATTTATTTCCTGCCCCGTCATGGACGGGGCCATCGCTGGCTCCCTTCGGAAGTGAATTACCGGGCGAATATCTACGCGCTTAAGTCCCTGGGCGTGACCCATGTCCTGGCCGTCAGTGCCGTCGGCATTATGAAAGATGATATTCATCCCGGTGATCTCGTTATCCCCGACCAGATTTTTGATCGAACCAAAGGCATTCGGCCTTCCACCTTCTTTGGCGGCGGGATTGTCGGCCATGTGGAATTCGCCGATCCCTTCTGTGCTGATTTTCGAGGCTGGATTGAAACCGCAGCCCGTAAAGTTTCGGATCAGGTTTACAGCGGTGGGACCTACGTTTGTATCGAGGGCCCTCAGTTTTCCACCCGGGCTGAATCGCAACACTATCGTGAAACCATTCAACCCTCAGTCATCGGCATGACTGCGTTGCCGGAAGCCAAGCTCGCTCGGGAAGCGGAGATGGCTTACGGGATGCTGGCCATGGCCACTGATTATGATTGCTGGCACCAGCATGAAGCGGATGTGACCGTTGAGGCGGTCCTTGCCGTTCTGAAGGCCAATACCGACAAGGCGAATCGCGTAATCAAGGAACTTCTCAACAGCCTTCCCGACCAGCATCAAAGCCGTATCTTCGAAGCGGCCAAACACGCGATCATGACAGCACCGGAAATGATTCCGCTGCAAAAGAAAAAGGATCTGGCGCTGCTTTATGGGACATATCTTGGCTGATTCAGGCATAATCCGAGGCCAGATGGAATTTCCGGTCTATTACGAAGACACAGACCTTTCCGGCTTCGTCTACCACGCCAACTATCTCAAATATTTTGAACGTTCCCGTGAGCACGTGATCGGGATTCGTTTTCTCAAAGAACTCTTCGACCAGGGCATTCATTTTGTGGTCAGCAAGGCTGTCCTGGACTTTAAAGCTCCGGCGCAGCATGGCGACCAGGTGCTGATTGTTTCGGAAGGACAGTACTCCCGTTCTCCCGCGATTCCATTTGAACAGAACGCCTACCTCGTGGATACCCAGGGACAAAAGCGGCTTCTGGTCTCGGGTCAAATCACAATCGTGGCCCTGAACGCGCAAAACCGCCCCATCCGCATGCCGGATGTGATTATCCAACGTTTTCAAGCAGGCAACAGTAACGCAGCAGGATCAAAACCAACCACTGACGAGGAGTCACCCCCATGGTAAACAACCCAACAGGTATTACTGGTTTCGATTTTATCGAGTTCAGCAGCAAGCAGCCGGAAAAACTGCACGAGCTGTTTACAAAGCTGGGTTTTTCACGCCTCAAGCGTCATAAGTCCAAAAAAATTGATTACTATAAGCAAAACGATATTCACTTTCTGGTGAACAGCGAGCCCGGTTCGTTTTCATTCAAGTTCAATGAAGTGCATGGCCCCTGCGCCTCCAGCACCGGCTGGCGGGTGAAGGACGCGCGCCAGGCTCTGGAAGCCGCTGTATCCCGCGGCGCCAAGCGGGCGGAAACTTCGGACTATGACCTGCCCGCGATTCAAGGTGTGGGCAACAGCCTGATTTACTTTGTCGACTTTCACGCCGCCAAGGATCGCTGGGAACGTCTCGGTTTTGTTGATCTGGAAAAACCTGAGATCGTGCCGTCCAAAGGCTTTGCCCTGGTCGATCACCTCACGAACAATGTTTATAAAGATCAGCTGATGCCGCTGGCCCAGTTCTATAAGGACGTATTCGGCTTTGAAGAGATTCGCTACTTCGACATCCGCGGCGAGTCCACCGGACTGAAGTCCTATGCTCTGCGCTCACCCTGCGGATCGTTCTGTATTCCCATCAACGAGGGGACGGAAGCCAAATCGCAGATCAACGAGTATTTGAATGAATACAAGGGTGAAGGCATTCAGCATATCGCGCTCCTCACGTCCAACATCATCAATCTGATGGACAAGATGAAGGACGAGGGCCTGAAAACTCTCGACATCGATAATGACTATTACGATATGGCCTTCAAGCGCGTGCCGAATCTGAAGGAAGACAAGCAAAAGATTCAGGATCACAACCTGCTCGTCGATGGCGATGAAAGCGGATACCTGGTGCAAATTTTTACCGAAAACGTCATCGGGCCGATTTTCTTCGAATTCATTCAAAGACATAATAACCTTGGCTTTGGGGAAGGCAACTTCGGAGCCCTGTTTCGCGCCATTGAGCGCGACCAGAAGCGTCGCGGCGTCCTGTGAGCCCCTTGCATTCTTATTAGATGGTAAGAAAGTCCGGCTGAGCCCGGACTTTTTGAATTCAGCCTCAAAATCAGCCTCCGACTGCCGATACACCCTACGGTTGGTAACTCATCGGTTTAGGAACGAAAGATGTCGGAAGTTGAAAATGTGGAATCTCCTCTCACGCGCCGCAGTCTGATCCTGCTGGTCAGTCTGATGGCCGCGTCGCTGCTGCCGACGGTTGGCTATTTGGGTTTGGCTTCCAGTCACCTGACCTTCGGATCATCCGCTTCCATGCTGCCGCTGGCCCTGGCGTTAAGTCCCATCCTGATGCTGCCTCTGCTCACTCTTTTGACTCTGGCTTCCAGGATTCCGGGGGCGGCTTCAGAACGTTCGTCCCTTTATGGTTTTATGCCCTGTCTTTTGCTGGCGGCTTACTTCGATGCTTTCAGTTTTCTTTCGCTCAAGGATTCCAGCGCGGACGCAGCTGGCTTTTTGCATAGCGAACAAATCAATGCCTTCTCGCGAAGTTTTGCCCTTTGCCTTGTTACCCTCCTGGCATTGAAGTCTCATCGACCCTATCGCCTCGGCGAAGGTCGTCGCTTCTGGATCATGCCCTTGACCCTGGCGAGCGGGCTCTGCGGTCTGCAGTTTTTGGATCTGCGGCTTGGGGTCTTCATGGATTATCTGCCCACGATCGTCGGGATTACGTGTTTGACCGCTATTTTCAATATCGCTTTTTTGACCAAGATAGGCTGGGAGAAACAACGGCCGTTGATGTTGACCCTGGGCTGGATGTCGGCCTTACAGCTGGTCAATCAGTTGCTTTTTCTTTTTTCCCGACCGGAGTCGCTTCAGGTCCATCTGCTTTTAACCCAGAATATTAACGATGTTCTGGGTTTTCTGGTGCCTTTGCCGTTTCTTGCTGGCTCCATTCTGAAACAGATGACCCGGCCGGTGAGCTCACTTCCCGATGCCAATCATTTCCAGGCCATCCAAGGTTTGAACTCCGCCGAAGCGTTTGCTCAGGGTGTGGCTCAGGCCAAGGCTCAGCTGATGTCCAAACTCAGTCATGAATTCAAAACGCCCCTTAATACGATCATTGGCTATAGCGAATTGCTCGTGGATGAATTGGAACATAGCCAGCAGACTTTGCTCAGCGATGACCTGCATAAGGTCAATCGCGCGGGTTGGTACCTCATGACCCTGGTGGACGATCTGCTGGACGTCTGTTCCCTGGATGGTAATGGCTTCAAACCGCATGAAACCCTGTTCGATGCCGAACGGTTCATGCAGATCCTGAAGCGTATGGCGGATAAAATCGCAACGCCGCATTTGATCACGATCGAATGTTTTTGTCAGAAGGACTTCGGTACTGTTTATGCCGATGAAAGTCGATTGCTCCAGGTCTGCATGAATGTTTTACGCAACGCAGTCCGCTATACGAGCAAGGGTAGCATCAGCCTGCACTTTTATTCGATCATCCAGGATGGCAAACGCTTCTTTACAATCGACATCCGCGACTCCGGCCATGGCATGGATTCAACGCAATTGGCACAAATTTTTGCGCCGTTTGAAAGTATTCAAAATGATTCCAGGGAAGGCATCTACGGCCTGAGCCTTGGCCTTCCCGTCACCAAACGCCTTTGTGAAATGATGGGCGGAACCCTGTTAGTGGATAGCTCGCCTGGAATGGGCACGACCTTCAGTCTGACCTTTCCGCACAAAAGCAACACACAGGAACCCAGGAATGAAAAGCGCAAGGCGGCCTTGCCTGTGGGTCCCGTGCTGCTCATTGACGATGATGAGGAATACACAGGCTTCGTGCAGGAAATTTTTGAATCGGCGGGCATGCAGACCTTTGCCGTCACCAAAGCCCGTAGCGGTCTTAGGATCTATCTCGAAAAACGCCCGAGCGTCATTGTCGTCGACCTGAAAATGCCGGATATCGATGGCTATTCCGTTATTCAAAGTATTCGTGATCAGGATCCTGATTGTTTGATTATTACGGTCAGTGGTGAGGGCATGGATAGCAGTGAAGAACGTTCGCTGGCTCTCGGCTCCGATCAGTTTTTTGAAAAACCCATGGCTATTGAAGCCGTCCTGCGCACCATAGAAAATCGACGTGTGGTCGAGGACGGCGATCAGGCCAAACGCGCTTGACTTTGCGTCTGCAGCATATGAAAGTGAAATTCATGCTGCAAGCCGACCTGCAGCTGACTTCGCACCACGCCCAGCTCGGTGCAAAGTCCTTCAATCAAATCCTGGGTCAACTCCGGGTCATAGACGACTTCGTCCTGAACCTTGACAGATCTTTGGTCCGATAAGGCCAGCTGATAACGTAGATGAATATCCAGCCCATCGGCTTCCAGGGCTGTCCTGATACTTAGCCCGGTTCCACCTTCCGCCCCCACATGCCGCAGAACACTGATCAGCAGCATCACAAGCTTTGCGGTTTGGGTATAGATCAGAATATCAGGCACCACCTTTTCCCAATGCAGTCGTGCCTGCCGCATCCCAGCACCGACATTATAGATCGTATCCACATGCTGCAGAACAGCGTTGATACTGGTCTGCTCCAGACCTTCTTCTAGATAGCGTCGTGAAAACAGACTGAAGCTGCGAGACACGGCCGCCAGATCCTGCACACTGGATTCCACAGGTTTGAGCAAAGCCAGCAACGTTTGCGGCTGGACCGACTCGCGGAGCGGTTCTTCGAGATTATGCAGCGCTGTTCCTAACACATCCAGAGGACCGTTGGTCTGGAGGGCGAAGTGCCCTGACATCTGCAGGAGTTCCTGCATCCTCGCGGTGCGTTGCAGCCAGCTTCGTTGCGCCTGACTCGATGTTTCACTGTCATGCAGCAAATGAAAGTAAATGGCCACCAAACCCAAAGTCAACCCATTGGCCAGGACCACGCTGAGCAGGACCGCGCGAATACCAATGGTTCGATCGCCTTGGAAGGGTAAGCTGCTCCCAAATCCCAGACAGTAGGCCAGCGTAGCGAGTGCCACAAGCATGATGACGGCGCTGATGCCAAGGCCAAGGCGCCAGCCACAAAGCAGGAACGCCGGCATGATGAGAACCGGAAACCACAGAAAGCCGGAGGCGAAAATACTGCGTCCTTGATAGCCTATGGCCATGCCCAGCAGCACGCCGAGCAGAATCAAGCATAGGGAAGACAGAAGCGCGTTCTGCTGCGCATAACGATTCAAAATCAAAAAGAGCACGCTCTGCCCTGTGATAACGTAAATAAAGATGGCTCGCAGCTCCGTTTGCCCCGTTGCGATGATAATGCCGATGAAACACAGGCAGGCTATGATGGCCATGATACAGCTGAGACTGAGCATCCGACTGCGGAGCAAGGTCATACCGCCCCGCTTTTTGATCACGGGATGAATGGTAACATCCAGGAGTTTCACGAGCCGATCGAGACCGAAGCTCATTCAGGCTCCTTTCCGCAGCTTATCGGCTGCCATCATGTCTTTCGGGATCTGACAGGTGAAGGACGTGGCCCCAGGGCGACTGCTGAATTGAATTTCCCCACCGTGCTCGACCAGGATGCCGCGACTTACACTGAGACTGAGGCCCTGGGCGATACCGCCAGACTTGGTCGTAAAGAAGGGCTGGAATATGCGCTCCTGAAGCGCATGATCGATGCCCTTGCCATTGTCCGTCACAGTCATGGTCAGAATTTTATGGTCATCGCGCACACTCACCATGATGCTGGGACTGGAATGATCGCGGCATGCATCCAGAGCGTTCTGAATAAGGCAGCAAAGGACATAAACCAGCTGATGAGGTTGACACCGCAAGGGGTCACCGCTGGAGTGGTCCTGAAACGTCAGGGACACCTGCTGCGCCTGAGCCTGAGGTTTCATGGCCAGTTGCACATCCCTAAGGATCGTGCGCATATCCGAGCTGACAAAAGGTTCGTTTTGGTTGCCCAAGGCAAACACCGACAGGGATTTCTGAACGCGGATAATACGCTCATGGCTCCGCTGCATATTGGACAGGAGTTTACGCGCTTCATGAGTCCATTCATTCCGTTCCACCTGCCGACGCAGACGGGTCACGCTGCCCTGAAGTATGGCCAATGGATTATTGACTTCATGGGCCACATGACCCACCAGTTCTCCGACAGCCCCCGTATGAAGGTGACGAGCCGTCAGCAAGCGCTGACGGGTTAACTGCTTCTCGCTGACATCGCGCATGAATTCATAGACACCGGTAACGATGGCCATCATCAGCATGGAACCCGTCAGGTGTGAAAGAATTTGTCCCTTATACTCGTCCAGCGAGATCGTCACCCAGGGTGTGCCCTGATGATAGTGATAGAGAGAGGTCAGGACCGAGATAACCGTCAACGACAATGCAGAGAGGAAGGAACCCTTCCTGCCGCAAATCAAACTGCTGATGACGATAAAGCATGGCGACCAGAGATAGGTCACCGAGAAAAGACCAGGAACGGTCCAAAGGGCAAAAAGTAAAATGCCGTGCACCCAGATCATACAGAGCGCCGCAGGCAGACGGTAGTCATCAGCACGGCGCAGATGCCACAGCAGTCCCACGGCAATGACGACATTCACCAGAACCTGATAAGTCCAATGAATATCGCGCTGATTCCAGGCCAAATGCAGAACACCCAGAAGAATATTGCAAGAGATGGCAAAGAGGATGACAAAGACCAGAAAGCGCACGCGCGACAGATCACGCGCTTCCATCTTTCGCAGGTTCGGCGAAAGGAAGCGATCCATCAAAGCCACTATGGGGGTCAAAAATCTCATGCTCATTCCTTGCTGCCGAACAAAGTCCGGCTGCAAGGAGGATCGGTGGAATATTCATAAAGTCAGGAGGCAGAAATTACCTGGCCTCAGCCCTGTCGGGTTTGGGATTCAAGCCAGGCAAGATGTTCCTTCTCTAGAAGGTCAAGGGGCAAAGGACCATTTTTGAGGATTTGATCATGGAAGGCCTTAATATCAAACTTCTGGCCCAGTTTCTCCTCCGCGGTTTTGCGCAGTTCCATGATCTTGAGCATGCCGATCTTATAAGCCGTCGCCTGACCAGGCATCACAATATATCGTTCCACGGCTTTCGTGATTTCGCCCTGATCGGCTGGAGTGTTTTCAGTCAGATAGCGAATGCCTTCCTCACGGGTCCATTTTTTCGCATGGATGCCGGTATCGATCACGAGACGGCAGGCTCTCCAGAGTTCCATGGAAAGCCGCCCAAAATCCGAATAGGGATCTTTGTAAAACCCGTAGGCTTTGGGCAGGTACTCGCTATAAAGTCCCCAGCCCTCGATAAAAGCCGTGAAGCCTCCGAAACGCCGGAACTTGGGCAGGTCCTTCAGCTGCTGAGAAATCGACAGCTGGAGGTGATGCCCGGGCACACCTTCATGATAGGCGAGGGCTTCCATTTCATATTTGGGCACCTGACGCATATCCCAGAGGTTGACATAAAATATTCCCGGGCGGCTGCCATCCATGGCCGGGCTATTATAAAAACCGATCTCGGCACTTTTTTCACGGAATGGCTCGACCGCCTTCACCTGCAGTTTATCCTTCGGCAAAATACCGAAGAGCTGCGGCAACTCCGCTTCCATGCGGTTCATCGTCTCCTGCGTGTCGTGCAGATAGTTGGCCTTGCCGGTCGCGCTTTGTTCATAATAGAAGCGGTCATCCTTGAGCAGATGGGTGAAAAACTGCTTCAGATTGCCTTTAAAACCAACCTTCTGCCGGATCCCATTCATTTCGCCATGAATGCGTTTTACTTCCGAGAGACCCAGCTGATGAATCTCGTCGGCTGTCAGGTTGGTCGTTGTAATCTGCCGCAATTGATTCCGGTAGAAGGCTTCGCCGTCCGGCAGGGTCCAGGCGCCGACTTTGGTGGAAGATTGGGCTTCCAGTTTTTCGACGGCTGCGATGAGATCCCGATAGGCCGGCTGCAGGTCGTTGACCAACGCCTGATTCAGGTCCTTCATCAGGCTTTCCTGGACCTTCGCTTCCAGCTTGATTTTACCGAGTTTGGCGGTGAAGTCAGTCAGCAATGCAGAAGGGGCCTGGGTCGGCTCAAAGGGGGCACCGCTGATCACATTCCGTGAATCCGATAGGACCTTGGCGAAGACAAATTTGGGTGGAATGACGCCGCGCGTCTCACGCTCCTGAATATTGGTGCGGAGTTGAGTAAAAAGGCGTTTGCTATCCCGCACGCGGCTGATATAGGCGCGCGCATCGGCTTCATTGTCAATCCGATGCATATTGATGAGGAACGACGGCAGCTCGGCCTGGGCGCCAAACATCTGGTTCACAGGAAACGTATTGAAGCGATAGGGAAACGCCGCTTTCTGATCCGAAATCTGCCGCTCAAAAATCTGATAGCTCAGCTGGGCGCTTTTATCGAGTTTGTCAAAATCAAAGGTCTTCAGCGTCGCCAGATTTTTCTCGGCCAGCTGCATGCGCCTTTGGCTTTGTTCGTCGGAAATATCGTCGAACCGGTCATAATCCTTTTTGATGCCAAGAGCCGTCATCCGTTGTGGGGAGAGGGCCAAATTTTCCTGGAAAGCCTGTTCGAAAAAATCATTGAGACGTTCAGTTTCCGTCTGCGGCTGGGATGGGGTTTGACAGGCTGCGGTCAGCACAAAACCCAGCGCGATCAATCCCGTTCGAAGTTTACGGTGCATGGGAACTCCCTATGTAAGGATGGGAGCCAAAGCCTCGCAAAAAAACTTGATTTGGGAAAGAGGAATCGGAGCCACCTGGCTCCGCGGTCTGCCGTATACCTGTGCAGTGATCAGCTTTTAATCGAATCGGCGACAAATTCCTGCAGTTTATCGAGACCTTTAAATCCCGTATACATGCCCTTTTTCTTCTTCTGATCAAAGACGAAGAAGACGGGCAAGGCCTCCGTTCCAGCGATTTCCATCATCTCCGGATGATCATCGACACAGATCTTGGCAAAGGTCATTTGGTACTCATTTTCCTTTTCCATTTTGTCGGTCGCCGGAGTCGACAGCTTGCATATGCCGCAGCTGCGCTTCCAAAGTTTCAGAAAAATTTTATTGCCCTTGTCCAGGTGCGTTTTGAGTTCATCGGGTGTCCAGGCTTCCATGGTTGTCTCCTCGTTGACCACGTTTAATTGCCACCTTAACAAAGCCCTGGGCGCCTTACAAGCCGGACCGGACAAACCATGTCAGACGGACAAGCACGGTCGAACCAGGATTGAAGGCTTTGCAAAGAGAACGCCTTCCGTTAGTCTGCCGAGCAGTTCGCTCTCCATTTTCTGTCGAGGAGTTTCTATGAAATCCTGGATTATGCTCGTGGCCCTGGCATTCCTGGCGCCTGAGAAAAGCTATGCAACGTCAAAAGGAAAACCCGCCTTGGATCGTGAACTTTATAAGCTTATTGAAATCGAGGATCACCGCGACAGTGATCATCCTTATCTGCAGGACGCCCTATCTGGGAAAAACCCTCAGCTCACATCCCGGGCCTTACTGGCTCTGGGTCGCATAGGGGATCCGGCCTCGGCTGCCGCCGTCGCTCCCTTTTTGCAAAACCAGCATACGGATATACGATTGCAGGCTGCGTTTGCGCTGGGGCTGATCAAAAATCCGGAAAGTTTAAAGCCTCTCCAGGACGCGCTCATCAAGGAAACGGAAGGCCGTGTGCGCGCGCAAATTTATTCGGCTTTGGGACGACTGCAGCTGCCTGACATTATCCCTATCCTCGAAAAAGCTCTGAGTCAGGAAAAAAATCCTGGGGCGCAGTCCGGCCTGGCGATGGGTTTCTGCTTTTTATTTCTGGCAGCGGACGCGCCTTCGTGGAAGGTCAGTGCCGAGGCTCTGCAGATTCTGATGAATCAACTGAAGAGTTCCACGCCGCTGGGTGTATCCGCAGCCTGGGCTTTGGCGCGTTATAAAGGGGATCTGGCGTCGTTGCCGGAAAAGACGCTGATCACAGCACTGACCGAGACACGTGAACCGGAAGCCAAAGCGATTGCTCTTAAAGCATTGGCTCGTTATAAAACCGAGACGACCCGGCAGTTTCTGATACCCCTTCTGCAGCAAGGGGAATCGCATAATATCCGCATTGAAGCCGCCAGTGGCCTGGTCGGACAAACGCCTACTGATGACATGATTAAGGCGCTTCTGCAAACCGCAGGTCGTGATCTTCCTCACGTGCGTGCCGCAGCCTTGACCACACTGGCCAGCTTCACGAATCTGGATGGTGCCGCGCAAAAAACATTGCAGGACATGACCAAAACTCAGCCTTCACCCTGGCTTCAAGGCAAGGCTTATTTGGCTTTGGTTCCTCAGCTCCCTCAGGAACAGCGCTTGGCTGTTATTCAGGAAGGGCTCAAGCATCTCGACGTCTATGTGCAGCGGGATGTGATCACTCTGCTGCCCCAGCTGGGTGCCGAGGGTTTCAATCTTCTGAAAGAAAAAGCCGCCCATCCCTCCATCCTGATCGCAGGCCCGGCCGTGACGGCTTTGCATGATCTCGGTCCCGAGCTGATGAATGACACTTTGAAAGCGGTTATGCTGGAGCAGCTTGCCCGGCATGATTCGGTGCTCACCAGTCTTGTGATCGATGCAGCAGGCAAGTTTGGTTGGAAGGATGCCTTGCCCCGTCTCATCCAGGCAGCCGACGAAAGATGGCAATTCGATGAATATGCCGTGCAGGAAAATCTTATGGGGGCGCTCGCGAGTTTTGCTGATCCCGCGACCCTGCCGTTGGTAGAAAAAACCTTGCAGCATCCCGTACGCAATGTCGGGATCAAAGCGGCCGAAGCCTATTTTAAAATCACCGGTAAAAATCCTGAAAAGCCGCTGCCCATCAATAACAAGGTGGAGGAAGCCACACCATCTTTAGCCAACATGAATAAGGCTCTTGAAAGCGAAATCATTCTCGAGACAGCCAAAGGCCGGATACGTATCGTGATGTCCCAGGACGCGCCGCTGACCGTCACCAAAGTTGTCCAATGGGCACAAAAGGGCTTTTACAACGGTCTCAATTTCCATCGCGTTGTGCCGCATTGGGTCGTGCAGGGTGGGGATCCGCGCGGTGATGGCGAAGGTGGTGAGGGATTGATCCGTGATGAAGTTTCGATAACACCCCATCTGCCCTACACATTGGGCATTGCGACGGCAGGCAAGGATACGGGCAGCACGCAAATGTTTTTCAATCTTGGCAACAACACCCGTCTGGATGGAGCCTATACCGTATTTGCTCAGGTCATCGAAGGCCGTGATGTGGTCGACCGTTTGGAGTTGGGCGATAAAATTATCAAGGCCACAGTCCAGCCCTTTCGAGGTTCCTGAATGTCACGTGCGACCATGTCGATCCTTCTTTTGCTCGTGGCCATGATTTCGATTCAGTTTGGAGCCTCGTTTGCCAAACAGATTTTTGATGTGGTGCATCCGGCCGGGATCACCATGCTGCGAATCAGTCTGGCCGCCATATTCCTTCTTGTGCTCTGGCGGCCCTGGCGGGCCACCTGGGATCGTTCCGCCTGGCCCCATATCCTGCCGTATGGGGCGGCGCTCGGTACGATGAATCTTCTCTTCTATCTGTCGCTGGAAAGAATACCGCTTGGCATTGCCGTGGCTGTGGAATTTACCGGGCCCTTGGGCCTGGCTTTGCTGACATCACGTCGCAAACAGGATCTTTTATGGGTCCTGCTGGCGGGACTTGGCATCGTTTTGATTTCACCGGTGACCGGGCGTGATGCCCTGGATCCCGTAGGCTTGCTCCTGGCTTTGGGAGCGGGCTTTTGCTGGGCGCTTTATATTATTTTTGGGCAACGCATGGGCCGCCGTATTCCAGCGGGCCCAGCCACAGCCTTGGGTATGCTTGTGGCGGCTCTGGTGACCATTCCGGTCGGGGCTTTTTATGTTGATGAGCAATTTTTTCAGGCGCGCGTGTGGTGGACAGGGCTGCTGGTCGCCGCCTTGTGCAGCGCCTTGCCTTACTCCCTGGAAATGACAGCGTTGAAGCATCTGCCAACCAAAACATTCGGCATTCTGATGAGCATTGAGCCTGCCTTGGCGGCGATGATGGGATTTTTGTTTCTAAAAGAAACACTCAACCTGCAGCAGGGTGTGGCCATGGGCTGTATCATGCTGGCCTCGGCCGGGTGCACCCTTTTATCTCCCAAGGTCAAGGAGGCATAAGCTGAGCATAGCGTTCACACCACTGCGGCCGCGCCAGCTTTTCCGCAATGGTTTTGAGCTTCAGGCCGTGATCGCGGGGCAAAGGGCAGAGGAGCTCATAAGGCCCGCAAACATGCTTATATTCCAGGCGAAATGAATAGGCACCGGGCGGCGAATCCTTGGGCCTCACAATTTGAAAGACCGGCAGGACCAGGGCTTCAAATGTTTTGCGAAAGGCCTCGCGCTGATCCAAATCCTTCCGATTATCGATGATGTGCTTTTCCGCTTCCCACACCTGGTCGCGCAGTGTTTCGATTTCAAAGCGCAGGCCCAAAACCTTTTCATCCAGCTCAAAAACCGGAACCGGTTCTGTGGTATTTTTCCGCATCTGATGATAATGCTGATCCAGAATCTGCTGACGAGCTTTGGAATCCTTGACCTTCTGTTCGCTTTGCGCGATCAGACCACGCAGATAATCGACATCATTGTAGGCGGACAGGAGGGTGCCACTGACCTCCGAGCGACACAGCTCGCGCATGTCGTGCCTGGCTTCTTCGGCAGCATGCAGACTGAGGCTCCATAGGGCGGCAAAAAATAAAGCGAGTTTCATAGGTTGACTCGACCAATAAAAAATGGGGGAGGCATCCAGGATGCTTCCCCCATTGTAGCATGAGCCGGTTCGTTAGAGCTGACGCCCCACAACTTGGAAGCTATCGATATCCCAACCGTCGTATGTGATGGAATAATCAGTCTTCAGCCTGAAACGAATGCGGAAGACGCTTGCACCATTGAGAGCATCCTTCAAACTGATCGACATCGTCGTCCAGTCGCTGGGACCGGACAGTTTTTTCAGCTCGATCCAGGTCTGGCCCTGATCCTTGCTCAGTTCGATATAGCCGAAATCATAGCCGGCTTCGAGCTGATGACGGGTCTTAACGTCCAGGATCAAATCACTGTCATTGAAGGTAAAATCCACTGTTTCTGCGGAAACGTTGACGTTGTTTTGATAGGAACCCACCGCACTGTCCATGAGGTAGCTGACTGCATTCTGCACCATGAAGCTCCAGGGTGCATCCAGGCGCAGCCAGTTGGCATTGTTCGCGGCATCGTCAGTCAGGAGCACACGGACCGGCTTCAGCGTGAAGCTTGTGCTGCCCGAGGTGGCGCTCATATTGCCCACGTTATCCAGAGCGCGAACTGCAATGTAAGCCGTCTGATTGTAGTCCAGGCCCGTGATGCGACCCGTGACCATTCCCTCGTTTTGCACGATTTCGGAAACCACGATGGATGTGGCAGCATCCCAGGCGTTGTCATCCAGGATGGGTTCGGCAGCCATGCGAACCTGGTAGCGACTGGCCTGACCCACATCACCGTCATCACCGGCTTCCTTCCAGGTCAAACGCAGATCCTTGATGCCGGTTTCCAGAATGCTGATGTCCTGAACCGCAGCGGGTGCGACGGTATCATCTTCCAAGGCGCTGGCGGCACTGATGCGACCGAATTTGACTGTGGTTTGAATCTGTGGCACGAGCTGCGTGGATCCAATGATTCGATTCTTAAGTGCCTGAGCTTTCAGTTGCGGATAGCGGGCCTTCAAAAGCGCGACCAGGCCGGTCACGTGCGGCGTTGCCATCGACGTCCCACTCTTAAGCCCATAACTGCCGTTCGGCACGGTCGACCAGATGTCATTGCCAGGAGCAGCCACATGAACGGATTTCACACCGTAGTTCGAGAAGCTGGCGAGCGCATCCTTGCGATCGGTGGCGGCCACCGCAATAATGTTAGGCAGGTCGTAGCTGGAAGGATAATGTGCGACGGCATCATTGTTGCTGCCGTTGTTGCCTGACGCAGCAATAAACAGAATACCTTTTGTCTTGGCCCGCTCAATGGCAGCTACCATTGCGTCGGAAAACGCACCGCCGCCCCAGCTATTGTTGGTCGCCACAACGCCAAGCGCTGTCGCATAATCGATCCCCTTGATCAGGACATCCGCGGAACTCTCACCGGTTCCCGAAAAGACCTTGATCGGCACCATGGACACTTGCCAGTTCACGCCGACCACGCCGCGGCTGTTGTTGCCACGGCCACCGATAGTCCCCGCGACATGCGTGCCGTGGCTGTTGTCGTCCATTGGATTATTATCATTGTTAAAGAAGTCCCAGCCGTGCCAGTCATCAACATAGCCGTTGCCATCATCATCACGGCCATTGGTGCTGCGGTCCTGGCCCGTGCTATCAACACCGGTTTCACCGGGGTTTTTCCAGATGTTGTCGGTCAGATCCGGGTGCGTATAATCGGTCCCGCTATCGATGATACCGATCAACACCGAAGCGCTGCCGGTGGTGTAATCCCAGGCTTTGGTCATACCAAGATCGGCGCCCGCGACGCCGCCTGCTCCCCCTTCATTGCGCAAACCATAGAGCTTGCTGAAATCAGGATCATTGGGAATTCTCTCATCGAGGCGGTAGATCAGGTTCGCTTCCACAGCCTGCACGCGGCGATCGGCTGCCATATCCTGCGCGATCGCTTCCAGATCCACGGTTTCACCTTCAGGGAAACGCAGGACCACGGAACGTTCATTCAAAACTTCGATTTTCGCAGATGAGTACGAGCGAAGCAGAGCGTCGGCATTCAGCGTTTCGCCAGCACGCATGGTCAGAATCAGTTCGTTATCCTTGTGCGGATAATCGAGCTTCAGTTTCTGTGGCGCCTTTGCACAACCCAGGATAGCAATCATGACCCAAAGGGGCTGCAAAGCCCTTGTCGAGCGAGACTTCATGTCTGTCCTTTGTGAAAAAAATGGATATGCCAAATGCCGCGAAGTGCGACACCACTGCCCGGATTTTAACAGCAGGATGGATGCAACTGGCGTTTCCGAAAAGGAATCCGCATTCATTTGTGTGGTTGCTGTAATTTCGATTATAGAGTGATAAACCTGTCTCTGTAAAGCGCCGGTCTGATCCGCAGCGTTTAGAAATTTTAAGGATTTTTCGCAGAATTCTTACACTTGTGTATCCTAATATTGTGTTTTCATAAGCACCTGCGAAATTGGTATTTGTGCAAAAAACCCCTAAAAAACATAGCCTGCGAAGAGTTGCGCCTGAATCAGATTGAAATGCGTGCGGACACCAGCAAAGGTTGGATTCCAATAACTCGTGCTCCATTGAGCCCCGAAATTATAGGGTTTATGCGCGCTGATCAGGTTCAAGAAAATCGGCGGATTTTTATTTCCCATGGAGAATGAGTTGAACGACTCCCCACCCAGATTCTGTTCAAGATAGAGGGAATTCGAAAACGGCAGTCCTAAACACAACTGCATGATGTGCCGCGTGAATGAGCAGGCATAAACCGCGACCACGTTCCAGGCCATTTGAATGTCTTCGTGGGCGGAAAAAGGGTAGTGGGCTTTGGTGTGGGACCTGCCGCTCAGATTATCGAGATCAAGCGAGAGCATCCAGCCGAGACCACCTATCCAGCTCGCGTAGTCACCCGCTTTGCCAAAGTCGTCCGGAATCAACTTCAGTGTGATCCCACCGCCCTGCAGAGTCTTATCAGCGAAGAGGTTGCCACTGGTTTGATACACTCCGGCTTTGGCACCAAGCATAAGCCCCAGGGCACTCTCTTCCGCACGCAGAGAACCAAAACTGATGACGAGCAGGAGGCAAAGAATGGTGCGCATGCCGTTTTCCTTTTTTGCTGAAGGAGCAACCCTATTGTGCGGCATGATGACTGTTTTTGGCAATTCCCTTGCTCGGACCCGTGCTCTCGTGTAGTCACAGGAAAACAAGACTCTCCGTGCAAGGAAACTGAGCCCCATGAATGAATGCCCCAAGATCATGTCACGTCTCTATTGCGCTTCAATCACCCTGGCCCTTCTGACCTTTGGACCGGCCGCGTGTACATCAGTTCCCAAGGCCGCGAGCCCACAGCTCACCAGCGAAACGCATCAGAAACCAGCGGACCAGGCTTTTACCAAACTCAGCCAGGCTTTTATCGATGAGTATCTGGAGCTGTTCCCCGTCGTGGCCAGTGCGCTGGGTGATCACAGCCGGGATGGTGAGTGGGGGGATTACAGCAAGGCGGGCGCTGCGCGCGTGGAAGCCTTTTATCACAAGTATCAGGAGGCTTTGCAAAAGGTCGATGTCACGCAACTCAGCCCCGACAACCAGGTGGACGCCGCGGTCCTGACCAATGAAGTGAACAGTCGTCTGTTTGAAATGGAAAATCTCGCTCCGCTTCGCAACTCGGCGATGTCGTATGTCGGTGTTCTGAGTTTGGGTCTGGATAGTCTGATCTCGCAGAATTATGGAACACCCTCCCGTCGGGCCCAGGCCCTCATCCAACGCTTGCAGGGATTGCCGAAGGTGGTGGCTGCTGCCAGGGAACGCCTGGAAAATCCCTCCAAACTCGATACCCAGACCGCAATCCTGCAGACCAGCGGCCTTCTCGAACTTTGCCAGACAGGAATCAAGCCTTTGATGGAGAAGGCCCCTGAACATGCTCAAGCACTGAATCAAGCTGCGGTTTCAGCACGCGCTGCGATTCAGGATCTGAAAACGTTTTTGGAAAAGGATGTCCTGCCACGCAGCAATCGTGATTTCCGCCTGGGGAAAACGCTTTATGCCCGCAAGATACAGTATGATCTGGTTGATAGCATTCACCCTGATGCGCTGGCTCAGTCCGCCCGTGCGGCCTTGAATCGCACCCTGGCCGGGATGTATGCAGTCGCGGTCAAACTCAGTCCTGAGCTCCTGGGAAAACCCGCCAAGGTCAGTCAGGATCCGAAGGAGCAACGTAAACTGGTCAGGGCGGTGCTGGATCGCATGGCTCTGGAGCAGCCTACGGATGCCACGCTATTCACCGAGGCGGAACAGGCCATCGATGCGGCCAGTGCTTTTATCCGCGAGAAGCAAATCCTGACCGTTCCCAATGAAAAGTGCCAGGTCATCCGTATGCCTGCATTCAATGCCGGATTTGCTGGAGCCTATAGCCAATCGTCGGGACCCTTTGATGATAAGTTTGAAAATTTCGTGGCCATTGAGCCCCCGGCGGCTGCGGAACGGGATTCCTTTTATCGTGAATACAATAAGAGCATGCTGATTGAACTCATGCTGCACGAAGCGGTTCCGGGGCACTGCCTGCAGGCCATGCATGCGGTGAAAACCAGGCATCCTCTCCGGGCGATTTTTGGTAACGGCCCTTATACTGAAGGCTGGGCCATGTATAGTGAAGAGGTGATGGCGAATCATGGCTTTGGTGGCCAGCGCATCAAGATGGTGCAGCTTAAACTGCTCGCCCGCGCGATTGCCAATACGCTTTTGGACTATGGCGTCCACACGCAAAACATGAGCGAAGTGGAGGCCATGAAACTTTTGATGGATGAAACCTATCAGGAGCGGGCCGAGGCAGCTGGCAAATGGCGTCGTGTCCAGCTTTCCAGCGTGCAGCTCACCACCTATTTTTATGGCTACCAGCAGTTTGCGGCCATGCGTCAGGCCGCCGAAAAGCAGCCAGGCTTTGAGGAAAAAAAGTTTCATGATCAGCTGCTGGCATCCGGAGCGCCACCGCTGAAACTTTTGCGGACCCGGTTTGGGATTTGATATCAACTCCCCTCGTGGTCACCTATTCAGTCGTTGCTGTGCTTAACCCTCCTCCCGGTCACCGATCCAGCTCTTGCTGTTCAGATCGATGGCCGAGAGGATACTCCACATGAGTTCGCTGCACGGACCCTGGAATTTTTTACGTTTGCGCATCAGATAAATCGGTATGGAAAAATCCGTATAGTGCTCCGTATCCAGCGCGATCAAGCGTCCCGTCTGAAGATCCTCGTCGACCAGGCTGAGCGGCATAAGGCCCCAGCCGAGTCCACCCAAAAGAAGGTGGCGCTTGCTGGAAAAATCACTGGCACTCCACGTCCCCGCTCCTTCCATGACCCCCGCGCGGACATCCTTGGTCGCCGCGTCGGTGCTCGGCAGAATCACCTGGGTATGCATCCGCAGATCGGTTTCCATCAAGCGCTTGTCTTCCAAAGCCAACTTATGACCAGGGGCACAAACAGGCAGCAGCCGCACGTGACCCAGAGCGAGTTTCTCCAGATCTTCCGATCCGGGTTTATTCGGCAGGAGTTCCGAAATAGCGAGATCGACCTGATCATCCTGCACCTTGATCTGAGCCGCAAGCACCTCGATTCGTAGATTCAGTATCAAATGTGGCTTGCGTTGACCCACCTCTTTCAAAGCCGGGATCACCGGGCCCATCGGCACAATCGCACTGATGGCCAGATTCACAAAGGGCTCGTCACCCATTTTCAGCTGTCGTGAGAGTTCGAGGATCTCATCCGTACCGGCCAGCACGCGCTGGGCTTTCAGGAGGACGGCTTCACCTGCCGGTGTCAGCGTCGGGCGATACTGATCACGACAAAGGAGTTCCACACCCAGTTCATCTTCCAGATTTTTGATGGCATAGGAAACGGCGGATTGAGCGCGATGCAGAGCACCGGCTGCCGCTCGAAAACTGCCTGTTTCCGCAATTTTGCTGAGCACGAGCAGTTGATCGAGTGTCACCGGACGTCCTTTATTCAAACAGATCTTTGACGATTATACTGACCGGACAGTGATCGGATCCCATCGCATCGGGATGAATGGCAGCGGCCACCAGATGCTCCCGCAGGACAGCGGAGACACAAAAATAGTCGATTCTCCAACCCACATTACGGGCCCGGGCATTGGTCCGATAACTCCACCAGGTGTAATTCTTCGGTTCCTGATTGAAGTGCCGGAACGTATCCACGAACCCAGCGGCCACGATATTGTCAAAGCCGGTTCTTTCCTCGATGGTAAAGCCGGCACAACGTGTGTTGGTCTTGGGGTTGGCCAGATCGATTTCCTTATGCGCGACGTTCAAATCGCCACAGAAAATCACCGGTTTTTTCTGTTCCAGGCTTTTCACATAGGCCAGGAAATCACAGTCCCACTGCGTCGTGCGATAAGGCAGGCGCCGCAGATCATCCTGGGAGTTGGGCGTATAAACCGTGACGACGAAGACCTTGTCAAACTCCAGGGTGATGACGCGGCCTTCCTTGTCATGATGATCCAGACCCAGGCCATACTTCACATCCAGTGGTTTGAAACGGGTATAGATGGCCGTTCCGGAATAGCCTTTTTTCTCGGCCGCATTCCAGTAGAGCTCATAACCCGGAAAATCGACATCAATCTGATCCTGGGTGGCTTTGACTTCCTGCAGGCAAAGGATATCGGGCATTTCCTGTTCGAAAAACTCGACGAATCCTTTTTTCAAAATCGCGCGCAGGCCATTCACATTCCACGAAATAAGCTTGGTCACCAATCAGCCCTTCCCAAGCATGGAAGGAGCCAGATCGCGAGCCTTGTTTAGGGCCACTTTAAGACCTTCCAGCTTGTCACCACCGGCCTGAGCCATATCCGCCTTGCCACCGCCCTTGCCGTTGATTTCAGGCGCGAGCTTTTGCAAGAGCTCCTGCGATGAGAATCCCGTCGGTACCTGCTTGCCTTTGGCAACGAGAAGGAAAGCCTTGTGGGCGTTTTCCTGCTTCATGCCTAGTACCACAACAGCATTCGGAGCTTTCTGCAGAATCTGATCGCTCAGATCGCGCAGGGTTTTCACGCCCTGATCATCTTCAGGACAGAGGAAGGTGACCACGCGGGTTTCATGCACCAGCGGGGACTCTTCCAGAATGGTATCGATCTGCTGGGCGAGGGATTGCGATCGCAGTTTTTCGATCTGCTTTTTCAAATCGCGCTCGCTCTGCAGGAGTTTGTCGATTTTGCTCGTGACGTCCTCAAGGCTGGCCGCTTTCAATTTGTTGCGGACCACACGGCTTTCCTGCTCGCGAGCCTTCAGGTATTCAAAGGCTTTTTGCGACGTATACGCCGTAATACGACGGACGCCGGCTGCGATCGAGGATTCCTGAGCGATCACGAACAGATTGATCTCGGCCGTGTTGTTGACGTGCGTGCCGCCGCAGAGTTCCGTTGAAAACTCGCCGACGCGAATGACCCGCACGCGGTCGCCATATTTTTCACCGAAGAAGGCGATGGCACCGGCGGCAATGGCCTGCTCTTTTTCCATTTCATCCTTGCGGACCACCTGCTCGCTGAAAATGCGATCATTGATCAGCTGCTCGATTTCCGTTAGCTCCTCTTCCGTCAAAGCCTGGAAGTGATTGAAGTCGAACCGCAAGAGGTCACTCGTCACCAGCGAGCCGGCCTGCTTCACATGCGTACCGAGCACCTTGCGCAGGGCCCAGTGCAGAATATGCGTCGCGGTATGGTTGCGCGCGGTCAGATTCCGCAGCTGCTGATCGGTTTCCTGCTGATAGGATTCGCCGATGGTCAGCATGCCTTTGGTCGGCTTGATATGGACCACCACGAGGCCTTCCACCGGCTTCAACACATCGATCACTTCGCCTTCAAAACCATGACCGCTGATCCGACCCTTGTCACCCGCCTGGCCACCACTTTCAGCATAGAAGGGGGTTTCGTCAAAGACGGCTTCGAACGTCACTTCAGGCGAAGCCATCGCTGCAGTTTCCAGCCGGGTTTTTTCCTGACCGTGTTTTTGGACAATGGCCAGGCAGCGGCCATGAGCCTGCATGGCATCATAACCAACAAACTTGATCTGCACGTTGCGTGCGGCCAGTTCCTCGGCGATGTCCTGATAGTAATGATCCGCAGCCGATTCACCCGCGCCGCCTTTCCAGTGCGCGCGCGACTGGGATTTTTGCTTTTCCATGGCTTTCTCAAAAGCCGCTTCATCCACTGTCAGACCGTTTTCCACACAGATGATGCGGGTCAGGTCCACGGGGAAACCAAAGGTATCGTAGAGTTTAAAGGCCACCTCGCCCGAGAGGACGCCACTCGATTTGGCCTTGGCCATCTCTTCATCGAGAAGGGCGAGACCGCGCTCCAGAGTTTTGAAGAATTGTTCCTCTTCGGCCTGGACAGCGCGAGCGATAAAGGCTGCTTTTTCTTTGATATCCGGATAAGCATCGCTCATCTGGTCAATCACGAAGCCGCAGGCCTTGTAGAGGAACGGCTTATCGAGACCCAATTTTTTACCATAACGAACAGCGCGACGAATGATACGGCGGAGCACATAACCGCGGCCTTCATTGGCCGGCATCACACCATCGGTGATCAGAAAGGTGGTGGCGCGGGCATGATCCGCAATCACGCGGTAAGGGAAGTTATCCTTCGCTTTGGGATCATAGGTCTTGCCAACCAGAGCCGCGACCTTCTGCAGAATATAGAGGAAGGTATCGATCTCGTAATTGGTTTCGGTTTTTTGCAGAATCGAAGCCACCCGCTCCAGACCCATTCCGGTGTCGACCGCAGGTTTAGGCAGGGGATGCAGCGTGCCTTCGCTATCGCGGTTGTACTGCATGAACACAAGGTTCCAGAATTCCATATAGCGATCACAATCGCAGCCGACCGTACAGGTGCTCTTGCCGCAACCGTAGGCTTCGCCACGATCGACGAACATTTCCGTACAAGGACCGCACGGTCCCGTTTCGCCCATCGACCAGAAGTTATCCTTCTCGTCGAAACGGAAGATCCGATTCTTGGGAATGCCGATCTGTTTTTCCCAGATATCCGAAGCCTCGTCATCCGTTCTGAAAACGGTGACATAAAGTTTATCGACCGGCAGTTGTAATTCCTTGGTCACAAAATCCCAGGCGTAGCGAATGGCATCGACCTTGAAATAATCGCCGAATGAAAAGTTCCCCAGCATTTCAAAGAACGTGTGGTGACGGGCTGTATAGCCGACGTTTTCCAAATCGTTATGCTTGCCGCCGGCGCGCACGCATTTTTGCACGCTGGCCGCACGGGTATAGGAACGTTTGTCTTTGCCCAGAAAACAGTCCTTGAATTGAACCATGCCGGCATTGGTGAAGAGTAGCGTCGCGTCGTTATGGGGAACCAGCGAGGAACTTTCCACAACGGTATGGCCGTGGTTTTCAAAGAACTTCAGAAATCGGGAGCGAATTTCGGCTACTTTCATACGATTTACCTACAAGGATGTCTTACGCCGCCAATAGGGATTGGCCGCTGAGAAGAAAGGGACAGTGTAATCTGGAATGAGCTTGTGATCAATCGCGGGGCGGGAGGTGCTTCAGGTAATCGGACTCCGTGGAAAACAGCTCAAATTTGCGCTGTTCCATTTCGTCGTCACTGAGGCCGCGGTCGTCGGTGATGGCGGCCATGATTCCCACATCGGTGGAGCTGGCCTCGGGGTCATCGTTGTAATGGTCAAAATAGGTATGAGCCAGCTCGTGATATACCACTTGCCGTAGCATATGTCGTCCTCGCAAGCGGTGACGTTCCGGCGTCGAAGCGGGATCCACGATATAGATGTTGAACACCCGCCGGCCGTCATAGCATTCCACCCGACGGTTCAAACCCATGCGCATTGTATCATTCTGCAATTCACCGGCGCCGAGGGGCACCAGGACCAGGGTCTGAACCTCGTCCAGACGGCCCAGGGGATAATAATTCGGCCCCAGACTTTGGGCATCGGTCACATAGTCGTCGAAATAGCCCTGGAGTTGAGGGTCAATATTGCGCGGTTTGCGGCAGTCCTGATCCGGGCCTTCAAAGGTTTCGCGGAGTTCGCCCTGCATGCGCGCGAAGCGGTCCTGCTGGGTGCCGCGACAGCCCAAGCCAGAACTGATAAGCATCAGCGCTATAAGAACGCGACCATGCAAGAGCATAGACCAGCCTTCAATTGTATGTGCAAAGTGTCTGTATTGTTATCGGCTGGACCAGGGAAAAACTCAAGAAAACCAGGATAAGCAAACAAATATACCCAGATAGAAACCTTATTCCGACGCGCCTCCCGGGCTGTGCGGCCTATTCTTGTTCGTTACCGCAAAGAGGAGTAGCATGCGACAGCTTCGGATCCACCGCAATCGGGATGGAAGATCATGCTCCGTTTTATCCTCGTCCTCCTGCTCGTTTCGAAATCCTGGCTCGGGTTGGCTGCCAGTCCGCAGCGCATTGCCTCGGCCACGGTGGGGACGGATGAAATTCTCTTTGATATCCTCAGCCGACGGCAGGAGCTGCATCGCCTGATCGCGGTCTCCATCTTTTCTGACAACAAGAGTTACAGCCATTTGGATAAACTCCCCTCTTCCATCAAAGGCCGGGTCGGCGACAGTGTCGAGGCGCTCCTGGCTTTGAAACCCGATCTCGTTATCGTCGCCAGCTACAACCGCCAGGAGATCAGCCATCAGGTGAAAGCCGCGGGAATTCCGATCATCACGCAGGATAATTTTCGCAGCCTCATGGATATCCAGAACAACATTCGATTGATCGGCAGGGTGACCGGAACTGAAAAGGAAGCCGAAGCCCTCGTCCAGGAGATGCAAAGGGACTTGCACAACGCCAAACCCAAACAAGCTTGTAAAAAAGGCGATCCTACCTTCCTTCAGTATTCCGGTTACGATACTGTGCCTGGCGCCGACACCATCATCAACGATGCAGCCGCTCACGCCGGACTGATCAATCTTGCGGCTCGCCTCAAGCTCAAAGGCTGGGCGCCGCTGAGTCAGGAAGTTTTGGCCACGCTCAATCCCGATTTTATCATCGTGGCTGGTGATCCTGCCCAGGCGAAGACCATTCACAAGCAGCTGAAAAAAGCTCCCGCCTGGCAAAAACTTGCGGCGGTGCAAGCCGGTCGTGTCGTTGTCATTCCCGAGCGACAACTCTATACGGTGTCGCATCATGTGACAAAACTGGTGCGAACTTTGGCCGACGCACGCACCATGCAATGCCCTTGATCAAAAGCCGAGCAGCGGCTTCCCGCTCTTGGCCGCTCGGCTAAAAATTCAGAATGAAGCACCATCTGTCTGCCTCTGGCAGCAAGGTTTTTAAAGATTCCCTACGTTTGCGGTTAAGCGACCAACAAATTAAAAAAAAAATTTTGCAGACAGCTGGTACGTTTATGCGGAGCTGTTATAATCAAGCCCATAAAACAGAAATACTAACTTTTAAAATCGATTCGACGAGGATCCAGTGATTTTGTCTATGAATGTTTTCAAGGATCTCATGCGCCTGCTCGCACTCGTTCTCATCATTCGTGCTGTATGGAGCGACTCGGTAGCGTGCGCAATCTGTGCTGGAACCCTTTATATGGGCGGCTTTGACAGCACACTTCACCTTTCACGTCTGGTGGGTGGCGACCGCAAGCAATCGCGGCGCGAAACACCCGACAACGTCATATCCTTGAAGCATTTCCGGCGCTAAAATCCAGGTCAGCTATCCAGCTGCTCGCGCAGATGAAATTTTTCTGGAAGCTCCTTGCGTTTTCTGGTTTTCTCCCACGACTGTGCACTCTCTGATTTTTTTAATTCGCGCTTGCAGGATTTGCAAAAATCCTCAAGCCGCCCTGTCTTCAGGCTGATAAAAAATTCGCGCTCATCTTTTTCCAGATCACAATTTTTGCATACTTTGAGCAAGGCACGTCCTCCTCCTGGCCATGACCCTTGCCATGGCAAGGGTCATGGCTTTATTCAAAGGCTGCGCCTGGAAAAAGGCAAGACCTGGTTTTGTGGACATTTGGACTTTTTTGGGCCAAATTACCGTCCGCATGTGAAGTCCAAACAGGAGCAACCCATGAGCCAAAACCCCGAACTTGAACTCCGTCCCAAGCTTGCGGCCGAAGTGGACATCGCCCCTTGGTCCGCTCTTGTACGTCATTTTGCTTTTGGACGGGTCTATGTCGTCCGTCCGCCTTGGGATATCCTCGATGCCGCCCTCGCCTTGCATCGGGATGACAAGGCCGCGGTCCAGGAGGCGATGACCCAAAAACGGTTGGAACAACCGCACGATGAAGAGGTTCAGGCCTGGGTGACAACGAACGCAAACTTTGATGTGCTGGTTATAAGTCCATTTGTCTTGATTCAAGTTCAGAACGACCGCCAGACCTGACGCTGGCTTGCGGCATCAGCGTCGGGTTTATCGACAACGTTCAAATCCAATGGATCGATTTTTTTCATCACGCGATCAAAACGGAAGGCATAAAGACCATGAGATCTCGAGGTGTAAACCTATGCAAAAAATACTTTTCTTGTGGAAATCGGCGGGTTGTTAAACCTTCAGATGGCCTGTTGCCAGAGTTGGCCTTGATGACTTCTGACCCAAAGTGACAAGTGGCATGAATCACTTGTAACCATTGTTCATCCAGGCCTCAACCATTATTCTCAAGTTTTCGGGTTTGGTGGCATTGGTGCTGAATTTTTCAGCCCATCCGCCGGGAGTATCCCAAGAATAGAGACCGACTTTCTCATTCGGTTTGAGGCCGGGACTTGCGGTGTTGCGTCCTGCTGGGACTCCATAGCCTCCCTGTTTGTCGATATTGTTATGACAGCTGCTACACAGCAATCCGTCGTCTCGTCCGGAGACCTGGCTTGTGATAATTTGCTGCAAAGTCTTGCCATCGACATCCTTGTTAGCCGCTAAGTTGAACTTTGTCGACTTGATGGGTTCCGACCAGGCAATCTTGAATTGAGAGACTGCTGCTTGAGATGACTGGCCAGCCTGCATATCGCGAAGGACCCTCGACGCTGCAGGTTCGTCATCCGAGCACGCACCCGAGCCAAGCACAAGCGCCATGACACCGATCTTCAGGGTCACATCATAAAATTTTCTGCACATGAGCCGGATCTTCGTCGAATGATATGACATCGAAATTCCTCGTCGTTTTCTGTCTGGACATCAGGCGGGGCCTTGAGCCTGTACATTCTTGGAATCACTGGAGCTTGCGGTCAGGTTTCCTATATCGGCATAAGGGAGCGAAAAAAAATAGGACTTAAGTCGTAGACCGCATTTTCAAAAGGAAATTTTAAGTCATAGGACCTACTGCCTGGTATAACCATGCGAGCGGCTTACCGCGATGGGACGTGGAGTAAGGTCAGCAGGCTTAAAGATTCTGCACACAGTTCTGGTTTGCGGCGTAGCACACGTGGAAGCATAAGATCGACCAAAAAGTTTGTCGACATGCCGCGAAAGAGGTTTCAACCTTGAGGTCCCCAGAGCAGCTCAGGGCCAGCACTTCGTAAATTGCGCACCACGATACTCTGAAAATTCCCGATTCCATGCACTCATCCGTCGCGAAGCTCCATGGAACACGTATTTTTCGGCGAAGTTTTGTAAACTCAGATGATAAAGCGACCTAAGCGTACGATTCCAAAACGTTTTTCCAGCAGAATTCAGGCCGAGGATTGGTTAAATTAGAGATTCACGATGATGACCGATCGGGAGGCTGCTCATGCAAGGGGATCCGAACAAGCAGAAAAAGCGAGGCGATTGCGTGCTGAAACTTGTTCCCAGCGAGGAACAGGAAGTCACTCTGCATATCAGTCTTTCGGATATTGAACCCCGGATATGGCGCCGTCTCCAGGTGAGCGATGCCATCAGTCTGCACGAACTGCATCTGGCCATTCAGGGAGCCTTTGGTTGGAAGAACAACCATCTGCACAGTTTTATCGTCAAGCAGGGTGAAGTGTATTCCTTACGGCCATCGGCTTTTGATTTCAATGCCGAGGACGAGGATGGCGATAGTCGCTTGATCCATCTCTATGATCTCATCCAGCGGCAAATCAAGAGTTTTCGCTATGTCTATGATATGGGCGATAACTGGATGCATAAAATCAAAATTGAGCAGGTTCAGAAAAAAACCCGCGATATCCTTGCGCCACTTTGTGTAGACGGCGCCCGACACGGCCCGCCCGAGGATTGTGGGGGTTCGCTTGGTTATGAGGAACTGCTCGAAGCCCTTCAGGATTCCCAGCATCCCCAGCACGCCGAAGCCCTGAGGAGCCTGACGCAGAGCTTTGACCCACAGCAGTTCAATCTACGTCAGGCCAACGCTCATATTAAAAAAATGTTGGATGGAAATATGCGATAAATTGTGCGAAATTCGGCAGTCTACCCTCGCACAAAGGACCCCCTGCATGAAGGCAAAACGTTTCCTGAAACTGGTGGCTGGACTGGTTTTGATTGGTCTTGGCCTGGTTTTGGCCCTTGCCTTTCGAATGCACAGTTTTCCGCAGACTGGGGCCTATTTTGAAAAGCCTGGTGTCCGCAAGCTGCAGAAGGATGAAGTGGGCCAGTGGCACTATATTCGGCATCTCTATACGGAATTGGAGGCCACCGGTGAACAATTTAAAGGCTGGGACGAATCGCAGCAGGATATGTGGAAATATGCCATCGCTTTCCTGGCCTACAGCATGCCATCCATGGCCATCATCAAGCCCGAAGACAAGCCTCTGGCAGAATATTTTCTCTCGGTGATGATCCACAAAATGAAGGCCAAGAAAGTCTGGGAGGACTGGCAACGCTACGGTTTTGGTGATGATCCCATCTGCAAAGACAACATCATGTATAAGGGCCACCTGAACCTGATGTACGGCCTTTACCAGCTCATGACCGGCTCGGACCGCTATGCGAGTGAATTCACCTGGCTGACGCAAAAAATTGTCGAAGAAATCGAAGAGTCGAAGCAGGGCAAATTTCGCGGCGTGGTGTGCGAGCCGGATCGTTATTTCGTGCAGTGCAATGCCATTGGTCTTTTGAGCCTCGAAATCTATGATCGAATCTATGGCACGCCTTATGCGAAGTACTATGGCGAGGACGTCATGAAATTTATCCGGGAGCGTTTGATCGATCCCGAAACCGGACTGTATCACGAGGCCTATCATCCTTCGCACGACATCACGATTCCTTATCTGTCCGGTTACACCAATGCGTGGACGATGGTCATGCTAAGGCCCTTCGATAAGGAATACCAGGCGAAGATTTATCCCAAATGGAAGGATCTCTTTGTTCGGGAATACGGTCCCTTCGCCGTCGTGCGCGAATCCCGTTATGGGGGACCTTCACGCCTGGCCACCCTATTTGGAATGCTGGCGGCCAAGGAATTTGGGGATCGGGAATTATTCGGCAAACTCCGCAACACGATCGATCTGGGCGGATTTTTACACAAGGATACCGAGCGTGGTTATTTGAGTTACGGTCTCGCGGATAATACCTTGCTCAATGGGATGGTTTTTTCATTCAAGATGCATGTCGGCTGGCAAAAGATCCTGGATCATAACTGGCCGCAGCCGGAAGCCGTGCCCACGGTTCCGGAAATCAGCCTGCTTGATTCCTTTGATGTGCTGGATACCAGAAAGCTGTGACATCCTCTCGGGAATAAATTCCCGAACATCCTGTAGTTAAGATGCGATGAGTCCTGGAAGATCCTTCCAGGACTCTTGAAGTTGGCAGGAGAATGGCCCGAGGGCCAACCGTCTGCTACGACCCGAGTATAACTCGGGAAGGCGGAGCCACACCGCTGATTCATATCTTTTCAGTAAATTAAGACAGGCTTGTTGGTCCCTCGGAAATTCAAACCCGCATTCGGGGCATGAAAATTTCCTTATCTCTGGTTTCAGTCCGTCCTTCAGCTTGCGATCACACTGGGAGCAGGTTCTGGTCGTTCCTCTTTCATCGACTTTTTGGAGCCTCTGGCCAAGGCGCTGAGCCTTGTAGTGCAGTATGTCGATGAGCTTTTGTAGAGGATTATTATTTTGAACAGCTCGATTGATTTTGCGATTCACAAAGGCGCTGCCGGTATCGGCAAGTGTCTCCCGTTTGTCCCAGTCT
>NZ_DASQYZ010000018.1:0-2916 GCF_035638955.1 Oligoflexus sp. | reverse complement strand
GGTCTTTTCAATCTGATTTTCAATGCCCGCGCTTTTCAGGTGCAGGATGGAAAAATCAGACTGAGTCTATCGAAATATCACAAAAACAGGTTTCAGATCAGGGATGGATACCTTTATCTTTCCGTCTCGAATTTTGTTACGAACAGGTCCATCAAAACGCTTGAGATCGGGCCGCTCGGATATGGAAGATTTGACCTCCATATCAAATATGAGGAAACGGCACTTGAAGCAGCCTCGCCTCAACCTGGGGACAATACTCTTGCGCTCGACCCTGGCGTCAGTAACTTTTGCACGGCCGCCAGCACTTTAGGTGATGCCTTTATTCTTTCCGGTCTGGAAATGAAATCAGTCAACAGGCAATGGAACAAAAACAAGGCCCGCCTTCAATCTGAAATGGACCTGACAGAGGATAAGTGGAGAAAGGAAAGACTCCGGGAGGAGTTGACAAATTCCACTTTAAAAAGAAACAGAAGAATCCAGGATATCATCCATAAGATGAGCCATAACCTTATCGAATATGCTGTGGAAAACGGCATCAGCTGCATTGTTGCAGGTTATAACGAGGGGTGGAAGCACGAGGTCAATATAGGTTCTGCCAACAATCAAAAGTTCGTTTGCATCCCGCACAGGAGGTTTTTGGACTACGTAAAGTACAAGGCCGCAAGGTACGGAATTGAATTCAGGGTGCAGGAGGAAAGCTATACCTCCAGTTGCGACTCACTTGCTCTCGAAACCATCGAAAAGCATGAAAAATACATGGGTCGAAGAAAACACCGGGGCCTGTATAAATCCAGCACAGGCAGGGCATTGAATGCCGATGTCAATGGCGCACTCAACATTTTGAGAAAGCATCTTTTTTCAAATGTGAAAAAGAGCAAAGGCAAGGACGAGTCTGAGGTTATAGCCCGGATAGTCTCTATGGGCCGAGTCTTCCGGCCAAGGAAAACTGCATGGGGCTCAAGTCCTTGCAGTCCGAAGCCATCTTCCAAAGGATTCGGCATTCACATGCCAGCTCCTTTAGGGGCTGGTAGTTGACTCACAAAGCTTTCGATCCTCTGGCGTAAAATCCGAATGATGATCAAAGATATTCGAACTTGTGAATAGATCCTTCAGATAGAGGCAAAGTTCTTTCCTCTGCTCAGCCGCTTGCGTGGGGAACAGCATGATCCTGCCAGAATTGTCCATGACGGCCAGCGTCCGCTTATCGGGAGAAAGGCGCCAGTCGCTGATCCGATCATCAGTTAAGCGTTTTCCAAGATGGATCAGGGTTGAGTCTCCCGACTTGGGATCAATGAGAGAGACCTTCTCCGTATCTGCACATACAAATCGGCCTTGCAAGCTTAGGACTACTCTATGTTTGAGGATGGGATCAGTCTTTATGCAGGACGCGTACTGATCGGGGTTCTCCAATTCAGAGACGAAAGTGATGTTACGCCCCTTCCTCTCGTAGAGTCGGGCCTTTCTAGTTTCATATTGAAGGATGTAACGCCCGTCGTCGGTCCAGACGACATACGATCGTGAACTTGAGTCTTGTGGAATCTTTTGGATCAAAGCGAATCCTTGCTCCTCCAGTTGATAGACCTGAAGGGTATTTTTTGTGCGGGCGACGAAGAATGTCTGCAGGCCATCGGTGAAAAGACTGCCATGCTCCGCCGACTCCTCCACGACGTCCAGGACCAGAGGCGATGATCGCTCACCTAATTCAGGGAAAACGACGGAACGGCCACCCTCGGCAAAATTGTGGACCCCGCTGTAAGTGCGGCCGTTCCACTGGAATGGATGTTCACCCTTGGGTTCGTAAGGGTAATCGGAAAGTTCCCGGGTCCTCGTGTTGAAGAGCTGTGCTTTCACTTGATTCTCATTGTCGCCGGCTATCACCAGTTGCTCGTGATCAAGCCAGCGCAAGGCGCGTCTTCCGGGGGGGTGAGTGACATTCAACCCTGTCGCATGTGATTTTAGAGCTGTCTCTGCAGCGAAGTGATGCATGACAGTGTCGTTAGAAACCCCGACCCCGCCCTGGTTAAAGGCAGCATACATCCAAGACGTCCCTCCTGCGACCTCAAATGGAACATTGGGGAAACGCATGACATCGGCCTGCACGCAGAAGGTATCGCTGCCCTGCATGCTTGCTGGCCGAAACCCCTTGCAGCCACTTTCCTGCGCTACGAAATCGCCAGGATTGAGGGGAAGCGCATCGACGAAGTTATAGTGCAGAGCGCCATCGAAGAAATGGAACCTGAAGTACTTCGAATTTATTTCACTGGCGTAAATATGGAAGGGATCCCAGCGCACGAGGAGGTGTCTTGTCGAACTCAAGGCACCGCTTAAATTCTCGTGCAAGGTGTAATTGGGAAGATCGGGCTTTCGTGTCCACTGATCCGATCGCGGATCCCAGTAGGAGAATCCCTTGTCATCATAAAGGACGAGATATTCACTGTCCCTTATTGTGTCTTTTACGAACGCGCTGGCGAGGGTTTCTGGGAACGACTGAACTAATTTAAAATTTCCGAAACCATGCCTTTCGTAGACTTGAATGGCGCTTCTGCTGTCTTCAGGTTTCAAGTTGATTTTGCTGATGCTGAGGTATTGTCCCTGGCTTGACCATCCAAACCCATGCAAGGAAGTCCCCTGGACCAAATCAAAGGGTACGGTCTGGCAGGGTTCCGCAGATTGGGCCGAACAGAGGTAGTATTTGTAGCCTTCGGTAAACGTTTCAATGGTCAGCAGGAATTCATCGTAAACGGGATTCCATGCGATCAGGATAGTATCTATAAGGTGGGCCGTCGAGAACCTGCCTGACTTGACAGATCCCGCATGGTCCCAAATCTGATAGTCCCGCATTCAATATTTTTGAATGAGCATGTCCGGCTTGACGCAATATGTGGATTGAAGGAAAAAGGATCTGCAACACCCGCC
>NZ_DASQYZ010000017.1:0-13138 GCF_035638955.1 Oligoflexus sp. | reverse complement strand
AATCCATATTCCTGAAGGGGGTTTCCACCAAGAATGAGGTTTCAGCGATTTCCGGCCGCGGTATGGGCATGGATGCTGTTCGCTCCATCCTGCAAAGCAAAGGAGGAAATATTGAGGTTGTGTCGATGGGTGCACCAGACTCGAAAGGATTCATCAAATTTGCGTTCAAAATCACTTTGAACTCAGAACATATTTATCCCTATAACCTTAATGCCGTAGCTTCAAAAGTTGGACCGATAGTTCCCGAACGAGGCGTGAGTTGAAATGATTTCAGCCATGGATTGATAGCTCGGATACGCTTGGTGAATTTACATGATCACGAGCGAGCTGGCTCTGGCTCGTGCAGCCGAAAGAAAATGGCAAAACAGTGCAGTCGTTTCGGCAAAACCCATACCCTTACAGGATCGTTTAAAATTGTTTAAAATATACGATTTCTGCAGTCCAGTTCAGGCTTGTCTTGGAAGCGACGGGCTGAGCTGGGAATTCAATAAAACCCATCTGCCAGGCGAGACGCAGTATGGAGACTCTGTTCTGGCCCTGCACTGGCAGCCCCTCTTCAATGCCAAAGGGCTGATCACTCTTATTCTGGTTTCCGCCCGGGACATCACCTCGCTGCGCGCAAAAGAAAAATAGGCGCACGAGGAATCGGAAAGAGTGGAGCTGCTCAGGAAAAAGCTCGAGGAGGTCCCCGGCGGAAAAATCCCGCGCATTCGCGCCCTGTTCGCAGAATTAAGGGGGGAATGGGCCGAACTTGGTGAAAGCGTCCTTCAGCCTGATCGCCAGGTCGGCGTACCTAGAAGGCTTCATACCTGGAAGGGGGCGTCTCGCACGCTTGGTCTTAAGCTTCTGGCTGGACTCATTTTCACAGCGTGAGAGCCGGTCAGATTTAATTGAGCCAACACTCCCTTCAGTGTGTCCAGATACTCCCTCGGAGGAGTTGTCTTGCAACGCGGACAATGTTCAATCATTGCCATAAGTTCTACATCTTTCGGCATCAGACCCCTGGACGGGTTTGACGCGGAATTGGGAAACGTCGGACTTCTGAGATCCAACATCCTCTTTTTCGGCCCTGGTCATTGGATGTGGCAAAGTTGGATGTTTTTCCCATCAGGTAAATCAGATATTGTGGACAGATATCCAAGCCCTGTGAGTAATTTTATTTTCTTTGCAAGGGAATATGAGCATGCACCATGATGAAGTTTTTCATTTTCTGTCACTTCTGAAAAGCCCAGGCGTGGAGTTAAGGAAGGATGATTCATGGATTCTCGGCAAGAAGGCTTTCCTTATGCTTTCCCGGAGCGAGGAGGGGTGAAAGGATTTCGCGACCAGGACCATGGAGATGTTAAGGCAACACGCGAGTTTTCAAGTCACAAGCCAAAGCTTGAATTCGATAATAGGATATTTTAACATCGTCGGTGAGGAATAAATGAGTCCTGAAATGGTGGATTTGGGACGCGGAAGCTTGGTCTATCAGGTTCGTGGTTGGCTGAGGGACATTGGCGGCGGTTTTGACGCGAGGCGCCGTTCATGGCTGGTTCCCCGCGAAACAGAAGAGGAAGCGCGCCAGGTCATCAGTTCAGGCGGCCCTGGACGGGTGGCTGCCATCCCGGATCTTTTGGAAGTTGATGGCGAATGGGCCGAATTGGACAATAGGCGTGAAATTGAGGTTCCACTTGGACTCAAATTACCTCCTGTCCACGACCTGATGCTTATCTGCCTGAAGGCTTTAATCTCAATTAAGCAGCATCTTCAGCGAAGTACATGGAATGGGCAGGAAACTGAGAATTTCCTGAGTGCCAGAATTCGCCTTCTGGACACCGGTCATGGCATTGCGCAGATGAGCCGCGCCTTTGAAGCGCTTCAGAAAAGGTGGGCTCTGCAAAAAGCTGCACAGGATAACCAAAGGGGTTGCCAGTTGAACTTTCTTTTTGTCGACGACGAACCCGAGATCCTTGAGTGGTACCTGGACCTTTTTCGCTTTGTAGCTCCCGAAGCAAAACTTATTATGGCAGCGGACGGCAAGGCGGCTCTGGAGAGCTGCAGGTCCACGCAGTTTTCGTTGATCGTGACCGACTGCATCATGCCCAATATGGATGGAATGGAGTTCATTAGGAATTTAAGGTCCGAGAACACCTTGAGCAGGGCTGCACCCGTCATCATAGCTTCAGGGCGTGATCTCCCGGTGGATTTTATCGGAAAACATGAGAATGTTCACGAAATTCAGAAGCCAATCAACGGCCAAGTTTTGCTTAAATTGTCTTCAAAGCTGACAAAAATTCTCATTTTTTAGCCCTGGCATGGCAGCCATCCGGCTGCGAAAAGCGGGCTGACCGAGGCGCAGATATTGAAAGAATAGTTGTGGAATCACCTATTTTTCTGCCGGGAATCCGTGCATTGAATCAGCCAGCATCAAGTCGTCTGCGATGAATCCAAAGGCAGGGGAATACGCCGATTCCGTGAATAACTTTTATGCGATTGGCCTGCAGTCATGAATCATTTTAATCCTCGGGTTTGGATTTTTTCACGATCTTCGGCCGATCTGAGGGCTGGGAACGGTGCTCGATGACAGGGCTTGCCTCCCGGGAAGCCTTGTGCTTGCCGTGAATCTCACTCGTCCTCGCTTTCAGCTTTTTCCGCCACCGTTCGAAATCCGCCAGATATATGGAGCGGTCGGGCTCTGGCACATCCACGGCACCCACTTTCATTTTCGGCCATACCACTTCAAAGAATATATCGTTAAATTTTCGGATATGCCCTCGGCGGTGCATGAACTCTTCCGATCCCGTCACCAGAGCATGTATATCTGATGCCTTCAGGACCTCATCACGGGAGAGCAGAACTGCAGCTCCGGCAAATATGATGGCCCATTCCGGGTGAAGACGCCCCGGGTCCTTGAGCCGTTTGAAAAGATCGAATATCCCTTCCCCGTAAAGCTCTTTGAAAGTGAGGTATTCAAGCGGAGAAAATCGGATGAATGGGAAATAGCCGAGGCTCGTGGCCTCTGCGGTGAAGTCGGGACTTGAATCCGGGCTCATGATTCCCGCCTTAACATCGAAAGGTCGGAATCAGGAATTTTCATCCTCTCGCAGTCATGCCTTGTTCTATCGAGGTCGGGATGCTGCCTCCCTGGGCTGCCTTCGTCCTCAGGCAAAAGAGTATCCTTCATACTGATCCCCCCTTTCTTTTGCGCAGTCCCGGAAGTATCGGCTGGCTGCCATGATCATGGCCGGACGTTTGCTTACGCCTCCAGCTTCCAGGCCAGGAATTTGAGTGAAAATGTGCCGCCATCCGAGGCGGCACTCAAAGGGCCTGTCACCAGAAATTCTTTTTACCGGATTCAAATTTTGCATATCACTTCGCATTTTTCCACAAAAAACATGGTGCCGAACGGGTTCCGATCCAAAGGTAGATTTTTTCAGGTTCAGGGCGGCTTCTGCCAGGATATTCAAAGAATTGGTTCTTCAATATCCCACCCTTGATTGGTTTATCGATAACGTGGACATGTGCGTGCACACTTATCATGCCTTGCCGTGATGTTTACCGTGAAGCCCATCAGGCTTACGAGGGCGCTGACAACACTGAAGCCACTGAGCCTATCGATCTTCATTCATAATCCTTGTCGTCCATTCGCGGAAGCGAGCAGATCGTCAAATAGGAGATGCTGCATAAGTCTCAGGCGTAATTATGCAATATTACAGAATTTTTATTACGGATAAATTGAGGTGTAGGCTTCGCGGAGTTATCCCGATTGCAAGGGCGGGCCAACCCTCTTCCGAGACTTTTGAAGGCAAAAGCGAGTGGCGGCTTGATCATGGAGCGTATGAATTTGGTGAAAATAGCTCAGTTGTGGAATGCTCAGGTTGGTTCCGTATAGAATATAAATATCCGGCATATCCCGATGACGACCGGGTTTGCACATCCTCACCCGGCAAGGATCTCAATCATGCAAATCAGCATTCTCACGGCTTTCCTGGTTCTGCTCGGCACTGCCGCCTGCAAAGACAACGATCTAAAGGGCAATGAGACCAACGGCATCGACCGAACCTTGCAAGGGAAGCCAGACAAAGGTTCGGAAGAGCCTGTTGGAGTGCCCGGCTATCCCCTGGCCTGCAATTGGATATCAGCCCCCACCGGGGAGCCTCCAATCGGGATTATCGATTGTTTTTTGAGTGATGCTAACGGACAGCCTGCCAGCCTCAGTGAAGTACCGGTCTGGAAGGTTTCCTACGAAGGTCCTGCCCGGATCACGACCAGTCTTATCAATCAAAGTGTTCGTATAAGCGCTGCTGGCAAAAATCTGATTGAGGTCAACACCGCTCTCCTTGAGATGCAGGTGACTGTTGTCTTTAAAGGGGTCCAAAGAATTCTAACTGGTCGGGATGTCTTGAAGGCACAACCGGGGGAATGGCGATTTGTATCGGACTGCCAGAATGGTTTTGTACTTTTGGCAATGGATTCCACGGGCGGATATGGTGTCAACATTTCTGATCGCTTCAATGGCTGTGAACTTCTGAGCAGCCGGCTCATGAATCTTGTTATTCCCAACGCATCGATTCGAAATTTGCCGGACACGCATAAAGGGCTCGGAGGAAGCTGTAGCAATGGCCTCTTTACTTTGACCCTGGCTCAAACCCAGACCATTACCTTCGGTCCGTTTAGTCCCCAGGCATGTCTGGATTTAAGCTCTTTTGTTAACAGCATGGGTTTATAGGCCCTATTGCTTTTCCATGGCTGCCTATTCCCATGCGACAGCGAGGACTTGGGTTATTTGGATCCACAAGGAGTACAGATTGTGATCAGCATGATTATTATGCAATATTCATATCGTCTTATTTTTATTGAGATTTAATTAAGACTGAATCAAAATCGATAATTATAAAACTTGTATGGATGACCACTTCCAGGAAAAGGATCAAGATAGGAAAACCTTCAAACAGGTGGCGACTCCATTCCAGGGGAAGACAATTGGCTCCACCTAAGAGAATATCGGCAACGGCTGGCTGATTTGAATTATCCCTTGCCTGATTGCACACAGGCATTAAGAATCCCAAAACACAAACTGCACATAGTCTCGCGACAAGCCTGATCGATGTCCTTCTTGAGGATGTTCAGCCCGCCCTTGGGCACGGGAATCCATCGACGACCTAGAAATATAACAAAAGCCGCAAGGCTTATGAGAAAAACCCCGTCTATCGCATCGAGTACTAAAGTCTGACGTATATGCAGCATGTAGAACATGTCCGTGCATGCTGCTATTTGCTTGGAACATCACCGCCAGAGCTTCCGGCTCCTGGAAGAAAAAAAGGTTGATCAAGGTTCAACGCCGCGCAATTGAACTCGCCTCGACTGATCGAATCAGTCGCCTGATTCCCAAATCGACCGGGGCATTACCTCGAAGCGCACCGACTTCGCCGCTGAAATTATCGGGCAACTTTGCCAGGTAGCGATACTGCAGGGCCGCATGGGTCCGCCGATCCACAATAATCTCGCTAAGCAGGATGCACCGGCCCTCTTTCGGACAATTATAATATCCTTTTGCGATGATCCCGCTTAAGGCTTCCCGAGTAAGCTGCGCGGTAAACATGACGGTCCCAATGCTATCCTCTATGTGCCCTCTCAAACTAAATTTTTCCAGCTGCGAAGGGAGAGGGTGGATATGCCCGGGATTTTGCTCTGGTGAAAACATCAGGCGACCGGGGGTCAGCTCCGCTCCACTGATGAACCTGACTTTCTCTGGATCGAGATTTACCCACAACTGACTTGCACCAGTGACTTCAGTATCGATAAAAATGCCTTCCAAATGGTCATCGTAACCATCAACGATGTCACCGCTCACGTGTGCTGTATGAAAGCCCTCGATTCTGGACTTGTCAAAGATGATGTCCCTGGTTCCATGCTGGAGAATCATTGCAGGATGTGAGGGATGATAGGCACCAGCGTCGGCAATCAGCACCAAATCACGAAACGTCAGGCTTTGTGAACGTTCAATATGGATTCCTTGTCCAACGGACCAGCAATGCAGTGATTCAAAAGCGGTTCGCATGCCCTGAAGCCTCACGCTTCCTGCATGAAAGGCCGCAAAGCCAAGCCGACTGGCATATACGGTTAGCTGCTTATGCACAGGGAGTTGAAGCTCTTCGTAGGATTCAACTTCGACAGATTCACCCGAAAATCTGCTGCTGAGGTTTCCTCTTTCCGTTTCAGGTTCCAGAGCATAGACGATTCCAGCATGGCGAGCTCCGCTTACGAGGTTCCCCTCCATCACTACATTCCTGCTTCCAATCCAAAATCCATTTCCACCCTGACTTAACGACTCGATCTCAACGGGACCTTCCAGGTGGATACCGCCAACAGACCTGATTGCCATATTGTTGCGGAAGGTGCCACCCACAAATCCTTTGTGCGCGACAAAGTGAGAACCTGAGACATTGTAAGAGACACTGTTTTCCACAGATCCTGCGCCGCTTATTACCACACCCTGGCTTGGGCTTTCAACGATGGCAATGCCATGAACTAGTACAGGGGCCGGGTCATCAGTTTGCTGAACGGTCTTTAGCACCTGGAGAGGATATCGACCTTTGGGTATCGAGCCGGCACCGGGGGGTGTACCTGATACGGTGGTGTTGGTATCGGGTCCTGTTTCCAACCTGCCCAAGTGATGGAAACCTGCGTAAAATATGTGCGCCGCTTTGGGGTTTAAAAGCATGACATGGCCTCGTTCCCCTGAGGGGGTATTTGCACCAAGGGCGGACCGGAAACGTACGCTACGACTTAGATTTGCTACATGAAAGCTAAACCGCGGGTCTGCAGGTTCATGCGTGTAGCTAAGTGGTCTATCCAAAGTCAAATGGCGTCCATCAATTGCCATGATGATACGCTCCTCATCTTCAGTTTCCGGATCCTCATATTCAAATCCGTTCCAATGTTCCTGTACCCATCTGGTGCCTGTCAGGACGATCCTGTCACCCACCTGCCAGTGACTGGGAATATTGCTTAACTTGAGAGAGCTATCGCCTGACCTGGCAGCTCCCAGTGCAGGTGCAAAACTGCTTTTTGACTGGCCGTATACACTGAGACGTCCCGTGACAATGAGGCCCCGACTCAATAGGTCAGAGTCCCGGCTTGAGTCGAGAGGATCATGCTTGAAGACAATGTCCGCTTCCGCAAGAACAGGCTCATTTTCGCTACCGATAAGGATATGGCTCTCAGGGCCAGAGATGATTGTATCAACAACAAGCTGTGTATTTTGCACTGAAGCCCAGGAGAGCGATCCATCAACCAAAATCCATTTAAGCGGATTCTCACTGACAAGGTCATAAATGACATTAATTCCGTGGGGAATATGCACGCGGGCTCCATGCCCTGGAATCTCCTGAGTCGACCAGATCCTGGGATCAGACCATTGACCATTGCTTACGGCAACGTGTGTTGCAGGGCTCAAGCGGAGCCTGCCGAGCTCAAATAAAACCGCTTCGCCGGAATGGGCCGCAGCGTGGTCATGGTCTGATACCTGGGTTACGAGTTGAGTTCCGCAAACTTTTGCTAAAGAGCAGACATCGTGGAAACGATTGTAAATGAAGACCAGTACTAAAAATCCCAATATCGAGAGGAATGCTGATCCATTAACTTTCATCGACCGCTCCACTTCTTCCAGCCACTCAACTCACCAACATAACCGTGCAGGACTCCCCAAAGTGAGTCTGAAGGCATGCTAACTGATTTAAGACACGTGCTTTTAACCAGGATTTCTGAACGTTATCTGAACTGGTTTTTCGAAGTTGCACGAACAATATCGCAAGAACGTTTGAGAGGTAGCAGCGTATATGAATGAGGTGCAGCTTGATCATACTTTGGGAAAGGGACCTAGGCAGGACGTCCTGAATGCTGGCCGGCATTGGCTTCTTAGCCTCCTCCTGCATCACCAACGGACAGGGAGAGCCTGTTTCAGGAAGACCACAAATGATGCGCTTGCCGACATTATAAAATGGACATCAGCATGAGCCGACACGATGCAGACGTCACAAAACCGAATCAGTCTGCATTGCTACATCTGTCAATGATTTTTACAATTTGATCGCTATGTAATAGGTTTTTTCATAGTGATAAACTCGCACGTGATATGCCTCCTTATTCATGGCAATCGTGGTTCGCAGTAGAAATTACAAATCCGGAGCTGGTTGCCCTTGAAAAGAATCAAACTTCAGCTGAAGAGCCCAATTCCTATCGTCATAAATCAGGAATTAACAGTGGGATCAGGCTACTGTCTCACGCTTTCAGCGTCAGCCTCGCAGCGAACGGCAGTTTTCTTGCGAAAAAGCTGGAGTTTTGATATTTTTCCTGGATCCTATGAAGCACGTGTCTATCATTTACACCATGGTTTTCAATGACAATATGTAAATCCCTGATTTTGCTCTCGTCGTCCCGGACTTCTTCCAGGACATAATATGCGGTGACGTACATGATGATTAATTTTCTCATCGGAAAGAATGGCATTCGAGTAGGAGCCATGAAGGGCAAACGGCACGGCTTGCCACCCAGAAGGAAGATAAAAAATGCTTGATCGCATAGTCCGTGAGCACAGCTACGCAATGAATGCGAAGGTGGAACCAAAGCCCTTAGCGCCTGAGCCGGAGCTGATTCTTGATTATGACGTTGTGCGAGTGCGTCTGCCCAACCGTGCTGCGAAGCTCCGCCGTCGCCAGGAAATGGCTGAAAAAGCCCGGAAGGCAGCTGAAGAGAAAGTCATGATCGGGCTCCAGCGCCTGGCGGCTCAAGAAGAAGAGACTGCACGTCAAAAGGCGGCGAACTCCTGGCGTCTGGCTGGATTGCGTCGACGACAGGCCGTGTTTGACTATCTGCAGGGCCGTGAGCTGCCAAGGGTTGATGCTTCGGATGTATCGCTCAAAAAATTGCTGGCTGACATTGAGATCGAGCGCGAGGAGAGCGTGGCCAGTGAGCTTTTGGATGAATATCGCTCGAAGCTGGCAGGCCATGAGGTATTTCCGGTATTCTCCGGCATGCGACTTTACGTCGATGGCAGATGGGGGTGGGTAATCGGTATAAATCTCGAATGCTGTGCCATGACCATGCGTGGCACAAAGGGCCAGACCGATGTTGATTGGGATCGGGCACTTCGATGTTTTGATGCCGGGTCAGGGACCGCGGATGCGGGCAGGGATGATGACAATCTGGTGAAGAAGTTGCGCTTTGAGCACAAGAACATATGGCCGGAGGACTGGGATTTTCCTTTTGTAACCGGTGCGCGCCTTTGCGTGAAAGGCAGGTGGGGGGTGATTTTGAAGACTAAGGTAAAGCGCGCTATTATTCTGCTCGATGGCCAGAAAAAGGCCAGAGATTATTTTTGGGAGCCGATTCTTAAGGAGCAGAAAAAGCTCCTTGAGATGGGCTTTCAGGGGAGCAATTTGAATTGTGAGTCCGTTGAAATTTGAGCAGCACGGTATCGCCGCTTTTAAAAAGTTAACCAATGTTTTGGAGCGATCCGCTTTTTCAGGTCCGGCCCTGATCATGGACGCGAGCGGGTTTTGTAGGCCCTTGTTCCAATCGGAGTTTTTTTCATCCATTAACTTCAACCATCATGATATTCTGGTCACTGCCCTTCCGCAGTGAAAGCGATGACTTGGAAGCAATCGTTTTTATGCCGGCGTTTCAAAACCGGCAATTTTTTTGTGGCCGGGTTTTCAGAGTGATGTCATTATTTGGCTGAAGCAGGTTTTTAAGAGTCGAGCCGTTCATGTCTTCTGGTATGAGCGGTTTTTCGAGTTGATTGAAACAAACTTGTAGGCGATAATTGGGGGTATAATTTACTGAATTGCGAATTGGGTAAGGCCACTGGCGATATTGCTGGTGGCATTTTTTCTGGCGAAATTCTTCTGATCAGCGATATTGCCCGTTAACGATATTTCTGCCGCGCCCGCTCCTCCAAGCAAAGGAAGTCTGGCGGAATCCCAACCCGGCCACGCCTCATGCAAGTGTTTGCATGATTTCAGATCTCAGAAAACCCGGGCCATGACGGCCATTGACGCTGTCGGATTCGTCGTCTTTGCAGCGCCAGTTGCCATAGGTTTCGGCCAGGTGCCTGATTTTTACTCCTGAACTTTGAAACGAAGTGCCCTGGAGTGCGCCAATTTTCTCACGAACGTATTTTTTGTCGATAGGACCGAACTCAAAAAATGCCTCCAGCACCAGGTCCTTTAGCAGGTCTGCGTGTATGGAAAGCTCGGCCCAGGTGTCTGATATTTTGGATGCCTCAACGGCCATTTTCACGATGTTGAGGCTGACACGAAGCTTCGATGCATCCTGAGTATTCTGCGCGATTACTATCAATGGCAGCTTTAACGGATCATCTGATAAGGTCCCACCCGTACCCCAAATCTGGTTTTCCTCGAAGAGTCTTTCCAGCAACGTCATGACAGGCTTGGGAGTTGACCCTGCGAAACGCGCCTTCAAGGCCTGTGATCGGCTTTTGCGTAGCGCCATATTGCGTGTTTTGGCCGATCTCAACGCCCGCCTGGTGTTTCTCATAGACCCACACCTCCCCTGCGTTTTGATAGATCGATAATATCATAAGTGCGTTAATACTTTCGACGCACTTTGATATTCCCCGCCAGGTTTCATCGACCTGTCCGCAGTTCCTCACTCTCAACATACCATCCTCTCGACCACCCGTCCCAGCGCCGCCTTGCTGCCGGCATTCATGACCAGAATTCCAAGCTCCTCATCCACATCGGTGGCCACCTGCGATTTTGCAAGAAGCAGGGAGAGCAGATAGTTGAGATTGGGGTCGGTGACCACAGCGCTCATCCTTCTTTTTTCAGCGGCCGTGATGCCATGTCTTGCCAGGGCAGCCTTCAGCCTTTCGTTCTCAATAATAAGCCGCCGGCGCTCGCGCCTTGTGTGATCATTTGCCTCCGATGATTTGAGGTCCCTCAACTCCTGCGAGAGCCTTTGATTGCGGGCTGTTTCCTCGATAAGGCGGCGCCGGTAGGGGTCCCTGACCATGGCGGCGGTTCCGATTCCCCCCGGCTGTTTCCGTCCGCTGAGCAGAGCCTCAAGGGTGGCGAGAAGCGTGGGTTTTTTGTGCCTTCCCCTGGGATCACCCCGCCCCTTGACATCGGAAAAGATTGTGTTCGCCAGGCGTGTGATGGTTCCAGCGGTAATCCTTTGCGGGTTCCGCTCGATCAGCTCAAGTGCTTTTTTCGGCCATCGCCCGCAGACTTTTCTGTATCGGCTTATATCCTGCTTTGTAATCAGGAGTTCGCGGGCGATGGCCTGGGGCTTATGCCCATTGCAGACGGCCTCGTGGATGATGCGGGCATTCCTGAGCCACTGGGCCGAGGACCTGGGCCGTCGGATGAAGCCTGAGCACAGCGGTGCTCCGGGTGTTTCATCGAATTTATTCTGAAGAGTCGGCGCATCAATATCATTCCCCAATAATGCCGACAGTCGTGTGCTATCCATGGAGGCCTCGTCGTTCTAAAATCCATATTGGACAATTGCAGTTTACTTCAGTATTTATAGTTAAATACATGTTATAAAAAAGTCAAAGAAAACTGACTTGCGGTAAATGTATATTATTTAGGCAAATTTCCCGAAGCGTTGGATATGTGTCAGAATTCAAAGTCCTCTGTACTGTCGTTCAAAGTCGTCTTCAATGACCGATGTGATCTCGAATTCTGCCCAAAAAAAAGTCATAACTGTAAAATAAATCATTGAGTTGGTTTCCAATGTAAACCAAACGCTCGTTTGGTTGCCAGCTGTCCAGCAAGGATGGCAAACTGGAAACCAACTTAACGGACTATTTGCCAGTCAGGGAGTGACTCATGGCGTTCTATATTTATTCACGTGTTTCCACGGATGGGCAGAGTACGGACGCGCAGGTCATGGCTTTAACCAGAAAATATCCGCACGCGGATGTCGTAACTGAAACGCGCTCTGGAGCCAAATCAAGGCCCTTCCTTACTGCGCTGCTTGAGCAGCTCATGGCAGGGGATACCCTCATCGTTGCGGCTCTGGACCGCCTTGGACGCAGGACAACTGAGATCCTTGCTCTCATCGAGGACCTTCAACGACGAAACGTGAACCTCATTTCAGAGCGTGAAGGGGTTGATTACGGAAGTCCAACAGGAAGGCTGGTGACGCAGATCCTGGTATCAGTGGCTGAAATGGAGCGAAATCTCATCGCCGAGAGAACCCGTGCGGGGCTGGCTGCAGCAAGGGAAAAGGGCAGGCTTATCGGACGCAGACGGAGCATTTCAGAGGATATCATCCACCGTGCTGTCCACCTGGTTTCGGAGGGGACAAGTATCAGAAAAGCGGCCAGGGCAGCAGGCATCTCGCACACGCATCTTGCCAATATATTGAAATTCAATGCCTCCGAGGGCAAATCCCAGGAGAGAGTGAAAAGGCGAGAGCTGCAGCCAATGGCAAACTTACATGTCCTTCCGTCCTATTCGAAAGACGATGCTACAACATAACATCAGGATTGTTGGTGTTGTGTTATTTATTCGGCGCTGCAGCGGATTGATTTGCCTATGAATTAAGCATTTCCACGCCTGCTCAATTCACGAAGTCTGGTCTGGTGCAATTTGAAGCGCACAGACCGAACGATTGAAAGGACAGCGACCATCAGGTCCATGGTCCTTGCTGATGGCGCAGGATCATTCTGGAGCTGCTTTGACAGGCACAAGGCGACCAAACAAACACAATCCATGGCTGCCTTGACAATTGGCTTAAAAGGCCTATTTCCGGCTCCTACAGCCATGTTTTTCCCGGCGGCATCTGGATGAAGCGGAGCCGGGGTGGCGAAGGCCAAAACGTCTCCATACTGTCCAGGAAGCACCGAACTGCCGCTTAAGGACGGCGCAGAATTACGCGCTGTACGCGGATTTCGCCCGGCCTTTGTAGCAGGATCTTGAGTTCAGTTGCCAGGGCATTGCTATAGCCTATGCAGGCATCGGCTTGACCGACTCTCACATAACGAACGCCGCGCATGAGTTTGCATTCCTTGTCAGAATTGCCACTGTTCTCACCCATGACTCCCACATTCAAGGGAAGACGGGGATCGGGCCGCCCGAAGAATCCTGTCCTTTGCGAAACAGAAACCGTTTCGTCTTTGACT
>NZ_DASQYZ010000016.1:0-19160 GCF_035638955.1 Oligoflexus sp. | reverse complement strand
TTGGGAACACAGAAAGATACCGCAAGGCTTTCAGATCAAAACAGGATCATTTTCCGAAGATTCGCGCGGTCGATGGTATGTTAATATTACCTGTGAAATTCCTGATGAGAACTGGTTTCAGGAACCTGCGCCCTTTGGTTCTGACGCTGGCATCGATCCGGGGATGAAAACCATCCTGACGACATCTGATGGCACGTCCTATAGCCGGGAAAACATTACGCAACGATATGCCCAGCAGCTTGCGAAAGCGCAAAGGCTTCGAAAGAAGCGTCATGCCAAAAAAATCAACGCGAAAATAAAAAACTCGAGGCAGGATTGGAATCACAAAAAATCCTTTGAGCTGTCCAAGCAGTATCAGACGATATTTTTTGGCAATGCTTCGTCTGGAAAGTTTGCCAGAACCCGAATGGCCAAAGGTGTCTATGATGCCGGTTGGCATCAGATAAAAACCTTCCTCTCATACAAGTCCCTGAGGCGGGGAGGAAGAATGCTCGAAATCAATGAGCGAAATTCCACGGTCACTTGCTCGATCTGTCTTTTAAAGACAGGTCCGAGTGGACTCAGTGGCCTTGGTATAAGAGAGTGGTTATGCATTTGCGGAGCGGTTCACGATCGCGATGTCAACGCTGCGAAAAACATTCTCCGTCTCGGACATGAGACGCTGAGCCTTGGGCATATTGCCTGAAGCAAGGGAAGCTCCCTCCATAGCCGTACTCCGCTTGGAGGGAGAGGATGTCACAAACGAACCAAGTTCTGTTTCTTGAAACACACTAAGGAGAATACCAATGAGTTACGTGAAAACAGATCGATTCGCGGCAGGTTTGATAAGCACGCTTTTGCTGGCCGCGCCTGCCGCGGCCCAGACCCCTTACGAAGGTTCGCTTTTCCGCGACGTCTGGGGCCAGGTCAGTTCTGATCCTTATGCAGCGCTGCCTCAGGAAGAGGTCAAGGTCACACGATTTTTTAGTGGACTGAAAGATCTGATGCTGGACAGCTCCAAGCGGACTCTGTCGAATCAAAGCGATCTCCTGCCTTATTTTGACAAGCTCGTGCATCCCAATGGTATCTGTTTGAAAGGCACCTGGAACATCACGGAAGCCAACCCCTACTCAGGCGCCTTCCGGGTTGGGACCAGGGCCAAGATCATCGCGCGGGCGTCCACGGCTTTGACCAACACCAAGGCGGATGGTAACCGGGCTTTTGGCTTTGCTGGCAAAATTTTTCCAACATCGGATGAATTTCATGGTGACCCGCTGAAAACAGCCAACTTCTTTACGATCGAGGATTTGGGTGGAACCCGTAAGCAGCATTATATGGATTCGGTCAACACCAACGATATCATCCTGATTTCACCGAGCGTAACGGCCTTTTTCAAAGGTCTGGAAGGTTTGGTGGTGGCGCGCGATTTCCCCCTGGCCGAGGGCAGCAACCTGCAGACGGCTCTGATTCGGGAATTGTATCCCATCAGTGAATTGGGTCTGAAAGAAGGTGAAACCGCGGTCACTCCCATCTGGCTGAAAATTGATGCTGCCGATGGAATGCCCCGCATTGATGAAGCGGATTTCCGTGATGAGCTGAATCTCGCCAACTATCCCGGCGGTCTTCGCTTCCGTATTTCAGTAGCCAGCGAAGGCAGCCGCTTTGGAGCCAAAGCCTGGCAGACCATAGGCTTCATTGATGTCGAGGAATCTGTGGTGTCCGAAAGCTGTGACCATCGCCTGCACTTTTCGCACCCACGCGCTCGTAAGATTTACTAAGAGAGTTTTGTGAAATCGGGCCCCATCGGGGCCCCAATCCTCAGCTCTGTCCTGGAAACGCCCGTGCGTACGGCTTGGGTACCAGTGCTTCCGTTTTCGCATGCAATTCCTTTTGAGCCCGAAGCGGCCAGTAAGGATCGCGCAGCAGTTCCCGAGCAAACAGAACAAGGTCCGCCTGCTCATTGCGAATGATGGCATCGGCCTGCATGGATTGTGTGATCATGCCCACGGCGCCGGTGGCAATCCCCGCGCGTCGCCGAATGGCTTCCGCAAAAGGCACCTGGTAGTTGGCTCCGACTGTGATACGCGCCTGGGAGGACAAACCACCTGAGCTGCAATCAATCAAATCCACCGTTTCCTTTTTCAATTCCTGAGCCAATGTGATCGAATCCTCGATCGTCCAGCCGTCCTCGACCCAATCCGAACATGAAAGCCTGACGGCCAGGGGCAGCGATTCCGGCCAGACCTTACGCACCGCGCGCACGGTTTCGATTAGCATGCGGCAGCGGTTGTCAAAGCTGCCGCCATAGGCATCCTGCCGCTGGTTGCTTAACGGTGACAGAAAACTGTTCAGCAGATATCCATGCGCCGCATGCACTTCCAAAAATTGAAAACCAGCGGCCAACGCTCGTTCTGCAGTTTTGGTAAAGGCCGCAATCGTGGATTGTATCTGCTCCACACTCATGGCTTCCGGCGTGGCATAAGTCTCACTGAAGGGCAGGGCGCTGGGCCCGATGACCTGCCATCGACCTTCCTCCACCGTCAGTTCCCGGTCCCCCAGCCATGGAGCTTTGCGGCTGGCCTTGCGACCTGCATGCGCAATCTGAATGCCGGGCACCGCGCCCTGCTCCCGTACGAACCGGGCGATACGAGCCAGCGGCTCAGCATGGGCATCGGACCAGAGTCCAAGATCCTGATCGGTGATGCGCCCCTCAGGAGTGACCGCGGTCGCTTCGACCATGACGAGACCCGCGCCACCTACCGCGCGGCTTCCGAGATGCACGAGATGCCAGTCGGTGGCAAACCCCTGATGACAACTGTACTGACACATCGGTGATACGGCGATGCGATTGCGTAAGGTCACGGTGCGCAGTTTGAGAGGTTCAAAAAGATGGCTCACAAGGTCTCCTCCATGATCAAGGGTTCATGCGGTACGCATCCTTCAAAGGCCAAATTTCCTGCGTCCAAACCTGGTCGAAACCGGCAGGATCGGCATCCGCTTTCATAATCATCTGCTGATAAAAGGCTTCCTGATTGGGCTCAATGTTATGATTCAATACCATTTTCAGCGCGTATTCCGAAAAATCACGGATCAAAAATCCAAAGATTTGATTCTTCAGAGCGGCTCCCGTTCGGTAAATACGCGTGTTCTCCAGGATCAACTGACTGTAGGCAATCAGGGTGAAAAGTTCGCCATTGGCCAGCATGAAATCGACGTTCTTCTGCTGAGCATCCGTGGGCGGGGCTTCGCTGATGAGCTTTTTGAAGAGATCGATCTGCTTTTGGAAGAGCAAAACGTTGGACGACGTTTCTCCTTCGAAGGCCTTACGGAAATCACCAAAGCGAATGTCACCCAAGCCGCCTGAGTTCTGGCGGAACAGATAGGCATCATCGACGGCTTCACTTTTTTGCGGCACATCAGGATAAGAGACATGACCGAAAAAATAATTCCGGATGAACTTGATAATCAAAGCCATGTTAACATGCGTGGTGCCCTCGAGCTTGGGCAGCATGCCGATATCCCGAATCGCCATTTCAAAGTAAGTATCCTGCTCAAATCCTTTGGCTGCGATAATATCATGCAGCATGCCCACCACCTTTTCACCCTGACTGGTGACCTTCATTTTCATGATGGGGTTGAAGAGGAGGTAGCGTCGATCTTCGGGCGAGGCGACACGCATATAGTCACAGGCCCGCAGCCCATAAAGTTTCATAGCTACGAGCCGAGCATAGGCCTCGGTGAAAAGTTTTTTCACATGCGGGAAATCAGTGACCTTGCGTTTGTAAAGGACCCGATTCGCAGCATGATCGATGGCTTCATAGAAAGCATGGGTGGCGATGCCGACGGAAGCGAAGCCCAGTTCGAATTTACCAATATTGATCGTATTGAGTGCCGCATTCCAGGCCTGCTCGCCACTATGCAGAATATCCTTGTCCTGCAGCGCGTAATCCTGCAGAGCGAATTCCGCTACAAATGCGGGCCGAACACCTGAAGTGGCCACTTTCTTTTTCACCTCATAGCCGGACTGTCCTGGACGGGACACAAAGAACACATAATCCCCGGTCTTATCCCACTTGCCAAACGTCGACACCATCGCGGCCTTGTTCGCATTACCGATATAGTATTTGCTACCCGTCGCTTGCCACGGACCGGCTTCATTCTTGCGAACGATCATGTCGGTGGAATAAATATCCGCGCCATGGGTTTTTTCAGATAGTCCGAACGAAAACAGGCCGCCGTCGCGCAGAGCCGCGGCTGCCTTGTGCTTGGCATCCTCGTTATCACTCATCCAGATCGGGCCAAGGCCGAGGATGGTGCATTGCCAGGCATACCAGTAGGAAAGGCCATAAAAGCCGAGGATTTCATTGAATTCAGCAATCCGCCACATGTCCCAGCGACTGTCTTTTTCACCATAGCCCGCCGGTGTCAGAAGACGGGCCAAAATTTTTTCCTCACCCAGGAACTGGAAAAAATCATCGTGCCATGTCGAATTCTGATCATCTTTTTTAAGCGCTGCGAGCCCCTTCTGCTCAAAAAAGCTGATGGTCTTTTCGACCATTTCCTTGGACTGAGCATCAGGATGAAAACGGCTGTACTGCTTGGGATTCAAAAGGAACATGCAGAGACTCCCGCTGATGGATGTGATGGAGGCTCAGGTTAGCCTGCTTCCGTCGGGCTGTCCAGCACACAGACTATGGGATAATGGTCCGACGGCAACTGGCGTCGGTCATGAAACGTTGTGGGTAACATGATTTCCTGCTGGTCATCATCAAAACGGTAGCGGTAAACATAGGTTAATTCATGGTTCAGCTGCTGGTGCAAAGCCGTCGGCAAAAAGATAAAATCGAGCTGTTGAGCGAACAGATTGCGGCTGAAAAAAGTCACATGGGTGAGGCGCTCATGTTTGGGCCGGCCTGACAGCCATAGCGCATCCTCCAAATCGGTTTGCTCGTAAATAGGGAGAAACTCCGAGGCCGTGCCGTCGCGCGAAGCATTGCCGTTAAAGTCCCCGACGATCATGACGGGAACCCCGTGCTTCTTTTGAAGCGAGGCATAGATATCGATCAGCGCTTTGACTTCCGCGGCCCGTCGCACCTGGCCACCCGGATCAATGCCCTCCATATCGAAGCCCGATTTCAGATGCACCATCAAGAGAATCAGGATCAATTCTTTTTGATCATTGCGTATCATAAGCGCAGGAATATCCCGCGACAGCCGACGCTCGGCCGGTTTACCGAGGTCCATATAGGTGGCCGCCTGGACCGCGATCGCAAACTTATGAGGGTCATCTTCATGCGGGTAGGTGAAAGGCACGCGCCAGTGCATATGGGTTTTCAGCTTCACGTGAAGCGGCAGGCCTTTTTTCACGAGAAAGCCGTTTTCAATGCCGCGATGCGACTGCGAAGGGACCAGAAGAACGTCATAGCGATTGTGCAGAAACCATTCGTTGAAACGCACGAGGGACTCATGCCCACCCACCTCGCAAAGACCCAGAATATCCGGGTCCTCCTCGTGAATCATGCGGGCTATCCCCCGCAGCTGCAGGAGTGATTTCAAACGCACTTCGTCCGGGGCCAGCAGTTGCCATTGTTGCTCGGACAGATGTTCCACATCACGGAATGAAACTTCATAAGCAGGATTCAAAAACAGATCCTGGGCATTGAATGAAACTATTTTGATCCGACTCGGCCAACGTTTCGTGGGCGAGGGGTGTTCTGCGTCGTGTGATGACAAGTCAAAATCCTTATGATAAACGTGATCCAGCTTGAGCCACAGGGAGGTAGGCGATGGCTGATCAAAACCGCCGCTTTCTAAGGGACCGCGCGGATCCCCGCAGCCCTTTCCAGGTTCTGCGCAACCGAAGAAAAGGCTTTCTTACGGAATGGACCACCTCGCACAAAGGCCAGGTATATGTGGCCAGCTGCGACGGTTTGAAACATGGTGTCTATAAAATAGGCAAATCCACCGATCACTTCAGTCGACGGTCCCAGGCGCTGTCACAGCCCACCGGAGCCCCGGGCTTTTATTTTCCCGTGTACCGTTTGGAAAGTGATGTCTTCGACCAACTGGAAAAGGATATCTTTCAAGCCCTGAGCGCCTTTCGTCTGCATAAGCGCAAGGAGTTCGTCGAATGCCCCCTGGAGCAGATTGTCAAAAACTTACGCTCCCGGCAAAGGGAATGTGCACCGGACCTGGGTTTTGCGGAACATTTTTATTATCCGATCGAGGAATTCGAAGAGCATCTGGAACAGCTCTACCAGGAGTTCTTGCTGCACCCCGGCCCTCAGCAGTGGCCGATGGTCTGCATTTTCCTGAGTTTGATTTCGGGGTTGGCACCGGCGGAGATCCTGATGCGCGTCGGCCATATGCGGGAGGACCTGCCGCCTTTGATGGGTGGACTTGTGGATGCGGATGATGTGCGGTGGCTGGTCGCCTATATGCGAAGCCTGCTGCGTCACGGCCATATCCCCTTGGCTGAGGATCTGGAGGATGAATCCCTGGAGTGGTCGCTGATGTGGCTTGAGGAAAGGCTTTGGGATGCCATCCATTCTTCAAGCTTTTTGCGAAAAATCCAGACCTTCAGTGATCTGCCCTCGACCGAGAGTTTCTGCTCCATGCTGCATGGCAAAGCCTGCCAGTATTGGGGGGAGGGGACTGAGCCGGGAGCTGAGGTCCTGGAAAACGCCCTGCAGCGTATGCGTAGCCGGCTGGATTTCCACTTTATTTAAGCGCTTTTTCGACCGATAAGCCCTGGAGAAGATACAACCAGGGCCCCATGATGCAGCCGACAGGTTTCTTACGCAATCAGCTGAGCGAACCGGAGCAGATCAAAATATTGTATCTGGCGACCGGTTGCGGCATGTTTGCCTATTTGCCCTTTGGTTTTGTTTATCCTCTTCTGTTGGGTCCCCTCACGATCGATCATCTTTGGGAACGGACCGTTTTGGCTTTGATTGCTTCTCTTGGGCTTTTGCTGCCGCACTCGTCGCGGACTCGACCCTGGATGCAAGCCTTTATCTATTCCCTTTGTTTTATATTCTCGGCTCACCTTTTTTCCTTGGTGGTGCGGAATGATATGAATGTGGCCTATCAGTTGGGCTACATTTGCACGATCGCCTTGATCGCTTTTTATCTCGACACCAGCTTTATTTTCTTTTTATACGTCATGCTCAATGCCGTCCTGCTCGTTCTATCCCTCTTTTATAAAATCTCCTATGAAAGTCTTTTCTTTGGCATGATCATCGGCACCATTCTAGGTATTGAGTGGTTGGCCCTGCTGTCCCGCCTGCGCGTGATGAAGTCACTGGAGGAAAGCCGCGCCGAGGTCATGCAGGGAGCCGCGGCCATCCAGGAAAAAAACCGTAAAATTCAGTCCATTTTGGAAAGTATCCAGCAGGGAGTTTTAACGGTTGAGAGCACGGACGGAAGGATAGGGGCCGAGTGCTCCACCTTTCTCTATCAGCTGATGGGCTGTGAACATCCGGATGAATTGCGCCATCTCAAGGATATTTTGGAGCGCACGCAACTCTCTAAAGATCAAGTCGAACAGGTGCTGTCTGCCGTGGCGTGCATTATTCACGAGAATGATATAGCCTTTGCCTTGAACTACCACATGTTTCCCCGCAGCCTCAGGGAAGGGACCGGCGCCACCGCCCGGTATTGGGAACTCGACTGGAACCCTGTGTATGACAGTGATGGACTGGTGGTGAACCTGCTCGTCTGTATTCGCGATGTGACGGAGCTGCACCAGCTGCGCCTGGATGCGGCACGAGGTCAACAGGAATTGAGCCTGCTCGCTGAGCTGGTCAACATACCCAGAGACCGTCGCGAAAGTGTTCTCGATGCTTCCGCGAATCTGCTCACAACGGTCCCGTTGACCCAGGACGCATCACCCGCCCAAATTCTGCGCATGGTGCATACATTAAAGGGCAACGCGCGAAGCTTTGGTCTTTTGACCCTGGCGGATGCGGCCCATGAATGCGAAAGCTTGATTCAACAAGGGCAAAAGCCTGGCCCTGAACTTTTTGAGCCACTGGGTGATCTGCTCCTGCACTACCGTCGCATCGCGGAAGACAAATTGGGGGATAATGGCAAGCGGGATGATCTGGTGTCCATCCCCAGGCAGCAGCTCCGAGCCGCCGTCACCGTGCTGAATCAACTGACAGCCGTGCAGCGTGAAACTCTGCAGCCTCTTTTTCAAGCGATCCATGGTTACCTGCATGTTTCATTTCAACACATTGTCGCCCCGCTTCTGCATTCGTTGCCGCAACTTGCCAAGGATCTAGGCAAGTCGCCACCGGTCGTCCAGATCGTGGATCCAGGCTTGCGTCTGCAGCAGGAAGGCCATGATCTGATTCGCAACGTCATTCTCCATCTTTTGCGCAATGCCCTCGATCATGGCTTGGAGAGTCCCATGGAACGGTCCAGGGCCCAGAAGTCACCTGAAGGGCATATCTGGATGGTATTGAAACCCTTGAATGAGGGTCTGGAAATTCTGTTTCACGATGATGGTCGCGGCCTCAATCTAGCCGGAATCCAGCGGATAGCGGTGGAAAAGGGTGTGATCCAGACCGATACTCCGCTGAGCCCTCACGAAGTCGCGGATTTGATTTTTCACGCCGGCATCTCGACCAAGAAAAGGGTCACGAGCATTTCAGGACGCGGGGTCGGACTGGATGCCGTGCGGTCCATGCTGGAAGAGGCTGGAGGCAGCATTCAACTTAACCTGGACGAAGTGAAGGGCCTCGAACCCGTTTCGTTTACATTCGTCCTGCACCTGCCTCACACGTTTATGGCTCAATAAAGATTTTTGCTCGCATAGCCCATATAACCCAGCTTGAGACTGCCCGTAAATTGAAAGCCGAAGTCAGGATGCACGCGACGCTTCAGCAAGGATGACCAGAACGGCCACTCCAGAAAGCGTGGACGCAAACCCTGAAATTCCGCCACATTCAAACCAGCCTTGTCCGCCATGACCTTGAGTTCGTCCGGCTTGATGAAGAGATGCCACACGTGAAAATGTTTGGGGCAGTCGCGCGCGATCAACTCGACCGCATCGATAGCTAGAAATTTGGCTGGCAGCGTGCGGTTGAAGGTATAGAATATCATAAGCCCGTGGGGCTTCAAAACTCGTGACGCTTCCGCAATGGCCCGGCCTGGTTCATCCACGTGTTCCAAAAAATCCATCAGCAGAACGGCATCAAAGGAAGCGTCCGCAAAAGGCAGTTGATAGGCATCGGCAGGTTGGTAGTCCACCAGCGCCGAGGCGGGAGCATGACGCCTGGCGACGTCCAGTGATCCAGCCGATTGATCCACGCCGGTGACGTGGTACCCGTTTTCTGCCAGCCTATTGGATAAAAATCCGGCGCCGCAGCCAATGTCGAGAAGGCGGGAACCTGAGTCCACTTGATTTTTGCGTAGGATGTTTTGCACGTAATCGAGTTTCAGCCGCGATTCCGCACGCAGCAGAGCGATAATATGTTGATCATCATTGTACCAACGTTCGCCCAGGTCGTCGTAAAATTGATTGTTCACGGCTGGCTGTAAAGTGTTTGCGGTCATGGTAGACATTCCAATAGAGATGTTGATAAAGGCCCCACATAAAAACAACGGGAGGCAGCATCTTCAAAACGGGATGACTCGGATCCAAATACCAGACGAGTCCCGCCACCAACAGAATGGGGCCGTGCAGAACAAAAAGCATCGCGTGACACCACTGTTCGGCACCGGTGCAGGCGGTCGCATGAATCCATTCATCCTTGGTAATCAAAACGCAGGACACCAGCGCGAGCCCACCATAAACCACGAGCAGGGTGGGGCTCGGCGCCCAAAGGGCAGGAACAACAAGCGCCAGCAGAAAAACGCTGGTATCCACAACATGGCCCCAGCGTTCAAAAGGGGGAAGGCCGCGACGGCGATGAAATATAAATTCATCCACCGCCATGATCAGGCCCTGCAAGGCCGTCAGCGCGATAAAAAGAAAACCGAGAAACGCTGTCATGTCAGCTGCCCTTGGCCAGGAGGTTGATCATTAAAGTCAGACCCGGACCAAACGCGAGCGAAACGATGCGTTCCCCTGGTTTGACCTGCGGATCCGCCTGCATCGAGGCCCAGATATGCGGCAACGTGCTGGACGACATATTGCCGAATTGATGTAAAATCGCTTTGCTATGACTCACGGCTTCTTCATCGAGACTGAGGGCTCGCTGCACGGTTTCAATGATCAAAGGCCCACCGGGATGCACCGCGAAACGGCCAACATCCTGTATCCGCAGGCCATGACGATCGAGAAAGAGACTGACGTGTTCGCGTAGAACCTCACCGATTTTCAAGCCTACTTTTTTGCTCAGGACCATACGAAAACGGGAGTCACCCGGCGTCCACGTCATGCATTCCGCGGAATCGGGAATCAATGTTTCGGCATGATCCAGCACCGCCAGGCACTGAGGCGAGGGATCGCGACTCACATCCATGCGCGCGGCGCCATCGGCGAACAGAATATTGGCTACGATTTGATCCGGTTCCCAGGCGGTGGGAGCCAGATGCAAACTGCAAAATTCCACCGAAAAAATGCTGACAGGACGCTTGGTGTTGGGATGACTGGCAAGTTCTGCAGCCAAATTCAAGGCCGGTACAGAAGCGTAGCAACCCATATGACCCAACTTTAAGAGTCGGGTTTGACTCTGCCAGTCTTTTTCCAGAAGCAGTTTTTGCGCGGTATAAGGCGCATCGTAACCGGTGCAGGACACTTCGATGAGGTAGGCAGGGGCATCCTGCGCATCATCAAAGGCCGTGTGGGCCATGGTCAGCGCATGCTGCGAAAAAGTTTGCATGCGTCTTTCCAGTGGAGGAGTCATCCAAGGCGTCGCTGTTCCATCCACGCGACTGTCGTCTTTAAACAGCATCATGTCTTCCCAGTCCGTATGACTGTAATCACGCAACACGGAACGACGGGAACCGATGCTGGTGTTCCCAAGGAAACGTTCATAGAGCTGCAGAGCGCGCGATCGTTGCCGATCGGACGTAGAGGAGTTGGATGCAGAACGCTGCAAAGCCTTCATGAGCCAACCTATGGCGTCTTTTTGTTCGAGGCAAAAAGGCGCCTGAACAGGTACAATACGATTGAGATAAACCATGGCCATCCACCTGTAACTTGAATTGATGCCGGGATTAGGTCCCTATGCGGCCGTCCGGGTGAGGTTGCAATATACGGGCCGGTCGATCGTTTACTCCGGTGAGTTTTGAAGCGGAGGATGCCATGAAAGAAGGTTGGTTGAGTCTCTTGGGTTTGGTCCTGCTTGCACAGGGTTGCTGGCATGCACAGGATGATCGGGGGCAGGGCACAGTCCTGGGTCCTGAGCTGGCCCCAATTGCCGTTGGTGTAGCTGTGTATAAGGAAATTCAGGAAGTTGAATTGAATCTGGAATTTGTGGTGAGCAGCCGATGCGTGCGCGTGACTCCACTCGATAGCTATCGTTTGACTTTACAAAGGCTGGTTGGCGTGCAGCAGGAAACGCTGGTGGACCAGTATGTGTCGACTCGTTACAAGCTGGTGAAGCATCCAAGGCTAACCACGGGCCGTTACGAGCTTCGAGTCTTTCATCAGGACCAGCCCAAAAAACTGGTTAAAAAAGTTTTCTCTATCAACGAAAAAAATCCGTTGGTGCTGGTGGATGTGCCTTGTTTGGATTGAAGAGAAAAGAAAAGGCGCCCGCTTGGGGCGCCTGGAGCGATTATTGACTGATCTTAACCACGCCTTCAACAACGGAAGGGGCACCTGTCAGGACTGGGATAGCCCCATTGTTCGGTGATTTGAACGCGCTGATCGTGGGCAATTCCGGACTGCTGGTGGCCAGCGTTCCGCATTCGCCTAGATCCTTTTGTTTCATGGCAAGTTCCATATCCAGGGCTTTCACCTTGTACTGGTTGGAGTCGCCCAACAAGGCGCCGTCTTTCAGCGCGAATTGAGCTTTCCAGAAACCATTATCATCAGAGCCGCTGGGGATACCCCAGAGGTTGCCGAAGCCTTCATAGGTCAGAAGATAAGGTTTGTCATAATACTTGGAGCTGGACGCACCCGAGCGATCGTTGGCCTGGCTGTGGGTGTATTTCAAGAACATGGGCGAATCAAAGGCCACGGTCTGACCATTGGCATCCCGCAGCGCAATGTACTGGTTCCAGGAGTTGGTTCCGGTTTCCCAGGTGTAGTACACATTTTCTTCCCAAGCGCCAAACGGATTGCTCAGCTCAGCGGCCACCAGGGCACCCGACATCACATAAGTCATGCCCGTTGAACTATCGGTGATTTTCACGGCCTCGCCTGATTCCGCGTCGATCAATTCCATGGTGCTGGCATTGAACGTATAGACCTGCTTCAGAGCGCTGGCCATCGCAGCCTGATCGCCCCAGTCAGTGACAGCGGCCATGTTTTCATCATCATAGGTGGAGTTGGATGAATCGGTGATGGCACCGCGCGGACACTGCTGGTAGCAGTACAGAGTCAGGTTGCTGGCGGAGCCCGTCACGTTCTCTTCTTTGTAATAGTAAGCGTTGGTGCCGACGATCGCACCCTCGTTATCCGAATAGACAACGACGGAGCCGCCGAGGGACTGCGACCAGAAATTGTTAGGGAATTTATCGCCGTAATCCTTGCCGAGGGTGTAGTCGACTGGAGTGGCGAGGTATTCCGTTGTTCCATAGTCACCGCTTGTACCGATTTTTTCGAAGGCATTTTTGCTGCTGTTATAGGCAATGATGGAAGAACCGTTCACGTCCCACACGTTGAATTCAACTCCAGCCAATTTGCTGAGGGCCAGGGTTTCTTTCGAACGCTTCATCAGTTTACCAGGAGATGCCTTCACTGTATAAGGAGTGGTCGCGCCGGTATCATAGTCCATGCGCTGCACAGACATGCCATCGGTCACGGCCGCTTCACCCAACCAAACGCCCCAGTAGCCAGCCCAACCGTAGATGGTTTCGCCGTTCTGTTCGATGGTCACAGGAAAGCCAGAATTCAGATCCTTGCGCGAGCCGCTGGTGGCATCGTAAAGACCATAGCGGTAGACGTTATAATCAAATTCATCTTTGGCCAGACACTGACTCGTTCCAGCGGCCACGTCCTTACGCAGAAAGCGACTGGAGTTGAACGCAGCGAGGTATTCGCTGTTGGTCATTTCGGTCAGACCAGTCGAGGCTACGGATTCGACCTTTCCTTCGCCTTCACCTTCGCCGACTTTCGACATCGAGTTCCAGTTTGGTATCAGCGTGCGGACCACACCACCCACAACTTCGCCAAGGGCGGAATCGTAGTCCAGAATGGAGGCGAGGCTTTGCGAGAATGTTTCCTCGCCGAAGCTGGATTGTTCGACGAAATTCAGGCTGATTTTACCCGAATCCGAGGCGCGTTTGGCTTCGATGAAGCCTTTTTGAATCGAGGTGTCATTGGCATCAAAGCCTTCCCAGGTCAGCTTAAAGATTCCCAGCGGGTTTTGTTCGTTTTGACCTTCGGCGATCACCATCTTGACGTGCATCTTCTGTTCGCCATCGCTTTCGTTCATGGAGAACCAGGCTTTGACGATCAGCGGATGCATTTCCGATTCACGCACCGACTCCACAAAGACTGTGGTCAGATTTTTTTGCTTGCTGGCGGATTGATCCTGGCTGCCGCCGCTGGATGAGCTCGACGATTCGCCGCCTCCTTCATTGAAGCAGGTATCCATGTCCGCTTGAGCGATGTAAGGGCCTTTGCCGGCCATCTCAATATAGGCTGCCTGATTGAAGAAGCAGAGGATGCCGCTGACCTGCTTCAGCGAGTCCAACGAAGGATCATAGACATTGGTGCGGCCCTTATCCGTATCATAGTCGGTGGACGCGAGTCGCAAGGATGCGCCTTCTTGCGCGCCGACACCCAGAATGTCGATTGAGTTGATCGCCAAGGCACCTGTGGCCACGGCCGCACTCAAAAGCGTATCTTCACTGGCTTCTGTAGCAAGCGCGGTGACCGCGGCTGCACCGGAACTTTTCTTTTTCTTACTGCAAGCCACACCGTTCACCAGAGAGGTGGCAATCAGTGCGGTGGCCAAAGGTAGAAACTTCATACAAACTCCAACATTTTTGAACTGACACTGTCATCCAAACAGGTGACAGGTTCCCAATCGGCTTGATGGTAGCGAACATAAGGCCGGTAATATTTACCAGTTGGACAGGGGTCTTGCAGAATTCTTACAGGGAATAGAGAAATAGCGAGAAACGAATTTCGGGCAAAGGGCCATGGAGCTATAAGGTCATTTATCGGAAGACAAGAATTAAAGCGCAGCATGAGGTCATTTCCTTCAAAAATCCTTGAGTTAAGAATTATTGACACAACGTGCGCGTCGCATTCTCGGTAAGATTTTGACCTCTGTATCACACTTTTCTTTACGCTGTTGATTCCCTGTCATTTTCCTTCCTTGAGAAAGTCGTAGCTTATCGCTGGTGACATTTTTGCATCTTAAATTCCATAATCCCGAATAATTATGACCTATTGTAAGAACCAATGCAGGAGATCGCCCATGTCCCGTACCGGGAGTAAGCAACACATCGGAGCCGTGGCCCTCAGTGTGATGGCAACCGTCATCGCTGTCTTTGGCCAGAACAGTTTCCTTGGCGTCTTCACCGACGATCTGATGAGTCAGCTCGATCTCTCCTTCGCGCGTTTTGGGTTGATCCTCATGATAGCGACATTGGTTGCATCAGTCTTTGTGCAGAAGACCGGCCACTGGATGGATAGACTTGGAACCGTCAAGGCCAGCCTGTTGATGACTGCAGGTGGTGCTGCATCCCTCCTGATCTTTGGGATGGTTCCCTCACTCGCGGATCGCTTTTCGCCTCTGCTTGCCATCCTGGTCCTGGGTCTCGGCATGACAGGCTTTCGCCTCTTTTTTCGGGGCAGCTTTCGGTTGATTTCCTCGTCCATCGTCACTCAGGCCTTTAGCGAGAGACAGAGGGGAAAAGCGGTTGCCGTGAGTGGTGTTCTGAGTGTTGTTTTGAGTGCGCCCCTGCCGTTCCTTGCGCATTATTTTCACGCGGCCCGTGAGCAGGGGCTCCTTGTAGCCTGCATGCTGGGTGGCCTGATTCTTTTTGGGAGCTGTGCGTTGGCCATGCGCCATCACTTGAATGGGCCCGTTTCCAAGGCAGTCGTCCGCCACGATACGGATGACGCCATGCCCGCGACTCCCCTGATGGAGGCTCGTCAGCGTGCCGATTTCTGGCTGTATATGCTGGGCGTCCCTATGTATTCACTGCTCCTGAGTTCCGTGATTCTTTTTCTCAACTCCGTATCAGCCCATGCGGGGGTCGCTTACGCCAAAGGCCTTTCCTTTTACATCGGTGCGGCGGTCATAGGTATTCCGCTCTTCGTCTGGGCCTCGATGAACATGAAGAAAAGCCGCCTGGTGTTTCTGGTGTATCAGGTCAGCATCGCCGTTTCGTTTGCAGGTTTCCTGAACTTGGGCAGTTCGCTCGGACAATTCATGGCATTTTCCGGCTTTGGAGTGGCCTCGGCCCTCTATTCTGCTCTTTCCATGAACCTTTGGCCAAGGCTGTACGGCCGCAAGCATGCCAATCAGTTTTTTGGTTTCGCAGCATCCTTTGATTTGGTCGCCACGGCTGTGGGGCCCCTGCTCTTTGGGTTGGTTGTTGATGGGTTTTCGGTCGCATGGGCCTTGCGCATTGGTATCATGGTCCCCCTTGTGATGTCTGCACTCCTTGTTTTATCGCACCTGCTCCCTAAAAAGGACGACTCCGTGGCCCTGGTCATGTATCGTGGTACCGCTCGGTAGCGATGGCCTTTGCTGTTCACCAGATTCTGGGCCACGCCTGTGACGGCATTTTGGAAGAAGAGCTTCCGCTATTTTCCCAACCACCATTTTCAATGGTTGCTCTGGAATATGCTGACCCGTGCCGAGCAAGGGCAACTGGCGACATTGCTGGTCGTCGAACCGAAGCGCAAAGAAGGGAAGACCCTAAGCCTAGCCATTCATGAAGTGCTCGCCCAAAAAGGCGACAAATTCCAGGCTTTCCAATGCATCCGCGAGCAAGTTCGTGACATTTTCCATGCTGCCCATGGAAACAAGGATCTTTCAGGAAACGATTCTGTTTATTACGCCCTTCCCAAGGTCATGCTCCATTCTGAGGTTTTGCAGACCGAGGAAGTTCAAAGCATCATACAGGAACTGACAGCGAGCGGTGATGGATCGGCTGCCAGGAGGGCCGAAGCTTACTTTAAAGAGATCGTTTCGGATCGGCACTACACGATCGCGAAAGTCGTTAACTGGATGGTGACCCAACTCTTCAAACGCTGTTTTGTGAACCTGGAACTCCGAGGCATCGAACACATCAAGGAGCTCAATCGCAAGTACCAGGTCGTCTACCTGCCTTCCCATCGCAGTCATTTGGATTTTTTGACTATGTCCCACCTTACCTATGAGAGTGGGCTCGAGGCCCCTTACATTGCTGCCAGCAATCACTTGAATTTTTTTCCTGTTCGCTACATTCAGATGGTTTCCGGCTATTTCATTCGACGTAAGAAAATGGAACCCCTTTATAACGCCATACTCTATCAGTACATCAAAGCCATGCATCGCTATGGGAAATCTCATATGGTATTTGTGGAGGGTACCCGCAGCAAGACGGGCGAAGTTCTGCAGCCCAAGGCAGGGATTGTTTCGCAGTATCTGAATGCCTATATTGAAGAGCAAAAAAGGCCCCTTGTCTTCATTCCCATGAACATCACCTACGATTTCGTGCTGGAGGGCGATAGCTATCTGGAGCATATTCACGAGTTCATGAAGAAGGGGAATGTTTGGGACGCTGAGCACGCCAAAGCCTATGAACAGCACCTGAGCGATCGCAAGAATCAAGGGCGCTGGGCGAAGTTGAAAAAGCTGCTTCAAGCTTTCCGCGACATGAAACCCCAGGGAAGTGCCTACCTCACGCCTGGTGAGCTCATCTTCCTGAATCAGGTTCTGGAAGAACATCGGCCAGACTGGGCAGACCTGCCTATCTTGCGTCAGGAAGCTATTCCAGACGCCTGGATCAGGGACCTCGCGCGCCTGATCGTGCGGAAGGCCTGTACGGAAATCAACCGGGTTTCGCCGGTGACACCTCATGCTTTGATTTCCACAGCTCTTTTGGCGAGCAAAGGCCGCGCCCTTCCAGAAAGCGAACTGCGGGCCTATGTCGCGACAACCTCCGAATTTTGGCAAAGAGCCTACGGTGCCGAGGTCAAGACTTCGATCGAAACTCTGGAGGAAAACCTGTCCGTGATTCCTTACCTCAATCAATGCCGGCGCCGCGGTGAGCGCAGAGCGGCTGAAGCCTCTCCGGCCATTCGAGAATTACGGAAAGGCGATCGTCGCAAGGTCCAGAACGTCTTCCTTGCACCCCTCGACAGCATGCGCTCGACCTATAGTCGCAACAATATAGTTCATAGCTTCGTCATTCCTCATTTGATTTCCCGCCAACTGCTGAAGACCAGCATGGTTCTGCGTGAGGACATGCAGGAATTTTTTGTCAGCCACTATGAATTGCTGCGCGAACGCTATCAACTTCCCTGGGATGTCGCTACTGCCTGGGATATGGTGGAGCATTTTATCGTCATGTTCGAAGAGAGAGGCCTGTTGACTCAAAGCGAGGAAGCCATCGTCGTCAATCGCAATGAGACGGCGAATTCGATTCTGGGAATCTACGCGAGGGCTATTCACACGGCATGAGGGCCATGGGGCTACGTGGAGCCCCATGAAATATAACCTGGTGTGACCATCAAGTCGGTGCCCCGCCCGAAGCGTTGGATTGATGCGTCCGGCTTTCGCGACCGCGGTGATTGCCCTGGCCCGAAGGTCCTATGTTGCCTCGTTTGTTATCCTGGCCTTCTTTGACGTCAACATTAAACTGCTGATCAGCCGCTTCATCTTCATGCAGCTTTTGGGCGTGTTTTGTCGGTTCGCCGCCACTATTTTGTTTGCCCTGTTGTTTCTGTGTCATGGATGTCTCCTTTGTTTGAGGACCCTTCATGAGCCTTCATTATTTGGAGTGCAATATGCAGGCCGAGCTTTGGGTATTTTATTTCCGAAAACGGAGGTTTATATGCAGTCAGCACTCTTCGACGGAGCCGTAGCCGGATTGGTGGCCACAGTGCCCATGACCGGAGCCATGAAAATGATGCAACACCTGCCGTCTCTGCAGACCCAAGCGCTTCCACCCGAAAAAGTGGCTCGGGGCGTGGCACAGAAACTGGAGGTGTATCAGGACATGAATCCTACCGAGAAGGCAGCCTTCACATGGCTTTCTCATTTTGGTTTTGGTGCGGGAGCGGGCACTCTCTACCCCTTTGTCGTGCCCTCACCACAGCAACACGGGATCCTGAAAGGTATGCTCTTTGGTCTTGCAGTCTGGACCGTGAGCTATTCAGGTTGGATTCCTGCTGCCGGGATCTTGCGCTTTCCCACCAGGGAATCGAAGCCCTATGTCGGGCTTGAAATTGCGTCCCACCTGGTTTGGGGTGCTGTGCTCGGTGCAATGGCCGCCCGCATGCGCCGCGGGACACTGAAATCTTAAGAACTTTCCGATCCTCTTCCTATGTCATTGAACCCAGCTCGCCAAACGTTGTGCCTGCGCCTCAAGCTGAGACAAGCATAGCCTTGGTGAGTGCTGTAGAGCTTACAGGGTGAGTACTGATGCTCCAAGTTGTGACGACTGAATTGAAGAGGAATCGGAACATGACAATGAAGACTCTCAAAGCCCTTCCCGTATTGCTGAGCAGCGTAGCAGCCCTCAGCGCCCTAAATGCCTGCGGTAAAAAAGCCGAAAAAAGTGATTTGGATATCGTCGGCGGCCGTTTGGTGACCGCCCAGGATTCCGGTCCAGAAAAGGTTTCCACCGTTGGTTTGAATGGTTGTACAGGAACCATTATCGCCCGTGACTTGATCCTGACAGCGGCCCACTGTTATGACAATTCCGTGCAAGGTGGGTATGTTCTCTTCGGTATGCAATTCAATGGTAAAGAACGTAAGATTATTAGGTACCTAAGCAAAAGTCTTTGATCACTTTTTCTTTACGAACTCACGAAGCCAGAAATTGTCTGCCAGGACTCCGGCTTTTTTAAGCCGCTCACGTGGCGATAACGAACGCAAATGTGCACAGGC
>NZ_DASQYZ010000015.1:0-36169 GCF_035638955.1 Oligoflexus sp. | reverse complement strand
GGCAATTCCATGGGCGCAGGAGGCGTCATCACTGGCAAATCGATCGGTGCTTTGGAAACCTTGGTATCCATAGGACTGGGATTGGCATTATAGACGAATTTCTCGAAATTCAAGGTGCTATCAATCGAACCGTCCTGGCTGTTATTCGACATCACCACTGCGGAACGCGGCCTTGTTTCAGCACCACCACCGGTTTGGAACTCGGGCACGTCAGGAGGCGGTGGCGTCATCACAGGATGGACGTCGCTCGTGGCCAGAGCTTCGGATTTGGGCCGCACCTGAGTGCCTTCCAAGCCCATACCCATACCCATGCCTTGCGCTGATTCGCCTTCACTACCAAACTGCAAATCCACAGGCAGAGTGAAGCTCATTTCCACATCGGTCGGCTCGGGTTTCAATCCCAGGCGTTCGCCGATGGTGGCCAATTCATGTTCCAAGGCTGGCAGATCCAGATGGAAACGATCCACAGTTTCGCGATCCCGACGCAAGCGCGGCAGAATACGATGCAGAAGTTCATACAGATCCGTATCAGCATTAAATTCTGAATAAAGTACGATCAAAGGACCCCAGGTACGAGTCTCGTCCATGTTAGCAGAATAGACCTGCTCAAACAGGGCCAATGCCTTGCGCCGATCCTTGGCCGCCACGTAAAGGGCTTCCGCATGAAACAGGCGGAGTTCGCGCTGGACTTCCACTGGGAAGCGGGTCTGCTTATTATGATCCATAAGATCGGCGATGGTTTCGAACAGGAAACTCACCATCCCGACTTCCTGCAAAAGGTCCTTGGAGTAGTCGAGCAAACCTCGCGTTTGATCGGCGTTTTCAAGGAGCTCCAGGCTATGCAGCCAGTAACGTTCCATGGCTACGGTATCACGGCGGCTGGCGAAGTATTCAAACGCGGCCAGAGCCGTCGACTGTCCCACAAGTCCTGTGGGCAGAAGGAAATTCAAATAGTAGCGCAAATCATTTTCACGCTGATCGTCCATCAGGGATTTCAGAATCGGCGTGACGATCCCCTTGATCAGACTGGCTTCCTGCCAGACTTCCAGCATCTGCTTCAGCAGAACCGTCGCAGCTTTTTGATGCTCCCAAAAGCCTTTGTCGCGCAGCATCTGAATCGCAAAATCCTTGCTATGCAGAGCTTTGTCAAAACCAATGCGCTCCAGCCAGATCGTTTTCAGACGATTCTGCTGCTCCTGTCCCAGATGGGAGATAGCACTGTGAATGCGATCCAGATCCAGCGAATCGGCATTGGCCATGCCCAGGAATTCGCAGGCCAGATGAAAGAGTTTGTCGCGCATGACATCCGTGCGGGCGAGCGGAATCTGATGACCCAGCACGCGCAGGATATATTGGCTCTTGCCCGACTGCCTGACAGCCTTGATATATTCGCTCAGTTCTTCATCGTTCAGACTGGTATGATCAGCAAGCCGCTGCAGGATTTCGAGTTTGGTGCTGACCAAGCCAGGCAGATTCCGAGCAATGCGGAAGGCCAGTCGCTCGTACATGACCGTTTTATTCAGATCGCTGGACGCCGACGCCAAGCGAATCAAAAGATCCACTTTGCTGGCTCCATCATCCAGAACGTCGAGCATCAGATCCGGTTCCAGATCCGGCACTTCGCCGACACTCAGGAGATATTCCAGATAGGGTTTGGCAAACGTCTTATGGGGATCAGCCCACAGATACTGCAAAGCCAAGTGCGCGTGCTCACCCCGATCCATGCCAAACGCCTGCAGATGATGCAGGAATTCATCCATAAAGCGGAAACGGCTTTCATTCATGGTCGCCTGCAAGGCTTGCAGACCCTTATGCAGGATCGGCGCCAGCACATCGGCGTCATCCGTCGCGTCCACAGCCAACGTGATCAGCTCATGGATGCCCACGGAACTGCCCTGCACTTCATAGAAGGCAATGCGTTCTTCCAAAGGCCCAACGTCATCACTGTCGAGGGCAAACATTTCTATGGAGAAGCGATCCTTTTCCTCGTCCGAGACACCGTCGTCGAAGTAGTAAAGTTCGCGCAGAATCAACTTGCGATCGGTATCAGTCGCCGATGATAGGCGACTCTTCAGCAGCTCAAATCGCTGACGATTCAGTCCATTCCGAGCATAGTGCTCATCCAGATAATTGAAAGCGCTCTCGCTCAGCTGACCGCGTTCGAAGGCCCGTTCGTAGTACTGACGCGCTCGACTGTTATCATGAATATACTGCCGCGCAATATCTCCCATCAGCAGAAGATAGTGTCCGAGCAATTGGACATCGAGAAGGTTCAGCTGCCAGTCCATGGCCTGCAGAATTTTATCGTAGGGCAGCGCCAGATTCGGCCGCTGGAGGATATTTTCGATCTGGTTCACATCCAGAAGCGAACAGGTCAGAATCAAACTATAGATGCGGCCCAGCTGCTCGCCATCACCCATTTGATCCGCAAGCGCCAGCAGGGATTTTACGATCTGATCCGCACGATCGTGCTGCTGAGCCTTGCTTGCGCCCTGCAGAGCCTGCATGAGAAGATCAGCATAGAAGACGGGCTCACCCAGATCCTTGGCCAACGGCAGAATCATATCAAAGGCATCGGTTGAATCACCGGCCAATTCCCGGGCGCGCTCCAAACGTTCCTGAGCCAAATCCAGTCGATGCAGCTCATTCAACCAGATGGAGGAAATTTTCAGTTCCAATTCCACGCGCGAAGCCAGAGGTTCGTCAGGGGACAGGAGCTCGCAGGTTTCCACCAGCACATGAACAGCTTCATGGGCACGATGCAGTTGAATCAAGAGATCAGCAGCAAGAATCGCATATTTCACCTGAGTCCGGTTGGTCTGCCAGCTCTTTAACGCCCACTTAACCGCTTCTTCCTGATCTTCCACCTGCTTGATTTCAGCCAGACGGTAATAGATGGCCGCGCGGGTGCGGATGGGCACTTCGCAGGCGAGAAGCCGGTCCATGTAGCCTTCTTCCGCTCCCGAATCATCGAAATCGCGCATCAATCGAATCAGCTTCACCAGAATACGAGGCACTTCACCGCGCGTCTGCAGCACGCGTTCATAGCAGGCCACCGCGCGCTGATCGTCTTTTTCGTTCCAGGCATCCCCCAGCATTTCTGGAAGAGTCAGACTGGTAATATCGATCACACCAAAATCAACAATGGCCTGGCCCAGATTATTGCCGAGTTTGGACAGATTTTCCAGAAGGGCATCGGAATTCACTTCTGCCAGACTCTTGCGAATCCACAGCGAAAGGGTCATAAGATTGATCGGATCATATTTGGACATCAGATCCAAATGCGCCTGCTCGAAGGGCAAACCGCCCCAAAGGCTTAAGAAGGCCCAGCGTCGCACCAGATAAAGCGAGGCTGGATTTTTCTGCAGATACTCGCGGCACTGGGCAATAGCGCCATGATAATCCTCGAGGAGAATCAATTCATCCAGTCTTTGGAAACGTCGGGCGACTTCCTTTTGTTCCAGGACTTCAATGGGCGGCACCACCAGATCGGGAAGCTCTTCCCTTTGACTCCAGGCCAGCGACCATGCGGATTCTTTCAGGACCAGACGCACCTGTTTGAAAGGAGTATCAGTTCCTTGCGGATCGCTATGCAGCCATTGCATCAGAAAATCAGGCAGAAGGCTCGCCTGAATCAAAGCCTTGCGCAGGTCTTCTGCGGCGGCTGTTGTAATATAGGCATTGAAGTTGGCCTGGGCTTTCAGCGTATCCCCGAACAAAGCCTCAGTCATGATTTTCGGAAATTCGATCAGCAGCTGACCCGGAACATTACCCAGAAAGAAATGTTTGGTCATGAAGACCGACATCTGACCCAGGGCTTGAATCACAGTCAGATGCAATCCAGCCAGACCATGGGGCAGCTGGCTTCGCTGCAGGTCTTCCTGTTCGATCAAGCGACTCTGATCAGCATCCAGATTACGATCCAGGAATTCAAAGAGCAGCCAGAAGCCGTCTTCGTGATCATCCTGCAACGAGATAGCGCGGAACGAATCGAATCGCTCCCGCAACAGGTCTTCACAGTTTTGGACCAACGATTCCCGGCGCAGTTGAGCTTCGAACGTGGTTTGCAGAAGTTCCTGACCCTGCAGCTCCAAAGTCCAGTCGACGATCTGCCAGGGCAATTGCTTGCGGTGAGGCGTGCGCCCCTGATCCGATGCCCAGGTAAACACGTGTTCATCCTTCTGGATAAAGCCAGTGTCTTCCAGGTAAGTCTTCAGGTTTTGTAAATTCTTCGCTGTCATGCCGCCTCAAAATTGTCTCCTGATACAAAATCAGGATCTCTGTCTGCGATCCAGCGCACTTGGACTGAATTTAATATTGTCCTCTTATGAGTCTCTCCGTCTTGTCGGTACAATGGGGAATAAGTTTAAGGAGATGACTATGGACTTTGTCAGAAGCGCGCAACGCAAGGCCTCCTATCTGGACCAACAAGGGCTCGGCCCACTCCTGCTTAAACTCCAGACAAGAATCCATGGTTTTCTGATGCAGGAGCATGACCTACGAGTCTTCAGCCCAGCCCTGACCCGGGCCCTGACGTTTGACCTGACTTACCTTCTGATGCGGCATCGGGCCTGGCATAACGCCCCGATACTTTCTGAACTTTCCATCGATTTTTTATGCAGTGAGTTCCAAGTTCCCCGGCACCTGGGCACGCAACTGGTGGAAAACAGCCTGGATCTGCTGCATTCTTATACTCCTATTGAATTGGACTGGACCGCGGAAAAATATGAAGAAGAGTTTCTCGAACACCTTTTTATCTGCTCGACCCTGGCCAGCAATGATGAAGCCCTGGCCGATGACATAGGCTTTGGTCGCAATCTGATTGAACTTTTGCGCACGGCTGTGCGTTTGGATCAGGAGGCCGGCACTGCTGGTCTCTTTCAATTTGCCCCGGAACTGGCTGGAAAAGTGTATCGGATCATGAACCGCATCTTCGAAGAGCAGGAGAACTGCCCCTGGGTCCTCGATCTGTATCGCCTGAAGAATATACTGCAGCGGGAACCCTACACGAAGAAAAAGACGCTGAATCCGGAATACCTCAATCGTCTTTTTAACATCTTGCTTTGCTGCAACTGGCAAGGCAATGATGCTGTAACCATCGCTGCCAGTGGCATCGGTGACTATCTGATCAGCGATTTGGGTACACTAAGTCGTTGTGGACTCGTGTATGAAGAAAGCCGCCGCCGTCCCCACCCCAACCTCATCCGCTTGAGTGCCAAGGGTCTGGAGCTGACGCGCACGGCCTTTTCCATCGCGGCTTGTGCCGCCCAGCGTCCCGTCCTGAAAGGATTGCCCGCCATCTACCAGGCGGCGGTACTGGAAAGACTGCTCAGTAATCCTAGCGAAGACCGGATGACCTGGATGAAAAATCAAACGCCCCTTCTGACTCCAGAAGCTTTGCGGCTGCTGATTGAAATTTTGAAACAACAGCAAAAAGACGAGACTTTGCTAGAGGTTTTCGAAAATTTGCTGCATAATCACGCCCACGCGTGGATTCGCGCGGAGATCTGCGAAGCTCTCCCCCTTGCGGATAAGCCGGATGTTTCACAAAATCTTTTGCGACCTCTGGCATCTGAAGATCCATCACCGATGGTTCGGCAGGCAGCCCGGGCAGCGCTGAAGAGACAGGCACGGATGGCAAGCAGGGTCTGAAAAAGTAGCAAATCCATGGCGTGTCCGCATTCAAAGGGAATTACCAGGGGCCATGGAGTTGCGCTATGCTTAAAGGAATGACTGTTACTGAAATTCGCGAGATGAATCTGGATGTTCAGGATATTGAAATTCATCAGCAGCGGATCAGTGAAGGTGTAAAGAATCGGGACGACCTCTTCATCCCCGTCGAGGATACCTGCCGGATCGAGAATGGAGGCATCCTGCCTCCCCAGTATCTGCATCAAATTCATCGGGACAAACCGCAAGGATTTGTGTCTTTCGTGCCAGCTGCCGGCGCCGCGAGCCGCTATTTTAAGCCGCTCATGGATTTGCGTTTGGCGTTGGAGGAACTCGATCAGAATAAAATCAAGACCCAGCATCGCAGCCTTCGGCAGCAGGACGCCCCGAGCTGGCCCCTGCCGCCGCAGCTGACTCATTTTCTGAAAGAGGAAAACTGCCCTCGCATGACGCTATCGCAGGCCGAGAACCTGATCACCGAGATCGATTTACCCAAGGCCCTTCTGCACTGCTGGAAGGATGGCCCTACGTTTCTGCAGATGAAGCATCAGGAGCATGACAAAATTCACGGCATCGTAGCTGAATATTATGTGGCCCCGCTCGACCAATCCGAGCTTTTCGCCAAACATTTAGGTCAGAGTCATTCTGCCGAAGCGCTGCCGCGTTATTTCCTGGAGCAAGGCGAACAGCTTTCCACCCTGCGATTTCGTCCCGATGGAATGCCTTATCGCACCCCAGAAGGCAAGCTTTCCATCGTACCGGCAGGTCATGGCAAACTCGTCAAGCTGTTTCAGGACGTTCGCGAGAGAACCCCGACCGCGCACTCGCTCTTCATTCGCAATATCGATAACGTCAATGGCTGGAACCCCGAGGTCCTGCAGGAAACGGAACTGTTTCTGGTGCAGCATCAAATGGTGCTTGCCGCCGTTCGTCATATCCGGCAAAGTTTGCACAGCGATGATCTCAAGACTGCGGCTCAGCTCGCTGACGATCTTCTGCATAACATGGTCAACCCACGCCCAGTTCCCGCAGGATCGTGGCTCCAGGATCTCGAGAAGCCCTGGCAGCCTCTTTGGAAGCTCCTGATGCAGGGTTTTCAGTGTCCAGAATCTCACGCGCAGCGCCTGCGAAAAAACCTTCAGGACAAAGGCGCGCTTCAGGAACTGTACGATCGTCCGGTGAATAGCCTGGGTCAGGTCCCCAATAGTGGGAAAGACATCGGCGGTACTGCAGTTTTTGCCCGCACCAAGGATGGTGAAGTCAGCATCTGTCTGGAGCTGCCGCATGTGAGTGCCGTGGATCGGAAACGATTCTTGGAGGATCCAACGAAAACCACCCATTTCAATCCGGTGTTTGTGGCTGCGGAAATTCCCGAAAGTCCCCGGGCCTACGATCTTGAGAATTGCCCCTTCTGGATCCTTGCCGAGAAAACCATACTCGGTGAGCCTGTGGTTTACCACGAAATCGTACTCTACGAAGTGATCGGCAATAGTCTGACAGCTAATGTCCTCTTTCCCGAAATTTCCCGGAATTTGTTCCATCCGCACAAGACCCTGCTCGATGGCATCAAGCCTATGAATTAAGATGAAAAGCGGACGCCAACAGCAGGCGTCCGCCAGTCCTTTGACGAGACGACAAAGCTGTGACACCCAAGCCCCGCCAAGACTTCTCCAGCACCCCATTGCGCATCTCCCGTACTGCAAGGTTTACCCGTTGAACAGGACCGTGAACCCTACATAGAATGGTAATAGACAACCCCAACCATCCTCGGAAGGAGTTCTTTCATGGGTCCGCAAGTCGGCAAGACGGTCTTTAAAAAAGCTCTAGTGGAGCTGGGTCATGACCCAGGACATTACGAAGGTAAGCGCGTGACTCTGGGTGGAATGTGTGAGCTCTATGAGCTGGACCATGACTTTGTGCTCGATGCGATTGAACGCAAAGAAATTGCGGCCCACTATGATTACTACCACGATACCATTTGGGTTGACGCTCTCGATGCTGCTCATTTCTACTACTGCTACCTGAGTCGTGAGAAGCTCTTCAATCCATGAGGATGGCCGGGTTCAAACCCGCCCCTCCGGGAAGAAAGCTGCTGACTTTTCAGGACACTCGATGTATATGATGGTTCCGCCCTGGGCAAAAAGGGCGGTTATTCCTGCCTGCTACCAACTGAGGTCAACGTATCATGTCTTTGCTTGCCAGGCTCAACCTCAATTATCTACGCATTTTTCTCGTGGTGTACCGCACGCGCAGTATGACTTTGGCTGCCAAGCAATTGCATTTGACTCAATCAGGAGTCAGTCAGCAGATCAAATCCCTCGAGGATGCACTCGGCATCATTCTCTTCGATCGGATCAACCGGAAAATCATCCCAACCGATGAAGCCGAACAGCTCTATTCGGAATGCTCCAGGCGACTGGATGATCTGGAAAATACGCTGAGGCAGATTTCCAATCAGGATAATGAGCTCCAGGGTCGCGTCAAAGTTGGAATCTCGCCCTCCCTTCGCGAGCGTCGGATCACCGAGCTCCTCGCGGAATTTGGCCGGCAGCATCCCAAAGTTAAATTTGACATGCGCGTGGGTCTGGCCAACGAGCTGAGCCTTTGGTTCGAAAAAGGCCGACTGGATTTTGCCTTTGCCGATGCGTTTGTGAACGAGCCGAATATCGAATTCGATGAAGTGGCCAGTGACCCTTACGACCTCATCTGTCACGAGGATTTTTTGCAGCATTTCAAGGACTCCGACGAGCTCTTCGAAAACTATTGCCGACTGCCTTTCGTGAACTATGTGGAAGCACCGGAACTGCTCAATGCCTGGTTCAAGAAAAACTTCAATCGCCTGCCGAAGGAATTGGATGTCCGCTGCACCGTGATGGATCATCACGCCGTAGCAGACTTTGTTCGTGAAGGCATGGGAGCGGGTCTTTTACCGGAAGCCAGCCTCAAGAGTTTGTTGAATCGGGAGCCGAAGCTGCGTCGTCTGCATGTGAAGGCCACTGTTTCGAATCGCATTCGAGTGGCCTACCTACGGAAGCGTACGATGGGTCTCGCCGCCAAAATCTGTCTCCAATGGATATCAGAACAGATGGGAAAGACCGCTCTGCCGGCGGCCGACAAGGCCGACAAGGCCGACAAGCCTGATAAGGGATAGGGACGAGGCTTGCCAGCGAACAGGCAGCTTGCACAAAATTGAGAAGTTATAAGGTGAGCTTATTACATTTACCAAGATTAAATAATTTCACAGCATAACCAAGCAGGCATAAAGTGGCCTCAAGAACGACAAGAGGGTTGGAAGGCGGCCACCTTTACTTCAAATAAGCTCTCCGGATACATCTGTTCTCCTGAAAAGTTCCCGATATCATCTGCCCCTTCCACCCTCATGACGCAGTGGTATCCCTCGCTCCATAATTCTCTTGATTCCCTCCTGCAATCCAAGCATTCCCTTAAAGCAAGCTCATCCCCGCACTTTCATCGTGAAAAGGGTTTCCATGTCGCCTTATCGTTTGATTGTCGACGCCGAACGATCCTCTCTCTTTACCGGTCTTGGTCCTTCCCGGCTTGTGCCGGACATGCAACTTCACCTTTTTTCCCAGTGTCCGGGTCCCATTCCCGCCACCATGAGGCAGCAGGTGCTGGCTCTGAATAGTGCGGGCTGCACCGCCATGGTCATACCGGAACGCAACTGGAAGGCGGTCTTTTTCGATATGGACTCAACGGTCATCGCCGAGGAATCCATTGTCGAACTGGCTCGTGTTGCGGGCAAACAGGAGGAGGTGCATCACATCACTGAAGAAGCGATGGCCGGATTACTCGATTTTAAAGCTTCGCTACGGAAGCGGGTCGCCATGCTGCGTGGTGTTTCGGCGGATGTGATCGATCAGGTCGGTCGCAAACTCACGATTAACCCTGGGATGCATGAGTTCGCTCGGGCAGCACGCTCGCGTGGCATCGAGCTCCATCTGGTTTCGGGTGGTTTCAATCCCCTTGCCCAGCGCATCGTTCGCGAGCTGGATTTTCAAGGCTTTCGCGCCAATGAACTCGGTGTGGCCGACGGCAAGCTCACGGGCGAAGTACTCGGCGAGATTGTCGATGCTGACGTTAAGGTTCAATACATGGAACAGCTTTGCCATACGCGCGGCTTCGCACTGCAGGATGTGGTGGCCGTGGGTGACGGCGCCAATGACCTGCCAATGCTACTCAAGGCAGGGGCTTCGATCGGTTATCACCCCAAGGCCGTTCTGCTGCCTCATATTCACGGCGCCAATCTTCATGACCATCGAGTGCTCGTACACGCGCTCCTTTAATGGTACAAATAGGAATGAACGAAGTTCGGGTATCACGAGAGAGGTGAGGTCAGTATGGCTTCGCCTGTCCGTTTTGTAATGAGGTCTGCATGCATCTTAGGTTTCTGAACAGCACCAAACAAATCCTGCCTAAAAAAGGTGCTGTTTTCATGATCGGGTCTCTCAAGGCTTTCCAAAATAAACTGCATGAAAAAATTCTGCCACCCGAGGTCGCCGACCTGTTTCGGGAAGCCCTGAAAACACCCCGCCTGGGACGCACGCCCATCAGCTTTTCCACCCTTACCGGTCTGGCCGGTCCCAGCAAAGTTGTGATGGGCATCCTGCCGGAAAAAGTGGCCAAAGATAACAGCCCCACCCGACGGGAATGGTTTTTTCAGCAGCTCGACGCGATCGAAAGTGAAGAACATTCCCTGGTCGTTCTTTATCTGGATCGGCCGGAACATTACGGAAGTGTGGCGACAGCGGTCGCGCGTCGACTGCGTATCGTCAATCGGCGGAAAAATGCCAAGCCTCGCACGATTCACGTGCTGGCCCTGGATCAGAAGGGGCAGGTCGTGATCGCCGATGAACGAGTGCGCAGTCTCAGCGAGCAGGTGGCCTGGGCCTGTCAGGTCGTGGATATGCCTCCGAATGAACTGACGCCTGACGCCTTTTCCGATGAAATCAAAGATAAGTTCCGCAGCATCCCCGGCTGCACGTTTCGGGAAATCCTGGGGCCGCGCCTCCGGACCGAAGGACTGCACGGTATTCACGCTGTGGGCAAAGGCGCAGCGGAACCGCCACGCATGATTATTCTCGATTACAAACCCAAATCGTCAAAGAAAACGGTGGTGCTGGCTGGTAAAGGCGTGACGTTTGATACCGGTGGACTCACTCTGAAACCCGGCGCCAGCATGGTGGGTATGAAGGGTGACATGGGCGGAGCCGCAGCGGTTCTCGGTGCGTTTCATCATCTCATCCTGAATAAATGCCCGCATCGGGTGATTGCCTGTGTGGGCCTTGTGGAAAATGCCATCGGTCCCCATTCCTTCCGCAACGATGATGTCATTACCATGCATTCGGGCAAAACCGTCGAAGTGAATAACACCGATGCCGAGGGCCGCATTGTGCTGGCCGATTGCCTGTCCTACTGCGCGCGGAAATACAAACCCGATCTCATTATCGATGCCGCGACGCTGACCGGCGCGCAGATGGTGGCAACGGGCATGCTACACGCGGGTGTCGTGTCCAATCGTGAGGATCTGGAGCAGCTGGCCAAGCGCGTGGGTCTGGAAACAGGCGATATGGTGGTTCCCCTGCCCTTTGCACCCGAGCTTTATCAAAACGAATTCAAAAGCCAAATCGCTGATATGGTCAACTCCGTAAAAAATCGCAGCAACGCCCAGCCAAGTTGCGCGGCGCAATTTATCTATAGCCACGTGGATGATCTGGATATCCCTTGGCTGCACATTGATATGGCGGGGCCGTCGAACACTTTAAGCGGGCTGGGCACGGGTTACGGGATCCAATTGATCACACGCCTGACCCAGGAATACGTATAAAATTTCGGCCGCAAAGCCAGTCCCATTGTGCCCTATAAGCTTGACCCCGGGGACATGCTCCTGTAACAAGGGTGAACCTTTGCATCCTGTTTCCCCCCCATCCCCGGAGTCCTCATATGATCTCGTATCTTGGCGTAACCTTTGACGAACTTTTGCAAGCCTTCGAAGATTCCTTTGCCTTTTCGGACGACCGTCCGGACCGACTGCTGGAAGAACCCATTGAAGTCTCTGACGAAGCTGAAGACGATGAGGCCCTCAGCGCAGATTCAGAGGACGATGATGAGTTTGAGGACGACGAGGACAGCGATGGCCTCGAAATCGATGAACAAGGCCAACTTCACGCGTTTGGCGAGACTGTCCCGGAAGCGGCTGAAGCGGCCATTGCTTTTCTGACAGACTATATTGTCGCCGACAGCATGGATGACAGCTGGTTGCCCCTGCACGAAGCTCGGGGAGCCTTGCTGGCGGTGCAGACTCTGCTTGAGGAATTGGATGAGATTCCCGAAGTCGACTGTGCCTATCACTTTGTGATTTCACGCGCGCCCTCGACCGGCTATCCTGATTTTGTAACGATGCGTCCCCTTAATGGCGAAACCGCCTCAACGGAATCTTTGACCCGCACGGACAAAGCTTACGAAGGCGTGGTCAACGATAACACGGCCCTCACGGAACTGTTTGCCAAGGCTGGTATCCCGGAAGATGAGCAGCAAGTCCTGGCTGATGTGATTTCGGAAGCGGTCTTCACACTGGCTGAAGAACAGTGCGCTGTGGTTCTCGATATTCCTTCTTTCTGCCGTTCTGTACAAAAAATGGCAGCGGCTCATCGTGGTGAAACCCTTCCGCAGTAACCAGGATCAGGTCGCGCCATAATCTTTAGGAGATTGTCATGGCCGACCTTTCCCCCAAGACCGTTCTGCTCGCTTTGGTCGCTTTTCTTGCGGTCATTTTCGCTTACTCCAGTTTCTATGTGGTCGACCCCGGAAATCGCGGCATTATCGTGACTCTGGGCAAGACCGACCCCGTCGCCAAGCCGGAAGGTGTTGGCTTCAAAGCTCCCTTCATGTCCAAGCTCCATCAGGTCTCGATCCGTCAGCAAACAGAAGGCCTGAAAGCGGAATGCTATTCCTCGGATCTGCAGCAGGTCAGCATCAACCTGAAGGTTCTCTATCGCGTCCCCGAAAACAGGGTCATTTCCATCTTCACGCAGTTCGCTGGCAATCCCTTCGATTCCTTGCTCGCCCCGCGGGTGCAGGAAGCCATCAAGGAAGCCACGGCTCTGGAAAGTGCGGAAGGCATCGTCAAAGCGCGGGAACGCATCAAGCTCAAGGTCCTGGAAGCGGCCCAGAAAAAAATTCAGGAACTCGTCATCATTGAAGATGTGGTGATTGAAAACGTGTCTTTGTCGCCGGAATTGGAAAAAGCCATCGAAGAAAAAATGGTTCAGGAGCAGGAAGCCGCCAAGTCCAAATTCCTCAAGGACAAGGCCAAGGTTGAAGCGGAAACTGCAGAGATTCGTGCGGCCGGGGAAGCGCGAGCGATCGATATTCGCGGGGAAGCGATCCGTAAAAATCCAGGCATTATCGACCTGCAGATGATAGAAAAATGGAATGGTGTTTCACCCCTGGTGGTGGGCCAGACCACAGGCAGTTTCGTGCTTCCCTTGAATCCAAAGAAGTGATCAGGTCCTCGTGGACCGCGCGATACGCAGCACACCGCAGAAGCTCAGGACAAGGCACAGCTGGTAACCCCAATCCCACTCAAACCAGCGGTGGCTGAACCTGGCTTCATCCGGATACCGATGATGGTTATTCTGATAACCCTCACCCGCCACCAGCCAGGCCACCCAGGTATTGTTCTGGGAATTGTCGTCGGTCGCGTAATTGCGATAACCGTAGGAATGGGCCAGCGCATTCACCGCCCAACCCTCCAGGGGATGACTGGAAATACCAAGGACAAAGGCCGCACCGATCCAGGCCGATCCTGTGATCCAGGCCAGCCCCACACCCATCACAAGATGCGAGAGATACGGCAGATACCAGCGCTTTCGCGCGTTCACAGCACTCACCTCAAGATCCAAATCCGCTACGACTTTGTCATAATGGTCATGCCGCCGAATGAGAGCGACCAAAACCTTGCGATAGGCCAGGAGCTGTTTGCGAAAGAGACCCAGCACGCCGGCAAAAACAGGGCTGTGGGGATCCTTTTGGGTATCAGAATGACGATGATGGAGGCGATGCATACAGACCCAGGCCTTGGCATCAATGCCCGTGACCCAGATGCCAGTTTTGGCCACAAATCGCTGCATACGTGGGGAGAGGATCACCGCTTCATGCGCCAGCCCGCGATGATAAAACACGGTGATATAGAGCACATTCAACAGATAAGCGCCTAAAAATACCAGGACACTGGCTGGAAAGGCATCCATCGCTTGCAACCCTCCTGTTGGTATCAAGCATACTTACGACGGACGCCGATAAAAATCTAGAAATTTTCGCCCTGAACCCGCAGATCATCAAGCAAAATCCCGATCGAATCATCGGCAGCGCCGACATCGATCCATTCGATTTTACTCGTGCCAGAGCCCGCAACCCAATCCAGGGTTACGTCCTGCCAGACGTTCGAGAAGGTCCGCAGATCCTTCACCAGCGTCTGATTTATTTTAAGCTGGAGGCCTTGTACTGTTGGTGCAAAGCCAGGCGGCAGAGGCTGCTGCCGTACTTTGAAGCTGATGCGATAAACCCGTCCCGGTATGAGCACCAGATCCTTGCGAAGGACCAGATTACTGGCGCCGCGGATGGGATTGGCAGAGCCTTCCGGCCAGCAGACGCTGTCGGTGTCGATAAATTGCTGGCCCTCGGCGGCTCCGACCGTATCGGTACTGCCAGCCTGCGTAGCAAAACGCATCACTTCGAACACGGGCAAACCGCACGCGGTGTTTTGCGTTCCTGGGTTGACCCAGTCGAGCGTCGTCGAAGCGGCAAACGTTTTCGGATCATGAAAGAGAGCTGTGTCGGTGGTAATCCGAGTACCCTCAAACCCTTCGTTCCAAAGCGGCACGAAACTGCTGGGCTTATTGGCATTCGCGACGGAGAATCGACTGTCGGAAGGCAAAAGTTCGGCCACGAAACCATCGTAACTGGTCCCGGCATCATCCTTCACGCTGAGTTTGGTCTTGCGAATCGATTGTTTCAATCCATTCAGATCGGTCGCCTGGAAACGGAGCTCCACAACACTGGCTGAGGCTGGTGCAACCGTTTGCAGGACCACAACCGAACCGGTCACCTGCCATTGCTTCAGATACGTGACGGAAATAGGTGTTTGCGCAGGCTGTCGATAGACACCGCAATGAATGGTCGCGCTCTGTTGGATCGTGTCGAAGCGTTCCTGCTCCATGCACACGAGATAGGAACCAATGATATTGCTGGGTGGAGAAACGCGCTCAGCTTCCGCCTCGGCGTCAGCCTTTTCCTTGTCGGTCGGCGCAGGCTTGGAATCAGCCGGACGCACCACGGTGCCCTGCATGGGACCGCTCTCCTGACACGCGATAATCTGTGAAAATACACAAAGAAATAGCACCCACGACCGAAGTCGAAGTACGACCCAAACCTGCTTCATGTTATGCCTCTAATTTGCAAGTGAAGGCTCAATCGGCATTTTGTCTCTAAAACTTTACCGAACCGTAAAAATCACAGGTTTTGCTAAAGTTTTTGGCTGTTTATGCCGATAGAAGGGCCGAATCAGGGACTTGAACACACATTTCACACGATAGGATCAGCCATGAGGAAAAGCCATGTTCCGATCATTGCTCGCAGTTCTGCTCCTATCTGTTATCAGTGGTGCCTGTTCGTCCGCCAGCCTGAGAGGAAAATCGGCTAACGGAAGCACGACCAGCAATCCCGACAATCCTAGTCCGGTTGTGGTACCGTCTCCGTTTCCAGCTCTGACCGATTGCCAGTCGACGGCTCCGGCCCGGCTCTGTGGGTTGGCCTCCCTGGCACCTGAACTTCAAATCGTCGATAGCCTCAAGAGCGCTCAAACGCTGCAGGGTATCCGCCTTACCTCGCGACGACCGGATGAGCAGGCCTGGCAGGATTTAACCTTGAACGCGTCCTGCTTGTCAGAAAATTCCTTTGTCGATGCGCAATGGGATCGCAGCGTCTTTCAGGGAAGTGAAATGATCATCACCGAACTTTCGCGCACGAGCTGGAATCAGGCTCGCTTCGTTGATTCGGATCTGCGCCTTTCCCACTTTGCTTTGGCCAATTTTGTCGAATTGACCGTTCAGAACTCATGTCTCGCTTCCATCAACTGGAGTGCCTCGCGCTTTCAGGATGTGACGATGGATAATTCATCGGCGGAGCGGGGCAATTTCTCGGGCATCGTCAGTCAAGGTCGCTTTGATTTTACCCGCGGGCAATTGAGCGGTTCCAATTTCAGTGGGGCTGTGTTTGAGGGTCCTGTGAATTTTCAGGATACCAATCTGCGCGGCGTGGATCTTTCTGCTGTGAAATTCAATGATACGGTCAACTGGCAAGGAGCCCAGCTCAGTGGCGCCACCTGGATGGATGGCCGCATCTGTGCGGAAGGCTCCGTGGGTCAATGCGATTGAATCACCAGGTCCAGTTGCAATACTCCTGCCTCAGGTCCGTTTTCTTGAATTTGCCGGCTGACGTTCGAGGAATGGTGTCGGCAAACACAAAGGCATCGGGCAACTGAAATTTGGCAAAATGCGGCGCGAGGTGATCACGCAGATCATCCGCGTTCGCTTTGCAGCCCGGCTTCAAAACAACCACCGCCAAAGGCCTTTCACTCCATTTCGGATGCGGGACGCCAATCACTGCGGCTTCGCGGACCGCGGGATGACCCATGATGGCATTTTCCAGCACCTGACTGGCAATCCACTCGCCTCCGGATTTAATCAAATCCGCTGTGCGATCGGTGAGCTGGACATAACCCAGGGCATCGAGGTTGGCCACATCACCCGTTTTAAAATAACCGTCATCGGTCCAGCGCTGGTCCACCACGCCCGAGGCATAACGCTGGGTGATCCAAGGCCCACGAATTTGCAGCTCGCCGCTGGTTTTTCCATCCAAGGGAACTTCGCCCTCTTCATTGCAGACGCGGACCTGAACAAGGGGAGCGGGTCGACCCTGCTTGGCCCGAAGTTTATACTGCTCATCCACCGGCAACAGCTGAGCCGCAGGGGACAAACGTGAGACCAATCCCACAGGTGACGTTTCCGTCATGCCCCAGGCTTGAATCAGCTGCAGACCCATGCGATCAAAATCACGAATTAATTTTTCGGGAGCCGCGGCACCACCCACCACCATGCGGGCCTTCAGCTCACGCGGGCGCGCATCCAGTTCCTCGCGAATGCTCATCCAGATCGTGGGCACACCGGCTGCCACGGTAACTTTTTCTGTTTCCATAAGATCAACCAGACTCGCGGCATCCAGAAACGGTCCTGGCAGAATCTGACGGGTTCCAACCAGGGTGGCCGTGTAAGGCAGTCCCCAGGCATTCACATGAAACATTGGAACGACAGCCATCAGGCAATCGTCCATCGACAGATCCAGCGAATCCGGCAAGGCCGTCACGAGGCTATGGAGAATGGTGGAGCGATGGGAGTAGACCACACCTTTGGGTTTGCCCGTGGTGCCGCTCGTATAGCAGCATCCCAGGGGATCGGTCTCCTGAATTTTCGGCAAGGCAATGCCCGGTGTTCCACGCTTCAGGAAGTCTTCATAGTCGATCGCTTCCGGGGGCAACGGTTTGGTCGTTCCTACCACAATGACTTTTTCGAAAGGATATTGGCTTCGGAAAGCCTCGAACAAAGGCAAAAGCACTTCGTCCACAACCAAAAAGCGATCCTGGGCATCCCGCGCAATGAAGGCGATTTCATCCGGATGTAAGCGAAGATTCAACGTATGAATCACGGCACCAGCCAAAGGTATACCGAGATAGCATTCCAGATGCTGCGCGTGGTTCCACATCAGCGTGGCGACGCGATCACGTGGCTGAATGCCAGCGTCAATCAAAGCACGGGCCAGCTTTTCCGTTCGTTCCGCGATTGCGCCATAAGTGGTTTTATGAAGTCGGCGATCAGGCTGGCGGGATACAACCTCAACATCAGCGGCCGCATGCCGGGCGCGATCCAATATCATGTCGATCGTTAATGGAATATCCATCATGGTGGATTCAAACACACGAGCCCCCTTTAGTCCTGTTTGGAAAGAAGCTCGCAAATTTTTTTTGGATAGGAAAGGATAAAGTTTGCGATTATCCTGACGTGAGTATTCATCCGTGGAGTTGCCCGCCATGCCTTTGAGCTATACCCCGCCCGCTGATATTAGAATTTTTCAAGGCATGATCAGTTCCGCACCGTCCATGTTTCAATTTTTTGAAATGCTGAAAAAGGCTGCGAATACCGAGGCTCCGGTCTTGATCCGCGGTGAATCCGGAACGGGCAAAGAGCTCGCGGCCAGGGCCATTCACGTGCTCAGCCGCCGCTCCCAGGCGCCGTTCCACACTCTGAATTGTGCGACGCTCACGCGGGAGTTGGCAGTTTCAGAACTCTTTGGTCACGTCAAAGGCGCCTTCACCGGAGCCACGCAAAGTCGCAAGGGGCTCTTTGAAGTTTCTCATACCGGCTCGCTCTTTCTGGATGAGATCGCCGAAATTCCATTGGACGTGCAGCCCCGGCTGCTCCGCGTTCTTCAGGATCAAACCTTTACCGCACTCGGATCCACGACACCCAGGACGGTGAATGTGCGTTTGATATCCGCGACGCATGAATCGCTACGACAGGTTGTGGAGGAACAAAGATTTCGTGCCGATCTTATGTATCGGGTGCGAGTCATTCCGCTTTTTCTACCACCGCTCCGGGCGCGGGGTCATGACATTGCCATGCTCGCCCATCGTTTTCTGGATCAGCTCAATCAGCAGTCCACGCGTCAGGTCCAGTGCCTGCATCCCGAGGCCATGGAGGCGATCAGAAGCTATGCGTGGCCCGGCAATATTCGGGAGCTTCGCAACGTCATGGAATACGCGCATGTGATGGGCGATGGACCTGAGGTCACGATTTACGACTTAACCCCGGAGCTGCGCGGAGAATCGCCACCAGGCCTGGACGATAATATCAAGCAACGCGAGCGCAAACGCATCCTCGATGTACTGGATGCGGTGGCCGGCTCAAGGCACGATGCCGCCGCGAAGCTTGGGATCAGTCGAGCCACCCTGTGGCGCAAAATGCGCGAATATCGTTTGGATGGACATTAAGGTTTGCGGGCCAGCACAAAAATTTCGCGATTGCCTTCGCGACCGGACACCTGGCTATCGACACTTTGTAAGAATTCCAGACCTTCCCGCTGCATGGCCTGCAAAGCGATCGTCAGGGCCGCCTGGCGGCTATCCTCATCGGCGACCACACCACCCACGGGAACCGCGTCAGCAGCCAATTCAAACTGGGGTTTGACCAGGATCAGGAAATGCACAGCGCGGGTCGGAACAGCGGCACAGAGGGCCGGAAGCAATCGATCCACGGAATTGAAACTGATGTCAGCGACCACGAAATTGATATTTTCGTCAATAATCTCTTTAACATGCCTAATATCGCACTGCTCTTTTGCCACCACCCGGGGGTCGGTTCGCAGTTTCCAGGCCAGCTGATTATGCCCAACGTCCAGCGCGTAGACCTTGCTTGCACCCAGTTGCAGGCAACAATCGGTAAAGCCTCCCGTCGATGCCCCACAGTCGAGCACCGTGGCCCCTGCGACCATCGCAGTGAGTCCAAGATCCTGGATAGCCCCCCAGAGTTTGTCCCCGCCCCGGCTGACAAAACGCTTCTGATCTTTCAAACGGAGGCCTTGGCCGTCCCGGACCAGCTGCCCTGGTTTATCGATTCTTTGCTCATCCACCAGGACCTGGCCGGCCATGATCAGGGCCCGGGCTTCGGCCAAATCCGCGACCAAACCGAGGCTGACCAGGCGTTCATCCAGGCGGTATTTATCCTTTTTTTCCGATTTCGCCATGCCTCTTTGGGAACCTCCTGAATCAGGCGTATTCCGCAATCTTTTCCCATGCTTTGCCTTCAAGCGCAAGTTTGGACTCAATGTTTTCAAGACTCTGCCGATGATTCACTATCTGGTGTTGAGACTTCAGCCCTGTGGGGAGGATTGGTGTATTATGTCGAAGGGAACGCTTAAAATACTCTTTGTGGACGAGAAGCGGATGACGTCCGATCTCGAAAAGGCCAGCTACCGTAAAGTTGGGGCCCACATCAGCCAAGCCACAAACTTCGGCCAAGCCAAGGACATGCTGCTGAAGGAACTGGCCGATGTCATCGTCATCAACTTTGATTACGCTGAAATCGATGCGGTGAGCATGTGCGAGCATTTCAAAAAGCAGGCCGCAACCGCTGTGATCCCCGTGATCTTTACCAGCGTTCAGCCCTTGCCCAAGCGCGTCACAGCGCGGAGCAATGGTCCCGACCTGTTTATTGAGACACCGGTTCCTCGCGAATTTTTCATCGAACAGGTGCGTAACCTTTTGGAAGAAAAAATCCGCGGCACGGAACGCGTGAATCATGAAGGATCGGTCGCCTTCGATCATCAGGGCAAGACGATTGAGTGCAGCATTCAGGACGTATCCAAGTCCGGTATTCTTTTGACCACCGAAATGGATATCCCGGCTGGAACCAAACTCAGCCTGAGCTTTTCCTTGCCTGGTTACAAGAAGCCTATCAAAGTGGAAGGCGAAGTCGTTCGCCGGATCAATGCCGATACGCGAAAGAACACGCCGGCTGGTTTGGGTATCCGCTTTGATGATTTCAATGGTGACTCACAGAAACGTCTGGAAAAATACATAGCCAAAAGTCAGCACGACGATCCCAAGCTGGTCTACTATCTATAATCCGACCGAAGCGCAGGCGAGCCGTTTTAAACGGCATCGCCTTCCCCGGTGCGAGTCTTCTTATACTGCTCCAAATAGATCAATGAATTCACGTACTGATCGCGATAGCGAACCGCGGTGAACATGACCTCGCGCAGACTCTTGGGAACCCCCACCACGCGTCCGCCGATGGTGATTTCCACATTCGGGTCCATCACGCCGCGAACGACCAGAATCGCCATATCATTCCAGCGAATCTTACTACGAGTCAGTTCCGCCAGTTTTTCGATTTTATCCAGCAGCTTTTTGCCCTTGGTCAGGCGTTTTTCCACCTTCTGGATGCGATCGCCGGTGGCCTTCTTTTTGGCCAAATCATCAAACTCGTACTGACGTTCGCCGACAAAGCGTTTGAGTTTGGCTTCGCGGCCGCGCAGGATCGTAATCCGATGCTCAAGGCGCCAGTCGCTGCCGACCCGGCACAGAGTTTTCTCACCATCTGCAAAACCAAGGTCCTGGGTGCGAATACCGGTTTCACTGACGACGATGCCGCCACCGATCAAACCCTTGGCTACATTTTTAATGACGATTTCACCGGCCACTTTGCAGTCGCTATTGAGAATGGACTGGTCCACTTCCAACACGCCTTCGACCAGGATGCGACTGTTTTCCACAAAGAGGGCCTGGACGTCACCACCGGCATGAACCATGCCCTCTTTGGAGGTGACGATTCCTTTGCTGACACTCAGGTCGCCGCCGCAACGAATGCGGGCGCGGCCGATACCCCCACGGACGATCAGATCGCCCTTGGCATAAACACGGGCGCCGTTGTCGATGTTCCCCTTCACTTCCACGGTTCCATCAAAGTTGATGTCTCCGGTTTTAAGGTTCACATCCCCTCGATGGACATACACGTTCAAACAGGATACGAGGTGACGCTCGATCTTGGGCATACCCCGCAGCAGCGCATAAAAGCGTCCATCGGCACGTTTCTCAACCCCAGGTCCTGCGGAGAGCGTATACGACGTTTCCTTAACAGTGGCATGCAGAGCTTGACCGAACACGTCCGTTCCTGTCTTGCCATCGCGAAACCGGATCTCGGCGATGGGGTCGCCGGTTTCCACCACCCGTTTATTCTGGGCTGAGCGAAGGTCGATGACGTTATCGGTCTCTTCGACGGTTTTTTCCAGATAGAGAGGATGCAGATAGGTCTGATCACCGGCTCGTGCGGCCAAACCACGGGCGATAACTTGATTTTTAATGCTCTGACCCAGTGTGATCAGACTCAATATTTTATCCAGGTAAATTTCGTAACCATAGCAGATGCCAACCTCCTGAAGGGCGGCCTCCAGCCATTTTTTATCCTGATCATAAGGCCCGGACTGCAGTTTTGTGTCGTTGGCCCAAATGATATGCGCTTCCAAATGATCGGCAGCGATTTCAATTTCAATCAAGCGATCCGACGAAGGCGCAGATTTTTCAGGCTTGGTCGCCGCAGCGCGCGTGTTTTTGAAGACGTCCTTGCCCGCGGCTGCGCTCGAAGCGTCTTTTTTTCCCGCGGACATCGCTGCATTTTTCACCGCCACTGGCAAACCCAAAGGCAGGCCGTAGCCAAAACTCTCGGGCATGGCGATCAGTTCCTTCAGAAACTCGGCGCATTCCCGATTGAGTCCGGCGTAGTCTGGCATGGCCGCCTTGTTTTTCTCAAGAAAGGCCTGAATCTGTGTGAGTATTTTTTTGTGCCCCGCGGCCTGCAGCATCTCGATACTATTGACCCAGAGCATTAACGTGCCACTGGTCTTATCATGAGAAAATTTAAGGGGTGGCATCTCGTCATCCAGCGCCAGCGCTGCCAGGGCACGGTTTTGAATTTTCTCACCGCGCACAGCCCGCCAATAGGCTTCCAGAATACGGGCCTGCAGGACGGGGGATGTGTAAGGTTCCAAGGCCATCTGTTTTTGGACAAAAGCATGAAACCGGGGCCAACCGATTTTACCGACCATTTCGGGGCTTGCCAGGACCGTGAGGGTCCATTCCCGATTGCTGCCTTGCTTCAGCTGGATGTCCTTATAGTTGCGGAAACCTTGGGCAATGCAGAATGCCGTATTTTTATCAGTCAGGTCCTCCTGCTCACGCAGATGGGTCCAGTACTGATTGAAAGCGTTTTCATAAATCACAAACGTTTCAATATTACCTTTGGCCTGCTCATCCTCGAGCTTGGCCTTGGCACGCTTATAAAGGTCCTTGGGCGGCTTACGGTCATCACGCACCAACTCCGCGGAAAAGTTGACGCGAACCTGATTGCTGGCCGCAGCATAAACCAGTCGGATCTCCTGATCCACGCATCACTCCTTGCCGAGGGTTATCCATTTCTATGAGGTATATTAGATTCATGATAGGACTTTGGGTGCAGGGAGCGCAATCAGGATATGGTGACAGCCTCGGCAGAGGGACTCAGCCTTCGTTTTTCCGCGCTGACGACCAGCTGACCGCACGCGGCGGCGATATCCTGGCCTTTGCTGTAGCGGATCATGACGCGAACGCCAGCAGCATTCAGATGATCGCGGAAGCGTTGCAAGGATTCCGGCTCTGGACTCTGGAAACGACTGGGTTCCACCTCATTCAGCGGAATCAGATTGAGTTTCACAGGCACGCCGCGCAGGAGTTCAACCATACGGTCGGCATGATCCAGAGTGTCATTCACACCACGGATGACCGTGTACTGCACAAGCAGGCAGGCATCATCATCACGCTGCTGATAGAAATTACGCAGATAGTCCAGAATGGTGCCGATCGGCCAGCGACGATTGATGGGCATCAGCTGGGAACGTTCGCGTTCGGTGGTGGCATGCAGACTCAGGGCCAGCGATACTTTGGGAAAGCGTTCCAGCAGAATCTTAAGGCCATCCAGATGCCCAGCTGTGGACACGGAAATTTTCCGCAGGGACAAATTTAAACCCATCGGATCCGAAAGAATACGCAGCGCCTGGGACACCTCATCAATATTATCCAGCGGCTCGCCCATGCCCATAAAAACGATATTGGAAATGGCCGCAAATCCCGGGTAGCCCCGTTCCTCACGCCAGGCCGCATGATCGCGGATCCAACGCTGCGCGAGCACGACCTGCGCCGCGATTTCCCCGGCCGTCAGATTGCGTTTCAGACCCATCCGACCCGTGTGACAGAAGGTGCAGGCCATGGCGCAACCGACCTGACTGGAAAGACAGAGGGTGATGCGCTTTTTCTCGGGCATCAAAACGGATTCGACCAACGAGCCGTCTTCCATGCGAACCAGGAATTTCACCGTTCCGTCGTAGCGTGACTGGGATTCTTCGGCAATGCTGGCCGTGGTACAGCGCATATCGTGCGGCATTTGTTCCGCCAGCCCATGCGGCAGGCCTGGTGTTGTCCAGGGCGTTGTATCGAAATCCTTAAACAGGCGACGATACAAAGTTTTGGCATGAACTGTCGACACAGCAAGGCGTGTGCAATACTGCTCAAGATCGGCTAGGCTTTGGCTGTATAGGTCCTGCATGACGGGTCATCCTCGTTGGCCCCTAACATAGTGATAAACGCCGGACCATGCAAGACCAAGACTATGAAATCATGAACCGGAAACCCGATCGCCGGCTGCATCCCGGACCATGGGTCCGTGCCGGCGCTCCAGATGCCCGGCCATCTCATTCAGGGCCACGACCAGTTCCTGCATTTCATCACCTTTGCGGATCACAATGCGATGCGTGTACTCGCCGCGGGTTACGGCTTCGATAAATTTTTGGATAGAGACAAGTGGTCCCGAATATTTATGGCGGGATCGAATGATAAGGATGACCATGGCGACGATATATGCCAATATGGACATGATCAGAAAAATCACATTCCGCATCAGGATGTCATTGAACACCAGCTCATGCTTCAAGTCCGGGCTGACGACTTTGAAGATTTCAGCGACATTGGAATACTGTTCTTCAAAAGCCTGGTAGATAAAAAAGCTTACGCAGCCTAGAAAAACCAGGGTCGTGGCCACCACCTGGACGCCGAAGCGCGAGTGCCAGAAAAATTCCGTCAGCATCGGAACAAGGCGACGACCGTGATCAACGGGGGACTGGTTCATAGAGCGGATGCCTCCGAATAGGTCTGGGCGTGGATGGATGTCCCATTGACAGTGTGCCTTGAGCGGCGAAATAGGAGCAAGAAAAATCTTGCCTTTTGCCCGGAAGGCCGTTAGGCTCCTGGCTCCGGTCACAACCTTAACGTGTGGAGTGGACATTGCACGGGTCAAGACACAGAAGAAAGCATCCCAAGGGTCGTCGTAAAGTCGGTCGTAAGAAGCGTCGCATGATGCGCCTGCGTCGATCATTACGGACCAAATAATGTGTTGGGGCCCACTCTTCGGTTGATAGCCGTTCGAGTTCAAGCCTCACACAGGTCAAGAGCAGCCGGAAGAAAAGGGGCATCCCTTATTTTTCCGGCTGCTCTTTCTTTTTTACATAAATCCGCTATCGACTTTCCCATCAAATTTCATGGCTCCCCAACGCTTTCCATTTGCTGAATTCTGAAGGAAGAGAGAAAGCCCGCTGGTCTTTCCATAGGATGCCCCACACCGCACGTCCGCCGCTACGTCAATCACAACCAAAAATTTTGCATTTCGACGTGCCAGGCCGTAAGCTGTTTTAAAGAGCAAAACTCAAAAAGATCAAAGCGTACAAGCGCTGCGTTCACCATTTCCTTTTTAAGGGGGCGACGATGCTGGACTTTATTCTCGAATTGGAAGCGGTGCTGAAAATCTGGCCTGATAGCGTCAAATGGAGTCTGGTCCAGATCGCTGAACAAACCCATACAAAAGTCCCGCACGTCGTCGAATATCTGACGGATGCGTTGAATAAGAATCCGGATGTGCATGATCCACTCAGTTACAATGAAGTGCATAAAGCCTTTGTCGTGCTGCGCGATCGTCACAAGGTCCAGCTTGAAGCTCTGCAGGAACGTGAGCGCAAAGCCGTGCAGAACGCGGTCGACGCCTATGGCCAGGTCATGGAAAAAGTGCGTTTGATGGAAATGACCCGCAATCGTCGCGGTGCCTATCGCACTTTGAACTACACCTACGGAAACTATCTGGAAGTGCTGCCCCCTGATATCAAAACCCAGATCTGCAATGACTGCCTGCGCATCGGTATCAAGGAAAAAATCAATTTCCAGGAACTTTCGCAGTGGCTGAACCGCGGCATCCAGCATCTCATGGAACTGCCGAGTCGTGATTCAGTCGAAGACGCGCTTGACTTTCTTGATGCCTACGGAGACTATTTTCTCACGGAAGCCCATGGCAAGGGTGAGAAGTTTCTCACCAATCTCCTACTGAGATTGAAACCAGCGGCGATGGAGTTTGACCTTTCTCCCAAGCTGAACGAGGTGGCGGGAGACTTTAAACTCGTCGAAGTCATGGATGTGTTTGTATGATGCGTTGATGCCTGCCAGGCGATGTTTCTCGGGCACGCGTTGACGTTTTTAATGCGCCAACGCTGACGAGGATGATCAGACCTCTTATGTCATCCTCCCAGCCTAATAATGGCGCAGGGAGTTGAACTGACCTTGAAGAAAAAAACAAAGAAGCCAGCCAAAGCCACCAAGTCCGCGCGGAAAAGCCCTGTAAAAAAAGTCCTCACTCAAGAAGCATCGTTGCGGCTGCCCCAAGCTTTGTCTTATGAACAGGTCTATGCCAGCTGCCCAACTGACTTTTTTAAGTTCAAGACCACCGCTGAACTTGAAAACTCGAACGATATTATTGCCCAGGATCGTGCGATCCGCGCGATCAACATGGGCCTCAGTATCAAGCGGCCCGGTTACAATATCTATGTCGCAGGCATCGAAGGCACGGGCAAGACCAGTGTCATCCGCCAGTTCCTTGAAAAATGGTCCGCGGATTCGCCGGCACCCTATGACTGGGTTTACCTCTATAACTTCTCGGACATCGAAGTCCCCAGGGCCATTAAGTTGCCTCGTGGTGAAGGTCGTAAGCTCAAGAAGAATATGGAACACCTGGTCAAGGCCCTGCGTTCAGAAATTCCGGTCGCGCTGCAGAGCGAGGACTACGAGAACGCGGTCAACACCTATATTTCATCCGCCAATGACATCAAATCCAAGCTGTACAGCGAGCTCGAAAAGCTGGCCAAGACCAAGGATTTTGTCATCAAGTCCACGCGCATGGGGATCGAAACCATTCCCATCGTCGACGGCCGCCCCCTCACCGAACGGGACTACTCCAAACTAGCAGAAGACGAACGGACCGAGATCGAGGGCCGACGCTCCGAGCTGGAACCTGAAGTGCTGGACTTTGCCCGTAAGGTTCGGGCGATCGACAAGGATACCGGCGAGCAGCTGGAAAACCTGCGGAGTTCGATCGGGGAGCAGATTATCTCGGCTTTGATCATTCCTTTGCTCGAGGAATACGGCCAATTCTCTGACATCCTGGAATACATCGAGCAGGTCCGCGAGGATGTGAAAGAAAACCTCCTCGAGTTCGTCGAGGACGACCAGCCGGCCGCCAACGCGGAAGAAGCGTTCCTGATTGAAGATAAGGATAAATTCACCAAGTACAAGGTGAACGTCTTTGTCGACAACAGCAAGATCGAAAAAGCGCCGGTCATCATCGAAAACAATCCGACCTATTACAATCTGTTCGGCAAAATCGAAAAGAATGTCGAGCACGGCATGTATCTGACCGATTTTACGATGATCAAGGCGGGTTCGATTCATCGGGCCAATGGCGGTTATCTCGTTCTGAATGCCATCGATATTTTCCGGCCCGGTAATGTGTGGGAATCGCTGAAACGCATCCTGCGCAACCGCAAAGGCTTTATCGAGGACATGGGCGAGCAGTATTCGCTCCTGCCGACCTCGGGTCTGCGGCCAGAGCCTGTGCCTCTGGATTTGAAAGTCATTTTGATCGGCACCGACGAGATCTATCATATCCTTTATCAGCAGGATGAAGAATTCCAGAAGATCTTCAAGATCAAAGCTGACTTCGATTTCAAGATGGAACGTAGCCAGGATAATATCATGAGCTACGTGAGCTTTATCGCGACCCGCATGCGCCTCGAACAGCTCCTGCCGTTCGATAAATCAGCTGTGGCCGCGATTGTGGAATATGGTTCGCGTTTGATTGAAGATCAGAATCTTCTGTCGACCCAGTTTGGTGAGATCAAGGATCTGACCATTGAAGCGGACTTTATTGCCAAGGAAAAAGGTCGACCCTCGATCGAGCGCGCTGATGTTGAAGATGCCCTGGATTTGAAATACTACCGTTTGAATCTGCAGGAGGAGTATCTGCTCCGTCTCGTCAAGCAGCAGGATATTCTGATTTCGGTGGATGGCACACGAACCGGTCAGATCAATGGTCTCGCGGTCTATGATTATTCCGATTATTCATTCGGAAAAATTGCTCGGATCACGTGTACGACGTCGCCCAGCAAGCGCGGGATCTTAAATATTGAACGCGCCGCTCGTCTGTCGGGAAAAATCCACGATAAGGCGGTGATGATTATTGCCGGTTATTTCAAAGCCGTGTTCCCCAGGAATAAAGCGCATGCGTTTACCGCCAGCGTTTGCTTCGAACAAAACTACGGCATGATCGACGGCGATAGCGCGACCCTGGCGGAAGTGATTGCGATTATCAGTTCGCTGGCCCGTGCCCCCATCCGACAGAATCTGGCCATCACAGGCTCGATGAACCAGTTTGGTGAAGTCCAGACCATCGGTGGCGTGAACGAGAAAATCGAAGGCTTCTGGAAGATCTGTGACCTGGTCGGCAAGAGTGAGAAGTATACGGTCATCATTCCCGCCGCCAACGCTCAGAATCTGATGCTGCATCGCAAAACCCAGGCAGCCGTGAAAGCGGGCCGATTGGAAATCGTTCCGGTCATGCATATTGCCGAGGCTTTTGAAATTGCGACCGGTATCCCCCTGGGTGTGCGTGATGTCCATGGCGACAGTGTGCTCACGAAAGGCAGTGCGCTCGATCGCGCTCTGATTTGGATGGACAAGGCCGAGGAAGATGCTCACCACGACTGATACCCAAAGTCTGATTCGCGTCCTGAAAGCCCGGCAGACGGCACAGGACGCGATTCATCAGTTTTTTCGCAGCCGGGACTATCTCAGCCTCGATACACCGATTGCCGTGCGCAGTCCAGGGACGGAAGTTCACCTCGGCTATTTTGCCACCGAATGGCAGGATTTTCGTGGTGACGGCACCCGTCTCTATCTGCGTTCCAGCCCCGAGCTGCACCTGAAGCAGGCTCTGGCTTTAGGGCTGGAGCGGGTCTATCACCTGGGGAAGTGTTTCCGCAATCAGGGTGAGCTGGCCGACTGGCATCACCCCGAATTCACCATGCTTGAATTTTATCAAAATGGGATTGGGCTCAGCGATTTCATGACCCTGACGGCGGATCTGGTGCAGAACGTGGCGTTGGCACTGCAATCGGCTGGATTTGCGGTGCGGATGCCCAAGGCCAAACCCGAACGGCTGTCGATGTTTAAAGCGTTTTCGCGCTGGGCCGGTTTGGAATTGATCGATGGGGATCCGGAGCTGGCCCGCAAAGGTCTCGCCAAGGGTTTTCCTTCCCTGCGTGCGGATGATGATTTTGAGACGGCTTATTTTAAGATCCTGCTGGATATCATCGAACCACGCCTTAAGGATCATGAGGCTATCTTCCTTTATGATTACCCGGCTTCGCAATGTGCCCTGGCGCGTGTTGTCGATGGCCGGGCGCAGCGTTTTGAGCTTTATTTGCAGGGCGTGGAACTTTGCAATGCCTTTGATGAACTGCTGGATCCGGTCGCCAATCGCGAGCGGATACGGAGCAGTAACAAGCAGCGGGTTAAACTCGGGCATGGGGCTGTGCCGGAGGATGAGGATTTTTTTCAGGCCCTCACGCAAAATTTAAAACCGTGCTCCGGCAATGCTCTCGGGTTTGACCGTCTCCTGGCCCTGCTCCTGGGGGAACAGAATCTGGACCGTGTCGTACCCTTTCGTTGGAACAAGCCCTGGTCCCGTAAGCTCACTCCTTGAATTCAGGGGGCATCGTCCCCTCTTCCACTTCCAATCGTTGCAGGCGCAGGAGCAGATAGACAAGACTATCGGCAGTGCTTTCCACATTCCAACGGAACAGAGCGCCTATCAAAGGAATCGCACCGATCCAGGGAATACGCGATTCTTCAAAACCTGCGGTTCGGGCCTGAATCTGTCCCACCATTTGCAATTGATCCAGACTCAACCAGGTTTCGGTTTGCATCCCGGATCGGTCGAGGGCCCGTTGTCCTTCACGAGGTCGGCTGATCTGTAAGTTGAGTGAGACTTTTACGGTGTCCCCGCGCTGTTCCATGAGTTTCACTTGAAGCATGAAGCCAACGGCCTTCCAGATTTCCAGAGTTTGATCCCGCTGAGGCGCGAGTGTGGCAATATCCATCCCGTCACTCACTTCCAGCGAGCTGCCGAGATTGAGGGCCAGACGCGGCCGAGCTAAAATCTTCGTATCACTGCGATGCGAAAGACCCTGGAGAAAAACATCGATATTCTCCCGCGGCAGGAGCTGAATGGGCCCCAAATGCAATGGATTGCTCAAATCCGAATCGCTGGATTTTTGCGCCACAGCCACGACTTCCAGGCGAAAGCGGCCATCGACCTGGTCCTGGCAGCGGATCTGAACGGGGGCTCCGTAACGATCCTTGATCCACTGACGCCACTGCTCGTCACGCTTAGGGTCGGGAACCAGACAGAGGCTCTCCAAAGTCACAAACCCATCGGCGTCCACAAATGTTTGGTTAGCCTTGAGTTCCTTCGAAAGGCGTTCCGCCACCAGCCCGCGGGCTTCGCCTTTCAACGTTGCTCGAAAGCGGCACGGAGGATTTTTATCGCAAAGTTCACGCGCCTTATGCAGCCAGGATAGGGAATCGGTTTGCCCTAACACAGTGGATGAATCCTTGTCACAGCGGATGCCTGGCTCATTGCACACCAATCCTTCCCAGCGGTCCGCTTTTTCGGATTCGCTGCGACTGGCGACATCCACAATCCAGCTTTGCTGGACCACGCCTTTATCATCGAGGGCCCTCAGGTACACCAGCCCTGAACGCAGGGCCACAATCTGATATTCGCCTCGACCTTGCTCCTCCACATCAAGAATATGTTTCTGGCTCAGACGCAGACTGAATTTAGGATCCACCTTGACCCGTCGCGCCTCGCCCATTTCCAACTGCCAGCGTTCCGGCATGGGGCTGCTGAAGCCCAAAGTGGCAAAAAGTGCAAAACCATAAAGAAGAAACTTAATCATATTGAATGCCGCGCGAGGGAGCAGGTCCACCCATCTCGGCTCCGCAGAATGCAAAAGCCTTCCCATCTGCAGTCAAAACTGCCTTTTTTTGTAGAGTTTGCTGAAGGCGTGGCGCGGAAGGAGCGGATGCAGGCCAAAGTACATAAAGGTCACCACTCCGGCCGAGCGCCTTCCACAGCTTCATCTCGTCATCAGACGACCGGCACCACCCTTCCCCTTGACGTTGCAGCACCGTGACTTTTTGAGTTTCCTTCCAATGGGTTTCCAGGCGGCTTATTTTTTCCACCGGGATAAGAATTTTGCCATTCGGTACACTGAGGCCGGCCTCGCCTCGCTGCAAAACCAAAGTTCCCACGATAAAAGCGAGACTATGACTGAGCAGCGGCGGCCATCCCAATAAACTTAATTGCACCGGAACTTTTTGCCAGGTGCGGCGCAACCAAAACGTGAAACGATGTAACATAAAGCCTCAGCATCCCTTTCGTGTTGATCATCAGCTCCAAAATCCAGTCGGGGTGCTGGCGCTGGCCAGCTTCTGCCCAAGGCTGAAAAATGGGTCATCTCCATTTTTTCGTCCGGTGACACAGGATCCATGGCTGCATAGGCCTCGGTTATTTGCTGGCTCAAGGCACGTGTGAGCTGCCAAAGACCCAGCTGCAGAACCAGTATGAAAGCCAGCATCACCAGCAGCTCGGCACTGCCCTTTTCATTCATAACGCACCACCCAGTTCGGGTAGTCCGCGTCCAGATCTGGATTTCTCTCGCGATGGAGCTTCACCCGCAGAGGACCATCAAGGGCACAGGATTCCATATTCTGGTCCACATAGAATTCCTTCCAGTCCATCAGGACAGTCTCCACTTCAAGATCCACCGGCACGTCCTCCCCCTCGGCACAGCCCAATTTACGCCATGTTGCCACAGCACTTCGCAGATTCGCCGCCATCGCCTGGTATCGCCCACAAACAGCCATCGCATAATCCGCTTGAAAAGCCTCGGCCCACAGGTCCGTTGCCTTGCCCACGAGTCGAATTCCCAGCAAAAGCTGGGTCACCACGCCTATCCATATCAAAAGCCCTAGAACCTGCGACACAGCTCTTCCTCCTGATGAGCATTGTGCCCTCGTCGATTTTTGAGCACCAGAGACATGGAAATCTGCTAAAATGTCCAAGGTCCTCATAACCAAATTCACGGGTGAATCATGAAGCCTCAGTTCCTTCTCATCCCTATGCTCCTGCTCTGCTGCTGCCGCACCACCGCTGGCACCAAGGAGAAAAATGCCGTGACAAAACCTTATGCGGCCGAAGCTGAAAAACTTTTGATGAAAAAAATCGATGGTTTGTCGAAGTCACAGGCTCAGGTTTACGAGTGCACTGTAACGGACAAGGACGTGGATAACCTAGACCAGGTAAAGAAATGGATCGCCCAAGTTCCTCGCGATAAAAGTTCCATGGTCAAGGCAATGCATTTCAGAGCAACTGATCCGTCCGTTGAATATTTCGCTTTTGAGGGTAGCACACCTATTTTGATGTATGAAGATCACAGTGCATTGAGATTTCTGGGCAATGAAAAAGGCGAGCAGCATTCAGCGGTCAGGGCATTAATGGAAGTTGCTGACAAACACTGCCCTGGACAAAGCAAATAATTCCGCCACCGACTCAACCCTCTACTCCACCTTACTGAACTCGATGACCAAAATACTGATACTAGCGCAGCTGTGATTTCCAGCAGACTGCGTCACTTTTATCTATCTTATTGACCTTGCCATACAAATCAGCTAATCACATTTTCTGGCAAGTTGATTGCGTATCGGCATGTCTAAACTATCAATGAGTTAGAGGCGAGTCATGAATTTTGGAAGCACCGCATTTGTGCTGACCGGCCTGATCCTGCTTATCTCAGGATGCGGTCAAATAACGAATGGATACGATAGTGACAGTCTTTCCTGCGGAAGCGGTCACGAAAAACAAAGCGAGTTTTTCATAGCTACTGGAGCAGATGGTCAAAGATTAGCAGCAGCAGACATAGGTCTAAGTAGTCTCGACGGCCAATACGCGCAACTACCAATCGTATCCAGAAATGGCTGTATTAAGAAACCTCAAGCAGGCAGATATCTCATTAAGTCTAAAGAAAAGGACTGGGCGGTGATAGTTGATGCCGATACAGTAGCACCCCGGCATTCCGTTCAGTTGTTAGACTTCACTGGGCAATCCCTTGCGATCCAGTGCAGTGAATCTGAACGATGGGCGGTAGGAGGATCCTTTTCAATTCAATCCTTGGTCAAATCCAGCTTTGAGCACGCACTTGAAGATGCTTTCCCTGTCTCTTTTGAACTTAAGAAGGACGACTCGACTATAAAAATTTTCAAGAATCTTGGGCTCAAGGAAGCAGGTTTGTTACGTCCATTTAATGACATTATGGCCGAGGGGTCCTATGAAATAGTGGTTACTACAAAAAATCTTTTAAAAGAAGGCCGGGATACGGTTAAAAACTGTAAGTTTATGCTTGATCGGACTGCGCCTGACGTTAGTTTTTCAGTTAACTCCGGTCTTAACTTTTCATCAATTTCCATCCAAAACACCGAAGCCTTTGCAGTGGTCAATCCCAGCGAAAACATTGAATTTGTTTCAAAAGATCCAGACATTAAGGAAGTGAGATATTGCCTAAAGGAACTTTACGACAACTTCACTACCAACGACACCGAAAAGCTTATTGGATGGAGAAGCGATACCCAGGCAAAGTCTTGCGATTCACTGTCGGTCAATTCCACTCTACTTGGCTCCCCCCTTCCTTTCGAAAATCGCTCAGGAATATGGTCTTTAAGATACCAAGCAGTTGACACGCTTGGAAACATCTCAGCCCCAAAATCGACTCTTTTTATATTCTTAGCAAAGGATAAGCTCGAACTCATAAAAAACCTTGCTATATCAGACGTACCCCTCTTCGTGCTCCAAAACAAATCATCTCAAGCTGCTGCTTCCGCATTACAGGCTGAAACCCTACGTGTTAACCTCCGAACTCAATACGAGCGGGATTTAATAAAAGATTATACCCGAGCTGGCCTCGTAACAGCCTATGATCAGAGCGGCATTGCAATTAGGGTCGATAACTCCGATCGGCGTGTAACATCTGTTGCCATAACAAAAGATGGCAGATTGGCGCTAGCGGGGTCCTGGCAGGACAAAATTATTCAAATTTGGGACATCGAAACAAGATCACTTTTGACTTCAATAGAGACCCAGGATTTTGTTTCCGCTATGGCTGTCAGCCCCGACGGCAGAACCATCTATGCAGGCTTAGTGAACGGGAACATTGAGACCATTGACAAAGACTCTAAAGAATCAACAGTGATCAAATCACATGAGCGCGAAATAAGCCAATTACAACTGAGTTCTGACGGAAAGAAATTAGTAAGCGGCTCTTCAGATACCAAAATTAAAGTTTGGGAAACCAGGAATCTAAATCTGCTCGTAACACTTGAGGAACACACAAAAAAAATAGCTGGCTTGGCGCTAACTCGCGATGGTTCACGCCTATTCTCAGCGTCGGACGACGGACACATGTTGGTTTGGGATCTGAATGTTGGCAAAAAAATCGGCACCATAGAATCCGGACTAACTTCTGTAAATGCTCTAGCCCTTGGGAATAATGAAAAAATTCTTGCCGTGGGGTCCGAAAATAAAATTGAGGTGATGAAAACTGATGAAGCTTTTTCTAAATTTTTTAGCATTGACACGAAGCTAAACGGAACTATTAACTAATTATCTTTTAGCTCAGATGATCGCACCTTAATTTCAAGCTTCAATGTGTCGACGATACAATTTTGGAATATGGACTGGGGTTTTGAAGAAAAGAAGATCATTGATACCGGCAGCCTCATTTCATCTATGGCCGTGGCGCCGGATGGAAAACGTATTGTCACAGGATCAATCAACAGTTCACTCACCGTTTGGGAAATTGAAACTGGGTTCAAGCCGCACCGGCTCATCGAGGGTGCTTCTTCCCCAACAATCCAATCCCTAGCATTGAGTTCCGACGAGAGTTTCGTAGTTTCGCTTCCCTATTTATCTAACAACCTGGAGATTCACTACCTTAAAGAAAAAGATAAACCCGCTATTCGATTAGAGGGATCGGAAGAGTCCTTAACGAAGGTAGCGATTTCACCTCAAAATGTAATCATAGCTGGAACTGATAAAGGCAACATCAAAATTTGGGATTCACTTCACCCGAATGCGAATACAACAAGAAGCCTCACAGGCCACACATCTTCAATCAAGGCACTTGCGTTCATTGATGATGGGTCTAAGCTCATTTCCGGTTCCGATGATCAATCGCTCTTGATTCATGATCTTCACACCGGCAAGATTGTTAAGAGCTTCACATTAACGTCACCTATAGAAGCGCTGGCAGTCAGTCCTTCTGGAACTTTTGCTTCGGCTCAAAAAAATGGGGAAATTGATTTGTGGGATGTGCATACACTTCAACATCTTGGCAAATTAAGGGATCCTATCGGCATGCTTTTGTCGATCGACATAACCGTTGACGGGAGTAGAATTGTAACGGGTGCCAGCAACGGAGTCGTTCGATTCTGGAATATCAGGACTGGCATAAGTATAACACAACAATCTGGTTTTGGAGAAAAGATCAAAGATGTCCGTTGGCTTCCAAGCGAACAGGCTGCAATTACCGGGTCCGTTGACCAGACACTAAGAATTTGGGATGCCACAACTGGACGAAACATTAGCACGTGGATAGGCCATGGGGCAGGTGTTAATGCCATGACACTGAACAAAGACGCAACTCTGGCTGTAATTGGTGGCGCGGGCTATAGAGATGAAATGCTCAACGTCTGGGATTTATCCCAGGACAATCTGACCAGGAAGCTCTGTGCAGTTAGTAATGTCGGACAGTTTGAAGTTTGCAAAGCTTTCCAATAAAAAAGCCGCAGCGGCCTACGACACCGCTGCGACACCTCCTCAGGCGCCGATCGCCTTCATTTCCGTGCTCGACAACAAGCAGGAGCATTTTCTTTCCCGTATCGGTTTTGATCTGCTTAGGCTGCCTCGGCCGTGCGAAGGATAGCAGGTGTCTAGGGCCGGCGAAGATGAGCTTCGACCTTCTTCAGACCAGCATCCAAAATTCCCACGGCTGCGTTCCGGCCCAGTTCGCCGAGGCGCAGCGGAGCCGGCAACTCAAAATGCAAAGACTGCGTCATCGTTTGCATGGCGCCGCATTCCTTGTTTTGGGAAGCCTTGAACCAGATATCGTCCACATTCTCGATGGCACACGTCGGATGGCTGAGGAGCGCCGAGCATACCCCTGAAATTCTTCCAGAATTAACTTGAATCTATCCTGCCAATTTCAATCCTTTAGTCTGTGCAAACTGCCCAGGGGTCATTCCTCCCAAGAAGTGTGAGGCCTTTTCTCGTTCGACTTAGCATCTTGATAC
>NZ_DASQYZ010000014.1:0-7581 GCF_035638955.1 Oligoflexus sp. | reverse complement strand
AACCATAAAGATCGCCTGTGCACATTTGCGTTCGTTATCGCCACGTGAGCGGCTTAAAAAAGCCGGAGTCCTGGCAGACAATTTCTGGCTTCGTGAGTTCGTAAAGAAAAAGTGATCAAAGACTTTTGCTTAGGTACCTAGGTGAAGCTCCTCCTCGGATTTATTTGTGAGATATTTTCTGCGCCTGTCGGAGAAACCCCACGCGGCTGGGCCCGATTTGCTTGCATGTGAGGGCCACGTGAGTTGTGTCTTGTGAAAACTGATGAATAATGTATGGATTTTGGACCGACTGAGGAGAAGCCCCTTATGAACTACGCTCCTATCATCGTCTTCTTTGCCCATATGTTCATGATATCGATGCAACTGGTTGCGGCTGAGGCTAACGCCTCTCTACACCCTGCTTACGAGAGTCCTTACTTCATTGCCGGAATTCGCTGCAAAGGTTTTCGCAGTCAGGGCCTCGTGTTCGACGACTCTTTGAGCGAAGTCGTCAAAGGCGAGCTCCTTAAATCCGGGGCGCAGGACGACTGTGAGCAGCTCTTTCGGTATTTCGGGGTAAAAAAGTATCAGTGGATGTCAGGCGAAGACCTTGAGCGCTTGGGGCTGAACATCCGCCTCTCCAATGTATTTGAAAGCCACGAAATCGAGCTGGTCCCGACTGAGGAGAAGGGGCATGTGTTCATCATTCTCCAGGTTGTGCCGAGGAAGGTTCGTTATCACCTCAGCCTATCGAGTGCGACAGATGTCTTCGAAAAGGCCGACGCATGGCAGACCTCACTCGCTTACCTGCTGACTGATCGTAACCATCAGCCCATCGACTCGCTCGAGTACGGTGCCGTGGCTTCGTATTGGGAGGGCGCGTCTCCCTTCTTTTCCAATGCCTTGCGGCCGCGGGATATGAACCGGGACCAGACGCCACAGAAGGTCCTGAAATCCGCCCGTTTCCATATTCAGCGCCGCTATAGCTTCGCCGAGGACCTTGGCCTTAAGCTCGGGGTGCAGCTTATCGCCGACAACGACGGCGCTCGGCAGAATGCTGCGCCGTTTGTCTCGACTGTTTGGGAGGCCGATCTTCACACGAGCTTCACTCTTTTCCGTCATCTCGGAGAAATCAGTCTTGGCCCAGGCGTGGCCATTTATGAAGGCGAAGAAAGGGTTTACACGCAGGAGGGCGAGTTCACGTCCGTTCGCATCAGGAAGCGTTCGGAGATCTGGCCACGACTGATCGCGCGCTATCAATCCGGTCATGAGGCGTCGGATTTCTTTCGCGTCGAAGCCGAGGAGAGTTTTTCCAAGGATGGGAAACGCGTGTCGCGGCTCGCTTTAGCGGGGCAGGAGTTCTGGCCCCATGCCGGCAACCTTTTGACCAACTTTGATTTTTGTTCCCGTCGAGCCAGCCACGGCGGTATGCCAACGGACAGAATCAGAACGGAAAATCCGGTCGATCTGAAAGCCCAGATCGGCATTGGGACACAATGGGTCCTGGACCAGTCCCTGCAAAACGCTCTGGCCATTGGGGGCGTCCGCGTTGTTGAGGAATCCACCCAGGTGCTTGAATTCCGCCAATCGAGCCCGTTCCTTGGGGTTTCTTACGGTTTTATGGATGATGATCTCAGGGTGTCGGTGCAAGCCGTGTATTATGCGAAGAGGCTCTATTGATGAAAAAGTGCTGCGTATCAATACTCCTGCTTCTCTTCAGCACATCCTCATGGGCCAGGCAGGAATGCTTAAAATGCTGTTCAGAACTTAAGAGTCGCGAAGGCACCTTCCTTGTTCAAAAACTGCAAAAGGGGATTCCCATCGAAGTTCTGAGTCTGGTTCGTGCAGGTGACGCCGTCCTTTGCATGCGTCCACTTCAGCTTCGCTATAGCTATTGGACCAAAAAAGTTATAGCAAAAAGCCAGCACGAAGAGTTGGGCTTCGTGCCGATTGAGCAGTCGCTCGCCCTGATCTGCCAGCATATGCTATGCGAACCCTCGGTCCAGGGTGAGAACCTGACTCTGATGGTCCTTCTCAACCCCTTGTGGGAGGGAAGGTTCGCCCGTGTGACGGGCAGGGTCAACAAGGAGGGTGGCAGTCTTCTCAATATCGATTGGAAGCGAATATTCAAGGGCTATCCTGCGGAGAAAGTGCTGCTTGATATGCCCCTTTAGTTGGTAGAGAGGAACATGACGAATCTTATCGCCCGCGTCTGGTTTCAGATCGTACTGGTCATGTTACTCACCTCGATGCCTCTTTTCGTGCTGCATCGAATGCAGCTTGAGCGCACCATGGCTGTTCTGGACCAGATTTCGGACTCCCGATTTCCAGAAGAACTGGCTGTTCATTACCTTGATGACCTGAATCGACTGAAAAACTTCGATCCGGAAAGAAGCGCGATCTATACCAGGAGGCTTGAGCTGGGCGAGTCATTTTTGATAGAAGCCCAGAGTAAAAATGTGCTGCGCTCACGTCTTGAAGCAGAACTGGCGGCGGAAGCCCTTTGGAACGCGAGTCTTGTGCTCGTCGTCTCCCTCACGGCCTCGCTTCTTATCTCCATGGCCATCGTTCGGAAGTTCCGACGAATTTTAACCGAATCGCTCGACAAGAATGCCAAGTTAAAGGATCTACGGTCTCTCTCGAGCTGGCAGAGAATCGCCAAGGAACTCGTGCATGAATTAAGAGGGCCGCTTACCCCGATAAAAATGTTGAGCAGCAGTTTGACTCCTAAATTTGAATCCATGCCCAGGGAATCGTATGCCCGGTATCTTGAGGAAGCATCGCGACTGATTGAATCGCAGACCAATGCCATGGAAGGCATGATTGAAAGCTTCACTGAATTTGCCCGTCTCCCTGACCCTCAACTTGCGCCCTGGCGGGTTAAAGAGTTTCTTGAAAGGTTTGAAAGGAGCTTCAAGTCCTTCGACTCGCGGCTGGTCCTTACTGTCGTGATACAGGTCTCAGAGGATACCCAGGCTGAGTTTGACCCTGAACTCATTCAGCGCCTCCTCTTCAACCTTCTTCGTAATGCACTGGAGGCCAACCCGGATGGAAACGTACCGGTTGTCGTATTGGCCAGGCTCGACTGGCAAGCCTCCCTTGCTATCGAAGTCAGCAACCGGGGAAAAATGATAGCGGACGCCATCCGGGAGCGTATTTTTGAGCCTCATTTCACGACTTATGGGGCCAGGGGACGAGGAGGAAACCTCGGTCTTGGCTTGCCCGTCTGCAGAAAAATAGCCCTCGATCATGGCGGCGACCTGAAACTTATCAAGAATGCGGATCAAACCGTGGCGTTCCAACTTCAACTGCCTTTGCTGACGCAACGCGCCTGATCAAACAACTTATGACGGAGAAGGAGAAACCCAATGTACAACGTGCTTATTGCAGACGACGACGTCGCTGTGCGACAGGCGATTCGTCTTTGTCTCATGGGAGACGAATTTGTCATTCAGGACGTTGGGACGCTGGAAGAGGCGCATGCTTCCATCCAGCGTGAGGTTCCGGATCTCTTCCTTTTGGACGTGCACTTCAGCCAGGGGAAGACGTGTCTTGCGCTGCTGGAAAAATTAAAAAATGAAGGAATCGAGCTGCCAATCATCGTCCTTTCGGGCGAGGCTTCGGCGGCCGAAGCGGCTCAATCGATTCGTCTTGGCGCTTACGATTTTATCGAGAAGCCTTTAACGCATGAAAGGCTTCGGCTGACCATAAAAAACTGCCTTAAGTTTTCCAGTATCAATCGGTTTTTCCGCGACATGACCAGCGCACGTTCGTCATACGGCCTGGTCGGGGACAGCGAGCAGCTGCGGGACCTCAGAAAGGCTATCGAGAAAATCGGCAGCAAGGACGTCAAGGTGCTGATCACCGGAGAAACCGGGGTTGGCAAGGAAGTCGTTGCGCAAAGCCTATGGCAGGCGTCAACGCGTCAAGCCAAGCCTTTTATCGTCGTCAATGCAGCTGCCATTCCTGAGAATCTTGTCGAAAGCGAACTGTTCGGTCACAGAAAAGGGGCCTTTACCGGTGCCCTTCGCGATCAGGCAGGAAAAATAGAAATGGCCGACGGCGGGACTCTCTTCATCGATGAGATTGGCGATCTGCCGCAAAATGCTCAGACCAAGCTGCTCCGCTTTCTCGAAACCGGAGAGGTGCAGAAAGTAGGAGCCCCGCAGATTCGCCACGCGGATGTGCGAATCATTGCGGCAACATCAAAGGATATTGAACGTGAGGTTGTGAATGGACAGTTTCGCAAGGACCTTTATTTCCGCATCAACGTTGCCCGTATTCATATTCCGCCGCTCAGGGAACGAAAGTCCGATATTTTTCTGCTGTTTAAGCATTTTATTAACGGATTCTCCAAGAAAACCGGAGTGTCGTTACCGACCATCGACCTTGACGTTGAACAGCTGCTTATATCGTATTCCTGGCCAGGAAACGTTCGGGAACTCCGAAATCTTGCCGAAACCATCCTGATTGATGATCCAAGCAGGATCGCGAAAGCCGAGGCCAGCCGAATTTTGAAAAGCTACGCGCTGGTCCATGCCGACGAACCCGATAATATGGACGCCCGCGCGGAGGAGCCTCCCCAGGGGCTCATAATTCCCATCGAGGGCCGCCTTTCCCTCAAAAAATTTCGTAGCATCGGTGAAAAGATTTATATTGAAAAGGTGCTCCAGGAGACCCAAGGTTCCATCAAGGATGCCGCTCACTGGCTGGAGATCGATCGTTCGTATCTCCATCAGAAGATGCAGCAGCTTGGCATCACGAAGGATCCCAGCCGCGGGTAGTTCCACGGTCCGGTCCTTCATCCTGAATGTTACGGTCAGGGAGACTGAATCGTGTACCTCGCTGTCCTTGTGCTGCCTCGAATGAGCTTTCTTTCGATGGTCCCTTCCCGTCCATAAGTAAGCTCGTTCGAGCCTATAAGATGAAATCGAAGGTCGGCTGAGCTGGCGACTGTAGTGCATTTCGATCGCTCTGGTGATGAAGGGGGACAGGGCACAGTTTCATAACCAGGGCCGCTCTCGATCTCAACCAGGAAATCTTCTTCTTCCGGGGTGACGACAACAAGCTGGCTGCTTGCATAGACTCCTGGTGGCGGGGTGAGGTGGACCGTGGCTGCCTCCAATTGTGCCAGGGTTTGCTCCTCCAAACGTCTTTCAATATCCCGGTTGCTATCCTCATAGCAGGCCGTGGAGATTGCGAAGATCGTGAGGAGTACGGTGATCAGGGCTGGATAATGTCTTGGTTTCATAAATTGTTTCCTTTACGTTGACGGATCCACGCGATCAATTGACCGAAACGGTCAGATTCCGGGTATCGCTCGCAGCCTGCTTGTGTTTTTTCTTCGGGTTAAGCCAAGGGCCGTACTCGGTATAGTAGCCGATGACCTGAAACTCTATATCGGCAGAGGATTGGAGCTTCAGGCACACGGCGTCATCCGTGGGAGCGGCTTCTTCAGGACATGAGACGACGGAGTAGGCGTCATCCGGCTGCACCTTGATCCCGGTATGATTATTGGGAGCGGCTAGGGCGAGCTTGATGATGTCGCCCGCCTGATAGGTATCCATCTTAGGGGAAATCGAAACTTCTTCTGCATCAACCCGACGTTTCACCCCTTCGGCGAGATTCTTCTCCGTGTCCTTGTCGTTGTGGGTCACTCCGCAACCCACCGCCCATACTGTCAGAATGCTGATAATAAAGAATGTTTGAACTTTCATGAACTTTTCCTCTGCAAGAGTTTGCTACGCGGCTTTTTGTCCGCTCGACACTCCCTTAATACAGGATGCGTACCATCCCGACTTGATAATAATGCCGGGTTGTTACGCATTTGCTGCAGGCGGTTGTTGGATTTTTGTGTGAGATTTTTTTGGAAAAGTGAGCATTTTTTCAGCCGTGTTCCAGGGCGCGTCCTCATTCCTAGGTAACCAACTGACCTTCCACGTCACAGCTTTATCCATAAAGCGTAGATTGACAGGTTTCGCTCCCGCATCTTGCGCGGAGTAAAACTTTGATGCTTTAGCCCCTGCGACGGAACGCCCAGTAAAAAATCCTGCCTCGAGCGCAGTTACTCATCGTGGATTTATAACTTTACAGACACTGCATTCCTGGTTTCGCCCTATCCTGCCGAATGTGATCAGTGACAAAACTTGTCGTAATCGCGTACAAGCTGTAGGTGTTCAATGCTTGGCTTTAGTAGCTCGTCAGCCCATCAAACCCATGCGACAAAAACCTTTGGTGTCAATCGCGGTCTTCGTTAAAAAAATATGGATTGCAATTCTCACTGCCATAAGCTGATTAGAACATAGCATTGCAACAATATTTGATGGAGTATTCCCACCATGAAGATGTCGTCAAAGGGTTTGTGGGTAAAATATGGACTTGGTATTTCATCTCTATTTTTTATGGAAATGTTTGGTGCTTTTCCCGGTGGATGGACTATCGCAAACGCGTCATCGAAATCAAGGATCGACGCTCGTAGCAATCAAGTCGAACTCTTGCAAATTGATGAATTGGATGTGGATCCGGATGGTGTTGCCTATGATATTATCACAATTGGAAATCGAGCTCTGGTTGGTATACTTTTCGGTGGGGGGGGAGTACATTCACTTGAAGTGTCAAAGGCCGGGGCACTTCTGCATCGTGGCTATGGAGCTGCTGGAAATTTGGTCAGGGATCTTGTGCATTCCGAGGATGTGCTTTATCTCAGCGTCGACTCACTCTCCAACGGTGGAATAAAAAAATTCGATTCGTCTAATCCTGACTCGCTCATCGAAATTTCTGCAAACTCTGAAGTAGGGCCTGAAAACAGCCGGGTGGGCGTCACCGAGGAGTTCATTTATGCAGCGAAGTTCGAATACGACATCCCAGGTCAGCAACTTCAACGTCTCAATAAAACGTCACTCACAACGGATAAAACTGTCCCAACAGCTGGTTACGGTGAAGTGGTTCTGGCAAAGGATGGTTATATAATTGTCATGGAGAGTGGCCCATTCAATGGTGTCGAACTATTTGATAACGCTATGGCATTAAAAACAAGCATTGCACATAATAGATTTCCTTATCATGCTTCAGTACTTGAAGGAGATCTTTTTGTTGGTACGGAATTCGGCGTATATGTGTATGATGTCAGCGCACTCCCTGCAATAACTCTTAAAACTGTAATAGCTGTCCCCAATTCAGAGGTTGTGACCGGCTTGGCCCGAAGCGGTGATCTCCTTTTCGGGTTAACCTGGGAAGGCAATGTGTATTCATTTAACATCCATAACTGGGACAAGGTAATCCAGGGAGGTACTTTGTCATTGCCAATATTCGGCAGCTCCCTCGCTCTTATGGATGACAAGCTTCTGGCGGGAGGATCCGCAGGCGAAAGCGCTAAGGTTTATTCGATTGCAATTGTCCGATCGGTTGATCCCATTTCAGATCCTCAATGACTGCTTCAAGGGGGATGGCCAATTGCACCTTTCTTTGTACCATCCTAGAGGCCTTATCTGCGAAGCCATCGGGTCAAATGCTTGGGTATTAAATTGGAATGAGGAGTAAACAAATGCAACGAATGAATTGCGCGCTCTTGATGGGTTTTGTAGTGTGCGCGACTTGCTACGG
>NZ_DASQYZ010000013.1:0-247543 GCF_035638955.1 Oligoflexus sp. | reverse complement strand
ATCCATAATACTCCTCATACCCCAGTGACAGCGCATTTTTAATTTGTTTAAAATCTCGACGGCGTTCGAAACCGCTTAAGCCGCCCTTGTCATTTGTTTGACGAGCCATTGCCGTTGGGAAGTGATATCGAGGCATTGAGACCCACGACGCTTGAATGCAGGGGATTTTAAAAGAATTGACTTATGCCGTTTGTAGAGGTTTTGTCGAGAATCGATTTCGGCTGATACAACCTGATTGGGTGAATTGCATTTCGCTTCGCGTTACTTTCAGGTAGGATTCTTTATGAAAATTATATATTTGTAACCGAGGCCAACCCCTGCGGGATCGCACTTCTCAATCATTTACAATCTATTTCGCGAATCGAAGCACCTGCTCGGGAGTTGTCCAACGAGGGCTATGGAACTGTTTTCATGAATGATTCAAAATATAGCTTAAAAGCTGTCTGTAAATTAACCGGCATCCGAGCTACCACTTTGCATGCGTGGGAAAAGCGCTATGGCGCCGTAACGCCTCTGCGAACCGATACCAATCATCGTGTCTACACAACGGCAGATGTCGAGAAACTCCGCCTGCTCGTAACAGCCAAGGATCTCGGGCAATCCATTAGTCAAATGGCCCAGCTCTCCCTGGCCCAGTTGAAAAAAATAGTAGAGAACCTCACCGACCAGACTCCATCGACCGCTCCAGAGAAACTCAAGGCCAGGAGCAAACCCAGCAGCGCCGCGTTCTGCAAACGCACGCTTCAGGCCCTTGAGGAATTTGATTTGGAGAGGGTTCATGAAGAGCTCGATGTGGCCAGAAATCGATTTGACACCATCACCTTTGTCCTGGAGATTTTGGTTCCGCTTTTCTCCAGCATCAACCGACTTGTTGAAAAAAGACGGATCTGCGTTCCCAAAGAGCACGCACTTTCCGCCATCGTTAAAGCCAATATTTTTACTGAGATATTACGCTTAAGAGTGGTGCGTAGAAAAAAACCGGGTCCTTTTCAAAAACCCAAGCGCATTGCTGTGGCCACATTCGATGGCGACTGGCACGAGATCGGCATTCTCCTGTCCGCCGTCCTTTGCTCCGAGCATGGCCTCCTCGTCAGCTATCTAGGGCCGAGTATCCCGGCACTGGCTCTGGCTGAAGCTGTGACAGCCCTGCGCTCCGATATTCTCCTCATCAGCTGTCCCAAGGTTTCGCAGGATGCGTTGAATCAGAAACCAGACGACTATATTCGTCAGCTTGCGGATCATCTGCCTAAACTTTGTGACCTCTGGCTTGGGGGCGAGGACACATATTTGCTGACACAACTGAATATTTCTCGTAAGATGCTGCACATTAAAACACTGCATGACCTGAACAAGCAGTTGATAAGAATTACTACCTTTCCGACAGAGTCCACACGTATTCTTTCATCACCATGATTTATTCCGATTCATGAGTCATGTTGTCCATAGTTACAAAAGGAACTGAACACCATGACGTCCACTCCTGAAACAAACCGAATCCTCTTAGTCGAAGATGAAGACCAATTACGCGAGGTGATTGCATCGGAAATCAAGGACGCGGGCATCGAAGTGATCGGCGTCAGGAATGGACTTGAAGCCATTGAAGCCCTTCGCCATCACGAAGTGGATGCCGTTCTTTCGGATCTTTGCATGCCGGAACTCTCGGGCATGCAGCTCCTGCAAATTTTACGAGCCAATGGATTTTATAAACCTTTCGTCGTTTTGTCCGCTTTCGGGACACGTACGGAAGCCATCGAGCTTTTAAAGCTGGGAGCCATGGATTTTCTTGAGAAGCCGATCGACAGCGTGGCCCTGATCAAGGCCGTCTCTGCGGCTGTACAACTGGGCCATGCCCTGCCTAAGTTGCGACTGGAATTCATGGAACAGTTGGGCTTAAAGGAGGGGGACAACAATCCCGCTCTGGAAAAAGCCATCACACAAATTGCCCAGTTACGATTTATCAGGACCTCGAAGACGGCCTGACGGAGCGATCCCCTATGTCTCCTGCATTTGATGTTCTTGCTGTTCTGAATGAAGCTGTGCTGATGGTGAGACTGGATCAACAGGGAAATGTTCAGCACATCAATAATAAATTCAAGCGACTCCTGGGCTTGACCCATGCTGAGATCATGGGAAAACCATACAGCTTTCGTTGTCATACTGCCACTCGATCCGACCGGCGCTTAAAGCTTTTCCATGCCTTTACGAATCTCCGTGGCCAGGCCGCTGCTGGTGGCTTCGCTGCGACCTATCCATCGTAATTTGCCAAGGTTCCAGGCAATATTTCGCTTTTCTGTCTTGGACAGCCGCGAACTGGGACCGGCATGTTTTTCATCGACCAGAAGGCGGCCCCTTTGGGCGTGAGTTCGGCTGAGTATACTCGTCATAAACAGCAGGCCACGGTCCAGAATAATCCAGGGAAAGTTGGGATTGCGCAGCGGCCCAACCGTAAGGGTTTTCCGCGAAAGTTTTAAACCGGCGACCTGGGCATCGGAAAAAGCGAAGTAGCCAATGCCAAGGCCACCCAGGACCGCCCCGACCCCGGCGCCAGCCATGAAGGAGGCTCCACCGACCGACGCATCCAACGTTCCACCGGCCAGAGCCCCGGCGGCGGTCCCGGTTGCAATCAATTCGGTACGTGACAGTCCCAAAAATTCCCAAGTCTCTCGACCAAAAAGATCATCCGGATCGCCTTCCGTGTTCAGCTCAGCTTCTTCACTCTCCAAACTCTTGAAATTAAAAACCTGGGCGATGGCCAGGCGACTGGCTTTTTCACGCTGGCGAATGTGATTATAAAAATCCTTGAGGTATTTTTCCTTCTCGCGTTCGGTCAAACCTTCTTCATCAACCGGAATTTTTTTACGGTAATAGGTGGCTTCTGCAATGAACTCAGCAAGAATATAGGATGCCGCTCGAAGCCGGGATTCATGCTGGTTTTTCAAAAGTGCCATAGCCTCGTCAAGCACAGGGCGGGCGTCGTCCGAAAGAAAACGCAGCTCCTCGAGGATGCGAATCCTCTCTTCAAATCGGGCGGTATGAGCATTGAAAATGACCGTCTTCCGAAAGTACTGATGCAAGGCGGCCTGCCAATCGGCGACCCACTGGCCATCCCCGGTTTGATTGAGAAGAGCCAGGGATGGCTGACCCGTCCATTGCAGAATTTCAAACTCCGCTTCAAAGTTAGGTCGGTAGGGGTGGCTGGCATCGACCACGTAAAGGATATAGGCTTCATCGAAGAGCAGCGGTTTCAGCAGTTCACACTCGAACTGAAAGCGGGGGGAACCTTGAAACGCATCGTAAAAGGCCTGAACCCGCTGACGCCTTTGATGGGCGGCCACGGGTTCCTGCTTCAACCATTCCAAAGCCGCCGGCGCTTCTTCAAAACCAGGCGTATCGATGACGGTGATGAGCTTCCGATCGCCGATTTTCAAGGCAAATTCCTGGCTGATCAAAGTCGTTCGAGGCGTTGGCGCGATTAAAATCTCATCGTTCTCCACCAGCGTTGCCACAATACTGGATTTGCCTTTATTGGATCGGCCCACAACTGCGAATTTCATGAAGGCTGCCTCCTGTCAAAAAGAAAGCCCACATAAGGATCACGAAACGTTTTAAGACTGGCTTCCCAAAGGGACCGATCCCGGCCGGTTGCGTGAATGGAAGACCCTTCAGGCCCCTGCTGCAGGGGCACCAGGAAGATGGGTGTCCGCGTCCCCAACTTTTCCCGCATGGCCACGCGCAGTCGGTTGAAGGCTTCGCCAGGCAATTCCCAAGGATCGCACACAAGCGCCAGGGCCTGTCCCGACTGCAAAGCTTCCAGGATCATCCTGAATTCACTCTCACGCCCTTCAGCATCAACGATGCGTCCTACCTTGTAGCCATGCTCTGAAAAATACGTCTGCAGTTCATCATCCTGAAAGGGCGCCTGCCGCCAACGCACCACCAGCAGAGGTTGATCGCTGCGCAGGCGCTCCGGTTCAGGCATGGCTTGAATCACGGCCTCGGTGGTCCCTTGCGTGCCTTCCCACCCCAGACCCAGGCCCTGCAAACGCAGCCAGACACCCTCGCTGGCAAAGTCATCAAAAACGATCCGCTGAAGATGCCGATGCAATCGAATTTGAAACACGAGCAGAAGAACCGCACGCGGTAGACAACCATAAACAACGATAGCAGCGGCCAGGAAAGGCCACCAATCGGCCGCCAAAGCGCTGCCCTGCGCCTGGACAAAAGTTCCGGAAAATCGATCGTATTGCGTGGCTTCGATCAGACTCGAATGCGGGACCAGCAGCGGTCCCGCCCAGGCAAATGGCAAGGCGATCCACCCCACCAGGTTTTCGAGAGCCTGGGGGCCTATTCTTAAAGTGGTCTGCCACGCAAACTTATAATCATGCACGCTGACATAAAAGAGAAAGGCTCCCAGAGCTGTCAGGTAGTAAACAAGGCCAAAGGTTTGGGAAAGGACCCAGGCCTGCCAGGTGAAAATTCGGGGATGGCGCGATTGAAGACGATGCCAAAGATCCAAAGCCGGCAGGTCCACCTGACTTTTTTTCATCACGCGTGACAGAAGCCAAAGGCCCGACTGCGACACCCATCCGGTGGGCAAACGACCCAGCACGCGTGCCACCGCCCCTTTCAGAAAAAGCACCGTCAGAAAAAAGAAAGGCAGCAGAACAAAGAACACCAGAAACGGCAGGACATTAACAGGGTGCTGGCCATCGTACGTGAGAAGACCCCGTATGGTCGCCCAACCGAGCAGGGCCCCCAGCACACTCACACCCAGGCTCAGAAGCTGCCGAAGCTGGACAAAACGTTCTCCGAAAGGTCCACGTATCCGATCGAGCCAGACTTTAAGACCAATGGTCTTGCCTTTCTTCAGTACCTCGCCATCCAGTCGCAGGGAACTGTCGCGGCGAATCAGCTCCTCGGGACCAGCCCGTCCATCAAGCGCCATCTGAAGCTCGTAATCGATGACATCCGCGAGCGTAAAAACCCTATTTTTATAGCCCGGCATTCACCCTTACCTCCCCCGCACGGGATCCTCATGGATCCACAGAAAAACCATGACATAACTTGCACTTATAATGCCAGGTTTAGCTTTCTGCTCCCCGTCACGCCAATAGGCGTACTCTTCATCACCTACAGGGGTTGGGAGTCGGTACCTACCACGCAAAAAACCCGGCTGGCAACTGGCACCAGCCGGGTCGATTGTTGAGGACAAAAATTAAAACATAATCCGGAACTCGCCTTCCTTGTCCCTATCCGTCAGCGGCACCCACATCTTAAGGATTTCCGGCCTGGCATCGATCAGAGTGTTCACTTCCTGACTTTCGACGTCACCCATCGGCAGCGCAAAACGATAACCTTGGGGGCAGGCCGTCGCATAACCTGACCACGGTCCCGTGGCCGTGCTCACAGCCCACTTCGGTCGGGTTGTATCCAGCACATTTTTGCAAAGGTAGTTTCGACTCAGAGTGCAAATCGTATCATTGAATCGACCCAGCGCACCGGTCGACATTCCGGTAACGGTTGCATGATTATTCTTGCCGGCAAGGTTTTCATATTCAGCGCAATCTTCGTCTTCGCCGTTGGGACCTATCGCATTGTTCGGCTCGCCGCCCAACCAATAACTGGCGACGCGTTGCAGAGCCATGGTCGACGTGATCTCGGTGCGAAAGACTGTAACAGGGCTGCCGTTGACACTGATGCTGGCTTCCACTGTTTTATAAAACAAAGTGGCTGGCGTCTCGGCAATCACCCAGCTCAAAGCCCCCATGTTTTCCTGCATCACGGCGAGGTTATACGCCTGGCCCTGACCATCGATCTTGCGGAACGATGCCGTGACAGCTGTCACTGTCATCGGAGTCGGCGGCGTCAGGAGACAGTCCATGCGATAGGTCGCCTGACCTTGCACCTGATTATCAGGATAACGACACGTAAGCGAGGCGCCACCGATAGCAGTCGGCTCGACAGCAATCATACTCTCGGCGTCGGTTTCCTCGGTTTCAGCCGTTTGTGCAGGCTGCAATGTTTCCTGGGTCGCAGACGTCGCGTCCCGGTCGTCCGCAACGGCCGGCTGGCTTTCGGCATTATCAGGCGTGCGATGCATCGCAGGATTGCCGTTGCAAGCCCAGAGCCCGACAATCAACGTCAGCACGGTAAGATTCCGCGTATGAAACATAGTTTAGCCTCAGGTACGAGTGTGTTCTTGAGAAGGTATCGGAATCGCCCTGAGAATTTTTTAAGCATCAGACAAGGACCAGTCAAATCCACAACTTGAACAGCATCCTTGAGTTTTTGGACATCGGCGCCTAGGACTAATGCATGGATGTTGCGTGCAGACTGGAATCTGCCGGCCGCTCATTCAATAAAACGTCCAGGGTGTGCCGCAGGACATCCAATTGCAGGGGTTTCGAAAGGTGATAGTCGCAGCCAGCTGCTAATGTTTTATCCACTTCCTCTTTCAGCGCATGCGCGGTTAGGGCCACAATCGGCTTTTTATAGCCCAAAGACCGCAAACGCCGCGTGGCTTCAAGCCCATCCAGGACCGGCATCATCATATCCATGAGCACGATATCATACGAACTCTTCATGGCCATTTGAACGGCTTCCTCGCCGTTGCAGGCAACCTCCACATACGCGCCCAGCTTCTTCAAAAATATTTTGATCAGCATCTGGTTATCAGCGGAGTCTTCCGCGAGGAGCACTTTAAACTTCTGGGACGAAGCCGCGATCAACGGGATCGTCGGGGCCTCCAGGCGAGGCGTTTCCTGCAGAGATTGAAGCCATCGACCCGCATGGGGAGTTCCCAGGGGCAATTCCAACACGAATGAGCTGCCACACCCGGGGACACTCCAATACAAGCGCAGATCCCCGTTCAAGGCCTGGGCCAGGCGTCGCGACAGATGGAGGCCGAGACCAGTGCCACCATGTTTCCGACTGATACCTGCATCGACTTGAGAAAAAGCCTTGAACAGTCGATCGGTTTTGCTCGCTGCAATGCCGGACCCGGTATCTTCAACTTCAACGCGGAAAATCTGTTGATAACAACCCAACTTAATGACAATACGGCCCACATCAGTAAATTTGATGGCATTGGACATCAGATTCAAGAGAACCTGACGGAAACGGAGTGGGTCGGAATCAATGAATTCCGGCACGGGCGTTTCAAAAACCACCTGCAGTTCAAGGCCTTTCTTTTGGGCCAGGATCGACATGGACTGCACGCTTTCAGCAATGAGATCCACGACAGCAAAGGCCTGTCGTTCGATTTTGAATTCTCCCGATTCCACGGCCGAAAGATCCAGAATATCATCGATAACGGCCAACAGATGCCCACCACTGGTCTTGATGCTCGCGGCATAGGCAAGTCGGTCGGTTTCGGCAAGACTCCGTTCCAGGAGGAGGTCGGCATACCCTAGCACCGAGCTCATGGGTGAACGGATTTCATGACTCATGTTGGCAAGAAAGCGACTTTTGGCTTGGCTGGCTTCTTCCGCACTTTCCTTGGCTCGGGCCAGTTCGACCAGAGCGAGCTTATATTCATGAATATCGGTGGCAGTCCCATACCATTTTTTTACAGTCCCATCGTCTTGAAGGACTGGAATAGCCCGACTTAAATGCCAGCGATACAAACCATTCTGCATGCGTACGCGGTGCTCGCAGGAATAGACCTCGACCTTACGAACAGCATCATGCCAGCAGCGAATCGTTACGGATAAATCATCCGGATGCAGACAGGGCTGCCAGTTCCAGTTGCCATCCTCGCAGCGGCAAAAACCTTCATACTCGCTCGCTCGATCATTATAATAGTCGACCTTGCCATCCGGGTGTGCTGTCCATACCAGCTGTGGCATGGAATTGGCCAGCGCATTAAACTGCCCCGCCGTTTCTTCCAGGCGTGATTGCGCTATTTTTTTATCGTGGATATCAAAAATGCTGCCGGCATAGCCGAGATACTGGCCTTCGGCATTGAAACGCGGATTCCCGGCATCCAGAGTCCAACGATAATCACCTGCTGCCGTTCGGAGTCGATATTCACAATAGAATCCTATGCGATTCGCATTGGCCGTTACGAACGCCTGTCGGGCGACCGTGCGATCGTCCTCATGAACAGCATTCAACCAGCCAAAACCAAGGGCCTCGTCAGGCGTTTGACCTGTGAAAGCATACCAACGCTGGCTCAGAAACGCGCATTGTCCATCCTGTTCCGTAATCCACAGGATCGCGGGGGAAACGTCGACGCTGCGCTGAAAATCAATTTCAGCCAGTTTGCGGTCGGTAATGATGCGGATCACACCCATCACCCGGATGATGTTTCCCTGATCGTCCTCCCAAGGGTGGCCCGTACCTTCCAGCCAAACAGTGCGCCCATCCATGGCCAGGAAGCGATATTCACAGCTATATCGGGTGCGCGTTTCCAAAGCCTTATGGAAGTGGGCCCTTACCAATTCCCGATCATCGGCATGAATGCGCTCGAAAAAGTCGAGCGTGACAAGGCTCTGGCTGTCGGAGACAAATCCCATGTTGGCCCAAAGTCGACCGCGGACATAGGTTTTTCCTGTGCCGATTTCGTATTCCCAGATACCCAATTGAGCCGCTTCGGTGGCCAGCTCAAGTTGCAATGTCGACTCCGAAAGAGCCACTTCAGCCTTTTTACGCGCCGTGATGTCCTTAACATTCGCAATGAAATACTTCCCTTCACCTGATTCGGAGGTGGGCAGGGTAACGGAAAGCAGGCCCCAAACGATGCCTCCGTCCTTACGAATGTAACGCTTTTCCAAGGTGTAGTTCGGAATCAGCTTATTCCATACCTGTTGGGCGAGTTCGACTCCCTTGGCCAGATCATCCGGATGTGTGAGTTCCTGAAAGGTTTTGCGCATCAGCTCACCTTTCGGATAACCCAGCAGATCCACAAACGCGGGATTAGCCCGAAGCAAGCGCCCATCCTTCGTCAGGTGAGCGATGCCTACGAGTGTCTGTTCAAACGTTTCCCGGTAAAGGAGTCCATCAGCCTGAGCCAGCCGATGCTGCTGGTGGGCTCGCTGCCAAAGCCAGGTCAAAACCAGCAGGGCCGCGGCGACACCTGGAGACCAGACGCGCTCAGTCCTGTCCATGAATACGAACGCGCCTAGGATGAAAACAGATGGCAACAAAAGTTTGCCAAACTTGAGCATGGAATCCCGCCTCTCTTGTTCAGCAGCAGTATAAAGGACCATGAATCCGATGTCACAGACTATCCGGCTGAGTCCGGTGTAAAGTGCCAGTGAGCGCCGACCTGAGCGGAAAATGAAGCTTCGGCACCCGAGCTGATGGGACATCGATCTCGACAAATTGTGACCTCATTGGCAATCTGCGTTCTCTTTGGTTGTTTCAATGCCAAATTGCATTAGTCTTTGCCTCAGGCCCCTTTGAAATTTTAAAGGAAAGTTTGATGATATTTCGCTCTGTCCTCCGCGTTCTCACTTTCATGGCATGCTTGGCAGGCTTGGCTCCCACCACGTCCTGGGCCCAGATGGCTCGTCTGCAAAAACCCAAACTGATCGTAACCCTCGTCGTGGATCAGTTCCGGGCGGATCAGATCGCGCGATTTCAAAAACGCTTTGTCCCACCGCTTGGCCCTCAAGGTGAACCTGGTGGGTTTCGTTATTTGACCGAATATGGCGCTTATTATCCTTTTGCCGAATTCGACCTTTTGCAAAACATGACCTGTCCTGGTCATGCCACCATTTTAAGCGGAGCCTATGCCTATCAGCACGGGATTCCCGTCAACATCTGGTATGACGCTCGAACTCAAAAATCCCAGTACTGCGTGGAAGATAGCGACAGCCCCCTGGTGGGTCTAGCTGATGCGAACTCCAAACGCGGTATTTCTCCCAAACATTTTCGGGGAACCACCCTCGGTGATGAACTGAAGAATTCCGGTTATCCTTCGCGCGTGATCACCATCGCCCTCAAGGACCGTGCGGCCGTCCTGTTAGGTGGCAAGCGCGCGGACCTTGCTGTTTGGCTTGATAAGGAATCGCAGACCTGGGTGTCGAGCCGATTTTATCTGCCGAATGGCAAACTTCCTGATTGGGTTCAGAGCTTAAACGCATCCCTTCAGACCAGGGGCGAAACCTTGACCTGGAATGCCCCCAAAGGCCTGGGCAGCGGGACCTCCTGGACCAGCAATCAACACGTGGTCGCCTCCAAAACGACAGAAGCCATGGGCCGGGATTTTCCGCATCAGGTATCGAGCCACAACGCCCAGTCTTCCAACTTTCCTGAGGGAACTGTATGGACTGTCAATGCAGCGATTCAAGCATTGCAGACCTTAAAATTAGGTCAAGGGCCCGAACCGGATCTTCTTGCCGTGAGTTTCTCGAATCACGATGGTTTATCCCACAGCTTTGGGCCCAACAGCCGTGAACTCGAAGAGCTCATGCTGGTCGAGGATCGCGAGATCGCCCGTCTCCTTGCAGCGATTAAGAAAGCCGTGGGCCTGGACCAGAGCATCATCGTCTTAACGGGCGACCACGGTGGTATGCCGAACCCTGAGTGGCTGCGGTCTGAAAAAATGGATGCGGGTCGCGTGGACGAGGCGAGTCTTCTGCAGCAGGGTGAAGCCTTTCTGCGGAAAACATTCGGGGAGTGGAAAGGCGGCTCCTGGATCGCTTATGTCAGTAATTTCAATTTTTATCTCAACCCGGAAGCCCTCAAGCAAAATAAATTAAGCCGCGACGATGTCTTGAACCGACTGAGCCGTTTCTATCGTGAAGAAGCCACCGGGATCGATGGCGTTGCGCATGTCGTCAGTGCCCCCGATGTCCGCATGGGGACTCTTCCCGCCGGCCTGTTTCGGCAGCAGATCGAACACACGTATAATCACGATCGGAGTGGCGACATCCTCCTGATCCTGAAACCCAACTACGTGATGAAAGGCTCGACGGCCGAACATTTGAGCGGTTACTCGTATGATCGGATGGTACCTCTGGCCATGGCCGGGCCGCAGATTAAACCTGGGGTTTACGGCCAAAAAGCAGCGGTTATCGACATCGCACCGACTCTGGCTTTTTTTGCGGGAACCATCCCACCGAGTGGGAGTGAAGGACGGGTGCTGCATGAAATACTGCGCACGCGCTGAACCCGGCTTACTTTTGGGTAACGTTCGAGGTAACCCCGGTTCTATCCAAGGATAAAGGCACAGAATTTTCCGGTAGCCAAACCATTTCGCTTTTTCCTGTGAATTTTAAACGTTCGGTCCCGATAAAGTCCTGTGCAACCAGGACGAAGTTATGCAGAGAATGTTTTGGCAAATACTGATGAGCTGGCTCCTGCTGGTCCCAAGCGGATCCGGTCAGAGCCAGACAATAGAGGACGGCCATCTCGATCTTCGATCCTGGAATTTCGACGAAAATCCCAGTTTGCCCCTCAGGGGCATCTGGGAATTTTATTGGTCGCAACTTTATACCCCCAATGATTTTATAAGTTCCATTCCCGAAGGACGGGAACGCATTCAAGTTCCTGGCAGCTGGGCCCTGGTCACCGATCATCCCACGTTTGGAGTGGCAACCTATCGTCTCCATGTCCAACTCAAAGAACCTCGGGAACTCGCGCTGCATTCCCCTTGGATCCTGGCATCGTCTCAGATTTATATTGATGGCGTGCTGATCGAGAGTCTCGGCCGCATCGGCCGGCAGCGCGAACCTGGGACCGGACAAACCTATGTAAGGGATGATTTTTGGGTCTTTAAACCGAAGCAGGCCAGCTTTGATATCATCATTCAGGTCGCCAATCATGAATCCATGATGTCAGGCTTTCCACACGCGCCTTCCCTGGGAACACCCAAGGCCATAAAACTTTCCTATCAAATGGAAATCGCGCTAGCCCTGGCCTTAATCGGCAGCTTCATGCTGATGGGAATCTATCATCTCTGTCTGTTTGCGCTGCGGACTCAGGTCCGTTCCACTCTTTATTTCGGTCTCGCCTGCATCAGCATTGGGCTTTACATCTTTGGCGCCGAAGGCTCTGTGGTGGCGACTTTCCTGCCTGATATTGAATACCCAACGCGTCTGCGACTGATCCTGACCTGGATGCTGTTTGGGCCTATGTTTATATATTTTGCCAGGGATCTTTTCCCGCGTTACTTTTTTTCCCAGCGCCTCGCTCATGCTTATACCGCCCTCTCAGTCAGCGTATGGCTTTACTTCTGGTTTGCCGACATTACTGAAATTCGCTGGAAATTCTATGTGTACCAGGCGATCAGCGCGGTTATGATCCTTTATACAATGGTGGCGGTCATTCGAGCCGTTCGAAACAGGGAGGACGGTGCCTGGATTTTTGCTCTCGGTGTTTGTGTGATGGCTGTTACAGGTGTGCATGATCTGCTGCGAGCGGTGATCGATTCCCGGCCTCTTTTTGGTTTGGGTTTACTCGCGTTCATCATCGGCCAATCGTTTCTGCTGGCTCGACGGTTCTCGAAAGCGTTTACCGACCTGGCTCATTCCGAGCATCAGATCCGCCAGCTGAACGAAAACCTTGAAGCGCTGGTGGAAGAGAAGACTCGCGATATTCGTTCCATCCTGGATCATATTCAGCTCGGTATCTTTGCCATTACGCCCCCGGGTCGATCCATTCACAAGGACTACTCGAGGTACCTGCAGACCATCTTCAAACAAACCGATTTTACCGGTCTTGATGCGGCCTCGCTTCTTTTCCATGGTAGCCATCTCACGTCCGACGAACAAAGTCAGGCCACCCAGGCCCTGGACGCGATGCTGGGGGAACCTAGCCTGGCCTTCGAACTGAACAGCTCTGCCCTGCCCCACGAAACACATTACGCAGCGTCTGACGGCGCGCTTCGCGTTCTGGATTTGACCTGGCATCCTGTCGTCAGTGGGCACGATATCATCGAGAAGATTCTGGTGACCACGCGGGATGTCACCCAGCTACGGGCCTTGGAAGAAAAGGCGCATGATCGTGAAGAGGAACTGCAGTTCATTCAGGAAATCTTGAATATTTCCCCCGAGGCTTTTTATCGTTTCATTCAGAACTGCCAGGAATTTCTAAACGAGAATCGTAAGCTGGTCAACTCGCGGAGTATTCAGCTCCGCGATATGGAAGCGCTCAAGGTGCTCTTCATCAACATGCATACCCTCAAAGGCGCGGCGCGGTCCCTCTACCTTAAGAAAATCACTCGAATTTTTCATGACGTGGAACAATACTATGCGATCCTGCAAAAGGATCGGGACGCCCCTTGGGATATTGAGCGCATGAATCGTGATTTGGACGAGGCTCACGATATGCTGGCCACATACGAGTCGATCAACCGTAATAAACTGGGTCGCCGTGGTTCCGATGAAGGGCTTGTGGAGATAGCCACCCCCGAGCTGGCCGCTTTCTACCGTAACATTCAGGCAGCGGCATCAGGGGCTGACGCGAAGTCCAGGGCCGCGATGGAAAGTCTGCAGGCCTTCCTCTTTCCGCTCGTGTTCCGCCCCTTGCAGGACATGCTGAACGAAATCGTGCAATGCACCGATGCCCTCGCCAGGGACCTTCGCAAAGCTCCGCCTCAGGTGTTCATCGAAGCTGAAGGTTTCCATACAGAGACACCGACGGACAATATCCTTAGGCGGATCTTTGTCCATATTCTGCGCAATACCATGGATCATGGTATCGAAGAACCGTCGATCAGACAGATGCATGGCAAAAGCGAGGCAGGCACGATTCAAATCAGGGTTTCCCAGGACGATGGCTTTGTCAAAATCCTGTATCAGGATGATGGACAGGGCCTGAATCTGGAGCGCCTCAGCGTTGTCGCCCAGAGCCAGGGTCTTATTCCTCATGATGCGGGATTCTCCGACCTGCAGCGCGCCGACCTTATTTTCCGATCCGGGCTTTCGACGGCCAAGCAAATCAGCGATATTTCAGGTCGCGGTGTGGGCATGGATGCGGTCAGGAAATATTTGGAAGCAGTGGGCGGACGGATCCATATTCATCTGTTGGATCGGGACGCCCGTTCTGCCGGCCGTCCCTTCTTTTTTGAAATTCTTTTGCCGGACACACTCTTTGTGTCGACTCCGCAGCCGATCAACGCGGCCGCCTGATTACCTAAAACTAAATTCCAAAATCAAAGGCAAATGATCGCTGCCTTCGCGCAGTGTACCGTAGGCCGCGGTCCCGGATTTCAAACAGGTGGTGGTCTTATCCTTTTTGAAGACGTCCACTGCACGGTTTTGCGCCTTCTGCTCGGCGACCATGGCATCAACCTGCGCCTGATCCGTGAAGCAGCCATGGTCCTTGAATTCAGGGTTTACGAAATGCGTCTCCAGACGCTTGATATCAATGTCCTGAGACACGATAAAGTAATCGAGCTGTTCCGTTCGACTGCGACCACGACCTTTGAAATCAAAGCCATAGGGAATAAAAGTCGTATAAGGATGAAAGCCACCGAAGTCGTTCGTCGTTAAACTGCCGTCTTCAATTTTGGCGACCACTTCGGCCGGAAGCTTGTCCTTGGGAATCACAGGCAATCCAAATTTACGATCCTGAAGACGAGCATTGGCTGTTCCCGCATGGGTAAGGATACGCTGCAAAACCTGGGATCCCGAATAGAAGGGCGACTCAATCGCCACATTCAGGTCACCCGCCACGATAAAGGACGCGCCTGCGCCGAGAGGACGAATCACGGTTTGACAGCTGCGGACGCGGCTCTTGGATTCCGGCTCACACTGCCCCAGGATATACCATTCCAGAAATTCGAGCTGGGCCTTGTTTCGCTGAGGATTGGGGTTGACGCTCTTGCCTTCGCGATCAAAGCCAAAAGCAGGCACGGTATGAAAGGTCACCATCGCCACGTCACGGCCATCGACCTGGACCCAGCTGACGTTGAAGTTCTTATCAAACAGGGGGTATTTTTTATAGCGATCACCTTCCAGGTTGACCGCACGCGCCATGCTTTGAATCATGTCGTCGGTCAGGCTGGAATCACGGTAATTGATATTGCTGAAACCCAGATCGAAGCCAGTGATATCCAGTTCTGGATTCCACTCCGTCCAAGTCACGGCAGCATTCACAAAGCGGGCCTTGATAGGCGTGGAACTCGCGAACACGGTCGAATACTGTCCTGGCGTCCAGCCAAAGTTCACCTTATCCATCAAGGCATCTTTGCGGGCAAAATCAGGATCGCTGTCAAAAGGCCGATCGGAAAGGAACCGGTCGCCATCACGTTGAGCCAGTGCTCCCGTGTTGGCGGGACAGAAGGTCGAGTCCCAGGTCCCGGTCTTCTGCAGTCGACTCAAAATAAAATCATCATTCTGCAGAATATTCAAACGGCGGCGTTCGGCGACGACCTGCGAGAAATCACACGAAGCCGTGGCGATGGCCGTTTCCATCTTATCAACATCGTATTGTATTTCATTCAGAGACAGAAATTCGGGTTTGAGTTCATTGAGAACCTGCAGAGCCGCCTTCACCTGAAGGGCTTTGCTCGACGCATTGCGGTCCTGGGAAGGCTCACCGGCAACCGATTTTTCGAAAGCATCGATTTTCGTACTGTCGATTTCTTTGATGTTCCAATGCACGTATCGGTGCACAGACTGTGCGTCCCGGTATTGCAGTTCACTGGAAGGCTGGGAGCAGGAATTCAAACTGGAGGCCAGCAGCATCAGGCCGGGGCAAAGAAACTTGCTCTTCATCGTTTCATCCTAGGCAAATGGAGATGAATCAGGTCAACACAACAGACCCTCCCTTTTGCAAATGGCAGTCATTAATTTTAGTTAATGTTATTGGATAGTTAAATTCATCAGGACGGCCCATAGGGCTGACAACTGTCACATTCCTGACAGCTCAGCACAACGTGCGGAATCTAAGAAGCCGAAATTGCGCTTCGCGCGGAGAACACTTTGCAGGTCAGATCGGGCTGCAGGGTCAGAGGATCCACGCGTTCAAAGGGCAAATCAGTCGGCCACAGGTCCAAACTTATACAATACAGAGCTGCAGCAACACCCGTGGTAGACGGAAGTCCAGGACAAACCAGCATGCGCATGGCGGCGTTCGCCTCAACGATGTCTTCGATGGTGACTTCAGAAAATTCGGCTTGCACCATTTCCATTCGCGAGCGCAAACGAACTCTTTTTAAATCCGTCATGGAATCAAAACCAAGGCAGGCCATGGTTCGCCAGCAACTTACACCCCAACGATAAGGATCCAGCATGCTAGCCAAGGTTGTTACCGTGCGCATGGCAGCCAAGGATAAAAACTCGTCATGGTTATGCTTTGTTTGCAGGCATCGGGCAAGAATCGCCAGGCGATCGACATCAGCGGACGCTTGGTAAAAGTCCCAAATGACAACCGCAAAATCCTTGTTGGATAGATCGCTGGACCAGAGCACGAAGTCACTTTTCTCTTCGCTGGTGGCGGCCAATAGATTCTGCAGTCCTAACATAAAGCGACCGACGCGAAGGGCATGCTTTTCCAAAAAACAGGTCCGCGACAATCCTTTGGGTGACAGGTTTCGAATGCTGGTCTCGAGCTTGATAACTTTATCAAGAATAGCGGACTGGAAGCGAATACGCAGGTATTCACTACCATAAAGATCGAGGCCGTCCATCGATTTGATGCTCCCTCTTTTTATGACGCTGCTTTGTATTCCCTTCTACCTCATTTTTCTCACGTATGCAAATGACTCTGTAAATCCGCCAGAGCAACACTCTTCGTTTTTCATAAGACTAAGGAAATGAGGTTCTGAAAGGCAGGCGTGACAAGGGCAGCTGAGCCGGATCTATTTTTTCGTTCCAACTGCAGCTGCAATGTCTTGCATCAGTGTCGCAGGCGAGTGGAATCAGGGGGCCGAGTTCATGAGCCCCATGCCGCTCTCTTTATCGAGAGGCACAGAGTTATGCTCGTGCACAATGAGCCATTGACCTTCAACTTTTTCCCAGCCGGTCGTGTTGCGCGTCCAGGCCTCCATGACCTGCCCGTCTCGGGTTTGACCTCGCATGTGGATCATGCAATGGCTGTAGGCGACGTCACCATCAGCATGAACCCGCAGGTCGTGCTGCTCAAACTCGACGGGAAACTGAAAGACGTTGCTGAAGCAGTCTTCCCAGGCTTCTTTCTGATAGGAGCGCTTGTTGATAAATTGTAAAGGCGGCATCATATCAAAAGCCCGAACGTCGTCAGTGTAGAACGACATGATTTTGGCCGAATCGCCTTCGCGTATGGCTTTGGACAGCTCATGTTCCAGCGCACGAATCTCGGATTCGGATTTCGAAGAGTCTTTAAAAAATTCGGGTACGATGGCGTCCAGATCCATGGGATCTCCCTCCTGTATGGTCCAAGGTATCATTCAGGGATGACTGTTGACCGCAGACTGCGACCGATCACGACCCGCCGATGGATCGTGTACGCCTTCGGCAAACTCCTCGATCATTTTCTTATTGAACGCAGGAATGTCATCGGGTTTGCGACTGGTAACCAGGCCCTGATCGGTGACCACTTCCTGATCCACCCAGTTCGCTCCGGCGTTGATTAAATCTGTTTTCAAGGAAGGCCACGACGTCATTTGCCGTCCTTTGACCATGCCTGTCTCAATGAGAATCTGCGGTCCGTGACAGATGGCAGCGATCGGTTTGCGCGCATCGACAAAACTTTGCACAAACTGCACAGCTTCTTCATCGATGCGCAGCTTATCAGGATTCATCACACCACCTGGAAGCATGAGCGCTGCATAATCATCCGCATTCGCGTCGGCCAGCGTCATATCAACATCAACCGACTGACCCCAGTCGGTGTGATTCCAACCCTTGACCGATCCGCCTTGGGGCGAAATGACATCAACTTTCGCGCCAGCGGCTTCCAGAGCTTTTCTGGGCTCTATCAATTCCGACTGCTCGAATCCATCCGTGGTCAGGATGGCGACTCGCTGGCCTTTTAGATATTGACTTGCCATGGTTTCATTCTCCTTGCCGTTAGCAAACAGGCCTTCCAACTTGCAAGTCCAGGGCCACCCTGGGCGTTTTCCTTTCGACCAGACTGAGCCCCAATAAAAAACGCCCGCCTCCTATCGAAGCGGGCGCAATCCCTTCAGTCAACATCACTAGAAACTTCCTGCTGAAGCCTCCGCGCCCAACATCCGGCGCCCGTGCACCACCAGATTGTAATTATCGTGTCGTGCCGGGTGAAAACCGGGAGCAAAGAACTTCAGAATATCCAAGGCGGTCAGACGAACCAAACCCTTCTGACCAAACATCAGACCAAAAATCTGCCACCAGGTTTTCGGTTTGAAGAGCAATCCATCACGTTTCAGCATATGAAACATGCGGGTGAAACTATCCCAGAGAATGCCTGATACGCTATACATCATGGCTCGAACCAGCTGCGAATACGTGCCCCCAGCGGCCAGGAAGAGATCCATGGCAACGGCCTTGTGATCGACTTCCTCCAAAGCATGCCAGATCCAAATTTTTCGCAGCTCGGGATCGATGCCTTCGGGAACCAGATCGCCCTGCAGAACTTTCTCTCCCAGCACAGCGGTGATATGCTCCGTGGCGACGGTGACAGCCAGCAGCGCGATCGGCGGCACATGCTTCTGGCCAAAACTGATTTTTTTATGCAGCTTGTCTTCCATCCAGGCCACATCATAGCCGGCTTTGGTGAGGCAGCGATTATAAGCCTTATGAATAGCCGCGTGATTTTTTTCCTGGGTCACAAAATCACGAATCTGTTCCTTCAGCGAAGTCGATTGCGCACAATTTTCGAAATTTCGAATGGACGCGATGAAAAAATTCTCACCTTGTGGGAAAAGCGTGGATAAAGCATTGAAGAAATGCGTTTTCACGGGATTATTCTGGTACCAGAGCTTTGGCAAACTCATGGCACGCACCGGCACAGGATGAATCGTGAGCGTTGAATGCATGGGCATGTCCTCGGTATTACAATTTCCCTACCAAACCAGTATATATTTGGAAGCCCTGAGCCGATACTCGCGTTCATTCATTGCCTGGGGTCGCATGTAGGGTCCCAATATGATAGAAAAATTGGGAAATCAAGCAAGGTTCATCGGAAACCCTGGGCAGGGATTACTCCGGTTTCATGGAGCGTTAATATGACCATAGGTTTTCGCAAATCTCCCAAACAGAAGCGATCACAGAGTCTTGTCGATGATGTGATGGAAGCGACAGCCAAATTGATTCCTGACTTTGGTTTTGATCGCGCCACCACCAACAAGATCGCGGAGCTGGCGGGAGTCAGCATTGGCTCGCTGTATCGCTACTTTCCCAACAAGGAAGCCATCTTTATATCTCTGATTCAGCGCGTCGAGGAATATCATCGGCAGCAGCTCGGCGAAGCCCTTCAATCTGTACGCGAGCTGCCCCCCAGGGAGCGGGTTGAACCTGTGGTGAGCGCCATCGTCGATCTGGTCATGAAGCGTCGCAAACTGGTCATGGTCCTCTACAGCCATGCGCCGCAGCTGGGGGCGCTCGAATATCTGGTCCAATCCCGGCTGCGTTTTCGCGTGGAAATTGAAATGGTGCTCCAGGAGTTTTCCAGCCACATTCCCAAGCGAGCCCCGAAAACCGCAGCGCGACTGATCGTCGGCTGCGTTCACGGCGTTCTGGAGGATCTCGTGCAGGACGACAGCGCCGACGAGGTGGTGGATACGGTCAAGAAGGAACTGGCGGAACTCTTCTGCTGTTATCTTTTTGCGGAATGAGTGGCTATCATGCAGGTTCATCATTGAGCCGTGCCTGGAGCCGGGCAATCTTATCCGGATTTCGTACAAAATAGAGGTTACGGATACGTTCGCCTTCAAAATCGAGCGAAATCACTGTCTCCAGTTTTCCATCGACCAGGAGACAGGTGAGATCCGGTGGCAGAAAGCGGGCTCCAACGTTGACATTGGGGCCAGCCGCGCGCACCAAACTGAGCAGGAACCTGATGATCGATTTCGCGCCTGCAATGGGCTGAACGGTGGCCGAGACTTTGCCTCCACCATCGGAATATAAAACGGCCTCGCTTTGCAGGAGCTTGATCAGTTCATCGGTCTGCCCCTTGGACCAGTATTGAAGGAAAGCCATAGTCATGTTTTGATGGATCTGCGGATCGGCTTGAAATCGCTTGCGCCCCTGATCCATATGCGCTTCCGCACGCTGCCATGTTTTGCGGCAGGCGGCTTCCGTCATCCCAAGGATCGACCCAATCTCACTGTATTTCATATCGCAGGTCTCACGCAGGACGAACACAGCGCGTTCGATCGGATTGAGCCGTTCAAGGACCACCATCAAGGCCATCGACACATCATCATGGACCTCGCGCACGGTCCTGGCTGATTCGATCAAGGGCTCCGGCAGCCATGAGCCCACATAATCAACTTTGTGTCGGTAAAACGACCGTTTTTGATCAATCGCGGTATTAACGACGATACGGATCATCCAGGCCTTGGGGTTTTCTATGGCTTCACCCTCATAAGCCATGATTTTTAGATAAAGGTCCTGCAGAATATCCTCGGCCTCGCTTTGCGAGCCCATGATTTTATAGGCGACCCGTAACAGCATCGGGCGTTCCCGCAGATAGTCCTGAAGCAGCTTATCCATCATATATCCTTGGGCTGATACCAGCGGTTGAGAGCCAGACCCCAACGGAGCTCCCACTGGGGAACCTGAACCGTTCCGCGACAGATCATTTCCTTGATCCACACGGCGAGTCGACCGCGAAAGAACCAGCGTCGAGGCTGATCCAGCGCATTCACGAGTTGCACCACGGCGGCCCGACGACCCAAGGAAACGCAGCGTCCGGTAAAACCAAAGCGAAAGGGTAACAATTTTTGGCCACTTTGCAAACGGTGGAGCGTATCCGCCGCATAAGTGCCCATGGGGCAGGCCGCAGCACAGGACATGCGCGGGGCCGGACAGGACGCGGCATCAAGTTCGGCGGCGTCACCTACGGCTAGAATATTCGGATGACTCAGTGACCTCAGATAAGGATCCACCTGAATCTGGCCATTCGCGGCGGTGCGAATGCCAGCATCACGGGCCAGGCTGGAAACTTCCAAACCCATGCAGTGGATCGCCACCGCGCAGGGCATGGAACTTCCATCATCACAGTGAATGCGTGCCGCCTCGACCCGAGTCACCTGCCGACCTTCCATCAATCGGATATCGAGCCTGCGCAGCACATTTCGAATTTCCTGTTCTGCACCCGGAGCATAACCTGGGAACGCCCGACCCGCATTCACCAGGGTCACGGCCAGATGAGGGTGGGCTTCCTTGATTTCCGTGGCCGCTTCGAGTCCGGTCAGCCCCGCTCCCATGATGACCACCGACTCGCCCGCTGGCAATTCCTGAAGGCGCTGACGCGTGCGATCCAGTTGCGGACCAGCATCCAGCGTCTGAGCCCATTCGTTCAATCCTGGAATATGATCCCAACGTTTGGTTCGACTGCCAAGACCATATAGCAGCCAATCATAACGAACGATGCGCGCGCCTTCAGCCGCTTCCAGAATTAATGTCTGCTGATCCGGTTGAATCGATTGAATGCGACCCTGGATAAAATCAAGACCATGGCTTGCTAGTAATTCCCGATAGGCGAGCTTCGGCATGGAACCACCGGCCAGATATTCATGCAAACGCACACGCTGCACAAAATGATCATGAGCATCGATGAGGACGACATTCATACCGGAATACTTACGCAGACGGGCCGCAGCGAAAAGGCCAGCGTATCCTCCGCCTGCAATCACGATCTGAGTCTTCATGGGATCACCTCCTGTTGATGGACAACCCAGAGACGAACGGCCCATGAAGAATGGGACAGGAATCTTATAACATAATGTAATTTATACTATTTTACGGATTGATAGGCATTCAAATAGGCGGCCGGCAGCCTTTGCGAAAGGATTGGATGGTTCAGGATATCCTGCTGCACATCGGTCCGGAAATCTTCCATAAGCTGGGGCAGAGCCGCCGTGAATTGCTTGAGAACGCCCATATCCACGCCGGACAAGGCCTTGATTTGCGTATAGAACGCCATCTGTTTCATAATCTTATCGTAGTCCGCGTCGGTCATGGTGCGGGGAAAATGTTCGATCAGATCACGTTCTTCCGCGGACGGAAAAGGCACCAATTCTGTGGCCGCATAGACACCTGGAACCACGACCCCATGTTCATAAGCTTGAAAAACTTCCTGCACGGACGCGGCCACGGCCTGCATCGGAATTTGAATCGCCGGATCCTGCAGCGTGTTATTCCAGAACAGTTGCGAATCGCAGCGGGTCAACCACGTATCCCCGCGGGCGTTGGTCACATGCAAACCATGTTCCCCGGAAACCCGAACCTCGCCATCACGATCATGAACGATCTTGGCCAAAGTTCCAGCTGCCCGGTCGCTTAAATTCGCGGTTTGCGCCCAATTCATAATCTGCACCCGTGGCGCTCGCACATGACCTGAGGCAAATCCGTCGGTCAGGAAATGATCGGCAAAGGCATTCATGAAAAGCGCTTGCGTCAGAAGCTTCTGGGCCAGAGCTGGATGGTCCGTCGCCTGACGGTGGGCCTCCAAAGCGATATGCAAGGCCTGTCCATGATAGTTCACATAAGCCAGCATATTATGGAAACCAAAATGCGAGGCATTATCCAGAGCCAGGGCCAGGTAATCCGGATAATTCCAGGCATAACTCAGATTGAAATCCGGATACGCTTCCTGGGAATGACCGTGCAGAAAATTCTCGATGGTCGCCACTTCCCGCTCGAAACCCTTTTTTGCGTCTTTGATATCATTGCGGTGCCACTTGAAAAATGATTCCACTTTTTCAAAGTAGACGCTTTCCGGTGTCGCATAGAAATCACCGCTGAACGCCACCAGCTCGCCATAGGAAAAACTCTGTTTGCCGTCCGCGCGCACCAGCCGGTTGGTGCATGTCCCCATGAGCTGATCACAGGCTATTTCATAGCCCTGATCACCTAGAATCACATGTTCACCCGAACTGAAGTCCAGCTCGGAATCCGCTTTCTCGACAGGGGCGCAGGCCATCGACACCAATGCGACAAAGGTCGCAGGAATAAGTGGTCGCATAGGATTTTCTCCCGGGCATCCGTGATTTTTTTGATCCGAACTGAGAAAACTAACTACGAATTCTTGACTTGTTCTGCTGCTGAATATGGCAGGGATTTTATTGTTTGGGAAGACCGCATTCCGGTGGGTACAGCAATAAATTTGCTCAGCATGCAAGCCCGCAGGCGCTTACGCTGACTCACAGAAGATCAGGGCCTATGCAGTCAAGGATTTAGGCGGCTTCGTCGATCGACAAGGCTTCCAGAGCTTTGTTTTGTGGCGGTAGAATGATCCGGAATTCACAGCGTTGATAGCCGGGGATGTTCGCTTCCCCGAGCAGCCGCAGGTCAATGGTGCCACGCAACCTTTCGATGGAACCCCTGACGGCATCCATGCCCACGCCGCGTCCCGAGATTTCGGTCACGATCCTGGCACTGGACACTCCAGCCACGAAAATACAGCGCGCAATGGTCAGCTCGTCGGCGTCCTTCGCCATGGCACCTTTCTCCAGGGCCTTTTTCCGTAACGCCGGCAGATTCAAACCCCGACCATTATCATAGTAAAGGATTTCGGTTTGGTCCCGGCCGTGAGTCACTTCAATCGTAATGCGTCCGACATCGCCCAGCATAAAGCCATGATCCAGACTATTGCGCATCATGTGCACGAATACATCTTCATAGTAGTTCAGCTGGTCCGGTTCGATAAAGAAGTCAGCTCCGCTCACCTGCACCTCGGGCGGGGTTTTATTCAGCTGCTGAGCCAGACTGGGAAGCGAATCCACCAGAGGCTGGATCACCTTGATAAAGCTATTGGTATTCAAAGCATCCAGACGTTGGAGCGTCTGCTTATAACGGCGCCGTTTCTCGGGACTCAGATCGGGCCACACATCAGTGAGCATCTTGGATGCCTGCACGATAAGGCTTTCCGTTTCAGCTACCGCGCCACGCTTGAGTTTTTCATCGTGGATGCGCTGGTAGAATCCTATCATTTTTTCAATGCGACCCAGGCCGTGCAGGCTGGCTGCAATACTCTCCTGAGTGATGCGGTCCGGGTTCAAGGCGAACAGATCATTTTCGACTTCATGCACGATGGTCGAAATATCCAAAAGTCGATAGGTTCGGGCATTGCCTTTGATGGTATGAACATTGCGCAACACAATCTGCCAGGATTCACGCGATAAATCGAGATCCAGGCGTTGTTTCGCCTCTTCCAAAAGCACGGACGAGGACTTGATAAAGCGGCGGAACTTGGTGGCCGACAGATCCAGGATTTTACCGATAACTTCCAGTTCCTGTTGTTTGACAGCAGCGGCTTCCTCGGCCTTGCGAATATCGGTAACGTCACGAATGGATACCAACAACTTGTCGATGATGCCGTCCTTATCCTCGATACCCGCCCAGTCCAGTTCCAGAATCCTGGGCTCGCGCTGCTGAAAATGCAGAAGCCTCGGCAGCAGATGATCGTTGATTTCCAGCTGCATCGCATCACTGCCAATCGAGGCCGAGACGGTCGAATGCACGATATCACGCTGCTCCTGACCCAGCTCGCAGTGTTCAAACAGCAGCTGGGTGAGGGCCCGGCCTTCCAAATCAGTCGTGCCTAAAATATCGCCGAGGCGTTTGGAGTGCTGGGGCTGAACCCGCAGTTCGCCATCGACGGTGCAGATGCCCTGATTGATATTATCGAGCATGACGCTCATGCCCTTGCTCTGCTTCCACAGCTCTTCCGTGCGCTGCTGCACCTGCACTTCCAGCTGCGTGTTCATCACTTCCTGCAGACGGTTCGTTTCAATCTGGGCCGTCAGCGCGTCCGCCTGGGCAATCTGCAGTTGCCGGTTGGTCTCATTGATTTTGTCACTGACACCAAGCGCCAGCAGAATCGTTTGCATCACCGTGGCAATTTCAGGACCATAGGTACCCAGAAAACTGACCGGCAGCAGCCCCAGTTTTTGCAGACCAAAGGTAATCGAACCCACCACCATCGCGGACCAGGCATACACGAAATACCGGGCTGGACGGAAGCCTTTCAACTGGGAATACACGCTGGTGACGATGATGAGTGCGGCTGTTGTAATGCCCAGCAGGGTATAGACCTTGAGCATACGATACGGCAGAACAAAGGAAAACAGGACACAGGCTCCATTGAGAGCCGCAAAAATCCGAATGATCAGACGAAAGCGAGGATAGTTATCGATCGGCAAAAAGGCAGCGGTCGTGGTCAATGCTGTAAAGAAGACCAAAGGCACGGACAACGCAACCACCGCGTGAGCCAGGTCAGGCGCATTGGGCCATAGATATTCATAGGCGAAACCGTTGATGGCCATCCGGAAGATGAAAAGGCTGAAAAGGAAAATGCACAACCATGTAACATCCGATTTCCGGGTATTCAACATCATAACAAAATAATAGCCCGCCATGATCAGCGGCAGCCCCAGGCAGATACCCAGATAGAACTGGATATCATGGTCCGCCCGCGCGATGGTCTTCAGATCCTTGAAGGTCATGCGGAATTCCGATGATCCATCGGTCTGCAGGCGCAGAAAAAAATGCTTCTGCTCCTGGGGAGCAAAGTCGACTTTCAGGTAAATGAAGCGGCTTTTCAGATCACGCTGCTCGAATTCGTAGGCATTGCCGGCTTTGCGGTGCACCCACTGACCATCGGGACCCTGGTAGTAGAGATCAATATGGTTCACCAGGGGATATTCCAAACCAAAAAACCATTCTTTGGCCAGGGGAGCCATGTTTTGAGCGGAAAAGCGATACCAGTAGGCATGCCCGGTGAATCCATAATTGGGATCCTTGGCGGTTTCCTGCTGAAATTGCCCAGCGTCCCAGGCCTTCATTGCGGCGTTCAAATCGAGTTCGCGCGTGGGGTCGATCAGGACCTGACTATGCGGCCCGACCAGATTCGCACCCTTGGCAGGATCCAGAGGTATGGGCGTAATATCAGCCGCACGAGCCTGGGTCATGATCCCAAGCAGGCTGATTAAAAAAGTGGCTTTAAGAAGCAGAGACATAAGACTCCCTTACCTGGCATACGATCCTGGTGGTGCATGAGCAGACGGCCGTCACCTCGCATACAGGTGTCCATAGCGCATCGGTCGACCCTTGCTAACAATTAAGGCAGATCCAGGGGGCGTGTTTGGGAAATAAGCGAAAGAAAAGGGAGGGTGAGGTTGGAGAGGCGGGTTGGCGAGGAGCTGAAGCCCCTCGCCCACTGCTTAATGCCCGACTGAGGCCAGCGTTACCTTGGTAACGCGATTCTGATTTTGGTTTTGGTTTTGAGTTTGATTTTTGGCTTCGGGTTCGGTGGTATCGAAGTTCTGCTCAAGCTTGGCAAACATCTTTTTGAAATCAGCAATTTTATGCACGATGACTTCTTCTACGGGTTGAATCGGGGCTTCGAGGCTTTGATTATTGTTATGGCCGCCGTTGCCATGGTCCCGTGTTTCATGAACCGTTGTCTGATTCATGCTGACCACCCAGGTCGCTGCATTCTGCTTGGTTTCATTGGCATGACGGATCGCCGAGGCCACAGCCTGGGAACTTTCCATCAGCAGTTTTTCACAGTGACCCAACTCGAAATGCTGCTTGGTGAGAAGGTTCGAAAGTTTTTCACACTGCAACGTGATATTGCCACTTTCCTCATTGAATCGACGATGCATCGAGCCAACCGCATCGAGCAACATCAGGACTTCCTGGGAAATGCGCGACGTGTCGTCACCCAGATCACGGGTCTCGTTCAATTTGGTCATATGGATATGCACTTCACTGCTGAGCAGCGACAGATCAGACGTGGCATACTTGGCCGCAGCCACATCGTTACGATAGGCTTCCTCGATACGCTTGACTGAGACAAAGGCGTGCTCGGATTTTTGTCCGGCTTCCAGAAGGAAATGCTGCGCCTTGTCGAGTTCCGGCTGGCCCATATCCACATATTCTTTCAGCTGGATGGTGTAGTTGTGGAATTCCACGCCCAGGCTACGGATATCCGAACTCACGGTGAAGTAATCGCCATTGCCATCGGAATTCCGGGCATACTCCATCGAAAGCGACATCATGTGGCGGTTCATTTTTTCGACCAGTTCGTCGATACGCGAGATCACCACGCCCATGTTTTCTGATTTCTGCTTATAGCTGTTCACCAACTTGCTGGCGCTGTGAACGTCTTCACGCGATTCGCTGATGGACTCGACCATCTTCTCGATCGTCTTGTGGACCGAGAACGATCCGCTCTGCACTTCCTTCAGTTTCTCTTCAATCCGGTTCACCTTCTGATGAATGATCTTCTCACTCAGAATGGCTTCATGGAGCAGACGCATGGTGGACGCATGCATGCTGGCAATGCTCTTCGAACGATCCAGAAGCTGGTCATGGTTTTGACGAATTTGGGAGAGGACACCCGAAAGGTTGTTCTTCTTCCATTCGATACGGTTCGAAGCTGTGAAGTTGGCACTGTCGCGGCACATCGCGACCAGAGCCTGAACGCGGGACAGACCCTTGCCCAACAGACCATGACTATTCATCAGGATCTGGCATGTCTGCGAGGTCTGCGACTGCAGCATTTTGATGTTATGCTGATGAATGTGCATGGAAATGCCGGTCCCCACAGGCGACGACTGCTGGCGCAGGGCGCTTTCCAGCTCGGCGAGTCCATCTTTCAACGAGTGGAACAATCCCAGATCGGGTTCTGTCATAGGCTTCTTCACATCCTGTGTTTTCGCCATAACAGCACCGGCCGGAATCTGTCGCTTATTACGATGATGCAGAAGGACCATGGTATGAGCCACGCCCGCAAGAGACAGGAACCAGCAACCCATGGAAGCCCAGATATGGAGCGTCATGTTCTGATTGCATTTCACTTCTCTTTCACGGATAGATGGATCGAAGCGATAATCGGATCCTTCCAGCTGCCTTTGCAGGGCCGCGGCTCTGCCAATGGCGTTGCAGTCAAGGTTGGTTGCCTTGACTAAGAAAAAAACTCCAAGTACATGCAAAAAAACTGCACAGATGAGTCCCGGCAATTTCGACCAATTTAAACCACTCATGTGAATCTCTCCTTTTACTCACGCGTCGGTATTGTATTCTAAGGCGGGTGTCAGTGGATGAGTCCTCCTATCTACTAAATAGAGAAGACTCTTCTGTCAATATCAGGAAAGCTGAAAAGAACGCATGGATTGCGTTCAGCTCCGGCGGCGAATGAGGCTGGTCAAAGAGTTCATGAAGATTTGATGGGCGGCTTCCGAAGCCACGGTCGCAAAAAATCCTCGAGCGAGCTTACTTTTTTTATCCAAGACCTTCTGAGTTTTCTGAACAGCAACAGGGCGCGGAGCTCTTGTCTCCAAAAGCGCACGCGTCATGTGGTGTCGGTGACGACCCCGACGACCGATCAAAAAGCCCAGAGACACACCCACAATAGCTACCGCCAGGAGGGTTTTCGCTGGCTTGGTACGCAAGGCTTGCGGGATTGACTGAATCTTGCTCTGCACGGCTTCTATTTTTTCCTGCATGGCATGAACAGGTCGAGTCACCTGCTGGGTGACTTGATCAGTAGCCGCCAGAACCTTATGCTGAACTTGATCAAGAGTGTCCAACACTTTTTTCTCGGCTTCCTTTTCCAGGTGATAAATATTTTCACGCAGCGACGCGCGCTTGGCGGCCATGGCTTCCTGGAGTTCCGTCGTGTTGTTTACAGCAAGCTTTTCATCCATTGAATGTCCTCTCGTATTTCGCGAAATACTTCTTTCGCATAATGTTTAATTTGTTTGAGTGAACCGGCCGCGACAACGAGCAGGATCAGCGATACGACGAGCAGAAGACCGCCGCTCAAAAATTGAGCAGCCCCTGAGCCGGCGTCGACGAGGCGAATAGCCAATCCATCGAACAGTCGCACGATGCCGAAGATCGAGAGCGACAGTCCCAGGAAGAGCAGTGGAATGCCAACCTTCAATCGCGCGCTCGAACTCTTCATCTGTTCCTGGATGAACGTCACGTGCAGTCGTCCCAGATCCTGGAATTCCTCTTTCACACGCTCAGCGGATTGCATTTTCATGATCGCACACCCAGGTTATAGCCCAGGATGCCCGCGGCTCCCAGGCAAATGCCCAGAACGCTCCAAGGGTGGGCGTTGACCCAATGTCCCGTTTGGGCTTTGAGGTATGGCATGTTTGGATCTATGCTCGCATGCTTCGGACGGAAGATCGCACGAAGACGACTGGTTTTCACGATGCTCTGCTGTAAAGGTTCTTCGTAATTTGACATGGAATCTCCTCCCGGATGAAACTCTCCATCAGGGATTGCAGTCTTTGTGCCAACTCAATGGCCTCAAACGGCGAGACGGTCCTTCGGGGGGCTCTTGACTCGGACAGCCATGTCGTAGGGGTGAGGGCGCCGGGGGAATCCAGCCTGGGTAACGGTCCCGATGGCCGACCAAACGGGGAAGACGGGCCGCTGGTAAAAGACGGCCCCGCGCTGTCTCACAAACCGGGGCGGGTCATGGCTTCAGGATTCGTGGCGGCATCATACTGCTCCGCCGACAAATACCCCTGCTCCACCACAATATCGCGCAAGCTTCTTTGTGTTTCCTGAGCCGCCTTAACTGCCTTGGCTGCATTGTCATAGCCAATGCTCGGCGACAGGGCTGTCACCAGCATCAGGGAACTTTCCAGATATCGTTTCATGACTTCAGCCCGCGGTTCGATGCCGCGGATGCAATGTTCGGTGAAACTCCGGCACCCATCCGCCAGCAAAGTAATCGATTCCAGCAGCGAATAAATCATAATGGGCTTGAATACATTCAACTGGAAGTTGCCCTGACTGCCCGCGAACCCTATGGTCAGGTCATTCCCGAACACCCGGGCCACGATCATGGTCAGGGCTTCCGCCTGCGTTGGATTCACCTTGCCAGGCATGATCGAACTCCCCGGTTCGTTGCCTGGTAACTTCAATTCCGACAATCCACAACGCGGGCCGCTGCCGAGCCACCGCACATCATTCGCAATCTTCATGCAATCCGTCGCCAGCGTACGCAGACATCCACTGGCATGAACGATCGCATCATGAGCGGCCAGGGCCGAAAATTTATTCCGCGCTGCCGTTAAAGGAAAACCCGTGAGAGATGCGAGCGTGGCGGCAACCTTGTCCGCATAAAGAGGATGGGTATTCAGTCCCGTGCCAATGGCACTGCCACCGAGAGCGATTTGATAAAGAGGCTGCCTCGCATCAGCGATCTGCTCGCGGCAAAACTCAATTTCTGCCGCAAATTCACTAAACTCCTGACCCAATGTCATGGGTGTCGCGTCCATCAGGTGAGTTCGTCCAATTTTATAAACTTCGGCGAACTGATCCGCTTTGGAGGCGAGCTCCGTTTCAAAGTCCAGCAGGGCCGGCAGGAGTTTATTTTGCAGCTGGTCCAGCGCTGCCAGATGCATGACAGTGGGAAACACATCATTGGATGATTGAGAAAGATTGATATCGTCATTGGGATGAATGGGCTTTTTACTGCCCTTCGGCGAGCCCAGGCGTTCATTGGCACGGTTGGCTATCACTTCATTGGCGTTCATATTGGATTGGGTGCCACTCCCGGATTGCCAGATCAGCAACGGAAATTCCTGATCCAGATCGCCGCGAATAATTTCGTCACATACAGCGACGATGGCTTCCGCTTTGAATGGCGGCAGCAGATTCAAGTCGGCATTGGTTAAGGCCGCTGCTTTTTTCACCAAACCAAAGGCTTTGATGATTTCGCGCGGAAATTTATGGTGAGCAATTTTAAAGTGATCCAGCGCCCTTTGGGTTTGGGCTCCATAGTATCGTTCATCGGGAAGCTCGACTTCGCCAAGGGAATCGGACTCTATACGCATTTTCATGAAGACCACCTCTTTCGCAGAGAAATCCCTGCCTTAAAAAACCTACTCTCCTGTCTCTATTCTCCTGCATGGCCTTTCTGTCGCGGAGTGAGGCCAAGCGTAAAGCCCGAACGCACATGCATGGGACGTGCCCGGTACAGGTTTTCCCACGGAAGGAATCTTGGAAAATCCATGATATCGTTCGCCTAAACGCTACCATTCCAACCAGGAGTTTGATATGTCGAGGAATTCTGCTCAAAAGAAAACACAAGCCACAACCATGGACACATCGTCCACTGCGGAAAGGGAACTCAAGGCCGAGATACTCCCGACTTCCGAGCCTTCACTTCAGGACTATCCCGAAACTTCAAAACACAACGTTTCCAAACGTGAACGCGTGGCATCAGGCGTCATCGGCGGCGGCTTGCTGATGTATGGAATACCCAATTTCCTAACCATTCCTGGCCAGGTTTCAAACCTTGCCGGCGTCCTGCTCTTGACGCGCGGCGTGACGGGCCATTGTCCTGTTTATTCCAGGTTTGGCATTGACTCGACCCCGAATGGCCGCATGCACCATCGCGGCATCAGCGACCCCCATCCGCTGCAGCTGCGGCAGACGATGAGCACCTCGCGATCGATGCATGAGGTTTTTGAATTCTGCCATCATCAGGAGCAAGTCGCCCTGTGCTTTCCCAACGTGAAGGAAGTCCAAAAAATCGATGAGCGCCGCAGCATCTGGATGTTCATGGACAGCGCGGAACTCATCTCGTTCCCCGTAACTGTCGAGATCACGCAGGATGTCGAAGGCCAGCAATTGAGCTGGACGGCCATGCCGGATTCCCGGTTTCGGATCCACGGTACCCTGCAGTTCAAAGCCGGGCCCCATGATCAGGAAACGGAAATTATCACAACAGTCCACATGGTCCCGCCCGCCGGGATTCTGGGCAGCACGTTGATGAAACTCCTAAGCCCTGTGACCCAGGAAGCACTCAACGAAATTTTGCACAAAATGAAACAGATGCTGGAAACGGGTGCCATCACCACCAGTCAGAACCACGTTTCCAAAGAGATTAAGGATCCGATCGGCGGCTGGCAAAATCGAGTGAAATCGCATCTGCACATCCGCACCATGCAGTCTCTTGCGAACAGGAGGATCTCATGAAAGCAGTTGTATGGCATGGGAAGGAAGACGTTCGGGTGGAACAGGTCCCGGATCCAACCTTGCAAAATCCAAGTGACATTATTGTGAAAGTCAGTCTCACGGCTATTTGCGGTTCGGATCTTCACCTCTACGATGACGTTATTCCAACGATGCACAGAGGTGATATTCTGGGCCATGAATTCATGGGCGAAGTGGTGGAAATAGGCGCCGGCATTCGCAACCTGCAGATTGGGGATCGGGTCGTCGTCCCCTTCCCGATCGCCTGTGGACATTGCTATTTTTGCCAGCATTCCATGCATGCCCACTGTGATAATTCCAATCCCAACGCGTCGATGGCTGAGAAGGTGTACGGGTATTCACCGGCAGGAATCTTCGGCTATTCGCATATGATGGGAGGTTATCCAGGTGGGCAGGCTGAGTATGTGCGGGTGCCTTACGGCGACGTTGGACCATTTAAAATTTCTGAATCTGTGACAGACGAACAGGTTTTGTTTCTCGGCGACGTTCTGCCAACCGGCTATATGGCCGCCGAAAACTGTCAGATCAAACTAGGTGATACCATTGCCGTCTGGGGCGCCGGACCGGTCGGGCAGTTTGCGGTGCAGAGTGCGTTGCTCCTCGGCGCGGAACGCGTGATTGTCATTGATCGTATTCCCGAGCGGCTCGATATGAGCCTGATGCGCACGCCGCAGGGTCGGGTGATACCACTGAATTTTGAGGAATTCGATATCCAGATTGCGCTGCGTGATCTCACGGGCGGACGTGGCCCGGATGCCTGCATCGATGCGGTTGGTCTTGAGGCGCACGGCAAAGGCCTTTGGGCCCAGTATGATAGCTTGAAGTCAGCTTTGAAACTGCAAAGCGACCGACCGGTTGTGCTGCGGGAAATGATTCAAGCCTGTCGTAAAGGAGGAACGATTTCGATTCCGGGCGTTTATGGCGGTTACATGGATCATGCCCCGATTGGAGCTATATTCAACAAGGGCCTACAGATTCGTGCGGGCAGACTCATGTGCATCGTTATATGAAAACGCTTATGGACCATATTGAGCGGGAGGAAATCGATCCGACGATGATTATTTCGCACCGCCTGACTTTGGATGAGGCGCCATCGGCTTACGCAATGTTTGCAGCCAAAGATGATCGCTGTACGAAAGTTGTCATGCGAACTCTGCATTAAGAAGGCTTGGGACGCCCCTCAGGGCGTCCGCCCTCAGTGACGTTCCAACAGCCAACGCAAATATTCCACATCATTCTCCAGACTACACTGCCGATAGCGGCCTATCCGATGTGGACTACATAAATACTCGACTAGATCAGAAATAGCCGCTGTCGCCGCTTCTCCCTTGGATTTAGCAGCGGTTTGTGATTTCTTTTCTATAACGGGGTAAAGATTTCGCCCGACGGTTGATTGAAGAATTCTCATGGCTTTCCCTTTACCTCCCGTTGTTCATTTTTCGATGGAAGGAAGCCGCCCATGCTTGAATATTCTGAAATGCCGCCATTATCAAGGATATATCACGAAGCATTTCTGATTTCTGCTGTGACCGGTGTGGGTGAGAATCCGTCCTCATCCTCCCCAAAATTACCTGTTCAGCCTGTTAAAGACACGGAACTGCAGCCGTCGCGTGAACAGGAACTTCCGTCCACAAATCCAAAGCCGAACCCTCCGGGACAAAAACGTCCCCGGCGCGGCCCGGCTCAGCTGGATAATCCAGACCCGATCTTACCGGGTCTGCAGATCAAATTATCCCATGATTATCGGGTGAAGATCATAGTGTATGCGCGCTGCGGGAATCAGTGGATGGGTCCCACGGCATGACTGCCGCCCCAGGCTGGTGGATCACTGGCCGGAAAGGAATCTTCTGAAGTGATATCGACTCTGTTTGATTCCTTTCTGCGCGTCTGCAGCTCTTCGCGTTTCACTTTCACCTTGCTCTGCAGGATGCCGAGTACCTGCTGACCCGCGTAAAATACGGCGGCCAACTGCACAAGTGACCATACTTTGCCACTAAAACTTCTTTGCATGTTAAGACTCCTTAGCCATCAAAATTGCCAGTCATCTGGAATTTCCGTTGTCAATGATACGTTCCGAGCCAGCTGCCATACATCGGCAATATGTCCCCACAGAAAAGTCAGGGACAAAGCTTGAACCATTCCAGCCAGGAAGAGTTTGCCTTGAGCTTCACTCCAGGGCCGGAGGTGAACGTTACGTCGAGTCCAAGCGAACTTATTGCCCAGGTTCATCAGTCTGTTCCTCCCCATTCAAAGGACCACGAACTGATCCTACCCGTTGACTTTCATGAAACGTACCAAACTCAAAGCTTTGCACGGCAGTGGCCCATAAAAAAAGGTTGGGACGCCAGCGCCTCCCAACCTTTGCCATTCAATCAACCCTCTATTCATTCATGCACGATACCATCACAACTCTTGTCTAGTGCTCAGGATTCTCGCGATGCTTTCGAACATACGTATCAAGTAAAATCACGTGAAGATGATGATTTTGCTTTCAAGTACAGTCCCAGTCCCAGACCGGCAAGGCCAGCGCCCAGGAGATACATATAGGGTTTTTCATGCATGTGGCTGTCCACATTCTGCCAGCGGCGGCGGGCTTCATTGGAAAGCGCTTCGAAGCGCTCGGTGAGGACTTCGATCTGCTGATCGAGACCTTCAATGGCCTGGCCGACCACGGCGTCTGTTTTCTCTTTTACGGTTTTGACGATCTGATCTTTGCCGTCCACCACATTGTTTGTCACTTGCGCAAGTCTATCACTCATCTTGTGTCCCTTTCCTCTTGATCGAAATAATGAGCCTGGAGTTCTATCCTCCCAACTTCTCAGTTCCCTATCAAGGATCGTGCCAGACCTGAAGTCGAGGTTTGCAGGGCTTCACGTATTAGACATGAATGGGATCTCCTGTCCTGAAATACCTGCGGTGGATCTTCTGTTCAACAGGTGGCACTCCGACTGATCTGCGTACACTGGACAGTGGCACAGCGTATGCAAATACAAGGACGCGATATTTGTTTGATGTGATTAAGGAGGACTTCATGCGCTACTTTACGATTCGAAACGGTCTTTTGTTGGTCGGCCTACAATGCTTAGGTTTTGCTTGTGCAACTGTGCCTGACGAAGCTCCTCAGGAGTTCCACACGGCGGCGTCTGCCCTGGAACGCGCTGATGAGCGTGACGTCGATGATTACATGCCTACCACTCTTGACAAGGCAGAAATCCAGCTTGAAGAAGCTATGGCACTTTGGAAAAAAAGCAAAGATACCGACGTGAAAAAAGAGGAACGAGCTGATTTGCTGAAGTCGGCCACCGACAAAGCCAACGCTGCTAACGCCATGACAGAGCAGGCGATCAAGCTGCAAGATCAGGTTAAAGCTTGGGATAACAACATCGAAAGCTATACCCAGATGCAGCAGGAACGCCAGGATGCAATAGCTCAGCTGAAGCTACTGCAGGATCAAAACAAGGACTTGGCCATCGCCAGCGCCACGGCACAAAATCAGCCGCAGCAGCAGCAACAACCCACCACAACGGCTAGTCCTGACGTGACTTTGCGTGGACCAGTGGCCTACTTCAGCGCTGGTTCGACTGACGTCGATCCACGTTATGAAGCCAACATCAACAGTCTGGCTAAAACCTTGACTGCGGATACCACTGCAAAGGTTACTCTATCTGGTTTTGCCGATCCTCGCGGCAACAAGGAATTGAATGACCGTTTGGCTCGTGAACGCGCTGAAGCCGTAGCCTCTATCTTGCGCGACAAAGGCGTAAGCTCGGATCAGATCGTGGTTAAAGCTTGGCCGGGATCAACTGGCAAAGGTAAGGCTGCCAGGTCACAAGGTCAACTGCAACTCGATCGCCGCGTGGAAGCTTATATCTCCACCGCTGCGAACCAAGGTCAGCAAGGCCAACCTGCTCAGTAATTCCCCAGGTTGTCGTGCGAAGGGAGCCCTTTTGAGGGCTCCTTTTATTTTTAGACTGTCCGATTCTCGAATCCATCCAAACCGCTCTGCATCCGAATCCCCATCCCGCGCATATGCTCCGCCTGCTTACGAATGGTCTGCACGGCATGGACATCACGCCGGGCTTCCTTGGCTGTATGCTCCATCTGGGCTGCGATTTCAGACACTTGGGGATAGCCATAGGTGGCGGCCGCGCCCTTCATCTGGTGCAGGGCAAAACCTAATTTTTCCCAGTTCATATCATTGATCAAAGCCACCATGTCCTCGATCCGCTGCTGAAAGCTTCGGACAAACTCGATGATGATCGACCGATACATCTGATTGTTGTGATATTTGGACAGAAGGAACGGTTCACTGTCTTGTATTTCCACTGCACTTGTTACAGCGGGCGCCGGTTCCGGGCTGGCTTCAGGCGCAGCAGCCTGTGGTTCCGGACGGGTATACTTGATAATGGTTTGAACCAAAGTCTCAATTTGGATGGGCTTGGCCAGGAAATCGGTGATGCCAGCCTTGGCTCCCTGTGGCTTCTCGAGCTGCAGGGGATGCGCCGTCACGGCAATGATGGGTCGCGTGAAGCCGGCGTTCCTGAGCCGCTCGGTGACCTCGTAACCATCAATTTCAGGGATTTGAATATCCATAAGGACCAGATCGATGGATTCGTCCTGAAGCGCGCGTTCCAGAGCCGACCGCCCATCCTCAACGATGAAAAAATCGGCTCCCGCCATCTTGAGAAAATGGCGAAATATACGCTGGTTGTCCGCGCCGTCTTCGACGACCAATATGGAAAGTCCTGCCAGTTTTCCTTGAATAGGATTTGGTTTCACGGAACATCCGCCTTTATATAAAAGTCAATGGAGTCACTCACAAACAGGGTGCTGTCTGAAATCTCCACCGCCACGGTAAACGAAATAGACTATATCGATTCGATTCACTCTGCGAATTGTGGGCCAAAAGCAAGGCCATAGGAAAACAGAGGAAAGAGAAGGAGAAGGAAAAGCAAAATGCTGACCCGAATCGGGATGATTCCCCGTCCTGGGTCAGCATTGTCGGAAAAAGCCTCAGAACAAGAAAACGGCCCACCGCGCTTCGAAAGTCAAATGCGGTGTGCGCCATAGTCCCAACCCTTAACGGAAGCTATCGATCTGGAGATCGTAGCGCTCGAGCAGGCGGTAGATATCAGCCCTGTAACGTCCGGCTCGCTTCGAGGTCTCGGAAATATTGCCATGTGTTTCGCTCAGCTGGGTTTCCAGATAGATCTTTTCAAAAACCTGCTTGGCTTCTGTCAAAGGCAATTTGAACAGCTCGCGGCTGATGCCGCTTGGCAGCTGATTGGCGCCCTTGTTGGGATCGACCGGAACATTCTGCTCAGCGGCGTTGTTACGATGCGACGAATGCAAATGATGGAATAGATCTTCGATACGAAGATGATCATCCTGGGTCAGCACCACAGCGCGTTCAATCGCGTTGCGCAGCTCGCGGATGTTGCCTGGCCAATCGTAAGCAATCAAGCGTTTCATCACCGTCTCAGCCGGCTTGTTGATGGAACGACCAAATCGGGCATTGAATTCGGCTATGAAGGATTCCACCAGCAGAGGGATATCTTCTTTGCGATGGCGCAAAGGTGGAACATACAGAGGCACCACCGACAGGCGGTAGTACAAGTCTTCCCGGAAACGTCCGCTTTCGATTTCCTCGACAAGGTCGCGGTGAGTTGCTGCGATCACGCGGGTATCGATTTTAATGGCCTGGGAGGAACCAATGGGAACCACCACTTTTTCCTGGAGGACGCGCAGAAGTTTAGCCTGAAGCGAGAGAGGCATGTCGCCGATCTCGTCAAGCAAAAGGGTGCCTTTGGAGCAAAGCTCAAAGATACCTTTACGATCAGCCTTGGCGTCGGTGAATGAACCGCGCTTGTGACCAAAAAGCTCCGATTCCAAAAGATTTTCTGGAATCGCCGCGCAGTTGATGGCTTCGAAGCGTTCGTTGGCGCGATTGGAAATCTTATGCAAAACGCGCGCGATGACTTCTTTACCGGTACCCGATTCACCCAGGAGCAGAATCGTGGAATCCACATCTTTCAATTGCTTCAAGCGAACGCAGAGATCCTGGAACGCTTTACTCTTACCAATGAATCCGAATTGAGCAAATTCTTCCACGGTGGGATCGATCACATCGCGACTTTGAGTCTGCATATGTTTAAAGATCATTTCGGCTATGACACCAGGATCCGTATCTTTGGTGATATAGCCTGTTGCACCGTCCTGCAGTGCGGATACTGCAGTTTCGATGGAAGCATGCGCCGTGAGCATGAAAACTTTCGAGTAAGGCGTTCTCGAAACGAGGAAGGGAATACCATCCAAACCGTTTTCATTTTTCAAATTCATATCGAGGAGAACCACATCAATCGTATAGCGCAAGACGATTTCTTTCATCTCGTCCAGATTGTGGGCAACATCAACGATGAATCCTGCTTCGGAAAGCGCCAATTTCCAGAACGCACACGTTTGGTCATCATCGTCCACGATCAACAGGCGGCCTTTGTAATCGTTCATCATATTAACGTTCTCTCAAAAATGAAATGATGGTCCAGATTCACAATCCCTGGCCACTCTGCACGGAATAGATACCCAATACATACCCATTTCCGCCGGAACTTCTAGCGAGAAGTAGCTTGTAAATCAACTAAGTCAGTATGGCAAGCATTAATTGATGTCCTAGCCGAGGGCACCTTACCATAAATATTGCGTTAGACGAACGCACAAAATGCTAAGGCACGCAAAATGCAATGCAGGGATGCGCCTCCAGGCGAAAACTGCAAAGCTGCCTCGGAAGCTTGTTTTACAGCACACAAGGAGTTGTCCATGATCATGAAGTCGATTTCGTCGAAGACGCGCTGTATGGTTTTAACTACGGTCGCTTTGATCCCTGTTTCGTTCTCCGTTGCCCATGCGACGGACACGCCCGCCAAGGCCCAAACCCAGCCAGCAGCAGGTGATACAGCCACAACCACCGCTCCCGACAATTCTGCGAATAATGCCAAGGCCAACAGTGAAACTGGCCTTACCGCCGAGCAGGCTGGTAATTCAGAAACCGACGTGAAACTCACCGCTAAAATTCGTCAGGCTTTGGTGAAAGACAAGAAGCTCTCCACCTATGCTCATAATGTAAAAATCATTACGGAAAATGGCCAAGTCGTCCTTAAAGGACCCGTGAAGAGCCAATCGGAAAAAACAGAGGTGGAAACGAAAGCCGGACGGATCGCAGGAGTTGATCGCGTACGGAGTGAGTTGGAAGTGGCCAAGTAACGAACATTCAAGGAAAGGACAACGATCATGGCTAAGAACACAGCAACATTCGCAATTTTTAACAGCCGCGCCTCGGTCGAGCGCGCTGTGAACGCGCTCAAAAGAGCTGGATTCCGTCACTCAGATATCTCGGTGCTTTTTCCCGACCGCGAGAGCACTCGCGAATTCGCCCATGAAAAAGCTACCAAAGCTCCTGAAGGGGCTACGACAGGCACGGCAACCGGCGCAATCCTGGGCGGAACCCTGGGTTGGCTCGTCGGCATGGGATCGCTGGCGATTCCAGGCATCGGTCCCGTCATCGCCGCCGGACCCATCATGGCCGCGCTGGCCGGAGCTGGTGTCGGCGGAGCCGTGGGCGGTATTACAGGTGCCCTTATCGGCATCGGGATTCCCGAATACGAAGCCAAACGTTATGAAGGCCTGGTCAAAGACGGTGGCATCCTTATTTCGGTCCACTGTGATGACGACAAATGGGTTCAATTGGCTAAAGACATTTTCAAGGTCGAGAACGGCGACGGCATTGCATCCGCACATGAAGCCTCGTCCGATGAGCCTCGAACTGGCTCTTACGACCGCGACAGAACCATGACACCTCCATCATCGCCGATGACACCACCGTCGATGTTGTAATGGGAATAATAGATTATTGGATTAGATCTCTTGGTCCAATAAAGCCTCAGGGCTTTCGCAGAGCACGGCAGAACCAATCTCTTTTCAACCTCCCTCGCCGAAGGCATTTGGGAAGGGAGGACTTTGTTTTAGAAAGCTAAACCAATCCGATACGACTTTTGTAGCTCATTATATTCAATCAGCGACTCCATATACCCGTAATAATACTGGAACATGACATACGGCATGATATCGGAAAGACCGAAACGGTATTTCATAGTGAATTCCACAGCACCCCGACCGTCATCCGTATTGGGAACCCCACCCGGAAGTAGGGTCAGGTAGATTTCACCCTTGGACGGAAAAAGCTCCTGCGTGATCCCCTCAAAACTCACCCGCGTCGAAACATAGCCCGTGTACCGCCTTATGTCCGTGTTATTTTGCCAATCGATGTCGTAGAGCCAGTACAGCCGAACTGTCCCATGCATGCGCCACGCTCCACGACCGAGCTGAGCCTCGACTTCAGCAAAGATGCGATCCAGAGACCGTGATTCCTCTTCATCCTTCCCGTTCGATCGATGCTCCAGACCTAGACTGATCCCGCGAAGGACAGGATGATCCAAAGATTTGGCGTAGTACAATTCTGGGTTGAAATCAATATCTTCAAACGGTCGGGAATCTTTCGTGACTTCCCAGAACATCATTTGATTGTAAGCAAAATAAATCGGCAGACTTAAAACAGGTCGGAGCTTAAAGCTAAGCTGCACCTTGGTGTTCGGTTTGCCTCCGATGGCGTAAATATCCCGATGCCGGAAGATATTCTGCTCTTCAGCACCATCGATTTTTTTCAAAAGTGAAGGAGCTGCCTTTTCCACGGATTCACCCGCAGCTGGAGCCTCGATATCGAGCTTGATATTCTCCCGAGTCTCGGACGCTGTACCCGGTGGCGGCTCCGGGTCTTCCGCTTGAGATATTTGCGGCCAGAAAACGAGGAGAGGCGCCAGCAATGGACTGAACAGAGATTTTTGAGACAACACGTAAACTTCCCTTGCTTTGAAAGAAGTGAGCTCAACCGGGTTGCATAATGTAGACCATGCATTTCGGCCTGCTTCCGGCTCTGGGCCTTGGCTCCTAGGCAGGTCTGTTCGGGAGCCACCCCCTGCCGACGCCAATAAACGGGACATCGCCAGTATTTGAGGCAACTTGTGCTGGCACGATGAGTGCAGAACACCTGTGGGACTGCACCGTTCATTTAACAAGGAGAGCCTTTATGTTTAATAAATCCCTGATGGGAATGACCTGCGCCTGCTTTCTTGGACTTTCCGCACAGGCTTTGGCTCAAACAACAACCGGCACAGATTACAAGCGCATCGATGTGATGCGCGACGCCACCAACTGGGCTTTTGGCGTGAATCTGGCTGCCGCGGATGTGAATACAATCGACAATAATGTCTTTTCGTTCGGTGTCTTTGGAAACTACTTCACCGCACCTAACTTTTCCCTGGGCCTGACGCTGGACTACTGGAATGATTCCTTCAGCGAAACAGACCGCCGTGTGGAAGTCGAAGATCTGGCCCTCGGGGCCAACGGTAGATTTCTCTTCAGTGAATTCACAACCGGTTTGCGCCCGTTTGCTCTGGCCGGTCTCGCCGTCCACCGTTTCCAGGTGGATGTCGCCAACCGCGATCCCAACGCCGATCCGCTCCTGGACAAGTTCAATGAATACGACCGCAACACGGAAGATGTCGAAGGCGAACTGGGCGCCGACTTCGGTGCAGGTGTGATGTATCGCGTGCAGACAGCCATGGATATGCTGGCGGAAGTTCGCTATCGTCGCATTCTCGACCGTACGGTTGACCTCGACCAGGTGAACTATTCGGTCGCGCTTTCCTACGTTCTGTAATGTGATGGCATGATCTTCATGCCCATCAAGGAGACGACCATGGCCCGATCCATTCAATTCCTTGCTGCTTTGGCCCTGCCTTTAGCAGCCATGGCTTGTAAGAAGGACGAAAAGACCAGCGAAACCGGCAAAAAGCTGGAGAGCACGCCTGCTGAGTTGCGTGGCACCTGGCAATCCGCCTGTGTACCCACCACCACGCTGAGCATGGTGGCGACCCAGCGTGAATACGTGTTCAATGCCATTGGTGACTTCGATCGCATCGAACGTTATTTCAGCGATGTCCATTGCCAGAATCTGGTAGCGGCTTATAAGGTCGTGGGAACGGTCGAGACCAAAGGCTCCAATCCTGACAAACCTGATGTGGACATGATCAACTTTACAGTGAATGAAGCCTATATCACGGTCAAGTCGGACATAATCCTGAACGATCTGAATACCATGAAGCTATGTGGTAAAACAGACTGGAAGATCAACGAGGATGTCCACGTAACCAATGCTGAGTGCGAGGGGTCCAAAGTTCAAAAAGGTGGGGTTCAGTTCGATAGCTATGACATACGAAGCGGCCAGCTTTATTTAGGCCAAAAGCTTATGTTTCTGGCCAAGGATAATGCCAGTGATCGCCCCACGGAGCTTGATGCCAAGGTCGCTTTCGTGAAGAAGTAAATCCCACACCGCCCCCGGTACCCGGTATCGGGGATCACCCCCTCGAAAATAAGTTCCGCAGTCGATGCAATCGCTTTTGCCGCTTTTCATAGGCTTCCATCAAAGGTGTCACCGATATTCCGTGCAGGATGATGGAGCTCACCACGATGCTCAGGGTAATGGAAACCATCTCCCGGCTGTGCGCAGGCGATAACCCATGATGAACGCTATAGGCCAGCCAATAGATGGAACCCATCCCTCGAATTCCAAACCAGCTGATGAGATTCTTCTGCAGCTTATCCACCGACTTGCATCCGAGCAGACCGAGCCGGACCGAAAGGGGACGTATTATGAAGAGCAGGATAAAGGCAAAGAGCAGGACCTGGGGTGTGAAGTCTTCCCAGGAAATCAAAGAGCCAATAATCAACACGACGGTGATTTCCAGCAGGCGCTCCAGCTGCTCATTGCTGCTGAGCAGCGCTCTTGTCAGAAAAGCTGGACCGCGCTGGGGATCAGAGGCCACCTCATCCCTGGGACCTTCCAGCTGCGATGCATCCAGAATACGATCGCCGCTCTGGAGATGCTCGATGCGGCGCAACGCCAAGGCCGAGGCGAATACTCCCAAAAACCCATTGGCATTGATGGCTTCCATAGTTCCATAGGACAGCGCAATCAAACCCAAAGCCAGGAATTCTTCGTAACCCAGAGCATTCTTATGATGCCGCCGCAGATAGAGCACGGCCTGACCAATCACGAGTCCCAAAAGATAACCGAGTGATGGTCCCACCACGATGGCCCAGATCACGTCCACGCCCAACCACTTTGAACCAAAACTGCCGATCTCATGATAACCAATCAAACCAAGGCCAAGCAAAACGAAGGGCATGGTCGTCCCATCGTTTAATCCGGCCTCGCCCGTAAGACTGAAACGAAGTTTGTCGCGATCCCCAGGCTCCGCAATCTGAACATCCGAAGCCAGGACAGGATCCGTCGGCGAGAGGATGGCAGCCAGGACAATGGCCGCACCTAGGGAGAGGGAAAAAAGCCAATAGCCGACGACCGATAGGAGCACGATGCTGATAAGCATCGAGACCGTGGCTAACCGTAACGCGACCTTCCATAACGGATTGGAAAATGACAAGCGGAGCTTAAGACCGGCAGTAAAGAGCGAGATCACCACAGCCGCGCCCATGACCTGTTCCAGAAGAGCCGCTCTTTCATAAAAATCAACGCGCAAAAGGTCGAGCCCGTGTGGGCCCAACCCGACTCCAAAGGCGAGATAGACCAGTGAGCTTGTGAGTGGCATGCGTTTCAGGGCTGTTCCAAAACAGACCATCATGATCAGGAATAGACCGATCAGCAGGTACCAGAGGGCAACGCGATCTATGGGGCACCTCAAAGGCATGAAGGAAAGGGGGCGGCTCCCTGAAGAGCGCCCCCTTCACTGCGTTACCAATTCATTATTTGCTGGTGGAATTGAGAGTCGATTTATTAGGGTCCTGTTGCTGCTGTCCGGCGACCGACATACGGTTCGATCCACTCATGGACGCATTGCTGCCACTTCTTTGATCGGCGCTTTGACCTTGCTGCTGACTCTGAGACTGACTCCGAACGCGCAGCTGATTCTGAACATCGTGGACGCCCAGAACTTTTTCAGCCAGTTCTTCCGCAATGCGTTTGTCCTGACGGGAAGCCACCTGACCCGTCAGCGTTACTTCACCGTCTTTCACTTCGACTTCGATATCCGAAGCATCGATCCGACCATGGCGAATCAATTCTTCATGAATATCGTCTTTCAAGCGCTCATCACTGCGCTTGTAGCTCTTGGGCCAACGATTTTTATCGTTGAAATGAGTCTGCTGGTTGTTTTGCCCTTGGTTTTGATCAAAGGCGCGACGACCCCAGTTGTGATTTTGATCGTCAGATCCAAAGCGATTCCAATCGGCGTGGCCCATGCCAGCGCCTGTGCTCTGCCAGTCGCGACCATAATCGGAGATGCCGCGGCCTCCAAAGTTGCTATATTCCTGCTGGCCCCGACCGTAGTCGGACATGCCGCGACCGAAGTTATTATGCTCCTGCTGGCCCCGGCCGTAGTCATAACGATGAGATCCTTCATATCCATGACGATCGGATGACCGCGAACGATAAGGACGCTGCCATGCGCTGTCCTGGTCGTAGTCCCGGCCATAGTCAGATCCGCCGCGGGATCCGAAGTGCGGCTGGCCTGGACGTTCAATGTCCAGATCACTGTCATAGTCAGGCCGGGTATAACGTCTTTCCGAATCGCTGCCGCGATAGCGATTGCGGTCCTGGCTTTCATAACGATCATCATGACCGCGGACGATGCTGCGGCGATCCCAGTAAGGTGTTTGCGAACGGCGACCCTGTTGAGAATAGCGATCTTCATTTTCAAAGCTTTGCTCAAACATACCGTGCTCCTTGTTTACCTTGTTGCAATTGTGGCTTGGCTGTTGGCCCTTGCCCGATAGCTGTGGGCTATCAGCACCACACAAGATTCCATTTACGCTTGTAGCTTAGATTGCGATATCTAAGCCTAAAGCTCGTACTCTTCATCGGAATAAGGCGCTGAACACTGCGCACATCAAAGTGTGTCACGATCAAGCCTCGCAATTTGCGCCGTGCATAGGGCGGCAGAACCGTATTTACGTTGTTCCGTTGCAATTCCCGCATCACAAAAGGCGGTGGTCCTGGTTCTGGTGCAGCGTTGGGAGGTGAAGGGTCGGAGCCAGGATGGGGCACAATAGGCTGCGGGATGGTTGTTGGGGGACGGTCTGGAGTACGGCGCGGAATGGGCTCATGTTGGGGCGGAGGCGTATCGGGCAGTTCCGTCATAAGACGGCCTCGGCGACGCTCCAACAATATAATGTGTCTATATTTGGATGGTTTTCTACTCATGGTGATTCTCTTCATGTCTTGAATCGGACGGTATCCATGGCCTGCATTTGTATTGCAGGAACTCTGCCAAGCCCAAAAGCAAAGGGAAAAGCAAGGGGGAGGTTGGAAAATGTTGGTTTTTTCCAGCAGTAAGGTGCAACATTTTGCATGCAGGGGCTGTTGGTGAAAGACAGCTGCGTGGCTTTCACCATGTAAAAATTCGCTGAACACCCTGCTATCGATTATCCTTCAGCGACTCGTCGCGGCTCTGCACCATAGTAAAGCTAAACCAGCTCCACATTGTATGACCGAACAGCAACATGAAAGCAACTATCGCGAGCCAGGCATACCATTGAGGGAAGTGCCGGATCGTGAGGAAAACTGCCAACAAACTGATAACAGTCAAGGCACCATTCCAATAAAGTCGCCGTGGAATTTTAAGTGTGCTTTGTTCCATAGGCTCACCTCCTCACTCTCGTCCATGATTCCCTGCAAGAAGACGACCGCCTGATGAGTCAGCAATAAAAGGTCTGGATTGCCTGCGCACACTCTGCTAAAAAACGCTAGTGCATCAGAACTAGCCTCATATGCCCTATCCGTTGCGAGGTAATTAAGCATGAAACAAAGCCTGGGACTTTGGTCCGCTCTTCTCGTTCTGGCGTCCGCATCAATCCTAACCAACTGTCGGGATCGCCCTCGCGATACCGCTACTGACCTGATGAGTGAGGTACCTTCCACCCACAGTGATACTGGTATTCCTGGACAGGCGTACCACGGTGACAAACGCAAGCTGCTTAACGTTTCCTGCGTCGAAGGGGAAATCAGTGAACTGCTGGGCAATGTCACATCTGAGTTCGAGTTAAGGCAAGATCTTGGTTTCACGGACTTGATCGATCGCCTTGGCGGAAAGCTTTCTGTGGACACGAATTTTCCTACGGTAAGGGCTGGAGCCTCGGCACGATATGCGACGGAGAACACCGCCGGCGTCAATGCCAGTAGCTACAACTTCTTTTGGCGTGCGACTCCCAAGAAGCGCGTCCTGAAGAGTGGCCCGGACGGAAGCTATCGATTGTCTGCATTTGGTCAGGAAGTTGCCAAACAACCCGCGTTTGCCTTGAATCGTTGTGGTGATGAATTTATCACCAGCATCGAGTATGGGGCTATGCTGAACGTCACGCTGAAAATGGAATTTCGTAATGAGCAGGACAAACGGGATATCGGCGGCAATCTCACTGTGGATGTGACCGGCGGTATCGTGAAGGTCGACGGAAAGCTTGATTATCTGGATCAGACTGTAAAAAAATCAGTCAAGATCACGGTGGAAGCGCAGCAGCACGGCGGTGACCCGCTGCGGCTTTTGCAGGTCATACCGGATAATCTCGTAACGTGTAGCCTTGATAACCCGTCCCTCTGTTTCAGCGTGTTCGCCTCAGCAATCCAATACGCGAAAAACGATTTGGCGGGACAGTTCACCAGCCTGGATTCGTATAACGTTGTGAAATACACAACGCAGAAGTATGCGGAATCCGGTATCTACACCCTGCAACCCCCCGGAGGCTATCCAACCGTGGATGCCTTGGTGGAAGACGCACGCCAGAACCTGGATCGCGTTTTTCAGCAGGCGCTCATGGATCGCTCCCGGGCCCGTAAGCTGATCAATTCGTATCGCGAATGGTTGAGTGATGAACTCTACCAAAAAATTATGGATCTGGAAGCCAAGGCCAATCGCAACACCTCGCGACTGTCCAACGCTTCGGTCTTCTGCTTCGATAACCCTTATGCCGGTTGTCTTGAGCAGGCGGAAAGCACCTTCAAGGTGCTGGAAGCCTACGACGCCAGTCTTCTTTCGATCAAAACTGTACCGCTGGTCGCTTACCAACGCTGTGAATTGGCAAGACAGGCTGCGGTTGCCGCGCAGGTCGTGACGGAAAACTGGTCCATGGGGTATCGGCGCAAGGGGTTTGCTCCCGTGTTTTTTGACAACAGCAAACCAGACCTCGGGGTCGAGGTATGGGGTCCCTGTGAAGAAGCGCTTGCATATTATGGTGATTACTTTAAGGTCTGAACGCCCCGTTGGGAGTTTTTATGAAACGTTCATCCGTGCTGACAGTATTTCTGTGTATAGCTGGTGGAACATCAATCGCATGGGCCGTGGATTTTCCACCACATGACCAACGACCTGATCCGGTCGGTGACCCCGTTGCATTTCCAAAACCCAAGTTCCCAGCCCATCCTACGACGTTTTACGCATCGATGGTGCCGCTGAATTTGGGCAAGATCAAAGACCGTTGCGAGCAAGACAACCTGTCGGGACCTGAAGCATGGGAACGTCTACTGTGGCTGAAAAACTGCCACAAGGGTCTGCTGGTCGCGACCTACAACAGCATCAATGGTGACGACGGAACCTCGGACGAGGCAAAAATCGCGATCATTGAAAGCGAGTGGTTTTACGTGGGTGGCGATCCCGCAAAACCTAAAGCTCGACCTAATTACTTAACCTTTGGCACTGCAACCTACGAAAACCCTTTAAACTGGTTTGCGCCACGTGCCGCGAGTGTCGTGTGCACAGAATTTCCAGCAGGCTATCAAGTCCTGGGGGAATGCACATCATCGTGTTACGAGCCCGACCAGAAGCTGCTTTTCAGTGAAGGCGAAATCCCTATAGCTGAAGCGTTGGATAAACTTCAGGATCAGATCGTTACCCTGACTGACGAATCTACGCTCGACTTTGTGAATTTGCAAAACCGAAAGGTTAAACACTATGCACGCAGCGCCACACCAACCAAGCATGAAATCCTTACAATCAGCTCCCACAGCGGTGGACAGTTGAAGGTCACAAAAAATCATCCGATTTTGACAGCTGAGGGCTTGATGATTGAAGCCGGTGAACTTAAAGTAGGGGACAGACTGGTGCAGGTTGATGGTCAAACCGATGCGATCGTATCCATCAGCGAGAAGGAACACTTCGGTCGTGTGTTTAACATTCAGCCTGAAGCCGATACACAACCAGGACAGATTGTAATTGCACAAGGATTTTTAAGTGGTTCGTCCTGGTTCCAGAATGATGGTTATGAGTTTATCAATCGACTGATCCTCCGGAGAAACGTTCCTGTGGAACTGTTTCAGTAGGAAACTGTCTCATGAAGTTTGTTGGGTTCTTCATCGTTATTCTGACTGTCGGTTTCTGTTTCTTTTGGAAGCGCGGGCCCATAATTTTGCATGGTGACCCTCCCGCTTCCCCAGTCACTGAAACCGCCGCGACTGTCCCGACGGCTGCCGTCGGGATACCCTCGCGGGCCCCTGCTCTCCCTCGACCTGCACCATCCCCAAACCCTCATGATATAACGCTACGTGTCCAGAAAATTGCGGAACTCGCGCGTCCTGCTCTCCCGACCCAGAAAGGGCGTGAAGCTCTGATCCAATCCCTTTCCGATCAGCAGCTCCAGAGCGCTCTCGGCCGTATTCTGGAGGCCAGTGATCGCCTCGAATACAATGCCGATCAAGAAAAGCAGCGGATGAACGCCGTTTCTGTCCTGGGACTGATCCTCAAACATAAAGACGTTAGTCACCGCGAAGACATGGTGCGCTGGATCAGACAGCGCGTCCTCACGGTTGATTTTGATAGGATGAAAGATATTCGGGTTAAACAAAGCGTCTACGGAGATATCACCGAACTCTTGATGATATTGAAGCAGCATGACCCGGAAGCATTTGATGACGTTGCGCAACGCATTAGCGAAACGAATCGAAAAGTCTTGAAGACCGCACTGGCCGCCAGCCGTTAGAGCTCGGGCTCGTGCTATAAAAGGAAAATTCAGCCCATGTTAAGGCGCTTGCTCCTGCTATGCCTTTTTTTGCTGATGAGGGACGGTTACGCCGCGCAAATCTTCGTGGGGCCCGATTCCTTCAGCCGTATTGGTTCTGGTCTTGATTCTGCCAGCAATCAATGGCGCCCTTCCTGCTTCGACGGCATCATCCAACCCGCCACGCCCAACCGTAGTATTACCATGAAAATATATGCCTCACAATCGGCATCTGAAATTCTCGAGGACCAGCGTGGCTACGGCAGCGCTCAGGTCGACTTCTGGGTTTTGGGAGCCAAGGCTCGCAGTGAATTTATCCTGCGCAATAGCGAAAGTGAAACGCAGTCGACGCTTATGTGGAGTCTCGATTATCGTGGCGCTTCGGTCTATTTCAACAAGCGTGAGCTGAATGCACGAGGCCGAGCCGCGGCGGCCCTTCCCATGGCCGAGCAAAGGAAAATGTGCGGCGATCAGTTCATCATTGGGGCCGCATTGGGAGCGCGTTTTTATCTGGCTGCGTCGCTTCTATTTGACAGCCAGACCAAGTACCGTTATTTCAAAACCAAAGTTTCAGCGTCGGCGTTCGGTGGTCTTCTCAAAAAGGAGAAGAAATCGATCGACGAAGTGCGACAGGTCGCAGGGGATGCTCATCTCTCGGTTCAGGTTTTTCAGTACGGCGGAGAAACATTTGATCTGGATTTACTGTCGGCATCTCAAGTATCGTATTGTTCCATGGACAACCTGGACCCTTGTTTGGAGCGCTTTTCAGCCTTGCATCGCTATGCTTTCGGTCCGGATGGCTTCCGCAAACACGTGGATTCGCGCAAGCCGGAGCAGCTGGCCGTGCTCTACCTGAATGCGAGTTCGTACCAGGATGCCGGACATTTCCTGAGCGCGGATGCGGTCAAGCCAGGAACCGACCCGGGTTTCGTTTCGCTCTCCGAGCAACTGTTCGAGTGGAACCGTACGGTCCAGCAAAGTATCTCACGCGTGAGTGCGCTGCTCCTGTCCAATGCCAGTCGTTCTGTGGCTGATAAAGCGATGGCCCAGCAGGAATTGACCGCACTCCAGAATAAAGCTCGAGCTATTCAGGCCGCAGTGGTGGCTTGTTCGGATTCTGAAAATTACGAAGCCTGCAAAACAAGGCTTGATTCCATACACGCTATGGTTGCTTCACCATAGAAAGGATGACCCATGAAACGCTTGATCCAAGCACGTCGGTATCGGAGTCTGGTGCTGATCTCGACCTCTTTCCTCAGCGCCTGTGGAGGCAGCTCGCATGAGTCTGAAGCTCCAGGCCCGTCGGGCGTCCAGGAGGTTGTTCCGGTCATCGCCGAACCTATTTTCAATAATAGGACTCACGTAACCCACGCTTTCGAGGGGCTGGTTCAGGCGTGTACGACGGTCGGCGGAGTTTTCGACGAACGCGAGCGTAACTGCGCATGCCCCGACACAGGATCAGGCGTTGCCCAATCCTTTCAAGCCCTGTATCGCATGGACCCGACCCTTGGCCTCAAGCGCCGAGTGTTTGATCGATATGCATGTGCCGAGGACTATCGGCTGAAGCCGACCAAGGCCCAAACCAACTTTTCGAGCCTTCTGGCCAGCGGACGCGATCTGCTTTTGAAAGATCTGCGGGAAGTTCGCAATATCGGCAACGGCCGTTCCCTGGTTTTTGAAGTGGATGATACGCTGCCTGACGCGCAGCTGCGCGACCTTGCGGCTTATCTTGATGAAAAGAAACCTTATATTCATATTCCCAGCGGCAATCAGTGGCGGGAGATGTATCGCGTGAAGCTATTCAAGGCTGATGAAAGCCTGGATCGCATCAAGCGTCTGCCGTACTTTGACTTTGAGGACACGGGGCTCATCGAACGCTATGGGAATGAAGTTTTCGTCTGGTCGCTGGACGACTTCGAACATCTGGGCGCGACACCACCTCCTCCGGAACTTTCGTTACCAGTCCTGCCTGTGGCTGCCAATGCCCTGATGCCGAAGCTGATGGAAGGGCTGCAGGCTTATCAGGATTATCTGAAGGGCATTCGTCCTTTGGATGTGCAGGAAAATGTGCTGATCGTGGATGAAGGCTGTCACATCCTCTGTGACTACAAGGCCTCCTTTTATCTGAACGGCCAGTACTACTGGTACGAGAAAAATTACGCCCGCGGCTCGGCGTTTCGTCACGCCTTCTATCTGGGACGAGAGGATGGGACTCTGGATGCCATGACCCTGCTCTTTCCGGATTTGACGCCGTCTGTTTACATGACCGAACATCGCAGCATCGGCCCCGACGGCCGTCTGGACGTGAATTCCAACGCCATGGATTCCAACGGTGATCTGCTGCGTTTTACCGAGTATCCACCCCTTGGTGATCCACGCACCTTTGCGACCAAATTGCAGAAGCTGAAAACATTTCAGCCGGAGCAGCCCACGACCACCGTTCTTGTGCTTGAAGAATCCACGCAGCTCGAGGAGGACTGGGAACTCGATTACTGGATCCGTGGGCCCTATGCGGCGGACCGTCCCACCGACAAGAAAAGTCTTTACGGCTGGATTGTACCTGAAGAATCCGATGGCAATCCCTTCAGCTTTTACTTTGGCGCCATGGACCTTAACTGGACCACCGACGCCGCGCATGGGCGTGAAGTCCTACGGGATCTGATGCGGGACATCAAGCCCGGCGATGCCTATGGGATCAGCACCGATTTCACCTGGCTTTTACAAGGCCACCGTTTCAATGAACTCGTATCCATGTCCAAGGCTCGTATTGCCACCATCTCAGCCATCCTCTCGGTCGAGGAAGAGGAATGCCATCGCCTGACAGCCGCATTGGATGCGGATATCCTCTGGATCGCAGGAGCCGGCAACGAAGCCAAGGAGAATCCACGCTTCCGTTGTCCTCAGAAACTGGAGCGGAAAGATCTGCGCATTGTCGCCGCCGCAGGCTCACGCGGTGAATTGGCTTCTTTTGCTGAATTTGGTCGCGATTATGCGGATATTACCGCGGATCCGGTCAGCTATATGGGACGCCGAGGATCATCGTATTCGGCACCCAAGGTCGCGAACGTTGCCTTAAAAATTGTCAAGCAGTGGGGCGATGCGCTCAACAATCGCGAGGTTCGACTCGCCATTCTTCTTGGCGCTGATGTGGATACCCAACATCGTCTGCAGGTGAGGACAGGCGGAGCTCTGTCGGAAACCTTTGCCATGAATGCGGCGGCCGCCATTGCCGGACTTTCACCCACGGCCCGACGTCAGCTGAACGATAGGACACTGGATCGCACCGAAATCTTTAGTAAGATTATTGCAGCATCGGGCGCTCTGCCGCCTGCAGAAGCCAAGGGTCAGGCCCAGTACCTTGTGCAGAATGGCCTTTGAAAAGAGAAACCGCGCGTTCCCATGAAGGACGCGCGGTTTCTGTAAACTTTTCTCAGATGGGAACCAATCCCTTCAATGATCATGAAGTGGGCGCGTATCCAGGCGCGTCGTTCGAAATTCATTTTCGCTGATTTTTAAATAGATGGCTTTGTCATCAGCGTAATCCACGCTGTCCAGATGAATCCAATGAAAATTTCCTCCGTTCTGCCCATTGCCATTTTTAAGCTTAACAAAAGGTCCATCCACTTGCTCCACACTGCCGACTGTAATGCCCTGCAGTCCGGGAACAGGACCTGTGCCTTTCGCTTGTACCAAGAGGTTGGGTTTAATTAGTGCGAGATCCATAGCAAAACCTCATTAAGTGAAGGCACTCATGCCTGTCATCGTTCGATTCCATATCGAGTGATTCATGTCGCGGGTTGCTTCAAAGGAATAGAGAGCCTCAACGTCCCCTAAAAATTTAGCTACACGGTTTGAAATGAGAATCCCATGAGCTCCCATCAAATCCTGTGCCAGGCTCAGAACACTTTTGCAGCTGGCTCGACAGAAAAGCTGAGCCAACGAAGTCTGGGCGTCATCCAGGATGTCCTGATCCTGAAGCTGACTCAATCGAGTCACGATGGTTTGCATCGCCGTGATTTGCGAAGTCATCTCGTCCAGCAGAGCCCGGGCCGCATCATAGTCATAGCGGAAAGCGCCTGGACGGCCATACGCCTGGACCTCAGCCGAGGCGACTTCATGAATGGCACAGGCGCAGCCGACCGCTTGCCAGGCAATGCCGGCACGTGACTTTTCCAAAATAAGACAAATATCCTTCAACCCATGAGCGTGAGGCAGGCGGCATTCTTCGGCGACCGGACAATCCACCAATTCAAGGACCGAGTTCGGCAATCCCCGCTGGAAAATTTGAGTGGCTGAGCTTGCAAACTTGATCCCGTTCGTCTTACGATCAAGAATAAAACCCTTCATTTGATGATCAAGCACATCCCGCGCCCATACAATGATGTCATCGACAGGCGCAGAAGCGTTCCATTGTTTGACGCCATTCAGAATCCATATATCACCGCGGCGCCAGCAGCTGGTGCGTAGGCCTGTGGCCAAAGTGGAAATGGGATCCGGTTCGCTCAGGACGAAGGCGCCCACTCGATCCATCCGCGCCATCGCTGGCAAAAACTCGTTCTTCTGCTGCTCGGATCCACACAGCGCAAGAGTATGCATGGCCAGATCATGGTGCATGCTGAAAAACATCCCCAGCGAAACGTCCATGCGCACCATCGCTTCCGTCACCAGCCCATGCAGGAGCGTTGATCGTCCCTGGCCGCTGTATCGAAGATCCAGGGTTAAACCTGCAATTTTCAAACCTTTAAAATCTTGAAATATTGATTTTGGAATCTCCCCCTGTCGCGCAGAACCCGCACCCATGGACTGGAAGGTATGGCTCAGATAGCGCATGACCTTGTCGAAAATGAATCGTTCGGTTGGGACTAGCAAAGCTCGCGCTTCAAAGATATCCGCCGGCAGGTGGGTGACCCGCGCGTGTGAATCGATATCCTGGAAAGCCTGGTCCATCGAGTCGGCCCCGTTGAGTGTTGCAAAAAAGCCCCTGGAAAAAAGGCCACCCCCAAGGGGATGCAAAAAAAGTTCCATAGGTCATATGAACTTGACAGATGACTGGCCTTTGCTGAAATCTACCGGGGGAAACCTCAGCAAAGCAAAGGAAGGCCTTATGTTAAGACACCAAAGCCGCATACAAAGCTTTGTCCTCATGATTTTCACCAGTCTGGCTGCATTCCCTGTCAAGCTGCAAGCGGAAGGCAGGCCAAAACAGGAGATCCTAGTCGCCGCTGCCGCCAGCTTGAGAGAGGTTTTGGACGAGCTCGAACCTGCATTTGAGAAAGAGAATCCTCAGATTCAGCTGTCTTTTCATTTCGCGGCGTCCGGAGCTTTGCAGCAACAGATCGAACAGGGCGCACCTGTTGATGTCTTCATCAGCGCAGCGCGCAAACCCGTCGATGCTCTGCTCGAAAAAAAGTTATTGGTCCCATCCAGTGTAAGGATCTTGTGCAGCAATGAGCTGGTCTTGATCGTGCCTCAGGATAAACCCCTGCCTCAGAGTTTAGTAGACTTGAAAAAATCCAATTACCCGCGCATTGCACTGGGTGAAAGCCGCACGGTACCTGCTGGCGAATATGCAGAAGCCTGGCTTGCGAAGGCTGGTCTGCTGTCGAGCCTCAAAAATCAACTGGTTCCAGCAGCCAGTGTTCGCCAGGTCCTGACGTTTGTGGAATCAGGGAATGTCGCCGCTGGATTTGTCTATGCAAGTGATGCCCACGCCTCAAAGCGAGTGCGGGTTGCCTTGCGTGCCAATCCCAGTGACCACCCGCCGATCATCTATCCCATGGGTCTTGTGAAAAAATCCCAGCACCCCTCGTCAGGCTTGGCCTTCATCCAATATCTGCAAAGTCCTCTGGCCCGACAGGTTTTCAAGGCCTTTGGTTTTATCCCACCTGCTGAGACGACTTTGTGAATGCCTTTGACGCCATCACATTATGGATCTCGCTGAAAACAGCAAGCGTGGCCACGGTCATCGCAGCTGTTCTGGGCCTTGCCATCGCCGCCTGGATGGTCCAGCGCGGTCCACGACCCGGCACGCGATCCTTTGCCCTTATGGATGCTATCCTGATAGCACCGATGATTTTACCGCCAACAGTTCTCGGTTTTATCCTGTTGATGATCTTCGGCGTGCACAGTCCCATCGGCCAGGCCTGGGAAGCTGTGTTCGGTGATCCACTGGTCTTCTCATGGGCGGCCACAGTTCTGGCCGCGAGCACGGTCGCGTTTCCTCTCATGTATCGCACCACGCGGGCGGCTTTGCTCCAGGTCGATCCGCAACTGATGGCAGCGGCACGCACACTCTCGAATCAGGAGATTCGGATTCTGTTTCGAGTGATGTTGCCTTCAGCCTGGCCAGGCGTCCTGGCAGGAACGCTTCTGGCCTTTGCACGGAGCCTCGGTGAATTCGGAGCGACGCTGATGCTGGCTGGCAGTATTCCAGGCCGCACGCGCACCATGCCCATGGCGATCTACTATGCGGTTGAAGCTGGTGATTTCGCCGAAGCTGCCTTCTGGTCCGTCCTGATTATGCTTATCAGTCTTTTCGTTATTTTCATTGCTGAGTATCGCCTCGAAAAACCTCAGCGTCACGGGCCTCGGCGCAGCGCTTTACCACCCAAACCTTTGACCTCAGACAATGGAGTGGGCCTGCATCTCACTAAGCAATTGCAAGCTTTCGCGTTGGATATTCAAATTCAAACGTCCAGCCGGCGCGTGGCGATCCTTGGTCCGTCTGGTGCGGGCAAAAGCCTTTTGCTGCGCTGCCTCGCTGGTTTGGAACAGCCTGATCAGGGTTGGATCGAAATCGATCACAAGGTCCTTTTCGATAGCCGCTCCCAAACGCAGCTCAAGCCTCGGGAGCGTGAGATTGGACTTCTCTTGCAGCATTATGCTCTTTTCCCGCATATGAGCATCCGCGATAATATTCTGTTCGGCATGCGCGTCCCATCTCAGGACAGGGCTGATGCCTTACTGCAGAAAATCGGGCTTTTGCAAATGGCCGAACAAAGACCACCGCAACTTTCGGGAGGGCAGCAGCAGCGCGTGGCACTGGCTCGCGCCCTGGCCGCGGAGCCGCGTCTTCTGCTGCTGGACGAGCCTTTGACAGCTCTGGATGCGCATCTACGGGATCGGCTGGAACAACAGCTGGTTGCCGATCTTTATACCTTTCCAGGTCGTCTTTTTCTGATTACCCACAATGTGGAAGAAGCCTGGCGACTTTGTGATGAATTCATTCTTCTTCATGAAGGCAGGGTCATTCGACACGGACCTAAAGCAGAGGTTTTCGCAGATCCCCGCAACGTTGCAGCGGCGCAGCTGACAGGTTGCAAAAATCTGGCGGAAATCACCGGCCGTGCGGGATCGACCGTGATCATTGAAGCCTGGCAGTGTGAGCTTGAGCTGCCTGCTGATACCAGGCCTTGCACATGGATTGGGATTCGCGCGCATCATATCAAGCTGACTGAAGAAAATCAGGCAACACCCAATACGTTCCCTTGCTGGCTGGCTCGAGTCAGTGAATCCCCGCACCGATTAACCTTATTTTTGAAATTGCAGTCACCGCCGCAGGATGCGTTTGATGCGCATGTGCAGGTGGTTTTGCCTCGTGAAAAAGCGCTGCAATTTCAATCCCGCCCGCAGCCCTGGTTTGCCACCCTTCCCGGCGTCGCACTTTTGCCTTTAGAGATACTGAAGTCCTAGTTTTTACGCAAGGATGGTCAAACCTTGAAGGTCATTCGGAAGCACGATGACAGTCCTTGACCTTTGTCCTGGGACATGGTTGAAGGGGTTTCGTACATATAATTTCGAGGCCAAAAAGCAGAGTATGAATGTGCTTTGCCGTGATCTATCGTCACTCCTTTTCCTGGCAACGGTGCTGACACTTGCACCCATGCCCCACCCTGCCCTGGCGCAGTCGAACCCTGATGAGCTCAGTCTCTGGGAATCGAGCTCGGGCATTCTCGTATTTGAAAAACCAGCTGCGGCCCAAATATCCTACCCATGGTTGAACGAGCTGCGGGCGATTATGCTGCGTTCTCTCAATAGTCCCGATCAGGGCCGGGATTTAACCAATCTCCATCATGCGTTGGGAACCAAAGCGCAGTCGAGTTACGCGAAATATGTCGGCCCTCATAAAATTACGGTCAAGCCGCAAAATGGGATCGAAATTCGCCGCTCCTTGATGAAATCCATGCGGCTTTATGCCCAGAAAGAAACCAAGGGAAACATATTCCCTCAATCCTGGAAAGATGGTCTGCGCTTTAATGTAGGCGGTGGTGTCAGCCCCAGCAGTCCCGCGGCCAGCCAAGGGTATATTCATAACGGCAATCCTGAGATGCGCTACGGATTGCGACTAATAGATGTTGAGCCCAGCCAGGACAACTTAAAACTCGCCAGCCTCGGCATGGAAGATTACGAGTATCTGGCCTATGCGCCCAAGGCCAATCTCGTTTATGAAATTGGCGAAGTCTATCCAGATGGGTATGCACGCAGTTTTCCCGTTCCCATTGCTGAGATGGTCACTCCGGAATATTCCATCTGGCAATCCATTCCCCGACTGCCTGAACATAAATTCAGTGGGCGTATGGCCCCGCGGGGCCTTCCTGGCCCTGGCAGTCCCTTGCCACCGCAGTCGCTGTTTCTGGATCAAAGCCAGGGTTATTACCAATTGGAAGCGCAGCTGTCTGGGAACCTGAAGCAGGAAAATGTTCTGCATCGCTTTCGAATGCCCCTCTACGGAAAGATGAACTATCGCCAGGAACGCAACAAGGACTGGCAGTTCACCAAATCCACCTTCGAAAACCTCTACAGTCATGATGATGGGTATGCTGTCCACCTGGAGCGTTATCACTTGGAACGCCGGTACCAGCTTGCCTTTCAATTCCACAAGTGGATCAACCACTTTGAGCTGTATGCCCATGTACCCGACGCGGCCTTGGAAAAGGACAACTTTTGGCGTCAGCATCGCTGGGAAACGCGCTTCGATCTTCACTTCTAATTGACCGCTGATTTTTTCCCAATTAGAGTTTGCGAAACTGCACAGAAGGTGGGATTCGTATGTCTGTCACTCTATCGTCGCCTTTGCCCCCGTCTGCTACAACTTTCTATCCACTCGATCTTTATCATTTTTACACGGATTTTCTAGGCTCGATTCAGCAGCGCTATCGTGAGCATGGCAATGTTTTTCGCTGGTATGCCTTGAGTAAATTCACAGTCCTGCTAGGTGCCGAAGCCAACCAGTGGGCTCTGGTCACCCAGCAAAAGTCCCTGTCAGCAGCCAAAGCCTGGCAGCAGCTGATTGGTCAACTTTTTCAAGGTGGTCTTATGCTCCGTGATGGCGCTGATCATAGGCAGCAGCGGCGGCTTTTGATGCCGGCGTTTCGCCAGGAGGCCTTGCAGTATTATCTGACCAGCAGCGAAGCCTTGATCGGTCAGCATATTCAACAGTGGCCCGCGCGCTGCCCGAATATTTATACCAGGGTCAAAGAGCTGACTTTGGAAATTGCGGTGCAATCCTTTTTCGGGATTAGCCATCCCAAGGAACTTCAGGTTTATAATCGACTGATCACGGATGTGGTCGCCGGATCCATTGCGTTCAATCGCTTGCCGGTGGTGGGACGGGTGTATCAGCGCGCAGTTCAGGCCAGGCGGGATCTCGTCAAACTCCTGAAGCCACTGGTCGGCGAGCGACGGCGCCATCCCACTCAGGATATGATGGGACAGCTTTGCCAAAGCGTGGATGAAGAAGGTCGGCAACTCTCAGACGATGAAATTGTGGATCAGCTGATTTTCATTATGATGGCGGCTCATGATACGACCGCATCCACACTATCCAGCATTTTCTATGAACTGGCCATGCACCCGGAATGGCAGTTACGGGTTCGTGATGAGGCCAGGCGCGCCCTGCCTTGGCCCGTGGCCCAGAGGCCAGATCAGCTGCCGCTGACTTTGATGGTCATCAGGGAAACTCTGCGGCGCCACACACCACTCAAAGTGCTGCCTCGCGTGACACTCGAGGATCTCGAATTCCAAGGATTTGCGCTGCCGAAGGGTTCGCATATTTCAGTGTTCCCATCCTTCACTCACTACATGGACGAATACTGGACGCGTCCTCAGGACTTTGATCCTTTGCGATTCAGCGAGGAACGCGCGGAGCACAAGAAGCATCCTTTTTGCTACGCTCCCTTCGGTGGTGGCATGCATAGCTGTCTGGGTCAGTTCTTTGCTGAGAAGTTTCTGTCCGTAATTTTGGGGAAAATCACCCTGAAGTGCTCGTGGCGGGTTCCGGATATCGACCGCGTCCGCTTTCAGCAGATACCCATTCAAGTGCCCAGGAGCAGCCTGCCGGTTCACCTCTATTCCAGCTAAATCGTGAAGATGACAGCCAACTCCAGCTCCGAGCCGACGTTTCCATCCGTATGCTCGGAAATTTCTTACCTCACGCAATTGTTCAGCCCAAGTCCTCGACTTTCCACAATATTTATACCCCCATTCAAGTGCGCGCAAATTATGCCGTAAAGAGATATGTAGGGCATGCGATACCCCTGCAGGAATCACGGAAGGGCACCCATAGAGGAGACCGAGATGATCATGATCAAGTATGCGACATCTGACCTCTTGATCCCATCAGCAGGGGCGTTTGCGACCGCTCCTGCTGGCCGTGGGATTCCTCGTTCCACGGAAGTGGGCAATCCTTCTTAAGTTGAGGCGTGCATGGTTCAGAAGCCTAAATCGGACAAGTCTCGCTCGGTGCAAGACCGGTTCGATAGCGCACGCGCCCAAATTGATGTGACGCAATTCACAGCCTATCGAGAGTTCCTGAAGCACCTTTACGATCAAATCAAGACGGGCCGCAAATCCTATTCGTATGTACGATTTGCCACCGATCTGGGACTGTCGACCAGCAACGCGCTCTGGCTGGTGCTGACCATGCGTCGCGATCTGAGCGAAGCCTCGGCCCAGAAAATTGCCACGGCTTTGTCCATGTCCCACGAATCCCGCAAATATTTTATGCTCCTTGTCCGCCATAACAATGCGCGCGACCCAAGCCAGCGCGAAAGCTACATGAAAGAACTGGTCGTTCTCAAATCCCAACATTTTACCGACAGCGGCAATGATGAACACACCCTGGAATTCTTTCAGGAGTGGTACCATCCTGTGCTGCGCGAAATGGTGGCTTTGGATGAATTCAAACCTGATCCTGACTGGATCAATGAACGGCTCTTCCTGCGGCTTCTGCCCAAACAGATCGAGCGAAGCCTGGAATTACTTCAGAAACTGGATCTCATTCGGTTCGATGACAATCGCCAGCGATTCGTCTCGACTGGCGAACAGCTCTTCCCAAGTCGCAAGGCCGGACCTTTGGCAGCTGTTCGTTTCCATCAAAAAGCCTGTGAAAATGCCCGTGAAAGCGTGACCGCGGTGCCATCCCATCGGCGCGATCTGAACGTCATGACGCTTTCCATTTCCGATGAAGCGGCCCAGAAGCTGAAAGCGATTTTCCATAAGGCTTGTGAAGAAGCCATGGCGCTGGAAAGTCAACCGCAAGCGCGGTCCGAAGTCTATCAAATCAATGTGCAGCTCTTTGCGTTGACTCGCAAGGCGCCTGGCACAAAAAACGAGACATGAGGGACGGCCCGTGAGACCAAGGCTAACATGTTGGAACAAACAGCGGTACCGTTCAGTCCTCACTGGACTGGTCGCCTGCCTCATTGGAATCGGGAGTCCATCCTGCGGTTCCTGGAGCGGCAATCCCCCGAGCAGCAAAATCCAAACCGGCATAACGCCCGCTGTGGAAAAACAAGGCACCGTGGAAATCGTGGTGCAGGGCACGGGGACGACGCTCAAGCTGGCCAACAATACTTTGTCTGTGATCGATAAAGGCGGCAAGGCTGGTGGTCAGATTATTTTGACTTCGGCCCAGCTCGTCCTGAGCGATATCGTGGTGCGTCGCGACCCCAGCGATCTTACGCCCAGGCCCAGGCTGTCCGGTCCCTTTGTGCTGGATCTTTTAACCAACACGATCACCCCCAAGCCTGAAAAATTAACCCTGCCCGAGGGCGAGTATAAGGATATTACTCTGCAGCTCTATAAACAAACAGGAGGCAGCGTTCAGCTCACAGGAACGTATATCACTCCCAATCAAAAAAGTTCAAGCCTCCGCATCACGCTGGATGCCGATGATACGCTGTCCTTGATGAAGGAAGCGCAGGCCAAGGTTATCCAGGTGACCTCGGGATCGAGCCAGCAGATTGCCCTTACCTTTCAGCTGGATCAATGGTTCAACTTCAATGGCAAGGACGCGGATCTATCCCATATCAATGGTCAGGACATGACGATTGATGCCGCGGCCACGGGTGACAATCGGAAATTACGCGATGCCTTCCTGACTAATGTGAAGGCTGCTTCTGATTTTGACAAGATCACCACGCCAAGTGATAATAAGGATGGCAGGGATACCAAAGATCAAGACGATCAGGATGATGATAATCGTGGTCGTCGCTGAGAGTGGACATGGCGACTGGACTGAATGACTTTCTCAAGCATATTAAGAGCAATCCCCAGAATGATGTGCTCGTGGATCGCTTTACGTCTTTAGTCCTGGAACTGGATGCCAAAGCCCGGCAACCCTATTTCGATAAACTCTTCACTCTGCTGGAAACCAGTAACCCACATGGTGCCTTGCGCGCCGCCTATTTTAACCTGCAATCTGCACGTGCAGAAGGTGCGGGGACAAGTTTGGAAATCGAAGCTCTGCAATGGATAGAGCGCGCCTTTATCAAACTGGGCAGGAGCGACAACGCCTCACTGGTGCAGGAGGAACTGGTCCGTCTGAAAAAGAAGGCTGCACCACCGCCCCTCCCCGAGCGACGCCGCAAGAAAACAGTGGTGGAATCCAAACCCGAATCCAAAGTCAAGTCCGGCCTCCAAAAAACTCTCGCGGAAATCAAAGGCAAGTTCAATCCAGAGAAAAGCCCTGCCGAATCAAAGCCCAAAGTGGACGTTGAGAACAGCGCATCGGAACAAAGGTTCACCACACAGCGCGCGGATTTTATTGCCAATCTTTATGAGAGTTTCGCGAAGCAGCTGCTGGATGCCTTGAATGCCCAGCTTGGTAGTTTCAAAGGGCGCCCCCAGTCGGATGCCGCCGCGGCCCATATTATCAAGGCCTTTCGCCATATTTATGCTGAAATGAAATCAACCCTCCGCAACGCGGTGGCAGTCTTTGGGCATAATCCCTTACTCGTTGATGATAAGGACCGCTTTCGTGAAGAACTGGTGCAGGTCCTTTTGGAGTCATCCATTTTTACCCGTAATAATGATCGCATCGTCGCCCAGCGGGCAAGGTTGATCGCTTCCCTCCTGACCGCCTGGTTCGATCAGCAGCAGCATATGCCGGATGGGATTCATTCCTCTGAGCAGGAACGTCTGCAAAATAAGCTTCTCGAGATCGCCATTGCCAGTGTGATGAGGTTTGAGGACTGACGGCCCGTGCCATGAGTTTTGAGGACCTTTGAGGACAGAAATTTATGCTTGCGGATTGATTTTTCCCCAAACCCCGTATAGTTTCGGGGCGTGTAAGCCGATAAACCATCAAACGCAGGAGTCGAATATGGATGTCAGAACTTTGAACATGGGAAAGACCTGTTAAGTCAGTCTCCATACTGGCATTCCTGACCTTGACTGGCCTTTCCCCCTAAAAATCCCCATAAATTTCATAGATTTCCATTTTTTGGGAAAGGCTACGGCTTTGACTTCACTCAAACTATTAGGTTTTGACGCAACGTTTTATGCGTCCGTTCTTTCCACTCTGGAATCGGATCGGGTCCTGGCCCGTGTCACCGAACAGCAAAAAGGTCTCTTCAAGGTCACGGGCGAGTCGCAGGAGTGGTGGGCGGAGCCCAGCGGGCGGCTTATGTTCGAAGCCCGCGGGGCTGAAGACTTGCCAGTCGTGGGCGACTGGGTTCAGGTCAGCGTCGGCGGTCCCAACGATCGCCTGCAGATCCTGGCCATCCTTCCTCGCAAGACCTTGATTGCCCGTCGCGCCATCAGTCAGGACCACGAGGCCCAGCTTCTGGCTGCCAATGTTGATCATATTTTTGTCGTCAGTTCACTCAATTACGATCTGAATCCAAAACGCCTCGATCGCTATCGTGCCCTGGTTCGCCAGGCCGGAGCCGCGGGCACTCTGCTGCTCACCAAATCCGATTTGATAGCCGAGGACGCCATACCACCTCTGATGGCGAGCGTCGCCCATAGTTTTCCCGTGCTGGTGGTGAGTGGTATAAGCGGCCAGGGCATGGAGGCCTTGCGTGAAAAACTGCCCTCGGGTTCCACGGCCGTCTTCATTGGTTCATCGGGTGTAGGTAAGTCCACGCTTCTCAATGCGCTGCTGGGTGAAGAGCGCCAGGACACAGCCGGCATTCGTGAAAGTGATAGCCGCGGCCGTCATACCACCAGCAGTCGCAGTCTCATCGCGCTGCCGTCGGGCGCCTTGCTGATTGACACGCCGGGCATTCGGGAACTGGGGCTTTGGAATCTGGATGAGGAAACGCTACAGGAAAGTTTTGACGAACTGGAGGGCTGGGGTGGACGCTGCCGGTATCGGGATTGTCAACACGAAAGCGAACCGGGTTGCGCAGTGCAGGAGGCGATTCAGAAGGGTCAACTGAATGCCGAACGTTTAGCGAGCTATCGCAAATTGCAGAAGGAGCAGGCTTTTTATGAGAGGCGCCAGGACAAGGTTAAAATGATCGAAGAAAAAAATCGTTGGAAATCCATACATAAAGCTATGCGTCGCGATCGCAAAAATCGCGAGAACTGAAGACATCGGGAGGAAGGCATCGGGAGCAGCAGCCTCCCGGTCAACCGGCTTTGGCTGTGAGCTCGTGGGGAGCGGCAGCCTTCACCCCTTCATGATCTATGAATTGGTAGTACAGCCGGGTCGCGGCAGGGTCATCCCGAACGATGATCTCACGCTCCTTCAAATCAACCTTCTGAAAGCCCTGCCGATGGCTCGGGTCAAGGCTGCATAAACCACATCCTGAATGATAATGACATTGCGGTCCATCTCGCCGTTAAAGAGCGCCTTGCGCATGGCTTCATAGCGGGTTGCCAGCACAATCGCGGGCCCAAAAAGGTCATATTTCTTGGTGCCAGATTCCGGATAGAAGCCCGTCAGAGTATCGAGCGCAATCCCGATACTGCAGCAGATAGGGACTTCCGAATGCAGAATCTGGCTCTCCCGGGTCAACGTCTGTATGAATTTTTTAGCGATATCCAAAGCATCATTGGCCGGATTTTCGGTTTTCGAGCGGAACGGATAGCCAATGGAACATAGAAAGCCGTCGCCCATTTCCTTGATGCGATAGGCATTGGCCTGCAGTGAGATACCATCGTAGCCTTCGGCCATGACCTATAACAATTGGCAAAGAGCTGCCGAAAGAATTCCCTGGCCTTGATATGACGAATTTTCGAACTGCCGACGATATCAAAAGAGATCACACAGGCATGAGCTGACGTCAAAGGCATGGTCTCTTCGAGTGACATACCGCTTTTAATCTGTCTGATCTGATGCGGATACACGACCTTCTCCAGCTGCTTAAAGGCATGGATCGTGCTGTCCAGAGCGTCTTTCTCCCGGTGTCGCGCTTCGTTTTCGGAATCCAATAAACTTTTTCGAATCTCTTCGAAACGCATGCCGACCCCAATGGAGATAAGAACGCTTTCAACAGCGCCGCCAATCATCATGCCCCAGTTGGACAGGAAACTATAATCCGATATTCCAACATAATAACTGACTGTGAAAGCATCACCTAAAATAAACGCCAGCCAGGCGGTCAGAGCGTGATGTAGAAGAAGGCGTTATAAAGAGGCAGGATAATGAAGAAGCCTAAAAGTATCCGAATATAAAGACGTTCACGATCCCTGTCCTTATAAAAGGCTTCGGGATCCCATAGGACAAGCCGGGAGCCGAGGATATTGTCGCTTTTGTAGTGAGCGTAAAAGGTGGACGACCCGCGTGGGACCTGCAGTTTGAAAATGGGCAGACGATGATCGAGATCTTTTTCCGCAAAAGGCACAGCCTGGCCGTCCAGCTTCCGCCTCAGCAGAACGCCTTCATGAAAGTGAAACAGTTCCAAATGAAATATCGGCGCCCATTTATCCTCTAAAAATAATTCAGCGGCAGCATCGCCGTCATGCACCAGTTGAAACCGAACCCAAAGCGCCGCATGCGAGAATCCGACGATTGGTTTTTTCCCACGAATCCACAGAATATCTGACTTGTGAGACACGTCGTCGATCGTGAGCTGACCGCTCTCATCAACTAAATATTCCAGGTTATCCTGCAGGGAAATCTGCGCCAGTTTTCCTTTAAAATCGTCCAGCTTCAGCACGGGCTCTGCCTGCAGGCCGCTGCTACCGCATCGCAGCAGAAGGGATGCCCATATCAGAGCAAAGTGTCATCTCAGGCGTGACATCTCCATCCTTCCTTGGCCCTGGCCCCATGCATCTCAACATGATGAACCCACGACCCGTGCTCGGCTCATCGTCCATGCTTCGGAAAACAGGAGAGGCAACATTTACCTACATATTTTTGGCGATTTCTTTTCGGAAGGATCCATACCACATTTCTCTTTTAGCCCTTCGCCGTAAAAGGAATCGAACCATGAAAATGAAACTGACGGTCAATGGCCGGGAAATGGATACGGATCTGGATCCGGACATGCCACTGCTCTGGGTTTTACGCGACGTCATGGGACTTACGGGCACAAAATTTGGCTGTGGCAAGGCCCTTTGTGGTGCATGCACGGTGCACCTGGATGGTGCTGTTGTGCGTTCGTGTGTGACCCCGATTCGCGCCGCGTCGGGGCATAAGGTGACGACAATCGAAGGACTGTCAACCGACGGCAGCCATCCCTTACAAAAAGCCTGGGTGGCTTACGGCGTTCCTCAATGCGGATTCTGCCAGGCTGGGCAAATCATGGCGGCAGCCGCACTTCTGCGGGATAAGAGCAAACCGACAGATGGCGATATCACTCAAGCGCTGTCAGGAAATCTTTGCCGCTGCGGAACGTATAACCGCATCCGGGACGCCATCAAAAAAGTCGCTCAGGAATCCAAAGCGTAAGGAGGGGGCATCATGCAAAAGATAATCAGCAGCCGGCGAACGTTTCTCGAAGGCGTAGGTGTCTCCGCCGTTGGCCTTTTCTTTGGGCTCTATGCGTATGCAGACCAGCCTACCAATGAACCGGCGGGCGATACGGATCCCAAGCCGAAAACGAGTTCCGCAGCGGTGGAAAAAACCAGCGTGGGATTGAATCCAAATGTTTTTATTCATGTCGCCCCGGACGGTTGGGTGACCATAGTCTGCCATCGCTCCGAAATGGGTCAAGGCATTCGCAGCTCGCTGCCCGTGCTGCTGGCCGACGAACTGGGCGCGAGCATGCAGAAGGTGAAAATTGTTCAGGCTGTTGGTGATAAGGCTTATGGGGATCAAAATACCGATGGCTCCAACAGTATCCGCGGCATTTACGAAGACATGCGCACGGCTGCAGCGACCGCCCGCATGATGCTGATAGGAGCGGCTGCGACACGTTGGAAAGTGGCAGCTGATACCTGCACGACCGACAATCATGCCGTGATTCATGGTCCGAGCAAACGGCAACTCGGCTTCGGCGATATCGCCGTTGAAGCCGGACGCATGCGTATTCCGCAACCCGCCGAAGTCAAACTCCGACCCACACAGGAATTGAAAAATGTGGGCAAGGATCTGCCACTCCTCGATGGACCGGCGTATGTTACAGGCAAGGCCGTGTTTGGCGCCGACCTGCGTTTGCCCAATATGCTCGTCGCGGTCATTGCACGGCCACCTGTCGTAGGAGGCAAGGCCGGCAAATTTGAAGCCAAGGCGGCTCGTGCCGTTCCGGGAGTCAAACAGGTCATCGAACTGCCTCTGCCCAAGCAACCCTACATGTTCCAACCCTGGGGCGGCGTGGCTGTTCTGGCCGAAAATACCTGGGCTGCCATGAAAGGGCGTGACGCCTTAAAGGTCAATTGGGAATCAGGACCCAATGCGAGCTATAACAGCGCCGACTATCGAAAGTCACTCCTGGCATCCGTTCGAAAACCGGGCACACCTTTGCGCAAGCTGGGCAATACCGAATCGGCTTTGGCCGAAGCAGCCAAGACCATCGAGGCGGAATACTATGTGCCTCACCTGCCCCATGTGGCGATGGAACCTCCGACCGCGTTGGCGCATTATCGCAGGGACAAGGGCGGCAGCTGCGAAGTCTGGGCTCCTACGCAAAACCCTCAGGCAGCCCGCACCGAGGTGGCTCGGGTGCTGGGTCTTGATGAATCGCGGGTTACCGTGCATGTCACCCTGTTAGGCGGGGGATTTGGTCGCAAGTCAAAAGCGGATTTTGTTTCGGAAGCGGCCTTTTTATCCAAGGCAGCAGGCGTTCCCGTGCGTGTTCAGTTCACGCGTGAAGACGACATTCACAACGACTATCTCAACACCGTCAGTGCCCAGCATCTGACGGCGGGCCTCGACAAAAACGGTAAAGTGATTGCCTGGCGTCATCGTACGGCCTTTCCACCGATCGGTTCGCTCTTCAATCCTCAAACCAAACGACCTGGCCTGGGCGATTTGCAGCAGGGAGTCCTGGATGTGCCACTGGCCATTCCTCATATCAGTGCGGAAGCGTGCGAAGCCGAATCCCATGTGCGCACGGGTTGGCTGCGCTCGGTCTATAATATTTTTCACGCCTTTGCGGTGAATTCCTTTATCGATGAGATAGCCCATGCGCGGGGTCAGGATCCACGGGAGACCATGCTGGAAATTTTTGGGCCGGCGCGAACTGTTCCATTAGCTGAATTAGGTGTTGAACAACTGCAAAACTATGGGGCATCTTTGGAGAAGCACCCGGTGGATGCGGGTCGACTGCGTCATGTGGTGGAAAGGGTCACCCAAAACGCGGGCTGGGCGAATCGAAAAAACCTTAAAAACCGTGCGCTTGGCTTGGCTGCGCATCGAAGTTTTCTGAGTTATGTCGGTGTTGTGGCAGCCGTTACCAGGAATGATGGTGGTACACTGCGGGTTGATGAAGCGTGGCTGGTGGTGGATGCGGGTACGATCATTAACACCGATCGGGTGCGGGCGCAGATGGAAGGTTCCCTCATCAATGGCATGAGCCACGCCTTTTATGGGGGCGTCACGCATAAGAATGGAGCGGTGGAACAAAATAATTTTGATGGTGTCCGACTGATCCGCATGGGCGAGGAGCCGACGAAAATTCATATTGAAATCGTGAAATCGTCTGGCGCACCGGGTGGTATTGGAGAACCCGGCGTTCCTCCTGTCGCTCCAGCCATAGCCAATGCCATCTTTGCTTTGACAGGCAAACGGATCCGGGAATTTGCCATGCTGGATCAAAAGTTTTCTTAACCGACCAGCCGGAAACGGAGTTTTTTTATGAGCTATGATCAAGAGACAGAAACCGAAAACCCCTCCGGGCAGAAATTGACGAAGAAGGAATTTGCGAAAAAACTCCGTCGCGAAGCGTATTTAAGGGCCAAGGAATACAAAAAAACTGACCCCAGGGAAATCGCCCGTAAGGAAAAAGCGAAAGTGCATCGGCGCGAGGCTTATCAAAAAGCCAAGGAGCGGAATAAAGCAGCGAAGAAGGAAAAAAAGGAGAAACCCGATCTGAAGGACCAGATCATGCTGGCGGTCGAATTGGACGAGCGCCCCATGGCCCCGGTGATTTCGCTGGATAGCGCTCGACGTAAGGCGAGCGGAAAAAAACCGGCGACATGAGATGATATTTGAAGGAGCAAAAAGTCAGTGAATGGACATTGGGCACGATGTGAGCCGGCGCAATGTCCATTAAACCATGCTGGATGGGACGACCTTAGCGATACAGAACCGCAAACTCATTTTCCTTGGTCCGATCGCTCATATTCACCCAAATGTTCATGGCCTGGGTGGTGCGATCGACCATAGCATTCACTTCTCTGACTTCGGCTTCGCTCACGGGCAAGCCGAACGAATAGCCCTGGGGGCACAAGCGCGCAGCATCGGCAAAGGCTCCCTCGGCGTTACTTACAATCCATTTTGCAGCTGTGGCGCCAGCGCTTGTATTGCGGCATAGAAAATTGTAACGCGTGCTGCATGCAATATCATTCATTCGACCTAGCGGGCCTGTGACAAGGCCTGTCGTATTTTGATGACTGATTTTCATGGCCGCATTACTAAATTCCACGCAGTCTTCATCGGCATTCGCTAGAACCGTGTTGCTGGGTTCGCCGCCCAACCAGAAGGCCGCTGAGCGCGTCAGAGTCAAAGGCGTGGCTATGGTCGTGGTCAACGAAACAGAAATCGCGTTCAAGGCACTCAACACAATCTGGACTCGATTATAAGGGAGCGTGGCCGCAGTTTCCTGCACAGTCCATTTCAAAGCCAGAAGATCCTGATTGAGTAGCGTGAGCGGTGTGCGATTGCCTTGGGCATCAAGTTTGAAAAATTCGGCTTTGGCAATCAGTGTTTTGACTTCGGTCACAGGACTGATATCGCAATCCATTCGATAGTTTTCGGCACCCTGGGTTTGTCCTGTTTGATAGCGGCAGGTGAGATAGGCGCCGCCGATGGGCACAGGTTCCGCTGCCACCTGTCCAGCCTGCTCCTCGTCCTTCATTTCCGGTTCTGCAGGCATTTCAGTGCCGGCTTTTTCCGCTGGAACTTCGGCGGCGGGCCAGGCTACCGTTTGCGAACTGATAATGGGCTCGCCATCGGCACTGCTAGGATAGGCTTCCGACTTTTCAATTTCACCCTGTTTGAGTTTACTGCCAGGATTACAGGAGCTCAAAAGCACCAGGATCAGGCTCAAGCCCGCGAATTTATACCGCAGCATACGTCCTGTCCTCCGTTTTGATTCCTATCCTACCTATCGGCAGGACCGTGACCTGCCTGTCAGGATTCGCTTTTTAACTTTGTTATTCCCATCTTATAATCACTAAATTATAAGGCCCGCCAAGCCCCTGACATCATTTAAGACAGTGGCTCTTCATAATTCTTTACCCGACCGCGCACAGTCCAAGCCGATATGTTTTCTTTCCCAAACAGAGTGAGGCATCCATGTTGGCAAAGCTAGGGCTTGTTCTGCTTGGACTGGGATCCATGACGGCCTGGGCGCAGGACGTCATCCCGCAGCCAGCAGCTCCAACCTATCGTGGCCTCTCTGAGGAAAATAGGCAGATGAAACGGTTTGGTCTTTGGGGTGGTCTGGGGTTTCGCTCCGTGAATTACGGGTTGGCCATTGTCTCTGCAGAGGCCGCGTATTTTTTGGCTCCGGACGCCTTCATCACTGTCCGTGCGTCCCATATGGGAGGTGGAGCTTCGAGTTCCAGTCTGACGACGGATCCTGATTATAGCTATTATTTTGCCGATGCGAGGCTTCATGCCGAGGGTCAATCCCAGGCCATTTCCTATCAGTATTTTCTGGGGAATTCGTTCTTCGTGAAAGCGGGACTCGAAAATCTAAACATGACGGGCCGCCTTGAAACCTTTGGTTTGATGAGAACCCACATCGGTGATCTTAACCAACAGAATGCGCTTCTGGGCATCGGCAATCAATGGCAGTGGCGAAGTTTTACCCTTGGGTGCGAATGGATCGGCGCTGCCGCTCCCTTGAGTTATACCTACTCGTCCTACGATAATACGGTGACCCACCGCCTCGTGGATCAGTTCATTGATTCCAAGGATCAGGTGGCTCTCAACCTTCTGTATTTCCATTTGGGAGCTGCGTTTTAGTCCCAATGGCTCCTACCCCACACGGCAATCCGAAAGCAGTCAACAGCCGGGAATTTATGATTTTTCAGAATTCCTGCTCATGACACGTGCGAAACCTTAGGTTGCGTCAGGCGCGGTCGATAGAAGCCTCAGGCTCCTATGAAGGATTTCTTATGTTTCGCCTTGGTCTTTGGCTCACTCTTACCTTGCTGCTCCTGAACCCCAAGGCGGGCCGAGGCAACCCAGACCTATCCCAGTTGATTGCCGTCGGCGAGCATAGGCTCCTTGATGATCCCTCCGCGGCTCTCCGTTACAACCTTGACCTTTTACAGAAGTCACCGAAGGACGACCCGGACGTGTGGCTGCACATCGCTGTGAATGTGATGGCAAGCTATGCCTATCTAGAGCGAACGGACGAAGCGGATGCGTTGCTCGCAAGCATCGAACAGCAATTGCCGAGGACGCGGACGCCACGTTGGAAAATCCAGATCCTGCTGCAGAAGGCCGCGATTCTGAGCTTCCAACAGAAAGCCGCCGAGGCCATCCAACTTATCGATGAAGCGATCGTTCTGAGTCAAACTTCGGAGTTGCCCCTGCTGGAAGCACGAGCCCGCAGCCACATGGCACTGCTCCAGGCTCGCACCAACAATAAAACGGCAGCCATCGAACAGTTGGCACAGTCCATTCGATTGCTGCGTGGCACAGAAAAAGGCGTTATCTATTTCGTGGCCATGAATCAGATTGCCACAAGCTTTCTCGTCCTCGAAGGACATAACCTTTCCAAAGCGGTCGATATCCTGAATGAGTTAAAAGCTGAAGCTCAGACGCGAGGCCTCAGATTTCTTGCGCATCTCGCCGCCTACAATTTAGGCGATGTCCATGCCGAGCTGCTCAATGAAGATGCATCCATTCAAAACTTTGAACAAGCGGCAGCGTATGCTGAAGCCATTCATGACGATCTGAGTCAGGCCTATGCCCAACTCGGACTGGTGGATGCCTACCGCAATCGAGGACAGCTGGATAAAGCCCGGCAGGTCCTGCTTCACGCCGCCGCTACTTTCGAGGCGCACGGCAACAAAAGCCAGGCCTTTGAAGTTCACAAAAATCTAGTCACATTGGCCCTGGATCAGAAGAAACATGAGCTCGCGTGGACGCATCTGCAGGCGATTGACCAGCTGGGTTTGGACCCCAAGCAGATTGGTGCTTATAGCGACCTGAACCTTTTGCGCTCACGGTACTACGAATCCCTGGGTGACACGAGGCTTGCCCTGAAATCCCTGCAGGATCATATGCGCGCCGCCTTTCGAGAGTCCAGCCAGTTGGAGCACGAAGCCGCCCAGAAATTCGCGGCGCAGTTTGAGCTGGAGCGCAAGGAACAGCAGAACATTCTGCTGGCCCAGAAGAATGAAATCCAGCAGCTTACGATTCGCCAGAACGAACGCGATGCGACCATCAAGACCCTCATAATTTTGAGTTCCTGCCTCCTGCTCCTCATCGTTTCGGTCGCCTTCCTGCGCATTCGTAAAAAAAATCGGGAGATTCATCGCTTGAATCAGCATATCAAAACCGATGTGTTGCAGCGTTTCCTTCCACCGCAGATGGTCGACGATATACTCGAGGGGCGCTCGAGCCTGAACAATATCCCACACCACCGAGTCGTGACTGTTCTGTTTTCTGATCTATGCGAATTCACCAGGGCCACCGATCTGCTGGATGCTGATACGGTCGCGGCAATTTTGAACGAATTCTTTGTCGCCATGACCGACGTGATTTTTAGCGAAGATGGAACCATCGATAAATTTATCGGTGACGCCATCATGGTTCTCTTCGGGGCTCCCAACGCCATGACGGTTGAAGAGCAGGCTCTGAAAGCCGCCCGCTGTGCACTTAAAATGCAGGATGCGCTTGATACTTTGAACGAACGCTGGACGAACCTTTATGGCCATCAGATTCAAATGCGCATTGGACTGCATCAAGGACCAGCCGTCGTGGGCAGCTTTGGTGGCAAGAAGCGGTCTGATTATACTGCTGTCGGACGCGCCGTGAATCTGGCGTCAAGGGTGGAAAGCATTGCCGAACCCGGTAGCGTTTACTTAAGCGAAGCCTTGGTTCGTTTTCTGCAACCTGATGCGGTCACCAGCATGGGCCTCCATCACCTGCGCGGACTTGCAGAACCGATCGGAATTTACAAGCTTCGGCCCCACAACCTCAATTCCAATCGTACGGTCGCGGCTGAGTCTGCTTAAAGATCCATTCAAAAGATTGCCAAAAGCGAAAAACGAAGGTAAAGCCTTAAACAACGCATCTGCACTTTTGAATTTATCCCGACAGGCCTGGCGGAAAAAAGTATGCTCACCACTTTTTTTAATTCCGATTCCTTTATGCCCCATGGTCACTGCTATCTTTGGCGACCCGATATTCTTTGGTTGCACGTCGTCTCGGATACACTCATTGGCTTCGCCTATTTCATGATTCCGTTGGCGCTGGTGTATCTCGTGCGGAAGCGCGCGGACCTGGCCTTCAACTGGCTCTTCCTCCTCTTTGCTTCGTTTATCGTAGCCTGTGGCACGACGCATCTCTTTGGAGTCTGGACCGTCTGGAATCCCGATTATGCCACTTCCGGTGTTTTGAAATTGGCTACAGCGTTGATATCAATGGGCACCGCCGTCACCGTTTGGCCGCTTTTGCCCCGCATCCTTGAGCTTCCCAGCGTTGAACAATATAGAAGCATGTGCCATAGGCTGGAGCAGGAAATTGCCGAACGCGAGAAGACCCAGGAAGAGCTGGAGCGTCGGCAAAACCAGCTTCGTTTGATCATCAATCAGCTGCCGGTGGCTATCGCTTATCTGGACCGGGACCTGCACTTCCAGTACTGCAATGCAACGTATACGAGATGGCGGAAAATGCGCAAAGAACAGATCATTGGGCGGCATATAAAAGACGTCATACCGGAAGAGGCTCTGCAACAGACCGCCTCATCCATGTTACGGGCTTTGGCTGGCGAGACGGTTCGTAGCGAGAATAAAATAAACTTTTCCGATCACGAACGCTACGTTTCCATCCATGACATTCCCGATATCGATCAGCAGCAGCAGGTCAAAGGTGTGATCCGGCTGTTTACAGATATTTCGGATCATGTGGATATTGAAAATCAACTGAAGCAAGCCAAAGACGCGGCTGATGCTTCAAACCAGGCAAAAAGCGCCTTTGTAGCCAATATTAGTCATGAAATACGAACCCCCTTGGGAGCCGTCGTCGGTTTCTCGGATATGCTCGCTCGCGAGGGTCTGGCATCCACGGAACGTCACAAATATAGTGCCGCCATCAAACGCAACAGTGAACTCCTGCTTCATATCATCGACGATATTCTGGATATTTCGAAGATGGATGTGGGCAAGATCACGCTGAATATTCAGGACGTGGATCTGCAGGAGATCATTGCCGATGCAGGGCATTTCCTGCAGCAGAAAGCTCTTGGTAAAGGTTTGAAATTGAGCATCCTGGCGGAAAAACCCTTGCCTCAAAAGATAAGAACCGATCCGTTCCGCCTGAAGCAAATTTTGCTGAACCTGATCGGCAATGCCATTAAATTTTCCGACAAGGGCACCGTTGAAATGCGGGTCAAAGCTCTGGCCGAGCCGGACAAGCCCCTGCAGCTGGGTTTCCTTATCAGCGATCAGGGCATTGGGATTTCAAAAGAACACCAGGCCCATCTTTTCGAATCCTTCTTTCAGGCGGACCCGTCCGCTACACGACGTCATGGCGGGACAGGCCTGGGCCTCACTCTCTCCAAGCGATTCGCCCAGGTGTTGGGAGGCGACATTCAACTGATCCGAAGCGAGCCCAATCAAGGCAGCGAGTTCCTGCTGACTATTCAGCCCTCAGAATCCACGGGCATGTATGTCGAGGACGCTCATAGCTTTGACGCCTGGCTCGGCGCCTCGGTTATCTTCCTTCCCAACGGTCATCATTTACAAGGCGTGCGCATCCTTCTCGCCGAAGATGCTCCGGACAATCAACTGCTGATCAGCACGTATTTGGAGTCAGCTGGGGCCGAGGTGGAGACTGTCAACAATGGACTCGAAGCCGTTGAAAGACTCACCAGGAATCACATTGATGTCGTGCTGATGGATCTTCAGATGCCCGTAATGAGCGGATTTGAAGCCTTGAGCGAAATCCGGAAGCAGGGTCGTCATCTTCCGGTCATTGCTCTGACAGCTCATACCATGCAGGATGATAAAAAACGGTGTCTGGACGCAGGATTTGACGGTCACGTGGGCAAACCGATCAACCGGAATGAGCTGATCGAACGCATCTCACAGTACATCCGTATCGAACCAGTCCCCCAGTTGCATTGAGGAAAGGTGTCCAGGGGGCTTCCCTGGACCTCGCTTCAATGCCCCAAGGTTCCATAGAGGCGATCACCGGCATCGCCCAGACCAGGCAGAATATAGCCTTTTTCGTTCAACTTCGTATCAATGGAAGCGGTTACGATGCGCACATGCGGAAACGCTTTCTGAACGTTGGCCACGCCCTCAGGACTGGCAAGGAGTGTGACGAGATGGATATGACGAGCCCCGGCCGCTTCCACCTGCTGCAGAGCGTGGATCACGGTATGACCGGTGGCCAGCATGGGATCGAGTACGAACACCTGATCTTCATCCATAATCTTCGGCAGATTCGCGTAATACGATTCAGCTTCCAGCGTTTTCGGATTGCGAGCGAGCCCAAGATAGCCAACCCTCGCCGTCGGCAGGTGGGGCAGGACCCCTTCCAGAAAACCCAGACCGGCGCGCAGTACGGACACCAGCACCAGACCTGTTTTCAGAACTGGGGCCTGCATCGGTTGCAAGGGAGTTTGAATGGTTTCCCGGGACAAGGGTAGCACCCGAGCCGCCTCGTAAAAAAGCATGGAAGCGACGGCTGCCATGTGCTGACGAAAGTCGCCGCTGTCCGTCGATACCCGTCGCATCTCGGTCAATCGATTCTGAACCATCGGATGGTCCACGACCAGAACCTGATTCATCCCGTCCCCTTTATTCCTATTAAAGCAACGAACCCATGGGTTCACGCAGCATCACGCGGCCCTTGATCTCCTGCAGCAGTTGCTCGATAAATTCATCGCGACCTTCGGTCTTCTGCTCCTGAATTCCATAACGCCGGATCGTGACCTGCTTTTGCTCCACTTCCTTAAGGCCGATAATCAGCTGCACGGGGACCTTGCGCATGGTATGCGTACGGATCTTCTTATTGAAGCTATTATCCGATTCGTCGATTTCCGCACGCACCATTTTGCTATGCAGTTCCTCGACCAGGGCGCGACCATAGGCATGGCAGTCTTCGTTCACCGGGACCACCACGACCTGGACCGGAGCGCACCAGGTGGGGAAAGCGCCGCCGTAGTATTCCAAAAGGAAACTGATAAAGCGTTCATGGGTGGACAGGGGTGCGCGATGCAGAATGATCGGCATCTGATCCTGTCCGTGCTCGTCGGTATAGGCAAGGCCGAAATTCGCCGGGCTGAGGAAGTCCACCTGGATGGTCGAAACGGTTTCTTCGCGACCCATCAGGTTTTTAAACTGGAAGTCAATCTTGGGGCCATAGAATGCGGCTTCGCCTTCGCCGCGATAGTATTCCATGCCGGCATCGATCAGGGCTTTTTCCAGCATTTTTTCCGCTTTTTCCCACATCGCATCCGGACCTTTGTACTTGCTGCGATTTTCCGTGCTGCGGATGGACAGGCGTGACCGGAAGTTATTGGTCAGACCAAAGGTGGTATAAAACTCGCGGTACATCTGCAGGAGTTTGCCGAATTCTTCTTCAAACTGATTTTCCCGCAGATAAATATGCGCATCGTTCATGGTCATGCAGCGCACCCGGATCAAACCGGACACTTCACCCGACTGCTCATAGCGATAGCAGGTTCCGTATTCCGCAAGACGCAGCGGCAGTTCCCGGTAGCTGCGTTTACGTGCAGCATAGATCAAATGGTGATGCGGGCAGTTCATGGGCTTCAGATAATATTCGGTCTTCTGGCCTTCGTCCTCGATTACCATGGGTGGGAACATGGAATCCTTGTACGACTCCAAATGCTGGCTCCGCACATACAGATCACCTTTGGTGATATGCGGCGTGGCCACGCGGCTGTAGCCAAATCGGAATTCCATATCCATCGCATAACGTTGGATTTCATCACGAATCACGGTCCCGTTGGGCATCCAGAGAGGCAGGCCTTTGCCGACGATATCCTCGTAATGATAGATATCGAGTTCATTGCCGAGTTTTTTATGATCGAATTCTTCGGCCAGTTTACGGCGCTTCAGGAAGTCGTCCAGCTGAGCCTTATTTTCAAAGGCCAGTGCATAGATACGGGTGAGCATCTTGCGTTTTTCATCGCCGAGCCAATAGGCGCCCGCGATGCGATCGAGTTTGAACGCATCCGGCGGCAGCTGACTGGTTTTTTCCACATGCGGGCCTTCGCACACATCCAGGAACGGACCCGTCTTATAGAACGTGAATTTGGTTTCGCCGCGGTCATGCAGATTCTTCAGGTTTTCCAGCTTATACAGCTCACCGCGGTGTTTCTGCAGAAAATCGACAGCGCCGTCGTAGTCAAACTCAAAGTAATCGAAAGGCTGCGAGGCCCCGATGATTTTTTTCATCGCCTTCTCGATATCCTTCAAATCGGCTTCTGTAATAGGCTCGGCACCGAAATCGAAGTCGTAGAAGAAGCCATGTTCCGTCGGAGGACCAAAGCCCAGCTGCACGTGCGGAAATTTTTGCAGCACCGCCTGGGCCAGGATATGAGCCAGCGAATGGCGGATGCGATAGAGTTTCGGATTATCTTGGAGTTCCATCAAAATACCTCACAAAACGACGGAGCAAACAGCCGGGATTGACCAGGACATCATTCTTATCATGGAAAAAAACAGGCTGCTATTCTTTTGAGGCCTCGTCTTGACGGCCCCGGTTTCGGGCTGACAGCAGGACGTTTACCTGCCAGACTGATTGAGCTGGTCGCAAAAGCATAGCCCTGACGAAGGCCGACACGGGTTGCGTCATTTCACGCACAATACATCCCATTTATCCCTTGGACTTGGAGGCGGTCTGCCAGACCGAGCCTTTAATCGAATGATTACAGGACGGGGACAGGGTAAACTTCTCTATGCATACCTCTTGCAAAGCACGAGATAGCCTGACGTCTCAGATGGAGAAAAAAGATGCGCACGTTGTTTTTAATCCTGGCTTTGGCCGGGGGTGTTCAACCCGCAGCTGCGAAAAATGAAACGACAAAACCCGAGACCGCACCTGCAGCCCGTCCCACCATGCAGAAATACGCCGAGAACGTCGCGATTCTGCTGCAAAATCTTCGGCCCTTTGATGACCAGCCAAGCCAGCAGCAAAAGCAAAGCGTGCAGCAAGCCTTGTCCACATTAAAAAGCTTGTCGCATGATGTGAAGCCGACCCTGGATCTCTATGCCGTCGACCCCATCATGCGCTATCTGTCTCTCGATCTCTCCCATCAGTTTCAGAAGATCAACGACGCGTACACGGCAGGCAACTATCCTTATGCACGGTATGTGCTCAGGCAGACCACTCAATACTGTGTGGGCTGCCATGCAGCGTCCTCGTTAAAACATTCCGCGACCCTGGTATTTAAGGAACCTTCGGGAAGCATGAATGAACTGGAGCGGGCGGAATATTTCACCGCCACGCGTCGCCATGAAGACGCCATGCTCGCCTATGAACGCTTCCTGAGCGATAAAAAGTTTAAGAAGTCGCAACCGGAACTCTGGGAACGAGCGGTGCAAAATCTTATGAGCATCACGATACGCATTCGTCAGGATGCGTCCATGACTCTGGAAATGATCAGCGCCTTGCTCGATGAAGGTGGTTATACGCCGCAGCAGACGGAGATGCTCCAGGTCTGGCGAACCTCAGCGAAGGGTTGGCAGCTGGATCCGCCCGACAAAAAATTAAAGGGAGCTGAGGCTCTTGAAAAAAGTCGTCAGCTTATAAGCAAGGCTCAGAAATTGAGCGAACGCCGTCACACCTTTGGCTTCATTGAATCCATGCGGGCCGCTTCTCTGTTGAATGATGTTGCCCTCGGGGACAGCACGGACGAGGTCAAGGCTGAAGCTTACCTGCTGACGGGTCAGACCAGTGAAAACCTGCGCGATGTCTTTCTCTGGATGCGCCCTGAGGCCTATTACGAAGCATGTATTCGGATCAAACCCAAATCCCCCACGGCCAAGGAATGTGCTAAACAATGGGAATTCTATCAAAAGAATTATCCCACGGAAGCCTGGGACAAGGAGAAGTTTCAGCAGGTCACTGAGCTGACCCGATAGTCGGAAATTTTGGAAAATCTCCCTCTGGCACTTTAATTGCTTCACTCCAGGATTAGCTCCCGCATCCATGGAGGTTTTTATGACTGGCGGCAAAGCTCGATTTTGGCCTATTCTGCTGACCGCCTGGATCGGCGCCTGCGGGGGATCCGACGATCGCCATCCCAGGTTTTATGATACTATCGACCGTTTTCCAGCGTCCGACATTACCGAATTCGACGAGCGCGAACCGGTTCTTGATGAGCTGGAATTTCGCGCGCTCATTCATCGCACCATCGACTCCTACCAGGCGCTGGCTGGACTGCGTCAGGCAAAAATAGCCTTACGTTTGCCTTTGGAAGCCGATGTTGCGGCGGAATGCAAAGGCGTCCTCGATGAAGACAGCATCCTGCGATGCTCCTGGACTTCGGACTTTCGTAACGCCGACGCCGGTCGCAGTCGTCAGGATCCTAATTGGTATCTCGGCTTCGGGGGAGGATTGGCTCGACTTCCTGCGATGACGCCTGAAGGTTTTGCCATGGTCATCTGCCATGAAATTGGCCATCTGTTTGGTGGCTTTCCTTTTGTGCGAGAAGGTTTCACAGGCCTGGCGTTGCCTGTCTCCGTGGATGGGCAGGCGGATTACTTTGCGGCCCAGGTTTGCGTGCGAAAAATATGGGCACAGGATAATAACGCCCTGAACAAGCAAGGCCTGGCCTATCGCCTGATGATTGACACCAGAGCCGTGGCGGCCTGCGATAGCGTCTACCCATCCCAACGCGATCGTGATCTGTGTTACAAGACGATCTTCGCGGGAATGTCATTCGCCAAGGCACTCCATAAAGTCAATGGCGGGGAACCGGCACCTGGAGTCGATACGCCCGACACCAACCAGGTGGGCGTGACCGACAATCGGCATCCGGCCTCCCAGTGTCGTCTGGATACATTTGTTGCCGGCGCGCTCTGTCCTACGGTTTTCAAGGCCGCACGCAATCCCGCCGCCGTATTTTATGATGAAACTCAAATTCCCGGCTATGACATGGCGGCGCCTGGCAGTGAAGCCGCGCGCAATCAATCGATGGCGGCCAGCTGTCATGAAAAGTTCTCACCGCAGGGCACCCGTCCCCGCTGCTGGTTCAGTCCCGAACAGATCGAGGATGGTGGCTGGATGAACGAGCTCTAGGATGCACCGCACGGTCCAAACTTTGCAGGACCTCAACCATCGATGGCATGGGGAGGAACTGGATATGCCGCTATCAAACCAGAATCACGATACCGTTATTGCAGGCGTAAAAAAGGAAGGCGCAAGCCCGGACTTCATACGGAAGATTCGCTCATTCAGCACAAAAACAGAGCAGCCGATCGTGCTGGTTCACGCGATTGAGGAAAAGTTGAAGTTTCCGTCGCTGTACCGGGAGATTCTCGGCAGCTTTGATATCGCCGAACTGGGGCGAACCTTGCCCGAGGTGCATGAAAAGGAAGCTCGCGAGAAAATCGAGAGCCTAAAATCCTCACTCGACGATCAGGAGCTGATCCGCGTGCAGATCGTGCATTCGGAAGACGTGGCCGCGAGTCTGATTGCCGAAGCGCAGCTGACCCGTGCCTCCCTTATCGCGATCGAAGTGAGTGAACATCTTTTTCAGCTGATTCCTCGCGGCCTCTCTGTCGCGTTGAGTCTGATGCAGCACGCGCCCATGCCGGTGCTGATGTTGCGTCAGAATTCGCCCAATCGCTTTGAAGAGAAGGACCAGGTCCTGATCATTGCCGACGACCTTTCCGCCTCGTCGATGGGAGCTGTGCGCAAGGGCATGAATCTCGCCTCTCAGTGGGGCCATACGCACGTGATCCATCTGCATGTGATCGAACAAAACATGCATGGTGTGCTGACCGAACTCTCCGAAATTAGCCGGAAGGTTACGGTCGGCCCGATGGGAACACCGGCCCTGCTGGAATATCTGGAGCACCATATGGAGATTGCCTTGCAAAGGCGCACGATGGAATACCAGGAAGCTCTGAAAAAAGTCGGATCCACTTACGAGGCCGTGGTGCAGGTGGGGCATGTCGCCAGCAAGGTAAGCGCCATGATTCGTGACAGAAAACCCAACCTGACAGTCTTTGGCCGCAGGCAGCGGCTGCATCATGGGCCCTTTGGCTTTGCGCGTGTACCTTTTGCGGCAATGCTGGCTCACTCCGATGCGGTCCTCATTGCACCTTGAGGCCAGACCATGGCAAGGATCTCACTTTCACGGTGGCTGACACCGTCGTCAGAATACCTTCTTCGCGGAGTTTGTGTGCGTTTGATCAAGCTGGACAATGCCCTGGAACTGCTTCAAAAACAAGGCCATCGTATGGTGACAAGTATGGCTGCGGCTGAACCCCAGCTTCTGTTTTCGCGTTTTCATGAGGTGATGACCCAACGTCGGGACCCATTGCGTGTCTATTGTGCCAACCCAGGACGACGTTATCCCTGTTTTACGGAAGAATTCCACAGCAGCCAGACGGAATTCGTGGTGATGTTTCTGACCGAAAGCGTGCGATCGGATCATGGACCTACGGTTCAATATCTGCCGCAGCATCTTTCCCAATGGTTCGCGGGGATCCAACGCAGCGGTGAACCGATTGATATTTTCTGGGGTTCCTGCAGCCTCGCCGATGAACGGGGCTTTGTCAGCCTTGGACCCAGCAACTGCTATGAATCCGAAGCCTTTCGCAACGCGCGCCTGAAGATCCTGGAAGTCAATCCCAACATTCCCATGACCTATGGCTCGACCATCGTACCGGTCGTGGAAGTGGATTATTTTGTCGAATCAAGCGCCCCTTTACCCACGGTGGCCCGGCCTCGAATGGACGGCACGGATCTTAAAATTGCGGATTATGTCGCCGATCTCGTCCCCCATGGCAGCACCCTGCAGCTTGGCATCGGTTCCATCCCCAATGCCATCGGCAAAGCCTTGGAAAACAAAAGGGACCTGGGCGTCCATACGGAGATGATGAACGATACGATGCTTGAACTTTATGAGAAAGGGGTGATTACAGGTCGCCACAAAACCCGTTGGCCCCGGAAAATGATTGCGGCTTTCGCCTATGGGACCGACGAGCTGTACCGCTTTATTAATCGCAACCCTCTGGTGGAGTTCCATCCGGCCAGCGTGGTGAACGATCCGTATCGCATCGGCCTCAATCATCTGATGATATCCATCAACTCGGCGGTGGAGGTGGACTTAACGGGCCAGGTCTGCTCGGAATCCTTAGGCCATAAGGAACTCAGTGGTGTCGGTGGCGCCAGTGACACGCATGTCGGCGCCCAGCGCTCCGTGGGCGGTCGAGGTATCGTGGTGATAAAATCCACAACGCAGAAGGCTGACCATTCCAAAATCGTTTTTGAGTTGAATCCTGGCGCAAAAGTTTCCATCAGTCGCAATGATGTTGATACAATAGTCACAGAATACGGCGTTGCCATGTTAAAAGGCAAAACGGTGTCCGAGCGGGTTCGCCAGATGATAGGCATTGCCCACCCGAATTACCGCGAAGGTTTGCTGTTCGCGGCAAAAAATGCCAAATATCTGTGAAAAATGGGGAGACTTTTCCATGCAGGGTGGCGATTCATGAGTGAGCCTCTGGAGGAAAAGGCCCATGCGGACACCAGCATGCCTTTCCCTGGTATCAAAGCCCTGATCTGCGAAGACGACGAGCTCAATCAAAAAATCATGCAGCGTCTGCTTGCCAAATTCGGTGTCGAGTCCGATTTGGCCTGCGATGGTCGCGAAGGATTCGACAAACTTGCCTGCCAGTCCTACAATATCGTTTTCGTCGATCTTCAGATGCCTGTTCTGGATGGGCCGCAGTTGGCAAAAATGGTGCGTGACAGCAGTAACGAGCGCATCGCCCGAACGCCCCTGGTTGCGGTGACGGGATCCGCCCATTATTTTCAGGATAAGGCTCTGGCTGAAACGGGTTTTGCTGACTACATTATTAAGCCCATCACACCTCACCTTGTTTTGCAGACTCTGGAGCGCCTGCTGGTCAAAAACTAACCACGGCGGCCCTTTCGTCTTCCGCTATCTTTTCCCGCTCTTTTCGTTATAATTCGCCCATATCAATTCATCCCTTTGCCGTCTGGATCAGGACGGCACTGCATCGCCCATGGAGGTCGATCATGAACATCTGGAAAGCGCAAAAAAAACCCATCGTCATGGGTATGCGGCTTGACGACCATGAAGATTTACTGCTGCAAAGCACCATGTCCCTGGCGAAAAAGCTGCAGTCCTCGGTGGAGCTGGTCCACTGCTTTGAGTCAGCCATCGACTATTCCAGCGCGGGCAATGTCCTACCCAAAGCGACCCGCCAGGGCCCGACGATGGTCAACCCTTGGAGCGAAGACAGGGCACAAGCATCGCTCCAAGCGCTCGCCCATGCCTCGGACCCTTCCATTGAAAGCCACGTTCACGTCGAGCGGGGTGATCCAGCCGAAAACCTGTCACAGATCGCCCAGGACGTCGGTGCGGGTCTTATCGTATGTGGGATGCGGGAGCAACCCAAGCCATGGGCCCTCAAGGGCCTGTCGACCGCCCTCTCGTTGGCTTTCTATGCACCCGTTCCCGTGCTTATTCTGCCTTTGCGCATGGCGATTGATTTCCATCAGCCTGTCAGTATTTTGATTGCCGATAGTCTAGGCGGAGAAGGCTGGCAGATCCTCGAGAGCGGTCTCAACCTGGCCCGTTATCTGGACTGCGAGGCCGTCTATCATTCTCATGTTCTGAAAGCCCAACCCTGGGATATCCAGGCGACCGTCAATGATATGGCCGAAACTCGAACCCAAGGCCGTCTGTCATGGGACATCGACCTGACACCGGAATCCTTGCAAACGACTCTGTTGCAAAAGATCAATGAGGAACTGTTCTATCGTTTTCACAATACCTCGTGCGGCAAGGATCTGCTCCATCGCTATCATCAGGTGGCAGCGATCGGGGATATCCATACGGAGTTCAACCGTATGATCGATCAAGGCACGAAGCTCGTGATCATGGGGCGGCACCAGTTTTTTTCGAACAAGAGACTGAATCTGGATCACATCCCGTACCAGGCAATGATGGAACAGAAAGCCGGGCTTTTGGTGATTCCCAGTTAGTAAGCCCAGCGGCCAATCCCGTAGTTCCATGTGACAGCGAGATTCAGAGCCAACCAAAGGGCCAGAGCAGGAAACATGAATGGCCCTCGCCACAGTTTGCCAAGCGCAAAGAAAACAGGCACCAGCACCGTTCCATAACGCAAGGTACCGACCAACTCGCCACTCATGGGTTCAATCAGAACGAAGAGAAAAACATAGAGGCTCAAAAATTTATTCTGACGCCAGAGCAACCCGCCGCCTACCAGCAGAACCAGAAAAAAAACATGATGAATCAGCGTTCCAATGGATAACGCCTGCCAGGGGTTCTGAATCACCAGTCCTTTGAAGTAGGACGCCCAGCTGATATCAGGATGCCACGCGCTTTGCACGTTCAGAAATCGCAAAGGATCACCAGTTTCCAGCCATTGATACAAAGGAAACAAGGCGAAAAAGCTACCTGACACCAGGCCGAACCATAAAAATCGCGTCACTTTTTCAGAAAGGGAAGGCTTCATGGAGGCCACCCAGAGTGCACAGCTCACCGCCAGCAGCACACCCTGATTTTTCGTTAAAGCCGCGAGGCCACAGGCGACGGCAGCCAGGAGCCAGCGCTCATGCACGCAGGCGATCCATGCTGCGAGCGAAAGGCAGAGGTAGAGACTTTCGGTGTGATTCGAATGAAAAGCAAAACTCGCCGGAGAAAATATCAAGAGAAACCAACCTATCTGGCGAGTCGGTAAGAGACCCTGCTTTTCAAAGGCCTCGGCATCACGCATCATGAAGGCAAACAGCGCCAGAATTCCAAAATAGAGTATCGTCGCCAAAAAAGTGCCAAAAATAACCGGATGCAGGCCAAAGCCGTTCAAGAATTTAAGCAGCAAGGGCCAGGCGGGATAGAACGCCCAGGCCTGCCCGGTATAGCCCTCCTGGACAATTTTCAGGTACCATCCCGAGTCCCAACCCGTCAGGAGTTCAGTCCATGAACGACCACGCGTCAGCACGATGCCGGCCCATAGGAGAAAATGCAGACTGATCATGCCCACACTGAGCGCCATCATCAGACGCACACGCGCGTCTCCGAAAATCTTCGCCCCCGGGTAAGTCCCGACTGTCCTTGGTTCGACTGGAATCGTCTCATGAATTTGTGGCTGCACGCGTGCCTCTTCGAATGGATCCTGCGAGCCTAGAGGTTAGCTTAAAGAATCTTCGATCCACAATTGGAATTCGCTCTGGGCCTGGAGGCCATGAGGCTCTTGATGTCAATTCGCCTCACCTCAGGGAGCGGCCAGAGTTCCCCTCGAAATCTTTCTGTTTGTTGGGTAGTATAAAAATTACATATTCACCCGCCTGAGGAGCTAGACTTTCTTGCATAGTGAATCCAAACTCATATCACTGCTTGTCCCAGTCAAGGCAGGTGAGACCGAGATTGAACTGGCCCTTCACCGTCTGGACTCTTTCCTCGCGACGCATTCTCCAGGACCCTACGAAATCATTTTCATCGTGAATGGACATGGCGCCGAGGCCTACGTCGAGCCACTCCGCTTGCATTACCTCAATCAACCTCAGATCCGAATCCTGGCCCTCGCCGAACCTGGCAAAGGTCGAGCCCTCAAACATGGATTTCAAGCCAGTGCCGGCCAATGGATTTTCTTAACGGATATCGATTTACCCTATGATTTAAGTTTTTTCATTCAGGCGATTCAGAAATTGCAGTTGGGTTATGAATTTGTCACTGGGAATCGCCGTTCGCCTGACAGCACCTTCACTTTACCTACGAAGTTGCTGCCGCTCGTCTATAAGCGCCATCGTCTTGGCATTTATTTCAACCGGATCATTGCCAGGACATGTCTGGGTCTGACCAGCGACGATACCCAGGCTGGTATCAAAGCCATGTCGAGGCGTTTTGCCGATGCCGCCTTTTCCAGGCAAAAAAGCCAGGGTTTTCTCGCGGATCTTGAGTTCCATTTGGTCTGTGTGCAAAATCACTTTCGTCACGTCGAACTTCCGATTCATTTTCACCTGCGGGACGAAAAGAGTACCGTTCAACTTTCCAAACAATTTTTCGAAACCCTATTTCTCATTCCGCGTTTGACCCTGGGCCGATGGAACGGGTTTTATCGTTTGCAGCCCAGACACTCGATGAGCCGCCTGAGTCTGTGGAATCGCATTCTGAGATTCGCCTGGGGCCAGCATGCAAATCTGGTCTTTTTTCTGGTGCTCCGCTGGATCCTGACACCCTACTCTGCCATGGAAAAAAGACTGCCCCGGGCCGGCAAGGTTCTGGACCTGGGCTGCGGGCATGGCCTCATGACCACTTTGGTGGCGCTCCTGGATCGCAATCGGCAGGTGGAAGGCTGGGACCACGACACCAAAAGAATCTCCATTGCCGATAAATTGAGGGGTGGTCTCGGTAACCTCACATTCAAGCAGGCCGGCGTGCTTGACCCTATCCAGGAATCCTTCCGGGCCGTTATCATGGTCGATGTCCTCCATTATTTTCGCGAGGATGAACAGCTGCAGGCCTTAGGGCACGCCTGGAACGCTCTGGAGCCGGGCGGGGTTTTGCTCTTTCGCGAAATAAATCCTGCCGCTGGCATGAAGAGTCAATGGAATCGCATTTATGAAAAAATCGCGACCTTCTCAGGATTCACCAAAAGCGAGAATGAGAGCCAGGTTCACCTGCGAACACCTGAGGCCTGGCAAAAACTGGCTGAAGGCCTGGGTTTCAAAGTCTTTTATGAAAAATGCTCATCGTTTCTTTTTGCCGATATCCTGTTTATTGGGCATAAACCCAGGACGGAATCACAAACGCCCCTGCCCTGGCGCATGACAGCTGATGACTGGGGGATGTCACCCGGAATCAACCGCGGCATTTTAGCTCTGGCGCAGGCCGGTATCATCCGCCGCATTTCAGCGATGGCCGATGGGCCTGCACTCCAGGACAACCTCGCAGCATTGAAAGCAGTTGATGGCGTTGAAATCGGGTTGCACTTTTCTTTGAGCAACACGCCGGCCTTAAAAAGTCCTGGGGATTTTTTAAAATGGCACTTCAATCCATTTCAATCGAACACGAAAAAGTTTGCCCTGATCGAAATGGAATTCGAACGTCAATGGCATAAACTCCAGGCCAGTGGCATCGATCCCGCATACCTCGACTCTCACCATCACACGCATGTGTTTCCGAAAGTGGCGACCTGCCTGGCTCGACATGCTGTCGCTCGGAAACACTTCAAAACAATTCGTATTCCCTTGGATAACAATGTCTGGCAGCCTCGCAAGTTCATTCTAGGCCTGCTGGCCCTTTCTGCTCGCGCCAAATACGAAAAACATGGATGGAACATTAAACCCTTTTATTATCCCATGGGCTCCGATCTTTGGAACCCTTTGCATCTGGCCGACCGCTTGTCCCATCTGCCAGCCGATACGGAAGTTATCTTTCACCCTTCCGAGGTCAATGATCTGGCCGAAGCCGGCAGTGACGACGGTTACCGTGAGGCCCGCGTTCAGGAGTTTCAATCCCTCAGCAGGTTATCAGCAGCCCTCACCTATCGACGCGAAATGGATGAATCCGCCCGAGGCCTGGCCCATCGAACTCCTGCCTTGGTGAGGCACCCCCAACTGGACCTGCACCAGCAGTAGGATAAAGTCAGGCACATTTTTCGCATAAGCCTTGGTGGGGCCGGCCGGCCTGAACCTACGAGGCATGGCGTCTCTTGCAGTCGCCTTTGTCTCTTCATGCAAGAGGCATCCATGAAAAGTTTTTTTATCGGCACTGCCGCCTGGAGCATCCCTCGCACCGCCGTCGGTTTCTTTGCGCCCGCTGGCTCGGTTCTGGAACGCTATGCGAGCCGTTTTCGAGGCGTTGAAATCAATAGTTCCTTTTATCGGGAACATGGCGCGAAAACCTATGAAAAATGGGCCGCGATGACCCCAGATGATTTTCGTTTCGCGGTGAAGCTCTCGCGCGACTATACGCATTCCCGCGACTGGAAAACGACCGATCTTCTGCACACCCTGGATGGCTATCTGCATTTGGGTCCTAAGCTCGGCGTGCTGCTCGTGCAGCTGGCGCCGCGTCATGAATTTGATCTGGAGGCCGATCGCGCACTTTTTACAGCTATCCGACGCGTCTATGAGGGTCCCGTGGTGGTAGAACCGCGGCATCGTAGCTGGGCCAGTCATGAGGCCCATGTCCTCATGCATGATATGCAGGTCGGCAAGGTGCACGCCGATCCTGAGCGTTGCCCGGATTTGAAACCCGAATTTGACAGCCCCATCAGTTACTGGCGTCTGCATGGTTCGCCGGAAATTTATGCCAGTGACTATCCGTACACCTATCTGCAGCAACTGGCAGAAAAGCTGCAGAAAGAAAAGGCCACCGGCCAGGCCTCGTGGGTTATTTTTGACAACACGAAATTTGGCCGCGCGACGCATAATGCATTGGAACTGGTGAATATTTTGGAGCGTCCCGGTTTGGAGTCAGCAGGGGACACAAGGTGATGTTTTTGACCTGCACTCCCGTCTGCCTCTTTTCGCGGCGTGTGATTGGATAATCAGGGATTTACGGTTTGGTATGAATCCTGAAAGTGTTGCATAAGCCGGACAGGTTCCGGCATATGTCCAACGCAGGAGAGACATCAGAGCAGGACAAAGACATGGATCGTGTGAACGATCTGAGCTTTGCTCCCGGTACTTCAGCCGAACCCATTGATGGATGAGTTGCAGGGAGGTTTTCGATGGACCATCGGAAACCTCCTCTTTCATGAGGGGAATTACAGGACGTAAAGGAAGGCCAGGAGGTCTTTCTTCTCAGCTTCGGTCAGACGCAACTGGAGCACGATATTGAAAAATTCCACGGTGTCATCCAGTGTCAGGAGGCGACCGTCATGCAGGTAGGGCGGCGAATGCCGGATGCCGCGCAGGGGGAAGGTTTTGATCGGCCCCACAGACGTCATCAAACGGCCATTGATCTTCTGCGGGTTAAAGAAACGCTCGACTTTCAGATCATGCATACTGTTGTCGGTGAAATAAGGGCCGGCATGACAGCTCGCGCAGGCGGCCTTATTATTAAACAGCTGCTCCCCACGCAGCTCGGCTGGGGTTGCCAGGTCCGCGATGAGTTTGCCGTTGATATCAAGTTTGGGAGCGGGTGGAAAATCCAGGATGGATTGAAATTCTGCCATGTGAGCCACCTGCAGAGCCCGATCGAGTTTGTTGAAACCTTTTTTGGCCACCGTGACATGGTCGCCATCGAAATAAGCACCCAGCTGTTCGAATTCGGTGAAGTCCTCCACCGTTTTCATCGCGCGTTGACTGCCGAAGAGCCGTTGAACATTCAGGCCGCGTAGGGTGGGAACATCCAAGCGTCGGCGATTTTCCTGCGGACGGGTCACGGGATCGAGGTGAACGGCTCCATTGGTGTGGCCGTTGGCGTGACAGTCGAAGCATGAAATTCCCAGCTCCGCTTCATCGGTCCGTCGATCGGTTGTCAGATTGAATTGCTGCTGAGCAAATGGCGTCAGGAGCAGACGCAGGCCATCGAGCTGTCTTGGAGTGAGAACACCATCAAAAATGGGGAAGAAGTTTTTGGTGGTCAGCAAAACACCCTGCGAAACATCGCCCAGATCAGGACGTGTGGTGAGAAAGATGGGCGGGGGAAATTCCGGAAGGAAATGATCGGGAATATCGTGCTCGACATCAAAGCGTAAAAGATTGCGCTCTTCGGCAGCTTGAATTTCATCGATATGAAATTGAGGCAGCACCTGCCCACCCTCGTCATGCCGGGGATGCGGCAGCGGCATGAAGCCGCCTGGAAAAGCATTCTGCTGGCGAATCTCTTCCGGTTTCATTTGAGCCAGTTTATCCCAGGTCATGTTAGGGGCAAGACGCGCGCGAACCCCGGTCTGGACAGGCTTGCCACGTGACATTGTCACCCCCGCCTCGGACCTTTGGCTCATGTCATAACGCTGATTCAAAAGATCATTTTGCAACTTTTCGGCATCACCCTTGCCAGCGATCAGACGCGAGCGCATGTCGGCAAAAGATTCCGTAAGCGCCACCGGGTGATAACTCGTATCACCTGGCTGTCCAGGGGTCCCCGTCGAAGGCGGTGAAGGCGGTTGCTGGTTGGGGCTTGGGACTGGACTCGCCGCTCGGTCCTTCCTATTCATCAAATCGCTTTTTTGATGACACGCATAGAGACTGGTGGCTAGTACAGCCACCACCGAAATTTTCCTCATGGCAAGACTCCCTTAAGGTCTGGATTGGAAATATGGATCGACTCTTCCAGCCACAGTAAAAAGAGTGGCGCGCGGTGGCTCCTGGGAATATTCCGCAATTTCTACAGTTTTTTTCGATGAGCTTTCCGATCGGTAGGAACTGCAGGAAATGCTGTCAACGCTGGAACGGAATCTGCATTTTAAAACTGCATCCGTCATTTTAATCAGGAGGGCCCGATGCAATACAACAACAACGAAACGGAAATGGAACGCCCCACCCCGCCGTTCCCCGCCAAGAGAATTCCCAAGCCAGGCCTGGAAAAGGACCTGGATCCACGTCCTCAGTATCAAGGACTTGAATATCGCGGTTCCGGTAAACTCGAAGGCAAGGTCGCACTCATTACGGGAGGCGATTCAGGTATAGGCCGAGCCGTTGCCGTCTTCTATGCCAAGGAAGGAGCCGATGTCGCCATCGTCCATCTGCCCGAGGAACAGGAGGATGCCGAGGAAACGATGGAAGTGATTCGCGCTTTGGGTCGTGGCGCGATCAGCCTACCGGGTGATGTCGGTGATCCTGAATTCTGCCGCAATGCTGTGAAGACCACCGTCAAGACCTGGGGTCATCTCGATATCCTCGTAAATAATGCGGCTCGGCAAAAGCATATTAAAGACATTCAGGATTTGGAGGAAAAGGAATTCGAGCACACCTTCCGCACCAATATCTTCGGCTACTTTTATATGGCCAAGGCGGCCATTCCCGAATTACCGGAAGGCGGAGCCATCATCAATACAGGCTCGATTACAGGCCTGGAAGGCAGCCCCGAACTGCTGGATTACTCGGCGACCAAAGGGGCCATCCACGCCTTCACCAAATCCCTGGCGAAAAACCTGGTGAGTAAAAGAATCCGAGTGAACTGCGTGGCGCCTGGTCCCGTGTGGACACCGCTGAATCCTGCGGAAAACAAGCCGGAAGAAATTGCGCGTTTCGGTGAAAAAACTCCGTACGGTCGCCCCGCTCAACCTGAGGAGATTGCCCCAGCCTTTGTCTTCTTTGCGTCCAATCTCGATTCCAGTTACATCACGGGCGAAGTCCTGTCCTTGCTCGGCGGTGATACCACCGCAGGCTGACAGCAGACAGCGCGATCCATCCGCATGACCAGAGGTCAAACTCTGGTCATTTGCTTTATGGGCTCCTTGGCTTTATGCTAGGGAGCGTCATGCCCTATCCATGCTTACGTTAACCTTGGCGGGAGATCACCATGAAAATTCTTTTCGGGCTCGTGATGTTCGCGTGGACCGTGACCCTGACCGCAGTGGAAAATAAAGTAACCGTCGTCACCGACCCTGCGGACAGCTGGCCGACCAACACCCAGACCATTATGGAAAAGGCAGCGCGTCTGGTCTTTGATCGCATCAATGATCACGATGTGGCCCAGTGTGTCTATCGTCATGCTTTCCGCGAAAATGTCGAAAAAGTGCGTCGGCAGTGGAGCTCGCAAATCACCGTGTTGAATAAAAATCCAGAAGTCACACTCCGGGTCTTGAAGAAAAAGCTCGACCGATCCATTCTGGGTCTGGCGCAACTCAACAAGGCCCAGGTGGAACCGGAATTTTTTCGCATTCATCAGCTCGAAATTATTCTGAACGAAACCAATCTGAATCAGTTTGCCGAGAAATATCCGGCTGCGGCAGGCGACCAGGAACTGGGCATCTGGGTCAACACCATAGCCCATGAGCTGGCGCATAATTTTGGTTACAAACATGGGCGCAGCGGTGTGTGGGTCCAGGATTATCCCGGCTATTTTCCCACCGAACTTGGATTTTGCGTGATGACGAATGGTAAATATGGCAGCGATTTGGGGGACTATGAACTTCGCAGAAAATTCAAGGACGCACGTTAGAATCGGCATTCTCGCTCTCTCTGCCATGATCCTGGTCCTGGGCCTGGCCCTGCGATGGATGAATCTGGATCAAATCGCCGAACCCATTTTTGACGAAGTGCATTACGTGCCGGCGGCTAAGGTCCTGGTGGGTTTGAAAGATCACCCTGGGATGGGCCTATGGGCCTCGCATCCACTTTTAGGGAAAGCACCCGCACCGAATTTTGAGCATCCGCTGCTGGGCAAATTTCTAATCGGCCTGGGCATGAAAGCTTTCGGCCCTGATGCCTGGGGATGGCGGTTTTTTCCCGCAGTGTTTGGCAGTCTCAGTCTTGTCCTCATGGGCCTCTTGGCCTGGCGATTTTTTCAAAATTCAGTACTGGCTGTTTTAGCTCTATGTTTACTGAGTTTTGATAGCATGCATCTCTTGCATTCAAGGATGGCCATGCTGGATATTTTTCTGGTCACGGCCTTAATTGGTTTATTGCTCAGCAGCTATCGCCTGATCCAAAACCCGGAGCTATGGCGCTGGCGCATCGCGTGCGCAGTTTGGATTGCGGCAGGCCTGTCCAGCAAGTGGGTGTTTGCCTTTGCCATACTAGGCTTTTGCTGGTGTGTCCTTGCCCTCGGCCGCGGCCACTGGATGAAGCGAGGTCAGACCTTGGTCATGGTGGGGCTCATGGCTCTCGGCCTTTATCATCTCTGGTTTTTCTACTATGCAGCGCACGGATTTTCCTATGGGGAGTGGCTCGGTTTTCAGTGGGTGGCCAATTCTGTGACAACCGGAAAACTCACGCAGCATCCTTATGGGGCCACCGCTTTCTCCATGCTGCTGAACAGCCGGAATATCTGGTATTACTTCAAACAGGTCCCGGATCAGGGAACCATGGGTCTGGTGGGTTTGATCAATCCATGGCTGATTTTTTCAGTCCTGCCTGCGCTTTCTGTGCTCATCGTTCATTATCGCCGGCATAGGCAGTTGAAGGATGCGTTTATCCTGGGCTGGTTTGCCTGCTGCTATCTACCCTTCCATCTCGTGCTGATGCAAAGACAGGGTTTTCTGTATTATATGCTGCTGGTGCTGCCGATCATAATTCTGGCCGTGTGCCGCATGCTGGAGATCGCGGCGCAGAAGATCCGGCTGGAAACGGTGGCTTGCCTTTATGCTCTGCCATTTCTCGCGCTCACGGGCTTTTTTCTGCCCGTGGTTCTCGCCTGGCCCATGTCGCAGGATTACTATCTTTGGATTATTCGTTGGACGGGAGTCTGACTATTTATAATTGTTATCCATCCAGGCCTGGACCGCCGCCTTAAGGTTGGCAGGCTTGGTGCTGTTTTTAACGAACCGCTCCGCCCAGCCGTTGGGTCCCACCCACGTGCGATTCAAAACCATATCCGTTGGCAACAGCCCAGGGCTGGCTCCATTCTTCGGCGCGGGGACACCATAATCACCCTGAGCTTCATCCTTATGATGACAGGAGCTGCACAAAAGCCCATCGTCACGGCCTGCTTTTTGGCTGGTGATAACTTCCGCCAGTGATTTCCCATCAATATTGGGGTTGGGAGCGAGCCCTAGCCTGATGGAAGAGATAGGTTCATTCCAACCCACCAGGACCTTTTTCTTGACGGCATTGCCGCTCTCCATCTGTTTCATGACTTTGGTGGCTGCCGGTTCCTCATTCGCGCATCCAATGAGGAGGTTCAGTAAAATAAGCCCTAACAATCGCAACAAGGGATCGTCCTCCAAAAAAACTGAAATAGTCTCGGTGTGAGTATAAAAACTTGAGTATCCGATTATGGATTTTTTTTAGATCAAAACTAAAAATTGTTGGTTTGCAGTAAGCAAAATTGAGGCCAACGCGTAAGGTGGCCAAACTTCAGCAGACCGGCTGTGGAAAGCGCGTATTATCACGCAGCACCTTGTAAATTCTGAGCGATCTCACAAGCCTTGGGGCAGGCGACCATCGATATCCAAATCAATCACAGAAAAAATCCTTTGCTACATTAAGAACGTTGAGCCCCGACCTGGGGGCTGACATCCGAAGCTGAGCTGAGTTTTTCTGTTGCCTGATTGCGGAGTCATCGATGAAAGTCCTTAAGTTATTACCCATCCTCGCTTTTTCCAGCGTCTTAATTGTGAGCTGCCGCGTCGATCGTCCGGCTATTGAGGGCCAACCTTCGCAGGTTTCAGACGTGGCCATCGGTAACCTGGATAAACCCAGCTGGACCGCATTCGATCTTAAGCTCGAACGCTTGCAACCTAACTCTGAAATCATTCAACGCACTTATAAGAAATCGGGCGATCAACCGGTGACAGACGCCACCGTGCAAGTCAACTACGGTGTCTATAAGATTCTGCTTACCTATCACGATAGCCAAGGCAAGGTTCTGCATGAATCCTGTCCCGATGAGAAGGCCAAGGAGCATGACATCAAAATCCCCCGGTATGCCGTTGAAATCAAGATCTGCAACGTTGACGATTCAGACCCTGTTGGGGTGGTGAAACCGGACGAAGCGGATGTTTCGATCAAGCCGGTGGTGGTGCCGCCAGCAGCCGCGGGCTCGTTTGTCGAGCAGCATGGGCTTCTGACCGTCGCCAACGGCCGTATTGTGGACAAGAATAAGCAGCCCATTCAATTGAAAGGCATGAGCCTTTTCTGGAGCCAATGGTCGAGCGCGTTTTGGAACAAGGACGTCGTGGCCACTTTAAAAACCGACTGGAAATCAACTGTCATTCGCGCGGCTATGGCCGTTGAAGAAGGTGGGTATTTATCTCAGCCCGCGGCCGAAAAAGAACGTGTGAAAACCATTGTCGAAGCAGCGATCAGCCAGGGCATCTATGTAATCATCGACTGGCACGATCACAATGCCACGCAGCATACCGCGCAGGCGGTGGAATTTTTTAGCGAGATGGCTCGCCTTTACGGCAATAATCCTCATGTTATCTTTGAAGTCTTCAACGAACCGACCAGTGTCAGCTGGGAGGACGTGAAAGCCTATTCCGAAACCGTCATTCAAGCCATTCGGGCCAAAAACGCCAAAAACCTTGTGATCGTTGGCAGCCCCACCTGGTCCCAGCGCGTGGACCTGGCTGCGGATAATCCCGTTCGTGATAGCAACGTGGCTTATACCCTGCATTTTTATGCGGGCACCCACCGCCAGGATTTGCGCGATAAGGCCACCTATGCCTTGAACAAAGGCCTGGCTCTCTTTGTGACCGAGTTTGGCGTCTGTGATGCCTCGGGTAACGGCAACATCGATCTTGAAGAAACCAATCGTTGGATGGAATTCATGAACAAACACAAGATCAGTTGGGCCAACTGGTCTTTGAATGACAAAGAGGAAAGTGCGTCAGCCCTAAAAAAAGGAGCCAATCCACGTGGCGGCTGGTCTGAGAATGACCTGACCACGTCGGGTGCTTATATCAGGAAGAAAATTCTGGAATAAGGACGAGGGCAGGCCGACCTGCCCCTGACCTTGCCTCAGGATGCGACCGACAGCCGGTCCAACATGCGCAAAAGATACCGATAGAAGTGATCCACACTAGCGATTTCCACACTTTCGTCCGGGGAATGGGCGTTTGCGATGGTCGGCCCAAAGGAAACCATGTCAATCCCCGGAATTTTTTCACCAATAATCCCACATTCCAAACCCGCATGAATCGCTTTCACCGCAGGATCGCGTTGATAGAGATCCTTGAACGTGGCCTGGGCGAGCTTCAGAACCGGTGAATCGAGATTCGGTTTCCAGCCGGGATAACCCGTACCGACATCGACCTTGGCCCCGCCAAGTTGCAGACAGGCGGCCGCACTGTAGGCGATATCGGCCATCTCTGACGTCACCGAACTCCGCTGGCTGCTGGAGATCACCACTTCATTCTTGGAGCTCCGCACCACGCCCAGGTTGCTGGAGGTCTGCACGAGGCCTTTAATATCCGCACTCATTTTCGTCACGCCATGAGGAATAGCCGCGACGGTGGCGAGGATCTTATTTTGCAAAGCGCGCGCCCAGACTTTACCCCGTCGCGTTTTAACGGTGGCCAACGAAACTTTGACTCCGGGATCCGAGGCCTGAAGTTCCGCTTGAATGACCTCCTGAAACCGTTCGACCAGCTGGACGGATTCCTCCCACTGCACCTGCGGCAGGTAAAGAGTGATCTCAGCTTCACGCGGTATGGCATTGCGTTTATTACCGCCGTTGAAGGCTGAGACCCGGGCTCCACGCGCGGTGAGGAGCACAGCCGCACGGGCCGCGATTTTAATGGCGTTGCCCCGCTGCTTGTCGATATCAAGTCCAGAATGCCCACCACGCAATCCTTTGACGCTGATACGTACGATCAGACTGCGCGCCGGTGCTTTGTCCCAGGCCAGCTTCCAGCTGCCGTTGGTATCACGGCCACCGGAGCAACCGACGTACAGAGCGCCCTCTTCCTCGCTGTCCAGATTCAAGAGAATACGCGATGAAATCAGATTCGGGTCCAGGAGCTTGGCTCCCGTCAGGCCGGTCTCTTCATCAATCGTTAAAAGAAACTCCAAAGGTCCATGCTGAACCGTCTCATCCTCCATCAAAGCCAGACTTGTCGCTACGGCAATCCCGTTGTCAGCGCCCAGCGTGGTGCCTGCGGCCTTGATATGAGCACCGTCTCTCTGCAGACGGATGGGGTCTTTATTAAAGTCGTGAGCCGTCTCCGCATTCTTTTCACAAACCATATCGAGGTGACCCTGGAGACAAATGGAAGGCGCGCCTTCCCGCCCCGGAGTCGCTGGTTTCCGAATGAGGAGATTGCCTACTGCGTCCCGATCCACGCTGCAGCCCGTGCGTTGAGCGGTTTCAATGACATAACGGGCAACAGCCGCCTCGCTTTTGGATGGACGAGGGATGGAGGATATAGCGGCGAAGTGCTTCCAGAGTAGTGCGGGTTCCAGACCCGAGACTGCTTCAGACATGATGGCAAAGCTCCTTTGTGCAGGCGGCGATGATTCGCCTGAGGACGAGTATTCGATCCCTACACTAAGGGACGGAACAGGAAGATATCAAGAAATTTAACAGACTTGGCCCAACCTACCACCTGGGAGCAATCCTGCAAACAGGCAGTGGATAGCTGGTTAGCGAATTTTTGTGACTTTTCAAACGCAATAAAAGCGCGTTACCATCGTCTTGTGAAATACCCGAATGGTCGGGCTTACAAGAAAGGTTGTTATGGAAAAGAAAAAATCCCGCAAAACCAGCAAATGGGCCCAGGACCTCCTGTCCCGCCTGGCCGCTGGTGCCCTGTTCAGCTCTCTCATGAGCTGAACCCCCCTTTTTTCCTCGTTCCGTCCTCAAAGCAGTGAAATCCCACGATAATTTCAAACACACCCGGAAATTTGACTGATTAAGCTGATGCGACAGCTCCATTTCCCGTCCCCGAAAGGGAATAGGAAGGGAAGCTCAAAATCCTTCCATCGGACTTTGAACCCCCTCCCTGGAATGGAGTCAGAAGCGGAACAGATTAACGAGTTTGCGAATTAGGGTTACAGCTGTTGAATGTTACACCGGTTGCTTCTTCGATTTGAATGCTTGGATCAGCAGTTACGCGCTCATCAATGGCTGGACCGCAGAGGTCAGTCAGTTTCTGAACGGCCTGGAGGCCAGCGCAATCAAGTTCGATATCAACAGCTGGAACAGTCAGTTTATATTGCTCAAGCACAGTACAAGCGGCAGTGGCGGGACCTACTTCCACGTCTTCAGCTTGGAAAGGTACAGCGTAGCCTTTCAGGCTGAAAGATGCGCCGATTTGTTTCGTGTTCTGCACTTCAACGCTTGGAGCTTCAGCTGCTGGGCGCCATTCGGTCGAAACTTGCTTACAGGTTACGACGGCTTTGAATGGTTTCAGCTGCTCGTTAGCCGACAGCTCCGTACATTTGTTTTTCAGGCCTTCCAGAGTCATTTGAGACTGGCTGCCGCCTTGAGCAGCAAAACCTGAAGCAGAAGCCACGAGACCGAACGCGAGGACAGACATGGAGAATGTTTTCATCGAAGTAATCCTTATGCAAAGATGGTGTTATATTAAACAGCTGGACGGTCAGGGTTTGAACATCCCTGCCTTATCCAGAAGTTTTCGGATATCGGCATTGTGCTTTTTCATTTCCGGATTGAGCTGGTCTTTGTTGTCTTTGCCTTGGGGCAGGAAGACCATATCAGGGTGGAAGTTCAAGCTCCCATTGATCCACTCGCCGGCAATAATTTTCAATTTGCCGTCGGCCGTGGGGGTGGCGTCGTAATAAAGGCGATATTCATAAGTGGGCGCCGCCAGATCATTGGCCAGACTTGTGGGTGAATTATCCACATCAGCGCGTTGACGTGTCATCCAAGGATAAGCTTTCACCAAAAGGGCCTGGGGCTTGCTTGGATCTTTCATAATGTTCACAGCGACGCGGAAGACCGGTTTGGACCAAATTTCTGGACCTGGATCCTCGTCGATGATGATCGGCTTTTTATTCTTACCGATATACTCTTCCATCAAACGATGGAACGCTTCGGGACGCAAATCCTGGATCAAACCGTCTGTGGCGGCCAGACCCTGGTAACGGCGACCATAAACTTTGGGTTTATAGCCCTCATAATACTTGATAGTCAGCGCTTTCAAATCACTCGGTGTGAAGGTGACGCCGTCGACAGTCACGTCCTTTTTCGGTTCCAGCGTCATGACCGAAGCCATGGCCCAGGCATCACAGAGACCTTCCCATTCCGCAGCCGCGACATCAAAATTATCCAGTTCCCACTCGACAATCTTGCTTTTCTTGTCCTGAGCGTTCAGCCAGGTATCAAGTTTACGCAGCGGAGCGCTTTCGGCTTCGTACATGCTCTTATTGCGTTTGGGATACCAGTAAGCGGCCCATGGCGTTCCTGATTCCTGGGCGTTAAAGGTCACCGTTTTGGTTTTATCGTTGGCGATTTCCGACACAACCGCAGGATCGATGGTGAGTTCACCCAGCGCATCAAAAACTTCACGTACGGCGGCGAGTTCATCTTTTTGATAGGTCACGGCATTCAGGGTGTCCGTGTCAGCGGGTTTGGCATCCAGCATCTGACGAAGCGATTGGTAGCGGCTTTGAATGGCCGTGACATCGCTATTGCCTTTTTCATAGGAACTCTGAATCTCCATCAACTCATTGAGATCCAGCTGGGCCCTGTACAAGGCAACCGTATCACCGCTGTCAATCAGCGTTTTGATTTCTTCCTGTTTTGCATCGATTCGAGTTTGGAGTTCACTACATAGGGCTTGTAAATCAGCCTGGCAGCCGGGGTTCTCAACGAGGTTACCTTGAGAGTCCACATAACGATACTCGGTTTTGTTTTCTTTTTCCTGGCAAGCTACGGGAATCAGCAAAGGCAGAATAAGCGCTAACTTCTGACAACAATGCATGGTGTATCCTATCTACATAACGTTTTCGTGAGCTTGATGAGCTCTGTGTTCTGACAGGACCCCTTTTGCAGAAGTCGTTCCAAAATGAGGAAGCCGTGAGAACAGGCTCTGGAAGAATTTTTTTCGATGAAAACGATGGAGTGTCTGTAGCGGGGATAGTACAGCGGTGATTGCTTTTCCATCCATGCAATCCACGCCGCATGGGGATTTCCATGAAAGGCGAACGTGAATAAACACTGTCGCCAAATTTTTTTTAACGCTCGTAACTAAGTCCTGTTTTGATTTACGACGCGACATGAGCGAGAAGTGCCGCCAGTTGCGGGCTTTCCGGGTTAATAAACTGTGCGACCGGCGTCGCGGAATCAAGCGCCGGCTCCTGCAGATCGATGCCGGTTGTATGCTGAACCGCAAACCACACGCCTTCCATGCCTTGCCAGCTTTTGCGTTCGCGTGTGGATCGAATCACGCCCGGTGGAGTCAAAGGATGCTGGAACATACGTGCTCGCAAGAAGGCGTGCAGATGCTTACATCCGGCGCGAGGCCCAACTTGTAAAAACATCGGTTCGATGACCAGCTTGAAAAAGACTTCCAGGTTTCCATTCATCCCGTACATAAATGGGATCGTCATGAATCACGTTACGTGTATGGAAATCGTGATAACTGTGCAGGAGACGATGAAGACCTTGGGCTCCATGCAGATCGGCTACCCATATTTTACTATGCTGTGGCTCAGCAACCACAACCCCATGATGATAAGGCCTGTGATGGCCTGTCGCTGTTTGCAAAAACATCACTGCATTCTATTTCTCCATACGAAGAATGAGTCGCTGACCGCTCGATCATGCGTTCAACATCGTCTGGCAAGCCGACGTTTGCATGGCATCGGCGCGAGTGATGCCAATGCCTGCAGAGAACTCGAGTGAAAGGGAATCACCCAAGTATTCTCCGAGACAAAGAATGGTTGGCCGTTGGAGACAGAGTTCCTTCATAAGGAAAGATACAAAGGATGATTCACAGGACGGAAGAATTGAGCGCCAAAGAACCACGGCATTTCAGTGATCCACGATCGTTTCACGAGCTTCGAAAAGATCAATATCGCAGCCGGAGTCCTAGGGCCATGCTGTGGCGAGCCCGCCCACGGTCTGTCGGCTAGGTATCCTGCTCGCTGAAGTGACGTTCAACGGGAGTCATGACCTTGAGCGGTCGATGTTCATCCAAACATCGATTCAGGATATCCAGGGAGCGTTGCACGTTGGGGTCAAGACCCGCGACGGAACAGCGGCGCAGGCGATTCCCCTGTTTCCAGTCGATGAGGCATTGACAGATTTCGCGCAAGGGCACCAGCAGGTATCGTTTGATTTGGCTGTGCACGTAAGCAAGACCGACAAAACCCATCAAGGATAAAAGCGTAACTGACCACGCTCCGCCAATGACGGTCAGCCGGAAGGCTTTTTGAGTTTGGGTCCAGTGACTATCATAAGCTTTGGCCAGGTTCATTATAATGAGTTCAGCCTGTTTCCGAACGGCCACGTCCTGATGTAGGGTCCGACTATCCAATTTGGAAAGCGTCAGGAACAGGGTGACCGGATGATGGGCTTCGTGAAGCAGCTGCCCCGTTTCCGTGAGACCCTTGCTCCACTGCAGATTCCATACGGTGAAATCAGCCTCAGAACTCTGCAAACTTGTCATCAGCGTATTCATGCTCCGACGCAACCCAAGGTCGACCTCAACCGGGACGCGCTGTTTGTCCTGGACCATTCTCTCCAACAGATAGATGGTAAAAAAGCTGAGGATGACCTGGATGACCAGGAGAGTCACCATGCCTCGGTGAAAGCGCCGTTCAAAAGCAAACATACGTCGTTCCTTTGTCCTTAATCCCGTCCTCTGCATTCCGCCAGGAGACGCGATACGCTGCCCATTGTCGACACGACAACCAGAATATCGTCACGATGCAAAACCTCCTCAGGCTGCGCCAGCTTCACTTGACCGTTCTGAGCCGAACGGATGGCCACCACCGTCATTTCATAACGTCGGCGCAGGTTCAGTTCGAGTAGCGATTTGCTGGCGAAGGCACCCGGCGTTTTAAACTCGGTCACAACCAAATCCGATCCCAGCGACATTTCCTCCAGGATGGCTTCGTCAATCACGCGGTTGGCAAAACGTTCTCCGAAGGCCCATTCAGGGTTGATGACCTCATCCGCTCCGACAAGGCTCAGGATCCTGGCATGCAGCTCATCATTGGCGCGTGCAATCACGCGTCGCGCCCCCATTTGCTTCAGAAGTGCCGTACATATGATCGCGGCCTCCTTGGACTGGTCGCCTGTGGCACAGATACAGACATCGCGTGAGGCTGGATTCAGCTGCCGTAGCGTATCTTCATCGGTCGCATCACAGCAGAGGACCTGAGCTGCATAGGTCGACGCGGCCTGAACCTTCTTTTGATCCATATCGATGGCAATGACTTCGGCATTTTTTTTCGCCAGGGTTTTAATCAGACCCATTCCGAACTGCCCGAGTCCGATGACCATGATTTGTTTTTTCATAGGAACTCCCACTTTCCATTGGATAAGACTAGCTGACCACAACATCCTCACTGGGCAAGGTCCAGCGCGGGCGTATGGGTTGCTCCAACATAAAGATAAAGATCGACAGGGCACCGACCCTACCGAAAAACATGCATGCCATGATTACTATTTTTCCAAATGAATCCAGCTGAGGCGTGATGCCTAGGGACAGGCCCGTCGTTGCCAGTGCCGATATCACTTCAAACAGAAGAGGTTCGCTGGCCAGAGGCTGCGACAGGATCAATAACAGAAACGCCAGCGTCGCCACCCCCATGGCCAGGAGTGTGACGGTAAACGCCCGATAAACCGTCGTGTGTTTCAGATGACGCCCAAACATGGTGACTTCCAGCCGACCGCGAATAATGTTGGCGGCCGTAAAAATCAGGACCATAAACGTTGTGGTCTTAATACCACCGGCTGTCCCTCCTGGGCTCCCTCCGACGAACATAAGCAGCATTATGACGTAAATTGAAGGTTTGCTGAGAGTGCTCATGTCAGTCGCATTAAATCCCGCCGTTCGGGTGCTGACTGAGAGAAACCAACTATTATGGAATTTGTCGATGACCGAGAGGTCTTTAAGGCTGGCACTCCATTCCGTTCCTAAAAGGATAACCGTTCCACCCAAAAGCAGAGCCACCGTCGCGATCAAAACCAGCCTATACTGGATAGGAATAGGGCCTTCCCGACCCAGGCGCGGCATGGCCATAACGAATGCAGGTGAAAGTCCACCGATGATGATCAGGGCGGCCACGGTGTGCAAAACCAGCGGATGGTTTTGCCAGGGAATCAGATTGGCACTTTCCAAGGCAAACCCGGCGTTACAAAAAGCGGCGATTGCGGTGAAGACGCCCTTCCAGAGGGAGACGGTCCAAGGCTGACCCGCCTTGGCAAAGGCCATGGTTAAGACAAACGCGCCCACCATTTCGACCAGAAGAGTGAATAACAAAATGCGACCCAAAGTATGCCGCACTTCGGTTTTAAGCTTTTTTTGCCCAATGACGCCAACCAGTGCAGCTTCCTGCGTCACACTCATTCTCTGTCCCATCAGGAACAAAGCCAGCGAAGAGAGAGTCATGATCCCGAGGCCACCTATCTGAATCAGAATGAGAATAATCACCTGATCGATGCGACTGAAATCCTTGACCGTATCCAAAACCGTGAGTCCCGTCACGCACACTGCGCTCACAGCCGTAAAAGCAGCATCAATCAAGGCAATTCCGCCACCTTCCGCACCGCGGAACGGAAAGGCTAGAGCCAGAGTCCCTATCGCGCAAAACCCTATGAAAAAGGTGATGACAACGCCATCCGGATGAAAAAAAAGTCCTTCTACGAGCCTCGTGAATCGTCGCCGGACCCCATGACGAAAACGAAAGGTGGGAGCGCAGGCCAGGAGCCCCAGGAGGGTCATGCGACTCGCGGCCACCAAATAGTCTTCCGACATGAAGAGCGGCACAATCCCGATACAGACAGCTCCGGCCGCCAACCACAGAGTTTCTTTCTTCACAATTTTGCCGGTAAAGAAGCGATCAATTATGGAAAACAGCAAACAGAGCCACGTGGAAAAAACCAGCCACGTTTGAGCTGTCGTATCGTCAGTGACCCGAAAAAGCTGCACGAGCATCCAGTTCAATGCCGTCATGAGGAGGACGCTCTTGATTATATCATGACGAAAAATGTCCGGTCGGCAACGTTCCCGGGTGACCACACCAGATAGCAGATAGGCACTCAGCATCAAAAGGCAGAGCACGAAATAAGCACGCGCGGGCATCATAAAGAGATAGAACAATGACACCACTGTAGCGGACACAAGTCCCGCGCCCATGAGCCATTGAGCTTTACGCCCGTCCACAAAGAATAGAAAACTGATCAGGCTCAGTCCAAGACTGACCAAAAGTCCTGGTTCCATGTGCCATTGATGGCCCTGGTCCAACTGTTGGTGACCGGCGCTGAGAACAATGGCAAAGCTGGTCCCAAGGGTCAGGAAGTAGCCCAGCTTCAACGGATTCAGATAAAGGAACTTCAACATAACGCCCGTCCAGAAATTTCGAAGACCTGCCAGGGATTTTAGCATAGGATGTCGGCAGAGTTACCCAGAATATCAGACGCGGGCAACCTCGGTCAGGAAGGATGATGAAGACATGAAGCAAAATATAGACCACGGCACGCCCTCGTATCGTTTGAACCCCAGAGAATTGGAGCAGGACATCAGCCGGATGCTGGCTGTGATCGGCGATCACCTGGGCCACCTCAAGGACCAACCGGTAAAACCTGATCTTAAGCCCGGAGCCGTGGCCGCAGGATTTCCCAAAGAGGCCCCTCAGACAGCCACGAATGTCGAGAGTTTACTGTCCATTATTCAACAGAACATCCTGCCCGCGATCACGCACTGGCAGCATCCTCGCTTTTTTGCCTACTATCCCGCGACGACCTCCATTCCTGCTATTCTAAGTGAGCTTTTAATCGCAGCCCTGGGTTCGGTCGGTCTGCAATGGAGTGCGAATCCCGCTGCGACCGAGCTGGAATGCGTGGTCATGGATTGGGTCATGCGCATGCTGCATGCTCCGGACGACTCGCCCTTTCTGCATCAGTCTCGTCAGGGTGGGGGTCTTATCCAAAACACGGCAGGAGAAGCCATGGCCGTGGTCATGGTCGCAGCCCGAGTGCATAAACATTTGCAAGAGGATGCGGGCGTTCACGCGCTCGAAGACATCTACTGGCAGGATTCCTCGTCGCTCGTTGTTTATATGTCCGACCAAACTCACTTTTCAGGTCCCAAGGCAGTCCGTGTCGCTGGCATGCGTTTGCACAAGATTAGCGCCAAACGCCTCTCGCACGGTAATTATGGGATCACAGCGGACCAGGTGCGCGAGGCCATGAATGAAGATCGAGCGCAGGGTTTAACGCCTTGCTGTGTTCTGCTCAATTATGGTTCGACCAATACCAGCGGCTATGATGAACTCGAATCCTTCCGAGGATTCCATGAGCAGGAGCAGATATGGGTGCATGTGGATGCCGCCTATGCCGGAGCCTCTTTGATCTTGCCGGAGTATCGTGAACGCGCGCGATGCATCCAGGACCTTGCGACCTCATTTAATTTCAATGGCTCGAAGTGGTTGCTCTGCGGATTCGATTCGGCCTTTTTATTTATTCGCGATCGGCAGCTCCTCAAAGCCGTCTATGCCGCAGGCGGCGAGTACCTGGCGCAAACCAGCGAGGAAGAGATTTATAACCCTGAGTTTAAAGACTGGTCCATTCCACTCGGTCGACGGTTCCGCGCGCTCCGTATTTGGATGGTGCTGTCTTATTATGGAGTGGAAGGTCTCCAGCAATACCTTCGGCAATCGATTCAACAGGCCACGTGGGTACGCGATAAGATCGATCGCTCCGGAATTTTCAAACAGGTGGTACGTACCGAATGGGGACTCGTTTGTTTTCAGCTGGCTACCGAGGATACGGCAAAAAACGAGAGATTCCTGGAGCGCTTGAATCAACTCAGTGAGGATGGCAAAAAATTTTTGGTCTATCCATCCCAACTCGAGGGACAGCGTTTTGTTCGCCTCGCTCTCGGGAGTGTGCACACGCTGTCCGAGGATTTGGAATTATTTTGGCAAACCTGTTTGCAGGCTGCGCGTGAGGCTTGAAAAAAGGTGGAACCGAAGTTCCACCTTTCTCCCTGCACTATTCCGCGCCCAAGGCGGAACACACGCGAGTGGTGAGTTCCCGCGTATGACTGGGATGAGTTCGTTCCAGATCGGGGGTCAGAGGTCCGGTGGCCAGGACTTTCTCGACAGCCCTTTCCACGGCATCAGCAATCTCCGGTTGATGCAGAGAAAGCCGCAGCATCATCGCCACACTCAAAATGGTTCCGATCGGGTTGGCAATGCCGCGACCGGCAATATCCGGAGCGGAGCCATGAATGGGCTCATAGAGGCCTCGATGCCGATCACCGATCGAAGCGGAAGGCAGAAGACCCAGCGAACCGGCGAGTGTGCTCGTTTGATCCGACAGGATATCACCGAACATATTTTCGGTGAGCAGCACATCAAATTGCGCCGGCTTTTGCGTTAAATACATGGCCGCCGCATCCACCAGAATATGGGTCAGCTGCACATCAGGGAATTCCCGCTCCATGACCTCGGTCACGACCTGGCGCCATAGGCGCGAGGTTTCCATCACATTGGCTTTATCAATGGAACACAGCTTTTTTCGCCGCTTTTGCGCCAGGCGTCCGGCGACCCGTGTGATGCGTTCGATTTCCTCGCGCTGATAGCTGCAGACGTCAAAAGCCGAGTCGGGCGTCCGACCTTTTTCACCAAAATAAATGCCGCCGGTCAGCTCCCGTACCATGAGCAGGTCCACACCCTCAAGGATCTCCGGTCGGTAGGGTGTAAACGGCGCCAGGGAAGGACGCGTCACCACGGGCCGCAGGTTGGCATAAACGCCCATCTCTTTGCGCAGCTGGAGCAGGCCCGCTTCAGGCCGCAGATGTCCTGGATTTTTTTCCCACTTCGGTCCGCCTACCGCACCTAACAGGACGGCATGCGCCTGCTTACAGGCCTCCAGGGTCTCGGGAAATATAGGTTCGCCGCAAAGATCCAAGGCGGCGCCACCGATCCAGCCATGTTCCAAACGAAGATCAATGGAGCCTAAAAGAGCCGCCCGCTGCAGCACCAGGATCGCGCTTTCCAGTACCTCGGGCCCGATCCCATCACCGGGCAATATAACGATATGCGCATCGGTCACAGGGCTCTCCTTTCAAAACTGCCTATAGCCTCGTCCATTCCCACCAGATAACCCAGTTGATCCACGCCCTTCAAAAGGCAGAGCCGCGCAAACGAATCGATGGAAAAAGTTTGAATTTCACCCGAAGCCAGCTTGACTTCCTGTTTTTCGAGGTCGATGAAAAGCGCTCCGACCTCCTGAGCCCGAATGCGCTCATAAAAAGGTGCGTCCACTTCAATCGGCAAAAGACCATTTTTCAGCGCATTGCTTTTGAAGATATCACCGATGGACGGACTGATGATCACGCGAAAACCATAACCTTGCAAAGCCCACACTGCGTGCTCCCGCGAGGAACCGCAGCCAAAATTCCGACCGGCGACTAAAATTTCATAGTCCTGGCCGGCCTTTTGATTCAGGACCTGATCCGGTTTAGGCTGGCCATTGGCCTCATAGCGCCAATCATAAAAGAGGGCTTCCCCCAAACCTTCGCGGTGGGTTTGCTTGAGAAAGCGAGCGGGAATAATCTGATCGGTGTCGATATTTTCCATCGGCAGCGTGATAAATGCAGAACAGAGTTTATGGAAGGCTTGCATGCAAAACTCCTAAAGCAAAAAAACCCGCGGATCGGTCAGATGCCCTGTGACCGCTGACGCTGCTGCTGTTAAAGGGCTCGCCAGAATGGTCCGTGAGCCTTTGCCCTGGCGACCGGCAAAATTGCGGTTGCTGGTACTGACCGCAAGCTGACCCGGTTGCAACTGATCCCCATTCATCGCGATGCACATCGAACAACCTGGTTCGCGCCACTCGGCTCCCGCCTCCAGAAAAATTTTGGCCAGGCCTTCGACTTCAGCCTGCCTTTTCACTTCAACGGAACCCGGCACAATCATCAGGCGCAGCCCCGGCGCGGCATGACGACCTTTAAGGATTTTGGCCGCGGCACGGAGGTCGGTGATACGGGAATTCGTACAGCTGCCGATAAAGACGACATCAATCGGCACGCCTTCAACTTTCTGCCCCGGCTGCCACCGCATATACTGCAAGGCGCCTTGAAGGTGATCATCAGTAGGAACATGATCCTGAATGCCCACCGATTGATCCGGCGAAGTGCCGAAGGTGACCATCGGGGCAATCGCATGCGCATCCATATAAATCTCGCGATCGAAGACCGCTCCCACATCACTTCTTAACTGGCGCCAGGCGGTGACCGCTCCCTCCCATGCAGACTCGGCTGGGGCGTAACGCCGGGACCTGAGCCAGGCAAATGTTCGTTCATCCGGGGCAATCAAACCTGCCTTCGCTCCGGCTTCGATACTCATATTGCATAGCGTCATGCGCGCTTCCATATCGAGCGCTTCAATCGCGGGACCGCGGTATTCGAGTACGTAACCCGTCCCCCCACCAGACCCGAGCTTCTGGATGATGGCCAGAATCAAATCCTTGGCTGTGACCCCACGTCCGAGCTGACCTTCCACATGAACGGCGAGTGTTTTAGGCTTTTTTTGCAGAAGACACTGGGTGGCAAGGACATGACCGACTTCACTCGTTCCAATACCAAAAGCCAGGGCTCCGAAGGCACCATGCGTGCTGGTATGCGAGTCACCACACACTATGGTTTGTCCAGGAAGGGTCAGTCCCAACTCGGGAGCAATCACATGGATAATGCCCTGGGTGGATGACCCGAGATCAAAGAGTTCAACCCCGAAGTCCCGGCAGTTGCGCCGGAGCGTTTCGACCTGAAGCCGGGCCTGATCATCCACATAGGCTTCACGCCGGGCATCGGTGGGAATGGAATGGTCGAGCGTGGCAAAGGTTTTATCCGGGCGCCTCACCCGAAGGCCCCGTTGCCGAAGCTCGGTAAAGGCCTGGGGCGAGGTCACCTCGTGAACGAGGTGACGATCGATATAAAGGATGGCGGGATGGTCGGCGGACTCCGCCGCCACCTCATGCGCACTCCAAATTTTGTCAAGAAGGGTCCGGGGATGCATAGGAAGCCTCCAGGATTTGCGGAGGGGCCTCGAATTTTTTCAAAGGTTCGAGCCAGCCCCAACGATCTTCAGTTTCACCTTGGAAAAGACCAAAGAAGGTTTTTTGCAAGGCCCTGGTGATGGGACCAGGCTTGCCATCCTTCACTTTGCGACCGTCGACGCTGCGAATCGGTACGATTTCCGCGGCCGTTCCCGTGAAGAAAAGTTCATCGGCGAGATAAAGGAGTTCGCGCGGATAAGTGCCTTCCTCCAGCTCATAGCCGAGGTGTTTGGCAATCTGCATGACCGTATCGCGCGTGATGCCTTCCAGGATCGAGCAGTGAATGGAAGGTGTATAGATCTTGCCATTACGCACGATAAAAAGGTTTTCACCCGGACCTTCACTCAAAAAGCCTTGGCTGTTCAAAGCAATGGCTTCGGTATAACCGTGGCGCCTCGCTTCATCGACCATAAAAAACGAGGCCAGATAATTGCCGCCGGCTTTGGCCAGCTGCGGGTGCGTGTTAGGCGCCGCGCGCTGCCACGATGTAACGCAGGTATCAATGCCTTCTTCCAGACCTTTGGCGCCGAGGTAAGCGCCCCATTCAAAAGCGGCGATCGACATTTCAAGGCGCGTGACGCTGGTCGGCATAACGCCGATGCTGCCATAGCCGTAGAAAATAATCGGCCGAATATAAGCTCCGTCGAGTCCATTCACCGCAACAACTTTGTGAATGGCCTCGCAGATTTGACTTTCATCATACGTCACCGGCATCTTGTAAATGGATGCCGATTCAAGCAGACGTTTCGCGTGCTCGCGCAATCGGAAAAAGGCCGGACCCTTGTTCGTGTTGTAACAGCGGATCCCTTCGAAAACACTGGTTCCATAGTGCAGCGCGTGCGACAGCACATGCACAGTGGCCTCTTCCCAAGGGACCAGGGTTCCACGATGCCAAATCCAATTGCTGGGCTTAATAGACATGTTACACTCCTCGTAGGGAATAGTTGGCGAGCACAGGGGACGTATGGCCCGCAGTGTGCACGATATCCCTTACGATGGCCAGCAATTCATGCTCCTGCGGCTCTTTTTTCTGATCACAGAGTCTTTTAAAGGCGTTGAAAGCCTCTTCGAACTGCATCTCTGTGCAGTGGATATCCCGCTCCTCCATCCAGTAATGAAACGCATGCCGACCGGAATGTTTACCGAGCACCATACTATTGCCGGCACGACCAACGTCTTCCGGACGCATAATCTCATACGTCGAAGGATGCATAAGCACACCATGCTGATGAATGCCTGCTTCATGAGCAAAAGCATTCAGTCCCACTACGGCCTTGTTGCGCGAAACAGGCAAGCCTGTGATACGGGTCAGCATGGTGCTGGCGTATACCAGGTTCTGGGTGTTGATCCCGGTGTCAACTCCGTAATAATCCCGGCGGGTTTTCAGAGCCATCACAAGCTCCTCGAGCGAGCTGTTGCCCGCCCGTTCCCCGATGCCGTTGATGGTACATTCCACCTGACGCGCACCGGCCTCGATAGCAGCCAGACTGTTGGCGACCGCCAGACCAAGATCATTGTGGCAATGCACGCTGAGCACGGCCTTGTTAATATTCGGAACCTTGACTTTCAGATAGCGGATCAAATTACCGAATTGCTGCGGCACGGCATAGCCGACCGTATCGGGAATATTAATAATCGTGGCCCCAGCCTCGATGGCTTCATACACCGCTTCGGCTAGGAATTCCGGCTCGGTGCGGGCTGCATCTTCGGCGGAAAATTCCACCTCGTCAAAGAGGTCGCGAGCGAGGGTCAGACCTTCCCGCAGGCATTGCAGGACTTCACCACGACTCATGCGCAGTTTATAGGTCCGATGAATCTCGCTGGTGGCGAGGAAAATATGAGCCCGGCTGCGTTTCGCCGAACGCAAAGCGACTTCGGTGCGCACGATATCATCGCGACGACAGCGGGACAAACCAGCCAGCGTGGGCCCGTCCACGGAATCCGCAATGGCCCGAACGGCCGCAAAATCGCCTTCGGAACTGGCGGGAAAGCCGCATTCAATGACATCCACATTGAGCTGCGCCAGGACTTCTGCCATCTGAACCTTTTCTTCGAGGTTCATTGAAGCCCCAGGGGATTGCTCCCCGTCCCGCAGCGTGGTATCGAAAATTTGTACTCTATCCTCGGCTGGTACTTGCATAGACTGGCCTCCTCATCACCTGATTCAATCCCCGGCTTTCGAATTTCGGCAGCACAGCGGGGAGTGATCCCACTGTCACGTCGATGACCTCACAGAGTTTTTCAATCTGAACGGAGAGCTGTGTCAGAGGGCGTTCACTTTCTCCTTCGATCTCAATGTGAATCAGATTTTGCTCCTGATCACAGGTGGCGCGCAGCGTCCGCGTGCCGAACCCACGGTGACGAAAAACTCTCAGGATCCTTTCCATGACCCCTTCTTCATCTCTGGCGAGTATCTCAGCGTGATACAGCATAGGGTGTGCCCTCCATCATATTGATATTCGATTTACCGGGTGGAACCAGTGGCCAAACATTTTCCAAGGGATCGATCCGCACGTGCAGCAGACAAGGACCGGGATGATTGATCAGATAATCAATGCCAGGCATTTCATCCATGCGATCCTGAATCATCATGCCGTCGATGCCAAACGATCGAGCCAGGGCCACGAAGTCAGGATTGTCGGACAGATCCACCGCACTGTAACGTTCCTGAAAGAACAGCTCCTGCCATTGCCGGACCATGCCCAGTCTTTGATTATCAAAGAGCAGGATCTTGACCGGCAGACTGTAGCGATTGATGGTGGCCAGTTCCTGAATATTCATCATGATGGAACCGTCGCCGCTGCAGCAGATGACCAGCGCATCGGGATTGCCGAGTTGCGCGCCGATCGCGGCGGGCATGCCATAACCCATGGTGCCGAGGCCGCCGCTGGTCAAGTGATCCGCTGGATGCTGCAAGGCAAAATGCTGCGCCAGCCACATCTGATGCTGCCCGACATCGGCGGTCACGATCGTGCGACGCGGCACAAGGCGTGACAGCAGCTGCAGAAAACGGGGCGCATAGATGCCTTCACCGGGGGCTTCGTAGTTCCAGCGATATTCATCCTTCCAAACCAGACATTGTTCCAGCCATTCGACTTTTTCCAGCGGGATCGTCAGGGCCTTCAGATTGGGTTCCAAGGCGCCGCATAGGGAAACCTCGGGGGCCCGGTTTTTGCCGATTTCACAAGGATCAATGTCCATGTGAATGACTTTGGCTCCGGGTGCGAATTCCTGCAGTTTGCCCGTAGCCCGATCATCGAAGCGGGCTCCGATCGCGATCAGAAGATCACAGTTCTCCACGGCATAATTTGCGGCCTTCATCCCATGCATGCCCAGCATGCCCAGGAACAAAGGATGTTCGGTTTCGATGGATCCCAAACCCTTTAAGGTGGACACCACCGGCATGCGGGTCGTGTTCACAAAGCTACGGAAGGCTCGGACCGCATTCGCAATCCCCACGCCGCCGCCCACATAAATCAAGGGCCGCTGGGCCTCTTGAATCAATTGTTCGGCCCGATACAACGCAGACTCGGACACATGGCGCGTACGGGTTTGCAGCGGCTCCCACGCGGTCAGGGTTTCGACATTATGGATCGAAATGTCCTTGGGCAGATCGATGAGCACCGGACCAGGTCGACCGCTCCGGGCAACTTCAAAGGCGCGCCGCACCATTCCATAAAGATCATTGGCATCACGCGCCACGAAACTATGTTTGACGACGCCGAGGCACATGCCGAAAATATCCACTTCCTGGAAGGCATCGGTGCCCATCATGGGCGTGGCCACCTGACCGGTGATGCAAACAATCGGTACGGAATCCAAAAATGCATTGGCGATTCCCGTCACCAGGTTGGTGGCACCGGGACCCGAGGTGGCAATGCAAACGCCGACCCTGCCCGTGGCGCGGGCGTATCCGTCCGCGGCCAGTGATGCACCCTGTTCATGCCGAACCAGGATGGTTTTGAACCCAGCGTCCAGCAAGCGATCAAAAACGGGCATGATCGCGCCGCCTGGATATCCAAAGACCAGGTCCGTGCCCTCGTGTTCGAGAGCCTTAATGATTGCGTCGGCTCCGATCATCGGCCTTATCTCCTGCTTGTTGAATCCAACTCATCTGCGAGCGCAGACGCTTCCCGGTTGATTCGATGTCATGCCGCAGCTCTTCCTGCAGTTGGGAGCGATAATTCTTCAGTCCTGTGTCGTATTCCTTCACCCACCGTGCTGCAAACGTGCCGTCCTGGATTTCTTCCAGAATCCTCTGCATGTTGCGGCGGGCATGGGCATCGATGACCCGACGACCGCTCACGAGTGTTCCGTATTTGGCCGTATCACTGATGAATTGATGCATTTTAGCGAGGCCACCTTCATACAGAAGGTCCACGATCAATTTCAGCTCATGCAGGACTTCAAAGTACGCGAGTTCCGGCTGATAACCTGCCGACACCAGAGTTTCAAAACCGGCCTTCACCAGTTCCGTGGCGCCACCGCAAAGAACGGCCTGCTCACCGAAGAGGTCGGTTTCGGTTTCTTCTTTAAAGGTCGTTTCCAAAACACCGGCGCGGGTTCCGCCGATTTTATGAGCGTATTGCAACGCCTTCTGTTTGGCCTGACCTGATGGGTTCGCCTGCACCGCGATCAAACAAGGCACCCCACGGCCTTCTTCATACTGACGACGCACCAGAGCGCCAGGACCCTTGGGAGCACAGAGGATCACATCATGCCCGGGACCAGGTTCGATGCGGCCATAATGCACCGAGAATCCATGAGCAAAGAGGAGGGTCGCATCCTGTTTCATATGCGGCTTCACGTCCTCTTCATAAATCGCTTTTTGCGGCATATCAGGAGTCAGGAAGCAAATCAGGTCGGCGTCACGCACAGCGGTCGCCACACTTTGCACCTGCCAGCCATCGACCAACGCCTGTTCATAACTGGGACCCCCTTCCCGCAACCCCAGTTGCACTTTGCAGCCGCTGTCGCGCAGGTTGAGAGCATGGGCCCGCCCCTGGCTGCCGTAGCCAAGTACGGCGATGGTTAGACCATCGATAAGGGTGGTGTCGAGATCCTGCTGGGCGAAGAATGCTGCGCTCATCTGTGTGTCTCCTATAAAGTTGGCAAAGCGCTGCCACGACCCTTGCATATGCAAGGATTTTTTAACGACTCATCTGTTCCAGGCCATCACCCCCGGGCGTAGGGGCGAAGATTAAAAGGGCTGCGTGCTCGCTCCTGTTGCGGCCGAGCCGACCTCCCGAATGTATTTACCAAACACGCCACGTTCAAAGCGGGGCGCGGGAGCTTTCCATTGCAAACGTCGACGATCAAGGTTCGCATCGACATTCAAAGTGCGGGACGGAACATCGATGGTGATACGGTCACCGTCCTGAATCATGGCAATCGGACCACCGACATGAGCTTCAGGCGCAATGTGCCCAATGCAAAGCCCATGAGTGGCGCCACTGAAACGACCATCGGTGAGCAGAGCCACCTTATCACCCAGGCCGGCACCGACCAGAGCGGCAGTCACGGCGAGCATCTCGGGCATGCCAGGAGCCCCTTTGGGTCCCATATAGCGAATAACCACCACATCACCCGCTGCAATTTTTCCGTCCTGGCAGGCCGTGAAAACATCCTGCTCGGTATCGAAGACGCGAGCCGGTCCTTCAAAACGCTGGATATCCTTGCCCGAGAGTTTCAAGACGCAACCCTCGGGGGCCAGATCGCCTTTCAAGATCGCAAAGGCGCCGCGTGATTTGAGCGGTTTATTCACATTCAGGATCACATCCTGATCAGGACGTTCCTTCACGTCATCGGCTTCTTCTTTCAAAGTACGGCCGATCACATTGGGGGCATCGGCCAGCATACCGGCCGCGAATAATTTGCGCGCGACCAGAGCCACCCCACCCTCGCGTTCCAGATCCGTGGCCATATACCGGCCAAAGGGTTTCAAATCCGCAATCAAAGGCACTTCCGCAGCGATCTGATCGAACATTTCGATCGGCAGTTCGACGTTCGCCTCCCTGGCCAAGGCCAGAAGATGCAAAACAGCATTGGTGGAACCACCCGTGGCGCAGACAGCTACAATTGCATTACGGAAAGCAAGCGGCGTGAGAAAGTGGCGAGCGGAGCGGTTTTCCTGCAGGTTTTTCATCACGATTTCCCCACAGCGGAAGGCGGCGTGATCTTTTCGAGGGTCAAGGGCTGGCACTTCACTGAGTCCGATCGGTGACAGCCCCATGACCGAGAAGGCCATGGCCATCGTGTTGGCGGTGAATTGCCCACCGCAGGCTCCCGCACCCGGACAGGCGCGATTTTCCAGACTCGTTAAGTCATCGTCGGCCATGGTGCCGGCGTTATGCGCGCCAACCGCTTCAAACACGTCCTGAATCGTGACGCTCTTGCCACGCCATTGACCAGGAGCGATCGAACCTCCATAGAATAAGACAGAAGGAAGATCGACCCGCGCCATCGCCATCGCGGCGCCAGGGATCGTTTTATCGCAGCCGACGATGGCCACCAGACCATCGAACAGGTGCGATTCCACCATGAGTTCAATCGAATCAGCAATCACTTCGCGTGAAACCAGGGAACCGCGCATGCCCTGAGTCCCCATGGTGATGCCATCCGAAACCGCGATGGTATTGAATTCTATCGGTGTGCCGCCACGCGCCCGAATCCCTTCTTTCACTTTCTGCGCGAGGCGGCGCAGATGAAAATTGCAAGGCGTGACTTCGGTCCAGGTATTGGCAATACCGATCAAGGGTTTATCCAAATCCTCATCCGTAAGACCGGTTGCCTTCAACATGGCCCGTGCGGGCGGGCGCGATGTGATTTCCTTGCTCCGATAGTGCATAAAGTCCTCTGCATGGCGGTTAAAATCAAAAGCCCCCAACACTTTGTGGGTGTTGGGGGCTCCGTCTTTCGCTTGTAAGCTTTACGGTGGGCCCCCGTTGGCAATAAGAAGGAGTACAATGCCAAGAAGCACGAAAATAAGAGAAATAAGTCGCACGGATACGCCGCTGATCACGACAGCTTGTACCGGAACGTTTTGTGAAATGTGCAACTTCATATTTTTCTCTTCAGCGTTACGTTCAGTTCTGACCCTAATCTCCTCCTCACTGGCTGCAAAGTCAACAAGCCCCGATTGAAAGTTTTGAATCGCCTCACCAAAAAGTAACTTCCGGGCCGTGATTGATTTGTACGTGCGGGGAATCGTAGGGGAATTTCGGAGCATAGAGCGCATTCTTCCAGCTGCGGAAGAAATTAAATTCTCTCAAATGAATTTTTTGCGGGAGGGATTCATGGTGAAGGCAACGGCTCAAGACATTCATGGAGCACCCTCGCCTCGGGCCAGGGTGCTTCGCCTTACAACTATTCGCCCTTGGCGGCAGCCTCAGCGATGACTTCCTTAAGACGCGAGAGACCGCGCTCCACTTCAGTCATGCTGGGCCCAAAGCTAAAACGAACATACTTGTTCAGGCGTGAGGGAATATGCCCGCGACGATTGCCCGGATTCACATCAAAGAATTTCCCAGGCACACTGATCACCTGCTTCTGCAAGGCCGCTTCAAAGAACTGCATACCATCCTGGAGTGAGGACGGAAGTTTGTCCAAACCAACGAAGCAGTAAAAACCTGCAAGGGGCGGCGCCGGCAAACGGAAACCCAAATTGATGAGCGAGCGCATCATCAACTCGCGTTTTTTGGTGAATTCCTTTTGAATGATCATGGCCTGCTCATCGGCTATTCGAATATCAACCAGCGGGATGGCCGCCTTTTGCAGCGGATGGGCCGCTCCGCCATCCAAAAAGGATCCGGCCGAGGCGATTCTTTGAATGATGGCCTTGGGACCGATAGTCCAGGAAATACGCAGCCCAGGATAACGCCAATTCTTGGTGAGGCCGTCGACCACGAGCACCATTTCCTTGTTGACGTCTTCCACGTAGCGAGCCGACGAGAGCGAGACCGATTCCAGCGCGACGGCACCATAGAGATAGTGTGAATAGAACTCATCGAAGATCAAAGCGCAGCGTTGCCGCCGGCCGACCTCGACATAACGTTCCAGTTCCGCCCCATGAATCACCTGGCCCGTGGGGTTATTAGGATTGGAGAGCAGCACCGCACCCAGACCGCGGCTCACGATTTCCTCTTCGAGCTGGCTCGCCGTGGCGCGAAACTGATGCTTTTCCGAGAGCACGATGGGAATGGGGACGAAACCTTTGAAGGCATCAAAGAGCTCTTCGTAAGCGGTATAATCCGGGAGATAGTGACCCAGGTGAACCCGGCCAAGCGAGGCGGCGACGCGGGCCAGACCCGTGCGGCCGCCCGACGAGATGGCCACGTTTTCGTAGGTGTACTGGGACTTCAAACCGCGTCGATAGCGCTTGTTATAGAGCTCCGCGACCGCTTCCCTCAGCTCCTTATGGCCCGCCACGGGACTGTATTCACTCGATGTCGCGTCAATCGCCACAACTTCCAGACGATTTTCCCCCGCCGCCAATGGACCTGTTTCGGGCGCACCCTGCCCGAGGTTGGCCCAGTCCGCTGCACCGTAGTGAAATCCGGCCTGCTGGGCTTTGGTCATGACATAAATCACGCCCGTATTGGGCACTTCGCGAAAACTGGGGAACTGATCCGGCGACATCATTGCGTCCCTATTCCTTGCAATTAGGTAAATGACTCTTATTCCATCATAGGTGCTTTGCACCTTTTTGGCCAAGAGAGCTGCCAAGGGCAGGGCCTCAGTATGCGGGACAGGAGCTTCACGAGCCAACTAAAAATCTGGTACGACCCTTGCTTTTGCCCTTAAGGATGTCGCCTCTGGGCGAAAAAACTCATTCTGGTTGAAAAGTTTGCCACAAGGGAGAACCACTATGCATCTCGAAAACGACCCTCTGAACACCCTGCCCCATGAATCCGGCCTGACGGGTGACCTGCGCGAATCCATTCAGGATACGGCCGAAAAATTGAAATCCCTGGGTGAGCAATTACGAGTCAAACTTCACCTGGCAGGCATGGAAGTCAAGGATCTCAAATCCGACCTGGTCGATACTGTTGACGGTCTGAGCCGTCGCCTGTCTGATTATGCCAGCACCCTTGAGAAAACCAAGGAATCCGCTGAACTGCAGATGCATCTGGGACTGATGGATGCCAGGAAGATTTGGGAGGGAGCCAAAGAACAGGCCGACCACGCGCTGAATGCCATCAAAGGGGACAAGGATAAAGCGCTGTCCTTCCTACAGGACATGAACCTGCAGGCCCACCTGGCCAAAGCCGAAACCAGTGATGCCCTTGAGGATACCAAAACCGAAGTATCAGACAATTTGAAAGAGATCAGCCGGCAGGGAGCAGCCGCTCTGAAGCGCATGAATAAAAGCGTAGGCGACTTTCTGCACAGTCTTTCCTAAAAGGGAAGGGAGCGCCCTTCCCTTCTCCTGCCCTTAGGCTCCAAACATGCAAATCTGATAAAAATGCTTGAGCACAGGACGGAACCGGAGCCACCAGCCGGCTCGTTCGGCTTCCTTGATAATCGTCGGACAAGCCACTTCCAGAGCCTTGGCTTTGGCTTGATCAAGGACCGTTTGGGTCAGGACCTTGATATCTTCAAGATCAATGCGGCCATTGATATTGCTATCCGCCAGCAGCATGAAAACCGACTGCATGGTTTCCTTAAAGTTATCCAGCTCAGGACCATGGTCGATCCGGCCATTTTCATTCGCATCGAACTGATCCACGATCTGATCCTGCAACTCCTCGAGTTGTTGCACCAACCCTTCGAGGTCTTTGAAGACGTCGCCAATGCCGGCCAGGCGAGGCGTTTCGGCCCCAGCTTCCTGCATATGCGAAAGATGAATCAGGGCCATGGCCTGGAGGTCCAGTTCCGTCTGCGCATCATGCACAGCACCAAAGGATACGGTACTTGAAAGTAAAAGTCCGACAACTCCGCTAACAACTGTTTTCATATGTGGGCTCCTTGGATTGAAGTGGACGCAGCTTAACGCAAGGCTTTCGGCTTGTCATGAAAATTTTTTACATTGGGTGACATCTCCCCAGGGTCTTGTCGAAGCCACGTAGATCAGGCATGAATAGGGTTCGACGTGGACAACTGAGAACCAACGACATCACAAGGACGACAGCCATGCTTTCCATACTGCTCGGGAGTCAACTCATGAGTGCTGTTCACTTCTCTGCGCAACCGCTGACGGGTGATCGAAAAGCCTACGAACACAGCTCAACGCAGCCGCAAAGGGATCGTCCGCCCCAATCGGTTTATACAAGGCGGTATGAGGAACCGGCGAACCAACCCTACCTGCGTTCCGGATCGACCGGCCTGGATGCGCTCTTTGCCCTGACCATGACCGAGATTCAAGAAAATTCCGTAGCCACGATTCGCGATGGAGCTTTTCAGAATGGACAGCCGCTCCCCTGCGCCTGTTTCGAAACGGGGGAACTTTGGCACTATGTTTGGACGCGGGATAGTGCCTATGCCATCGATCTGGGATTGGGGTGGCTTGATCCCCTCCGCAGTCGTGAAACGCTGCTTTTTAAGCTATCCAAGGCTCGCCAGGATTCACGTTTCGGCTCGGGCGTGGAAATTGTCCAGGATACCGGAAGTGGTGGCAGCTGGCCGATCAGCACCGATCGGGTCGTTTGGGGTCTGGGCGCGGATCGGTTGCTTCCCCTCCTGCCTGCCCTGGCCCAGGAAAGTTTCAGGGCTCAAGCCTATGAAGCCTTAAAAAATACCGTGGAAACCGACCGGCTGGTGATCTTTGATCGCGAGCATGGACTCTATCGAGGCGAACAATCCTTTTTGGATTGGCGCGAGCAAACCTATCCGAGCTGGACTCGGGAGGATGTGAAAGCCATTGGTCAGAGCTTTGCACTTTCCACCAATGTCCTGCACCTGCAGGCTTTGCGTCAGGCATCGCGTTATGCTGCAGTCTGGGGTGAAACAGACCGCCAGGAGCGTTATCAGGCATGGGCCGAGGCGCTGGCGTCCACGATTCGTAACTTTTTTTGGATACCCGAAAAAGGATTGTTGGCTTCGATGAGCAGCGCCTCTGATGCTGCTTTTCCCTTAGCGAAATTCGATTTGCTGGGTCAGTCCCTGGCGGTGCTGGCCGGTTTGCTTTCCCCAGAGGAGGGGCGACGCATCTTTTCCCAATATCCCCTGCATAAGGCCGGCCCTCCAGTCATTTATCCGCAGCTGCCCGCGACCGCCATCTATCATAATCGCGCCGTCTGGCCTTTTGTAACAGCTTATGCGATCAAGGCCGCAGCCAGGGTCGGTCATGCGCCTTTTGTTTCCGAATCGATGCAGAGTCTATGGAACGGGGCCGCACTGAATCTTTCCCACATGGAAAACCTGGAGTTTCTGTCCGGGCTTCCTTATGTCGCGGACGGCACCAACTCCGGCCCCGTGGTGAATTCACGGCGGCAGCTTTGGTCGGTTGCGGCCTTTGTATCGATGATCATCGATACGATGTTTGGTCTGGAGGCTACCGCTGATGATCTCCACATTCACCCATTTTTGACGCAAAAAATCGCCGAACAATGGATGCCCGAGGGTCGCATCACGCTGCACGATTTAAGCTGGCGCGGCAAACGTTTACAGATAACCATGCAGTGGCCAAAGACCACGGGATCGCAGGACGGATTTTTTCGAGTGAGGCGACTGCTCTTCAATGGACAAGAGATATCGGGTTTCTCGATAAACTTTTCTCAATTGAATGCAGATAATCAAGTGCAGATTGATCTCGCAGCCGATGCGGAACGCTGGCCGTTAACTGTGCATCAACCGAAGGTGGGGCTGGGACCAGCGCTGAGTCCTGACGAGTATAAAAAAGTTTTTGCGCCGATGGAGCCCCGATTAAAGTGGGTGGATCCCAGCACCATAGGGATAGATCGCCGCGAGATGAACGCGACCCAATGGGACCTCTATCGCAATGGTCGTCTGCTGACCACGAATATCCGCGAGGATACCTGGCGTGTACCGGGCGAGGGCTGTTACCTGTCCATACAAACCTATCTGGATGGTGCGCTGTCTTCCCATCCGTCGCCGGAACTTTGTCAGTTGGGATGGAACCGGGAGTTTTGGGTTCCAGAAGATCTTGTCAGTCTGGATGGTGCTTCACAGAGAAGCGATCACGGACGGATTCATTTTAATGATTGGGGCCGACCCGATCAGGTTTTGCAAATTGCCGACGTCCGAGTGCCGGATGATGGCCATTATCGAGTGGAAGTTGCTTTTGCAAATGCGTTTGGACCTATCAACACCGGCATCACAGCCGCTGTGAAATGGGTGGAGGCCATCGACATCAAGACGGGTGACACACAGGGCACCGCCGTATTCATGCCTCACCAGATCAACTGGGATACATGGTCCTGGTCTTCGTCGGCACGACTCAACTTGAAGTCCGATCGTAGCTATCGCTTGCGTCTGGCCGATGCGCGTAATATGAGCTATTTTGCGCATTTTGAACGCTACACCGCCGGCCCCGGTGGGGTCAACGGTGTGGTCAATCGGGCTAATATCAGTGGTATGCGTCTGCGTCGCGCGGATTAGGTCAAGGTTTGGACCGGCCCTTACCTGGCGGAATTTTGCTGAGAGCACTGACGATGGAATTCACTTGTTCGTCATTAAGTTCCGGCAGGCTTTGCATATTCGGAATATCGAGCAGGGCGTTTTGAATGGCATCAAATGAGGCACGGGCCGCAGTCGAGAGACTCAGCGTCCCGTGACAGGACGCACATAATTTTTCGTAAAGGCCTTTGCCATCCAGAGATATCGCGTTGTCCTGGCTCGCCACCGGACGCACGACGGGAATAGGGGCTTTGGGTTCCACTCGACTCTGCTGACCGATCAGCGGCCCACAGGCGGCCGCGACATAACCAAACACAACGATAAGCAACTCTGCGCGCATACGGTCCCCTTGAATCCGATGTCTTAAGCAGACTGAGCTTCATCGATGGAACCAAGCTTGCCTTTCAGTTCATCCAATTCAGCATGGAGCTTCTCAAGGGATGCCTTCAGCATCTCATGCATCTTATCTTTTTCGGCCTGGACCACGGTCTGACAGGCATTCAATTCTTTTTCGATTTCCTGATTGGTGCTTTCGGCATCAAGGTCATCAGCTGGACCCTGGTTGGCAGAACGTCCCGTACCATCTTTAAGAGCCGTAGGTTCAGCTTCGGCTTCCGGTTTTCCCGCGTCGCCGCTCTTGGAACACGCTGCTTTGATCTTATCCCGCATGTCCTGCTGGGCCGTGCGTATCTCTTCCAGGGTCGCATGGATAGCCGTTTTAATTTGCTGTCCGAGGGCCTCCAGGCCAGCTTTCTTTTCCTCTTCGCTCACGGTGCCGTCCTTATTTTTATCCAAGGACGCTTTCAGCTCCGCACGAAGCTGATCCTTCATTTCTTTCCACTGAGCTTTAAAATCAGTCTTTTCCTGCTCACTCAGTATACCATCGCCATCCTTATCCGCCTTGGCCATAAGTTCCTTGCGAACGTCCGAGAGGGGACGAGCCTCGACGCCGAGGATTTCCTTCTGGACTTCGGCTGACAAACCGAAGTATGCGCTCTCGATATCAGCGGGAGCTTCCTCAGCGGCCTGGGTGGCTGCTGTCTTATTACAAGCAGTACCCCCGATCATGGCACTTACGGCAAGAGCGGCATGGATAACCAGATTAAGTTGTACTTTCATATTCCCCCCCTCCAGGATTTATTTTCGAAACCAGTACAAAATTTATCGGCAGCCAGCGGAGCAAATAAAATTTTTCCGCAGACGAGCATGAATACGACGTGTTGCGTGGGATCATTTTTTTCAGGGGCACGCAGCCCACGGTCAGCTTGTGACAAATCTTGAGACCTACACAGAACCAGGGTCTTTTAATCCATTTTTTTGTGTATAGATCGCTGCAATTAAATAGTCATAACATATTGTTTTTACATGATTTTGCAAGGCACGTTCAATGTTTACCTACATATACCGATAAGTTTTTTGTGTATGCATCAACGAACGTAATTTATAGAGGGGCGTCTATGATCCGCATCAACAGTCAGGTCTTGTTTGCTTTCTCCATTGGATGTTTTATCGCCTTTGCTCTGACTATGACTGGTTGTGGTGCGGAACAGCTGAATCTCCGTTCATTTGGTATTTCCAAGAAAGACAATAGCAATAATGATGCGGCTTCGCTGACAGGGAATGGCGCTCCATCGGGCAAGCATTTCAGCCTGAACCTGATCGGTGTTCCCAAAACCAAAACGGCGACGATTACCAGCGGCAACCGTATTTTCCTGCCTCTGGAAGGAACCGCAAGGGTCAATTTGAGCCAGGGCGCCTTCCAGGTGCTCGATGCGAACGGCACCGACGGAACTGCCGCATTTCAATTGCCAGCCCCTGATGCGGATGGTGACGGCATAACATCTTACTCTGTGTTTGCTCGCGCGCTGGGCAAGCCGAACGGTTCGATCAAAGCCAACACCTGCGCTTCTGATGTTGTCTCAGGCGAGTTGGTCTGCAGCCTGGAAACTCTGGTGCAGGTTCGCACCAAAGGCAAAAGCACCTTTTCCAACGTCTCGCGTGAACTCCTTTCAATCTCGGCTGACATCGATGGTGATGGTGATCTGGATCGCGTTCCCCTGTTCGATTCACGCCTGCAGGACTTCTTCTGGAACTTTGATAACCAGGGCCTGAAACTCCTTCAGTTGCGCTTTGTCGAAGTTCCTACCACGTTCTAAACAATAGAGACCGCTCGGTCATGGTCGCGGCTTCGTTAGCCGAAAGTCGCGATCGTGACCTAAATCATTGATACTTCAGTTAAATGAAATGACTGAAGTATTGCCCATCCCTCAAGATTTAAGGTTCAACACTCGATGAGGAATTGTGCGAATTTTATTGAACCCTTGAATCTTACGCCCTGGCTACACTTGGGATACGCCCCTTAGAGGAAATGTAACCCGACTTGCGAGCCGGAGGGGGCAGTTAAACGATGATGAAGGTTATAACAGTTCTATCCATCTTCGTTCTCAGCGCCTGCCAGGACAACGTAACCGTTGACGTCGTGGATCGCGCTGCCACTCAAACCACAGCTTATAAACCTGGAAGCAAAGTCGTCGTCGATTCCACTCGCGATGCTGAAACTCAAGGGACGTCATACCCCTTGGTTATGCTCGACGCGTCCGAAGTTTGCGAGGGTATCAAGTACTATAATCGAGACGGTATCCTCACCACGGGCGAACGCATATGCGACATGAATTCGTTAAATCTTTTACCCCAAAACATTCGTGCTGGTGTGATCATTGGCGGCGTTACCGGGGTCATGGTGCCTGCAGATACGACCTGTAGCAAAGACGGCGAAGTCGGTTGCGTCACGTCCGCCGATATGCCGGCCGCTTCAGCGCAAAACCTTGCAGCCAAGGTTATGGTCGGCCAAACCGTGGCCGGCATCTCGGGAACCGCAGCAGGTCAGACTTATAGTAACTGTACGACAGACGGCGCCACGAGCTGTGTGGCGACTGCAGCTTTCCCTGCAGCCATGGCCACCGGCTTAGCCTCAAAAGTTGCCGCGGGTCAGACGGTTGCAGGCGTTGTAGGAACGGCACCTGCAGAATCACATGCATTGTGTGCGGCCGATGGTGGGACATCCTGTGTGGTAAGTCTGCCTTATCGTGCGGCTCTTACTACGGGCCTGAGTGATAAGGTTCTTTCGGGTCAGACTGTAGCCGGAGTGAACGGTAACGTGACGCTTCCTGCAGCAGGTCTGGTTTACACAGGAACCAGCTTTGGTATCAATGGAAATAGCGCGATAGGAACCTTGACCTTGCCAACAGCTGCGAACGTTCGTAGCGGCAATGGTGCGTTTGGTGTCGCTGGCTCCAGTATTACTCCCACCCTGGCCAACTGCTCAACCGATGGAGGCGTAGGTTGTGTGGCTGTGGGACCGAATTTTGCGGCTGCTTTAACCACAGGGCTGGCGGCGAAGGTGGTTACGGGTCAATCCGTAGCTGGCATCTCGGGCTCCGCAGCCGCAGAAACACATAATAACTGTTCGGCAGATGGCGCGACCGGTTGCGTGGCAACCTCGACTTATACCGCTGCTTGACCGCAGGCCTTGCTCCGAAAATCGTTACAGGCAATACGGTGGCAGGCGTTGCTGGTTCGGCCACTGCAGAATCCCATAGTAACTGTGCGGCTGATGGTGATGTCGGATGTATCGCAACGGCTGCATACACAGCGGCTGCCACTGCTGCCCTGGCTCCCAAGATTGTCTCAGGTAACACGGTTGCCGGTATTGCGGGTTCAACTCTCTCGGAATCGCAAAACAACTGCTCGGCGGATGGTGCGACCGGTTGCGTGGCCACCTCCACTTATACAGCCGCGTTAACGACAGCCCTGGCTCCGAAGATTGTTTCTGGTAACACAGTAGCCGGCGTTGCTGGTTCTGCGACGGCCGAATCTCATAGCAGCTGTGCCGCAGACGGAGCCACAGGCTGCGTGGCGAATGCTTCCTTTACGGCAGCGGCTACGTCTGGTCTTGCACCAAAAATTGTAACAGGAAATACAGTGGCCGGAGTTAATGGCTCCGCTACAGCCGAATCGCATAACAACTGCTCGGCGGACGGAGCAACAGGCTGCGTCGCCACCTCCACTTATACGGCTGCGCTGACGACCGGTTTGGCGGCAAAAATTGTATCAGGTAACTCGGTTGCTGGAATCTCCGGAACAACCACAGCAGAATCCCATAGCAACTGTGCTGCAGATGGCGCCACAGGCTGTGTGGCTACAGCTTCTTACACAGCGGCCGCCACTTCCGGTCTAGCCCCCAAAATTGTATCGGGTAACACGGTGGCCGGTATCACCGGTTCAACCGCTGCTGAATCGCATAACAGCTGTACAGCGGATGGTGATATTGGTTGTGTAGCAACAGCAGCTTACAGAGCGGCAGCCACTGCTGGCCTGGCACCAAAAATTGTTTCCAGCAATACAGTAGCAGGGGTTACCGGTTCGGCTACCGCCGAGTCGCACAGTAATTGTGCAGCGGATGGAGCCACCAGTTGCGTCGCGACCGCTTCGTATACAGCGGCGGCCACATCGGGCCTGACACCCAAAGTTGTCTCAGGAAATACGGTCGCTGGCATAACCGGTTCAGCGACTGCGGAATCGCATAGCAACTGTTCCGCGGATGGCGCCACAGGTTGCGTGGCAACAGCGGCTTACACGGCGGCTGCCACCTCCGGTTTAGCTCCAAAAATAGTCTCGGGTAACACGGTTGCCGGTATTACCGGTTCAACCACTGCGGAATCCCACAACAGCTGTACAACAGACGGTGCAACAGGTTGCGTGGCAACTTCCACCTATGCTGCAGCTTTGACGACAGGCCTCGCACCGAAAGTTGTATCCGGCAATACGGTGGCCGGAATTTCGGGTTCGGCAACAGCAGAATCGCATAATAGTTGTACGACCGATGGATCCACGGGTTGCGTCGCGACCTCGACTTATACGGCTGCCCTCACAACAGGCTTGGCTGCAAAAATTGTATCCGGTAACACCGTTGCAGGTGTCCCTGGTTCGGCGACAGCTGAGTCCCACGGCAACTGTTCGGCTGATGGCACCACCGGTTGTGTTGCGACATCGACTTATACGGCGGCTTTGACCACAGGTTTGGCTTCCAAAGTTCTCTCGGGGCAAACTGTGGCCGGCACGGCTGGTAACGTAACTCTGCCTGCTACCAATGTCGTTTACACAGGAACAAGTTTTGGTGTCGCAGGCAACGGCAGCACAGGAACATTGACTTTGCCTTCTGCCGCGCAGGTTCGTACGGGTAACGGAGCGTTTGGTATCGGCGGCAGTGGCACGACACCAACTCTGGCTGATTGTGCCAGTGATGGTGCCGCAGGGTGTGTGGCAGTTGGGCCTCTGATGGTGGCTGCGGTGACCACAGGATTGGCTGCGAAAGTCGTTACAGGTCAAACCGTGGCAGGTGTTTCTGGTTCGGCTATTGCCGAATCTCATAGCAACTGCTCTGCAGATGGCGCAACGGGTTGCGTTGCCACTTCATCCTATACAGCTGCTGCTGTCAGTGGGCTGGCTCCTAAAATTGTAAGCGGTAACACAGTCGCTGGTATCCCTGGGTCTGCGACTGCAGAATCACACAGCAACTGTGCGGCGGATGGCGTCACCGGTTGCATCGCAACTTCTTCTTATACAGCTGCGGCCACTTCGGGTTTGGCGGCAAAAATTGTCAGTGGCAATACGGTCGCGGGTATCGCAGGATCCACCGCTGCCGAATCGCATAGCAGCTGTACGGCGGATGGATCCGTAGGTTGCGTGGCGACGTCTTCCTACACAGCAGCTGCAACAAGCGGCCTGGCTCCTAAAATTGTAAGTGGTTTCACAGTAGCGGGAATCGCTGGTTCGGCTACTGCAGAATCACACAGCAACTGTGCTGCGGATGGCGGCACCGGTTGTGTGGCAACGGCTTCGTACACAGCGGCAGCCACCTCGGGTCTTGGCAGCAAAGTTCTTTCCGGTCAAACCGTTGCCGGCATCGGTGGTAATATCACCTTGCCTTCGATCGGTAATGTCTTGAACGGTGTTACCTTCGGTGTCTCAAGCGGCAGCACAGGGACTTTGACATTGCCCACCGCTGGTAACGTTCGAATCGTGAACGGCACCTATGGTGTAAGTGGAACGGGTATAACACCTTCGCTTGCCGATTGCTCGACGAATAATGCGACCGGCTGCGTAACGACAAGCACTTATAAGTCGGCAGACTTTACGAACATAACCGCCGCGAATATTAAAAATGGTGTGGTGGCGGCAGGTGTCACGGGCGCCTATCCGTCTGCAACGTATGCCTTGGCTGGCAGTACAGCAACGGCAGATTTAACCCTGGCAACCTTCGATGCCAAAGTGAAGGCTGCAGCTTCATTCGAATGGTTTGACTCGACAGGTGCACTTCATACTGGGGCAGGCGATACGGATATTATCGCAACAAATATTGCAGGAACGGCGACGATCTTTGGGACGACTGGTTCGATTGCGAACTGTACTGGAGATGGCCTGACCGGATGTTTGACAACAAACACCTATAAGTCGGTGGATACATCCGCGATCTCGGCTTGGGATATACGGTATGGAAAATCTGCTGGCGGTCTCAGTGGCCAGGTCCGCGCCGTTTGCCAGAATCGCATCAATTCCACCCATTATAACCAGGATGGAACAGTCAATGACAATGCTGGCAGCTCTGGCACAATCCTTGATGTCTGGGATACGATCGATAACTGGAATAAAAATCAGGCGACTTTACCACAAACTTATATGCCCGGATGGGGAGCGGAAAGCGTTTGTGATGCCTCGGCTAACATTTGGGCTGATTTTACCAGTGATGGAACATGTAATTCAGACGCCGATGATTGTATTTTCTATAATCGCATGACCCAACAGTACTGGTCTGAATCTTACCCGACGACAGGCGCAGCCCCAAATAATAACGGCGCCACATGGTCGGCTGCCGTAGCTCGGTGCGATTCTCTGAGCTTTGGCGGTTTCACAGACTGGCGACTGCCAACTCAGCATGACCTGCAGACTGCCTCGCTACACGGTATCCGTGACATCTACTTTAAGGGTGGAACAGCTGGGACGAGTTCAAATAACAGTTACTTTGCTCCTGATATAGACGGCAATTACGTATGGTCATCGACAACTGGATCTGCAGATACGACTATGGCTTGGCGCGTGTTCCTTGCAGATGGTACGACTATGTACGGCGGCAAAGCCCAACAATCAGCTGGCGGTTACACAAATACGGTCATTTGTGTGCGTGAATGATCAGTTTTTGTTGTAAAGAATATCCACCTGCATGCCCATGAAATAGGGGTCGAAGTTTCGGATAAAGGCCCGCGCTGCGGAATGTGTCTTGACGAGATTTCGATCCAGCTTCAAAACGCGATCGCCTCGTACATAATAGAGTTCACCACCGCGGCTGGCTTCCTTGTTCAAATCAAAGGAGCCCTTGCCGCCAAGGAAGGCCTGAAAAGACCCCCGATAAACCAGATCGGGGCGCAGCCTCTTAACCAATCCCTTGATATAGCGTTCGTCCGTCATATCCATGGTCGCCACAATACTTTTCCCACGCACGAAATGAACCGGCGCCAATTGCGAAGCCGCCTGCAGGGGTTGAACGGTGAAGGCTCTCGCTCCTCGCACATAGCCTTCCAATTCCGTGAGCATCAAGGGTTCAATCAGGTGTAACCCAATATCTGACTTCGCCAACGCCGGAGTACGGATCCATTGATCAGTGGGCTCCACAAACCTCCACCCATCCAGTTGCAACGTCACCGGTTGCCGATTCTGTAAGCTATGCAGCGAGACCCCGACTTTCCATTCGGACAAGCGTATTTCTTCACTGTCATCTCCGCGCCGTACGAGCCCGCTTTCCACGATCAGGCTCAAGCCATCCAAATCTCTCTGTGGCAGGATACTTTGCAGTTCACGCAAATAAAAGAAAATCCCCAGCGAACCAGGCTCACGCTTTACGACGACACTTTTTTTCGAGCCACGAACACTGATACGCAGAATGGTTTGCCAACGTTCAGGATTGAACACTGCCTTGGGTTGTCCCAGCGGCAGCACCAAAGGAATTTCCAAAGACTCCTCGATGGACTCAACCGACCAAAAACTCAGCTGGGAATCCTTGAGGCGCGGCAAAACCAATTCCTCGGCCGGCTCTTTGACCAACGGCAGAACATCCGGTTCGGGCGTGATTTCCATAACCTCAGGTTCAGGGACGGGGACCGGCACCATCTTCTTCACCGGCGGCACAGGCAAAGGCACGGGCTCAGCCACCACATCAGGTAAAACCTCGATCGGCGCCGGCAAAGGCGCTTCCTGAATCGAATCATCGAGCTGCTGATCCACGGTCGCTCTATCGCTGTCATCCAGTCGAGCCAGGCTGATGGCGCCCTTGGCATTCTGGACGCGAACGGTTTCCGGCTTGGAGGCTTCCGCTCCGGCATTCGCCTGCAGACGGAACTGACCTTCGAGTCGGGACAGGTCCACACTGTATCGATTGGTCTGAATGGTGATGGGTTTGGCGGCAGGTTTGCGTTTTTCCTTCACCGCTTCCACTTTTTTATCAATGTCCCGAATATCCTCGGTCTGAATTTCCAGCCCGCCTTTGATCAGCGAGATGGTCATGCCGGGGATTACGGTTTGAGCCTGAACTTTGATTTGGGTATCTTCGGGCAGGACGATGGTGTCACCGTTTTCGAGCTGCAGTTCCGCACGGCTGTTGGCACCGGTCGCAATCGCGTCCAGTGCGAGCAAATGACTTCCGACCCGAGCCGAGGTCCAGGTAAAGCTGCCCGCCGGTCGAATATGAACATTGCCCTGAATGCTGGCAACGTTAGCCAAAGCCCCTTGCTTATACTCCACCTGATTCGGCCAGACGATCCAGGCGATGGAGAGGGTCATGGCCAAGAGCCAAATCATCAACATGCTACGGGGCATGATGCGTCCTCCCGTTCTCTGTATCGGTAAGAATTGCAGGGTCTGAAGGTATTCAGGATTTTCTTTCTCTTTCCGATGAAGCAGGTAGGAACATCAGGATTATTATGACATTCGGAATGCGACAAAGCTTCGGCGCTAAAATTTTTGTCTTCACCATCGTGCTCGTACTTTTGGTGGTCGGTTCAATCACGTTTAAAAACGGCCAGGCCTTGCGGGAAAACCTCAATCGTCAGTACCAGAGCAGCCTTATCGATGGCACGCAGCTGCTGGGCGAGAAGATTTTTAGCCTTCTGACCCGCTGGGACAACCGCCTCAGCTACCTTGTCCAGTCCGTCCTGACCTTGCCTGAAAAAACTCGTGGTGAAATGATCGACGCCTTCCTTGTCAGTGAAGAGGGTGCACAAAGCCTGCAGATTTTCCGATTGAACAAAACCGGTGAACTGACCACGCTCGTGGAGCGAGTGAACCCCGAATATCCCGCCTTGGGTGGTCCGATCTGGAAAAAGGCCCTCGGCAGCAATGAAGTTCGTATCCTGCATCATCCGCAGATTACCGACGAGGCCGTCCTGATTCGACGATTGGCCATTCGGGGCGCCGACGAAATGGTTTTAGTCGTCCTGAGTTTCGAATTGCGGGTCATTCCCCTGGCGTCATCGGCAGATCGAAAAATTCAAAGTTACCTGCTGGACGAGAGTTTTCGCGACCTGGTCAGCCGGAAAACCTACCGGACCATCGTGCCGGTGAAAAGTTTTGCGAACAAGGCTCAGAAGCTCATGCAGGGTGATTTAGGGGCCGGTTATCTGGGTGAATTGAAAACCAGTCAGGGCAACTTTTTCGTAGCTTACCATCATATCCCAGGCTATCCCATGCAGCTCGTCACGCATCAGGATACTTCGTCGATCGACGAAGCCATTCGTAGCTTCTTGTGGGATATGCTGCGCTGGACAGTTTTGTTTGTCCTGCTCGCCATCTTTGTCTCATCCACGATTATACGCAACCTCCTGACCAACCTGCGGGAACTGTATGCAGCCACGCAGCGTCTCGGTTCGGGCGATTTCGAACACAACGTCAGCGTAAGGTCCCAGGATGAGCTAGGGCAGCTCTCCGCTGCGTTCAACCTGATGACCCGCAAAATTGTAAACCTGCTGGCCGCAGAGCACGAAAAAGCTCGATTGGACCAGGAACTGTCGGTCGCCCAGTCGGTGCAGAATACCTTTTTTAAGGAAAACACCATCCGCAACCGCCAGCTGCTGGTCACAAGCTTCTATCAACCGGCTTCGGAATGCGGCGGGGATTGGTGGGGTCACTATCCCTTGGGATCCAACAGGGAATTGATCGTCATCGGTGATGCCACAGGTCATGGCGTCCCTGCGGCTCTGGTGACCGCGATCGCCTACGCGACGACTCATATCCTTTCGGAACAGATCATGGCGGGTGCGTTTCCTGCCAAGGATCCAGCCGAGATTCTGCGATCCCTGAACACGCTTTTGTATCAAACCCTGCGTGGTAAGCTCTGTATGAGCTTCCTGGCTCTGCTGATCGATAGCGAAAACCGCACATTGACCTTCTCCAATGCCGGTCATCCTTATCCCGTTCTGATTCCGGCCAACACCAAGGATACCCGTCTGGGCCCCAACCCGAAGGTGCCCTACCGCCACCTTCTCCAGAAGCGTAAATCCTCCTGTATTCTGGGTCTGGAAAAAGACTCCGTTTTCTATAATGAGACGGTGAACCTGCTCCCAGGTGACAAGATCATTCTCTATACAGATGGTCTGACGGAATTGGAAAACGCGGAAGGCAAGCAGTGGGGCGCGCGTCCCATGAAACTCTTTCTGCAGGCCCATGCCCACGAGGATCCGTTTACTCTTTGCAAATCACTGATGAACAACGCGATCACATTTAACAAAAAGGCCAAGGTCTTTGACGATGACCTGACCCTTTTGATTATCGAGTTCAAACAGGAAGAGATAATGGCTGCATGAGATGTCTTTGGCTCATACTGTTGTTCATTGCGCTGCCTGGGCATGCTGCCGAGGACGTTCTGACCCTTGATGCCATAACTCAAAAGGCCTACATTCGCCTGCAGAACGCCGATAAAATCTTAAGTGGCGAAACCAGCCAGGCGCAGTGGCTCCGCCTCTGCCAGGGTTTGGGCCAAAATCTTCTGGTCAATAACAGCTCGCCGGGCTTCCTGGCCGAATACATCTGCCAGCGGGACATTCAGGAACCTGAAACAGCCGAAGACGTTCCCTGGCGCATTACTTTTACGGCTCGCCCCAAATTTATCGACATTGATATTCAGTTTCAGGCCAAGGGTCGATGGATTCCCGTCCAGACCTTTAGTTTTCATCTGGACGGTGAATTCCTGGAGGATCTGCAAAAGGCCAGCGTGCTCCGCTTCCTCTCCCGTCTGATTGTGGAAAGCCTGCCGACGGGTTGGGTCTATACCCATACGGCAGTCGGCAAGAATCTTGAACTCATCATGCATCCGGATATGCCCCTGCTTCCAGAAGAACTCCTGATCTACGAACTGAACTACATGCCGGCCAAGAACCTGTGGATGCCCAAGCTCAAAGCCCGCCTGGGTCGCAAGCAGCAGTTTCGGAATCTGGAGCAAGGCCGTGCGGAAAGCTTTGAATGGAAGCGCACTTATTCCCCCCTGCGTGAGGGAGAACGCTATTGGATCCAAAACAGCAAGGGACGCAATCAAAGGCAGGCGGAATACGAAAAGAAGATCAATGGTGAAACCCAGGGCTTTTCGCTCCTGAATCTTTTGGATCGCATGCTCTTTGAAAGTTTCTCCTCCAATTACGCTGGCCTGCGTTACGGTCACTCCTTTGTTCAGGGTGAATCGGTGATCACCGAGACGTCGCTCCTTTCCCTGCTTCTGGAAATGCGTAGCGGACCGCTGGCCGGATTGCGTTTGTACTATGACCTGACCCCAAGAGCCGAAAAAGAACACAACGGCCTGGTCGAATTTTTTGAAATGAGCCGTACCTCGCTGGGCTGGTCCTGGGAATTTACCCCGCCCGACGCATGGGACGGCTTGATTTCGCGCATCGATGTGCAGCCCAAGATTGGTCTTCTCAGCTTTCAATCTGAGCTGGCGGTGCAGGATAGCGTCGGGGAATACCAACTGACCGCCTTTGAGGCCCGCCGTGTTCTGAATCTTAATGTCGAACTGGGACTGGAAAAAGAATCGCTTTGGCTACGCAATCGGCTCTGGGCCTCTTATAGTTCGGCCAAGGCCAGCATTGTTAAATCCAATGGCGTGTCCGTGACCAGTGCACGTATTGGAGTCGATGCCTATATCGATCTCATGAAAGAACGAAATTGGGACCTCAAAGCCCTCGCCTTTGGTTACGCCGAACGCCTATCGCTGGAACGCGATCCCAAATCCATCGCCGCTGCAGACAGTGACCTGGCCATTCGTCAGTTCGGCTTCAATCTGCTCTACGTCGGGGGAGGGATAACTGTCTCATGGTAAGACTTCTCTTCATCCTTGCTCTTTTGGGCCTGATGCGGCAAGCGCGGGCTGATGACATTGCAGATCCCATGACCTGGTGGAACCAACTGTCGGAGTCTGTCTGGCAGCAGCCCACGCTCTTGCGCAACATCACGATCCGCACCGGGAATGCCACCAAAGCCCGCCGCTGGGATAAAACCATGGCGGATTTTTCAGGTCTGGGTTTTGTTCAGTATGTTCCTATCGAAGATATGGATTTCATGCGCCGCTTGAATCCTAAAGAAGACCTGTCCGAGTTGCCCAACGACCTGCTGCTCGATCCTGATCTGCTGCAGATGGTGCTGGTGGACCGGGGCACGAAGATGTCGGTCCTTTCCAACACCAGCAAGCATTATAAATCCCTTGGTTCTTGGCCTTTGTCGGCCCAGGATCGCAAAAATTCTTCCACTATGCTGACCTGGATGTCGCGTAATCTCGGTTACGATGCGGTGGTCCTGGATGCCCGTGATGGTTTGATCCTGGCTGGTCTTTTGAAAAATACCAGCGAACTGGGTCAGGGTCTTTTGGTCAAACAGAGTGCCAAGCGCTGGGTGATCAAGGAATCCAATACCCGCGGTGAAGCTCTGCTGCAGATGCTCAAGACCAATGGCTCCTTGGCCGTTTTTGAGGTGCTGCTGGCCAAAGGCAAAACCCTTGAGGTGGAAAAGGGCTCCAAGATTTTACTGGGGCAGAATAATAATTGGATGAAAATCATGCAGCCGGATGCTGCATCAAAGACCAAAACCACCTCGCCTGAACCGTAAGAACGGACATCTGTCCCGCCCGTCTCGGCCTGGTCATGCCGTGTGCAGACTCCAGGACAATGTCCAGGAACATGAACAAGTCCATCCCAATAATACCAGACCAGCCAGCTGCAGTCGGTGATCCGCGCGGCACCCGCAATGGCACTTTCTTTGCACTGCGCGAGGAGCGAAATACATTCCAATGATCGGGAGTCTCCTATGAAATCTCTGCTATCAGCAACTGTGTTGCTTGTCCTGGGTTCCACCGCTCACGCCGTCAGCAATGGTCCCCTTCCCCACTATGTGATGAACTATGGCTGTGGCCCGGAAGACAGGATACCGCAGGCATGCGCCAGTGAATCGGAAACCAAAAACTATTGCACAGGCTTCAAGCATCTTGTCGAGAATATCTCGAACGCCGGCAATCATATCGCTGCCAAGGATTATGTCGTCTGGTGCTGGACCATTCTGGAAGATTGGACGCAGTGCCGTATTCCTTCACCCAAACTGCAGACCCAGTGTTTGAACTACGCTAAAGACCTGGCCGCTCCGGCCACTGAAGGCAGCTGCCAGGCCCTGGGTTTTGAAGTCGCAAGGCAAATGTATCAGGATGATATCAAACTCAAGTGCCCAGCCACGGAATAAGCAGTCCCGCCCCAACAAGACAGGCCGTTCCTATCCGGCGGCCTTTAGGACCCTTCCGACAATCCGACTTCGGGCTTGTCAATGCGGGCCAGTGTCGCCTGCTGGATCCTGGCCGGCATATGCTTCACAGTCAGATCACGCAGCGTCTGCAGCCAGGGTCTTTTAATGTGACACATCGATTGAAACGACCACGATTGCCGTACGATCCATAAGGCTTTGCTCTGCCGAGCCGCCTGATACGATTGCAATGCGATGGGCTCAAGTCCAAATTTTTTCAGTGCCACACCGAGTGCCCAGGCGTCTTCAAGGGCTTGAGCCGCACCTTGTCCAAGATTGGGAGTGGTGGCATGAGCGGCATCGCCCATCAGCGCCACGCGACCTTGCACCCAATGGGTCGTCGGTTGAATATCACTGATATCGGTCTGAATAATGCGGGCAAGATCTGTGCGCTCGACTATCGCCTTATATTCAGGAAACGCGGCCATCAGCTGCAGGGCGTGAACCTTGCCTGCCTCAGGCGTTCTTGTTTCGTGCGGCGGCGCATCGAAGGTCAGATACCAATAAATATCGTGGCTATTGATATGAGCATAGCCGAAGCGACAACCGGGCCCCCAGATCTCGCCTCCAACATGGGGATCGCTTAACAAGCCCGGAGCTGCCGCAATACCACGATAACTGCTGGTTCCGGAATAGCGCAAGGTCACCGGCGGAAAAAATTGCGTTCGCACCTGCGAGCGCAAGCCATCCGCTCCGATCAGAAGCCGTGCGGAGAGTATCACGCCGTCGCGCAACATGACCCGCACCCGATCGCCCTCTTCATGCATGGACTCGATGCCAACACCGAATCGCAACACCTCAAGTCCCAGATCACGCGCCAGCAGTTTCTGCAATTCTGCACGATGAATGGCCAGAACCGTTTTATCCTTCATGTTCATTGAGGATAAAACACCACTGCGGGTGGATACGAGGTCGACGCGATGCATAATCCAGCCCAGGGGCAACAGATCAGGCAGCAAATGAATTTCACGCAAGGCTGCCAGGGCATTGGGAGCCAACTGTAAACCAGCGCCCACTTCGCTCAGCCCCGCGCTGCGTTCCAAAACACAGACACGAAATCCCACCTGACGCAAAAAGTGAGCGCAGCTCAGGCCGCCAATCCCCCCGCCTACCAGGATCACATCCCATTCCTGGACCATGCCGCTTCCTTTCGTTCTCCAAAAACACCAGTTTATCCTGAAGCTTGGCCCTTGGCCACCAGCAATACGCCAGGGGCTGAAGCTCCACGTGCACCGCCCTTAAAAAAGGAGTATCATCCCCGCATCTGCTTGTACTTTGGACAACACAAAGGACCTGAAATTTATGACCATTGAAACTTTCGAGGAATTGGAAGGTTTGAAACGCATTGGCAAGATCGTCGCCAACTGCCTGCAGCACATGGCACGCAGAATGGAGCCAGGCATGACCACGCGTGAATTGGATGACATCGGGCGAGATTTTCTCGCGGCCCATGGCGCACGCTCGGCACCACTCGTCACGTATAAATTTCCAGGCAGCACCTGTATCTCGGTGAATCATGAAATCGCTCATGGCATTCCAGGTGACAAGGTGCTGGAAGCCCGCGATCTGGTCAATATCGATGTGTCGGCGGAACTGGATGGTCTGTTCGCGGATACAGGCGGCAGCTTTATGATCCCACCGGAAACCAAAACCAAACGTCAACTCTGCGAAGCCACGCGCGAAGCCCTTGAGGAAGCGATCAAAGTCGCCCGCGCGGGCCAACCGATTCGTGCCATTGGAGCAGCGATTGAAGCCACAGCCAAACGCCGTCGGCTGACTATCATCCGCAATCTCGGCAGTCACGGCGTCGGCCGCGCCTTGCACGAAGACCCGGAATTTATAGCGCCGTTCTTTGATGCCAAGGATAAAAGAATTTTGAAAGAGAACATGGTGATTACCATTGAACCGTTTCTTTCCAATGGTGCCCATCATGCTGAAGATGGCGACGACGGCTGGACACTGCTCACCCACCCCCGCTTTGTCACAGCTCAGTTTGAGCACACCATGGTGATCACCAAGGGTGCTCCGATCATCGTGACCATTCCCGACGCTGTTTAAAACCTGACCATTCCCGGCCCACTCTTTGCAAAGTGGGTGTTTGTTCGGCAATGAACGCCGACTTCACCGGGAACGTCACCATGCTTGTGTCTATGTTGCTGGCTTTGCTCATGGCCCCTTTCGTCCTGTCGGGCTGTGCCGCACATGCGCTCGGCTCACGACAGAACGCCCCCGTTTCTACTGCCCTGCCGGCGCCTGAGACGTCGCCGCTTGTCAATCTCGTGCAAGCGAAAGCGAAATTTTATCCCAACGAATCGGGATTTTATCCCTTGATCGACGGCGAGACAGCCCTGCGAGCCAGAACTGCCTTGGCCGACACGGCCGTGCGTTCGCTTGATGTTCAGTACTATATTTGGCGCAATGACCAAACCGGACGCCTTATTCTCTCGCGCATTTTGGATGCCGCTGAGCGAGGTGTTCGGGTTCGCATCCTCATCGATGACATCCACAAAGGAGAAGATCGCAGCCTTTTGAAGGCTTTGGATCGACATCCTTTGGTGGAAATTCGGTTATTTAACCCGGCCAGCACGGGCAGCCAGGGTCTAGGCATGATCACGCGTGGCATGGAAATGGTACTCGACTATGGACGCCTGACCCATCGCATGCACAACAAACTTTATCTGGTCGATAGCAGCCTTTTGATAGTCGGCGGGCGCAATATCGGCAACGAATATTTTGATCTGAACGACGAAAAAAACTTTCGAGATCTGGATGTTCTGGTCGCTGGACCCGCCGCGAAACGATTTGGTAAAGTCTTCGACACCTACTGGAACGCCGAGGCGTCCGTGCCGGTCAATGAACCGGGAGAGAATCTGAAAGGCCGGGATTCGCTCGATTGGGCAGCCTTAAGGAAACAGTTTGACGCCGCGGCTGAAGATCAGATGGTCCTCCCTGTTTTGGAACCGGAAAAGTCCTATCCCTGGCTGGTCACTCGGGTCAACCGTATGATCTGGGCGCCTTATCGTATTCTGGCGGCTTCACCTGACATTGTTCACGATGATGAAGCGGAAACCTTTGGGGACCAGTTACTCAAGCTTCCTGAGCCGGAAACGGAGCTGCTGCTGGAAACGGCCTATTTCATCCCCTCACGGGCTTTGGTTCGAAAATTCAGGGAATGGCGCAAAAAAGGGGTGAAGACTCGAATCCTGACCAATTCCATGCGATCCAACGATGTGCTGGCGGCGCATGCTGGTTACGCCAAACACCGCGAGGATGTGCTGACGGCAGGCGCAGATCTCTATGAATGGCGGAGTGATAACCAACCTGCGAAGTCGAAACACAAAAAAGGCGTCCTGGCCAGTCGCGCGAACCTTCACACCAAAGCTTATGTCATTGATCGTGAATATTCGTTTGTGGGCAGCTATAACCTGGATCCACGATCATCAAAAGCCGGGAGTTCGCCAACCTGCTCGTCGGCATGATTGAAAACGGGATGCAACCCACCAATAGCTGGCACGTTAAGCTGCGCTGTGAAGGATCGGAATGTGACAATGAGGACGAGAAACTGCTGTGGCAAGGACAGAGAAAAAATACACCGGTCAGCTTTCAAGAAGAACCGGACAGCAGTTTCTGGCAGAGGGTAAAAGTCAAAATGATCGGCTGGCTGCCGATCGATGAGGCTCTTTAATTTAAGGTCGCGCGAGCATCCTGAGGCATCAAAACGCCCAGGCCGTGCTTGGCCACTCGGAATTCAAAAAAGCCCGTACCGATTTCCTCGCCATCAGCCCGAATCGGCAAATGACTGGGCCCTTTGATGGATGCTTTCTCGCGAACGAAAGCATATTCCTTCATAGGATGATGCGGCTTATGGGTCACAAAAGCCCATAAAAGAGAGAAATAGTGCCGGAACGTGCGCGCCCGGATAATGCAGATTTCGATCAAACCGTCGGATGTGCTGATATTCTCGCCCCAGCGCAATCCCGTGGCCCCCATGGATCCCGCGTTGGTGACCATGATGGTTGACGCCCGGCGCATGAATTTTTTACCGTCGACATCCAGTTCGAAGGTCCAGATGCGTTCCTGAAACATGAGCTTGAACGTATTCCAGATATAGGCGATGCGACCAAATCTTTTTTTCGCATGCTGAGGCGTCTGCGTGGTGATCCAGGAATAGGTCCCGACACTGATGTGACACAGAAAAGCCTTGTTGCCCACCATGACCACATCCACAGGTTCCAGAGCGCCGCCTTCCAACACGAGGTCAACCGCGTCTTCAATTCCCTTGGGAATCAGATGCTCGGCTGCAAACACGTTGGCCGTTCCCGAGGGAACAACACCGAAAACCTTATTCAGCCGAAAGGCTTCGGTGGCCACAGCCGCCAGGGTTCCATCGCCGCCGGCGGCTACAAAAACTTCAGCGCCGTTGCGGTCGGCCTGGTCCAAAATGCTTTTCAGATCATCCTTGGGCTGCAGGATATGAAACTCCACCGCCTTGCCGAGTTTTTGAGCTTTTTCCAGAGCGTAGGTCTGCAGCTTCTCGACATTGGCGCTACCTGACGCGGGATTGAGCACAAAAAAATACCGGCGAAATGCCTGACCGGGATTCCCAGTTTGGGTCCAGGAGTTGCATTCCTCGTCCTGAGTCCGCAAACGCGGAAGAACAGGTGGAACGAATTGATTGTAGGAGACTTCATGCGGCTCATTCATGTATCTGATCTCCACTTTGGCCCCCATTATTCAGATTGGGTTGGGGAGCAGCTGCTGGAAGCGCTTGCAAGGCTCAGGCCAGACGGTCTGATCATTACAGGCGATTTGACACAGAGGGCCAGAGAAGAAGAATTTGTCGCGGCGGCCGCTTTTTTAAAGAAGGCCCGGACACTGACGCCCAAGGTCGTGGTTTGTCCGGGCAATCATGATATTGCGCTCTACCGTTTTTGGGAGCGAATGTTGATCCCTTTTGCTCGCTATCGGAGGCATATTCATCCCCAGCTGGACACAGTGGAACATATACCCGGCGCGACGATTGTGGCACTGAACAGCGTTCGACCTTATACGCGGCTGGTTCAAGGCCGTCTGAGCCGATCGCAACTGGAATTGTGCCGACAGGCCTTTGCCAAGGCGCCAGAGAATGATTTTCGCATCATGGCACTGCATCATCCGATTGGCATGATGGATCAGGGCTTTCATCACCCCTCGCTGGACACGGATTGGCAGGACGTCTGCGGCGGGATTCGTCTCGATATTGTCCTGACGGGACATGTGCATCAGGCCGCCGTCGTTCCATTGAAACCCACACCCTGTTCATCACCCTTGGTTCTGATCAGCTGTGGAACAACGACATCCAATCGCGGACGTGGTGACGAAGAGTCACGGAACCATTTTCACGTTCTGGAAGGAAACGACGAAGGATTGCATCTGGAAAGTTACCGCGTCGAAACCAAGGGCGGTTTTCACGCGTTTGCAAACTATAATTTTCCTCGTCGTCAGGGTTTGTTTGCCCTGACCCAATAGTTCCATTCCAGCGCCTTTCCATGGGAAGGCGCCGCTCTTCAGGAATGCGCGGCCCGGTTTTTGAGCCAGCCCACCAGGCCACCGATAATCGGCAGTTTTTCATAGAACATGGCGCTCAGATCGAAGTAATCGCGATGGTAATAGACCATGCCATCGGCATACTTGATATGAGAAACGCCATCGACATTAAACGGCTTGCCTTCATTCAATTTATCGGCCGTGACGCGCATGGTCCAGGCCAGCATATGCGAGTCGCCTTCCTGCAGATGCTCGCCAAAAGCAAACTGAACATCCTCGGCGCCTTCATACATCTTTTCATAATGATGGATCAGCTGCTCGCGGCCTTGGAGTGCCACCAGGGGATCGCGGAACTGAATATCCTCCCGATAGAACTGAGGGACAAGAGTCGCGATATTATCAGCATTGGCGGTTTGAAAAAAACGTTCGATCTGCATCGGAGCATCCATGATTAAAAGGCCTTGCGGCTCGTGTAAAGAGTACTGAAATCACGAATCAAAGGACAGGTGGAATCCCAGCTGCCTTGCCCCGGACAGATGACATCAAAACTGATTTGATTCTTCAGCGCCTCAGGTGCTGCGATCGAGAGATTCCAAAACCCAAGGCCTGCAAGCTTTGTGCCCTGGGCCACCCGGAAGGTAGCCGCATAGAAAACATCGCGGTCGTCCCAACCCTGCGCGGAATTGCGGACGATTTGCCGACCGAATTCACCCAAATACAGCGGCTTTTGCAGATTGGCCTTGCGCATGACTTCCACGTGCGACTGCACCCAGGCCTGAATGAAAGTGGGACCGTCCTGCTGATCGACCGCGAACCAGTTATAAGGCCAGGCATGGAAGGAGCAGACATCAATCATCGGCTGCTGACAGTCCTCAAGAAAGTAACTGCCTTCGGGCACAAGGTTCTCGATTTCCACCACTTGCGTCAACGGATTGGTCCGCCGACCTTGGTGAAACCGCGAGGCCTGAAACGGATATTGATCGTAATTGAAGGCGGCAAGACTATCCGAGGAAGGCACATAATCCTTCAGAAAGCCCTCGCTCCCCGTACCGACCAGGTGATGAGGATCCCAGCGTTTGATGACACCCGCCGCCCAATTCAACCAGCCGCTGACGGTCTGGCCCGTAATATCCGATCGGCCCCGTGCTTCATTGATCGGCTCCCAGATCAGTATCGTCGGATCATCTTTATAGGCGATACCGGTCAGGTGATTCACCCGTTCCACCATATGTTGGACAATGTCCTGATAAACCGCGCGAGCTGCTTCCGATCGATAAAAATCTTCCCGATCAAAAAAAGGCTTCTGCTCTGGAGGCAGGCCGGCCCATTCCCCCAATTTATTGATGCCGCCATATTCATCCCAGTAATTGGCCAAGGGCATGATCAAGCGAATCTGCAGATCGCGGGCCCGTTTCAGCACGTAATCGAGTTGCTGCCAGGCTTCCTCAGGATACTCAAGTTTCGGTGGAAAAATACCCGGCTGGCGATTGTAAACCAGGCAACGCTTCGGATCCGCGGGCGCGTCACAGTTCGCAAACGCAAAAATACGTAAGGCATTGACCTCGAGTTTTTGCAGAGACGCAAACTGCTGGTCCGCGGCCATACGGGAATCCAGCATGCTGTAGCTATTCGCCGCGAAAAAAACATAAGGCTCGCCGTCGACCCGAAGTTCGCTTCCGTCGGCATAAACGAATCCCTTGGGGCGCGCCGTTTGTGCTTGAAGGTCGAGCGTGGACAAAAGAAATAAAAACCAGCAGTAAATCCTGAAGTGCATCGTCCCATCCTTGTGCTGCCAGGGGTTTCATACCCCATGCTCCGGGTCTAGCATCGGCCTGGAAGGATGTCGATGGGTGTTAGCATGTACAGCCTGGCGTCCCCCCAACAACCCTGCTAATATGTTGGTTTCTTCGGCATGAGGTCCTGGTGAAGCGATTTCTTTGCGAACATCCCCTGGTTTTAACGGCAATTGTCATCGTTGCTGTCAATGACCACTATTTGAAACAGAGTGGGGTGGCAGGGTTTGTCACGGGCAAGTTGTCTGACTTTGCAGGTCTTTGGTTTTTTCCCTTTCTGCTGGCTGATATGTCCAGTCTTGTGCAACGTCGCTGGCAACACTCCTCCTTCATCTTCGGTGGATGCCTTGCGTTCACAGGTCTCTTCTTCGTCTTACTCAAAACCAGTGCGGAGGCTGTAAGACTTTACACCGAAGTTTATGCGACCGTCGGCATCCGGGTCGCCGTGGTACGGGATCTGAGTGACCTTTTGGCTCTTATCATGTTGCCCTTGGCCTTCCTCTTTCATCATCACTTACAGGATCGTATTCATGAGGCTCTACCTTGGAAGTTTCCTTCTACTGATGCTCCTCCGTTCGACTCTCGTACAAGCTGATGCCGTGACCTTGACTCTGGGTCGTCCAACCGGTGAGATGACACCCGATCAGCATCGGTATGCCCGCAGTTACCAGGATAAGATGTTCAAGGACCAAAAGCTGCAGGGAACCCAGGCCGAGGCTGCATGGCATCTTGCGTTCAAGCCCATTGGACGTTTCACCAGCGCCTGGGTGCTCGGCCTGGGTCACGTGAATGCCTCCATTGAGGATTCGTATTCAGGTGGAACTTTAAAGCTGGAGCGGAGCACCACTTTTATTCACGGTGGTTTTCGAGTGATGGAAGAACAGTGGGTTCCGTCACTCCGTTTGGGTCTGGAATTGATAACCATGAAAGGCCTCAACGGCAAGGTCACGCTCAGCGCTCCCACCGGGAAGCAGACCAACCGGGAAGATCACAACATCATGGATATAGGTTCGCCTTATCTGGGAGCCACCGCGGGATATCGCATCACGCCCTTCCTTTCTCTGGACGCCCTGATTCGCTTGTCTCAGTTAACGGGCCCCAACTACTTTCTTGGAGTGACCTATGATGTCTCGCATTTATAGTGGGCTGATCCTGGGGTTTGCCATTGTCACGTCACTGGCAACCTCGCAGAAATCCCATACCAGAAATTTTGCGGAAGGTACTTACCTCGTGACATCGGATTGCCCGAATGCCCAGGCGGAAGGACAACTGCGCATCGACCCGGTGGTATCGGGCAGCGGTCTGGACACAGAAAACTATACTCTGGTCACAGGCACCGATTTTGGGTTTCCCTCAAACACACTCGAGCATGGCGCGGTCAAAGACCCCAACCAGGGCGATACGGCAACCGTGACGGCGAACGGGCGTGAGTGCAAGGCCATGCTGTGGGATACCCAGGCGCATTCCGGGCTGTTCACCTGCCATCGAGGCGACCAACTGGAATGCACCATTCATCTGCAAAAGCTCTAAGGCGACGCTGCCCTGGGTCGGGCCTCCCCGGGGCTTTTCAATTTAAATCTTTGAAATGAGTGGCAAAATCCTGGCAGCGGCAGAGCCTGCAAATACCGGCAGATTGGCTGCAAAAAGGCAAACGCATCCAAACTGTAGTTTTACCGAAAATAACCTTCCAACTTGTGCGGCATTCAGGATTGACTTCAAAATTGACCTCTGGCATGTTCACATCCTGACATCTGTTTCCCACAGAGGTAAATCATGAGATACGAACAACAAGACTTACGACCAAGGCCGACAAGCTCCCTGCTTGCCCCGTCCAACCTCGCCTCCCCTCGCCTTGCTTCCTGTCTATGTTGCCTCTGTTGCTGTTGTTAAAGAACAGCGCCGTTTTTTAATTCCTTTTAAAAATTCAATAAAACGCGCTGGTCTTTGATCCATAGCCTTGAGCTTTTGTGGCTTTGGTTTTGACCAACACTTGGGAGTGCAAGTATGCGTTCAGGTTTTGTCGCCCTTGTTGGGGCTGGGCCCGGTCACGTCGATTATTTGACTTTGGCTGGTTTGAAAGCTTTGCAAAAAGCCGAAGTCATTCTCTATGATGCTTTACTTTCGGCGGAATTCCGCCAGTTGTTTCCCAAGCGCGCGAAAGCCATTTATGTAGGAAAACGCTGCGGTCGGCATGCGCTTGCACAGCATCAGATCAATGCGCTGATTGTCGCTCACGCAGAAAAAGGTAAGTTTGTGGTTCGCCTGAAAGGGGGTGATCCCTTTATCTTTGGTCGTGGCGCCGAAGAAGTCGCCGCCCTCCGGGAAGCTGATATTGAATATCGGGTGATTCCAGGCGTCAGTGCCTTGAATGGAATCGCCGCAAGTTTCGCCCTGCCTCTCACCCTGCGCACCGGCGGCAATGAATTCCGCGCGATCCAGGGTCACCAACTCCCCGATGATCCCCAATGGTGGCAGGATCTGGCTCGCTACAAGGGAACGGTCGCCATCTTCATGGGCCTTGAAAAACTGCAGAGCACCTTGGAAAAGCTGCTCGCCCATGGCCGTGATCCGGCCAGTCCTCTGGCCCTGATTGAAAGTGCGGATGACGGTTCCAGCCATGCCTTTCCTACGACGATTCAAACCATTCTGGCCTTGGGCTACCAACGCGTCGGTCATGGTCCGGTGATTGTTTACCTCGGCGAAAATGTTCGCTTCATGGATACCAAGGCTCAAACTTTCCACAATCTTTTTCAGGAGGCGCCTCATGTCCTTTCTGCCCATTTTCATTGATCTGAAGGACAAGCCCGTGCTTCTCATCGGCGGTGGAGCGGTGGCCCGTGAAAAACTGGAAAAACTGATCCAGGCTGAAGCCCGGGTGCGCGTCATCGCTCGCGTGATCGCCGCAGAGACCAGGCAACTTCTCGCGCAGCATCACCTGTCTTTCGAAGAACGTCCCTTCTTTCCCAACGATGTGACGGGCCATGTCCTGGTGATCTCGGCCGTGAACGATAGCCTCGGTCATGCCCGTATTGCAGCCGCAGCGCGAGCCCGCGGCATCCTTGTGAATGCCGTCGATGAACCGGCGTCGGCCGATTTTTTCTTTGGAGCCCAGATCGAACGCGGTCCGCTGCAGATTGCCATTTCCACCCAGGGTCTCTTTCCCGGTGTGGCTCGCGCTTTGCGCCTGTGGCTGGAAGAGGCGTTGCCGGAGGATCTCAGTGATGAGCTCGGACAGCTCGCTGTCCTTCGCAAAAACGTCCGACATTTCATTCCCGATCCCACCCAACGGATGCGCCAGCTTAAGGAGCAGCTCCAGATCTGGCAAAAAAGTTGGTTAACAGAACACACACATTATTCGCAAGCAGGAGAATCCACACGATGAGTCAGCAGGAAAAAAGCAAAGCCGAAATTCTCAAAGAAGAATCCCGCGGGCTGCGTGGCACCCTGTACGAAGAAATCAAGAGCGACGCCGGTCGTTTTACTGGCAATGCCGAGAATCTTCTCAAATTTCACGGCATGTATCAGTACAAGGATCGTGACAAGAAAAAGCCAGGCGAGGAATCCACCGGTCCCAAACCTTTTACTCTTATGATCCGTGGGCGCATTCCAGGCGGACGCTTGACCTGGCAGCAGTGGCTCGCCTGGGACACCATAGCTTCGCGCTACGCGACTTCAGGTCTCCGCATCACCACACGTCAGTCCCTGCAATTGCATGGCGTTTTAAAGGGGAACGTCAAACCCGTTCTCAAGGAAATCCACGAAGCCCTGAGCAGCACCACCGGTGCCTGCGGTGATGTGGTCAGAAATGTGACGCAATCCGTGAACCCATGGGGCGATCCGCGCCTGGCGCAATTGGATGAGCCTTCAACGTTTCTTTCCAAACACTTTGAAGTCACGTCCAATGCTTATTTTGAAGTCTTTTTGGATGGCGAACCGGTCATTGAAGAAAAACCTGATCCCATCTATGGCAAAGCCTATCTGCCACGAAAATTTAAGATTGGTCTCACCGCCGTTGGTAACAATTCCATTGATATCCTGACTCAGGATCTTGGTTTTGCGGCCACCTTCGACCGACAGGATCAAATCGAAGGTTACTTCGTCTTTGTCGGCGGTGGCATGGGCATGACCCACAGCGATTCGGAAACGCACCCCCGCCTGGCAGATCTTCTGGGCTGGATTCCCAAGGAATCTCTGGTTACGGTGGCGGAAGCTGTGGTCACGACCCAGCGTGATTATGGCAATCGGGAAAATCGCACCTTTGCCCGTCTCAAGTATCTCCTGGATACCCGCGGCGTCGCCTGGTTCAAGGAAGAAGTGAGCCGGCGCGCGCAGTTGACTTTCGATGATCGACCCTTGCCGTCGTGGCAAACACCTCAGCATTTGGGTTGGATTGAAGCGCGTGATGGCACTCTGGCCCTTGGTTTCCATACCCTGTCCGGTCGTTTGATCGACGCCGAACGTCCTTTAAAATCAGCCTTGCGTAACATCATCGAACAGTACCAACTCAATGTGCAGTTGACCGCCGAACAGGATCTGATCCTGTTCGGAATTCAGCCCAAAGATAAACGGGCGATTGAAACTTATCTTGATACGCAGGGTCTCAATCCTCTGAGTCCGCGCAAGCTCTATGATAGAGCCTTGACCTGCGTCGCCCTTCCCACCTGCGTCAAAGCCCTGGCCGAAAGCGAGCGCGTGGGTCCGACTGTTTTTGGTCAAATTCAGGAGACTCTGGATCGCTATCAACTGAATGATAAGGCCCCAGTGGTTCGTATCACAGGTTGTCCGAACGGTTGTGCGCGCCCCTACTCGGCGGAACTGGGCCTGGTCGGCCAGATGCCGGGCCAGTACGCTATTTTTCTGGGCGGCGAACCGGAAGGTCAGCGGCTGGCGTTCAAGGTCAAAGATAAGGTGAAATCTGATGACCTACCCCTTGTGTTCGACAAAATCATTGGTTTTTGGAAGCAGGAAGGTGGCACCAATGAGTACCTCGGCGACTTCGCGCAGCGTGTTGGTGCGGAACGCCTGGGAGCGATTCTATGACTCGCTTGCAATCGGTGACGGCGGACGAACTGACAGAATGGAATCGGCGTTATGCGTCGCTTCCAGCTCTGGATATTGTGCAGCTGTCCTCCCGTTGGTTTTCTCCCAACCTTGTTTTGGCCAGCAGTTTTGGTCCCGAAGACTTGGTGCTCATGCATCTGGCGCTGCAGCAGGACCAAAGGCCCGAGATATTTGTTCTGGATACCGGCCGGCTGCCTCCCGAAACGTATGACCTGATCGAGCGCTGGCGTCTGCGTTATGAGGTGAAGTTCCGCTTTTATTACCCGGATCCTGTGGCCCTGGAATCGTTTGTCACGACCCACGGTCCCAATGCTTTCTATGAAAGCGCAGAGCGCCGCAAGCAGTGTTGTCAGATCCGCAAGGTGCAACCCTTGCAGCGGGCTCTCCAGGGAAAGGATGCATGGCTCACCGGTCTGCGTCGGGAACAATCCGCCGCGCGATCGACCATCGATCTCTTTGCTTTCGATGAAGCGGGGCGTTTAAAAATCAGTCCTCTTATCGACTGGTCCAGGCAGGAGGTGTGGGACTACATCCGGACTCACAAACTGCCTTACAATCCGCTGCATGACAAGGGCTATGCCAGCATCGGTTGCGCGCCCTGCTCACGAGCTATCGAAGCGCATGAGGACGAACGGGCCGGCCGCTGGTGGTGGGAAGATCAAAGTCACAAGGAATGCGGACTGCATTCCCCCGTAAAAAAAGAGGATCAACATGCCCCAGCATCCCTTTGATAATACCTATCTGAATGATCTGGAAGCCGAGAGCATCGAAGTCATGCGCGAAGTCGCGGCCAACTACGAACGACCGGCGATGCTCTATTCCGTAGGCAAGGATTCCTCGGTACTTCTGCATCTGGCCGTGAAAGCCTTTGCTCCAGGTAAAATCCCGTTCCCATTGGTCCATGTGGACACCGGTTTCAAGTTTAAGGAAATGTATCAGTTCCGTGATGATACAGCCAAAAAGCTGGGCGTCGAACTCATCGTTCATCGCAATGAACCTGCCATTGCCGACGGGACCAACCCCTTCAAGCTGGGCACCCGTGCCTGCTGCGCTCTTTTGAAAACGGAAGCCCTGCTGCAGGTTCTGAAAACCTATGGCATCGATGCGGCGCTGGGAGGTGCCCGCCGCGATGAGGAACGTTCGCGCGCCAAGGAACGGATCTTCTCCTTCCGCGATCGACACGGTCAATGGGATCCCAAAAATCAACGGCCCGAACTCTGGAATCTGTATAATACTCGCGTGCATGAAGGTGAAAACATGCGAGTCTTTCCCCTCTCCAACTGGACGGAATTCGACGTTTGGCACTATATCAAGCGCGAGAACATCAATATCGTGCCTCTTTATTTCGCGCATGAACGGCGTGTGCTGGATAAAGGTAGCAGCCTGATTCCACTGGATGAAGATGATCCGCGCTGGAATCACAGCGACGCGAAGAATGTCATCTGCCGATTCCGGACTTTGGGCTGCAGTCCCTGCACAGGGGCCATCCGTTCGAATGCTCAGGACCTGGACGATATTATCAACGAGCTTTTTGAAGCCAAAAGTTCGGAACGCTCCACCCGGGTCATCGATCATGATCAGGATGCTTCGATGGAACTCAAAAAACGAGAGGGGTATTTCTGATGACACAGGCCTCAACCCGTTCCCTGCTGCGCATCACGACCGCGGGCAGTGTGGACGACGGAAAATCAACCTTGATTGGTCGCCTGCTTTACGAAGCGCGCGCAGTTTTTGATGATCAACTGGCCGCGATCGAGAGCGCCAAACGCATTCAAGGCGAGCTTGATCTTTCGCTCCTTACGGATGGCCTTAAGTCCGAGCGCGAGCAGGGCATCACCATCGATGTCGCCTACAAATATTTTTCCAGCAGTCGGCGTAAATATATCCTCGCCGATGCGCCTGGGCACGTGCAGTACACGCGAAATATGGTGACAGCGGCATCACTGGCCGATGTCGCGATTCTTTTGGTCGATGCACGGCACGGAATTCTGGAACAGACCCGGCGTCATGCTTACCTGTCTCATCTTTTGGGCATCAAGCATCTGGTGGTAGCTATTAATAAGATTGATCTGATCGCCTACGACGCGGAGCGCATTCAAGCGATTGAACGCGAATTCCGGCAACTGGAATGGATCAAGCCTGAGCAGTCCTTGCATGTGATTCCAGTCAGTGCCCTGCGGGGTGATAACATCAGCAGTCGGAGTGATCTCACCCACTGGTATCAGGGGCCCGCTTTGCTTGAGGTTCTCGATGCCCTGCCGGCACGAGCCGAAGTGGGCAAGGACTTGCGCTTGCCCATTCAAATTATTCTGCGCGACAGCAGCGGGCAGCGTCTTGCAGCCGGAACCTTGGCCGAAGGTCAGCTGCGGGTGGGCGATCCCATCCGTATTCTGCCTTCGAATCAGACCAGTCGCGTCGCGCAAATTTATCGTTCGGGAGTGGAGACCGACGAGGCTCTGGCCGGTGATGCCATTGCCGTGGCTTTGGAGGACGAACGCGATCTGGACCGTGGCAGTTTTTTCGTCACCGATGGGACCGCTCCCTCCCCAACCCGCCATTGGCAGGCTCAGCTCGTCTGGTTTGATGAGGACGCCCTGCGCCTGGATGAACGTTATATTATACGTCTTGGTACGCAAACCGCACGAGCCCAAATCTCCAAATTGAATCATCGGTTTGATCTCACGACGCTGGCACCTGTTCCGGCGCAAGGCCTGCAGCTCAATGACATTGCCGCTGTAGAAATCGAAAGCTCCAGGCCGCTCTATGCCGCGCCTTATCACCAATCACGGGCGCTCGGCGCGTTTATTCTGATCGATCCTCGCACCTACCGCACGGTTGCGGCTGGCATGATCGATGCGCCGTTGAGTGGCGACGGTCTGCGCCCCGATCAATTGCACCTCGCCGCTGCGAATGATCCCATCTGGCAGGAAAACCGTGGAAAACCGGGTTGGCTCTTTTTGCCCAAAGCCTTTTTGCAGAAAAACACCCTGGAGATTCAGCAGCAATCGGTCGAAAGCCTGCTGGAACTCGGCTGGAACGTGGTGGTGGAGGATGGCAACGAAGGTCAGTTCCTGCGCAAACGTCTGGCGACACGCGGTATCGGCGTTTACCAGGATGGACTCGGCATCTGAGGAAAACTTTTCAGAGGAAAGGATCTGGAACTGTTTCATGAGAAGCGGTATAAAGGGACACATAGAGCCAACGTCCCCTGGCAGGAGATGAAGCATGGGCAACCCCAGGACTTTGAGCGAGCGACTCAGCGAACACAGGCTGGAGCATAATGTGCTCTGCGCCTTTCAGGATGAAATTCATCTTCTGGTGCGTCTGGTCACGGCGGGCCTGCTGTTTAATCCTAATAAGGGGCAGTTTTTCGTCGAAACGGTGCAGCCGGTGGTCGATAAACTGCTGGCCTATCTGCGTCACACCTATGGTACGGAACACCCGCGTCTGACTTCGGTGTCCACCACGGCTCTTCTGGGGGAGATGCAGGCGATTGAACATGTGTTGCGTTCCGATATCGAGGCGGCGCTCAATAACGATCCCGCCACCGATGATGCTTTGGAAGTGATCATCTGTTATCCGGGATTCAAAGCCGTGCGCTATCACCGACTCGCTCATATCTTCTATCAGCATAACATTCCGCTGCTGCCGAGGCTCATCGCGGAGCTGGCGCATCAGGATACCGGGATTGATATCCATCCGGGTGCGCAAATAGGCGCCAATTTTTTCATCGATCACGGCACCGGAGTGGTGATCGGGGAAACGGCCATTATCGGCCGCAATGTGACGCTTTATCAAGGTGTCACCCTTGGCGCCAAACGATTTCACCGAGACGACAAAGGAGTTGTTGTCAAGGGCAACGCCAGGCATCCGATCATCGGAGATGGCGTGACCGTTTACGCTGGTGCGACGATCCTGGGACGAATCCATATCGGCGAAGGATCCAGCATTGGCGGCAATGTCTGGCTCACAGAAAGTGTGCCGCCGAGCAGTCGCGTAACCCAGCAACGCTATCTGTCATCATATTTTACCGATGGCGATGGCATCTGATCATCAACTACCTTTAGGCACGAACACAGGAGTATGCATCATGACCGAACGTCGTCACCGTCCCAAGATTGCCAACGGTATCCTTGAAACTATCGGCAACACCCCACTGGTCCGATTAACCAAAATCGGCAAGGGTCTGCCGGGTGATATTCTTCTGAAATTGGAATATTTCAATCCGCTTTCCAGTGTGAAAGATCGGATTGGAGCCGCCATGATCGAGGCCGCGGAAAAAAGCGGTGAGTTGAAGCCAGGCGGCACCATCGTCGAGCCCACCAGTGGCAACACGGGGATTGCTCTGGCCTTCGTCGCCGCGCAAAAAGGCTACAAACTGATTCTGGCCATGCCGGAAACCATGAGCGTCGAGCGCCGCAAACTCCTCAAGGCTTTGGGTGCCCAGCTCGTTCTCACGCCTGGGGAAAAAGGGATGAAGGGCGCCATTGCCAAGGCGGAAGAGATTCTCGCCGAAAATCCTGGTTATTATATGCCCCAGCAGTTTAAAAATCCGGCCAACGTCGAAATTCACAAAAAGACCACGGCCCTTGAAATCTGGGATGACACCGATGGCAAGGTCGATTATCTGATCTCCGGTATTGGCACGGGTGGAACACTGACCGGAACCGCGAGTGTCATCAAAAAACTGAAACCGTCATTCAAAGCCATCGCGGTGGAACCCAAGGACTCCCCTGTCCTGTCCGGAGGCGCACCCGGTCCGCATAAGATCCAAGGGATTGGTGCCGGCTTTATTCCGGCTATCGTGGATACCAAACTGATTGATGAAATCATCCAGGTGACCAACGATGAATCGGGAGAATGGGCCCGTCGCCTGGCCAAAGAGGAAGGCATATTCGCCGGTATCTCATCCGGGGCCGCTCTCGCAGCCGCGCTCCAGGTGGCCAGCCGTCCGGAAGCCAAAGGCAAACAAATCGTGGTCATCATCCCTAGCACTGGGGAGCGTTACCTTTCGACCTGGCTCTATGAAGACGCCTGAACGTCCGCGGACCCGCACGCGGGTGGCCGACCCATGGGATGGTCCTGATCATCCCAAGAACCGGGGGCTATCATTCGACCTCTCACGCTGGTGACCGTTGCATGGATAGCGTCTCGTTTCGCGGACTTCATACCGGTTGCCAGCCAGGGATCTCTAATCTTATCGAGGCCTTCGCGGTGGTTACCACCGATGGGATGTTCAATCTTATCGAGGCCTTCACGGTGGTTGCCACCCAGCTGTAGGTTTTTTATGGAGCGACCCGTAAAAAATCTTGCCCCTTTTTCTGGGACTCACTATGGTGGGTCTAAAGGATTTGTGGCCGATTGCAGCTTTCTCTGCTAAAGCGCCAAATGAGTTCAAGAAAACTCGCCACGCCCTTGCGTGGCGTTTTTTTTTGCGCAAAGAAACAAATCCTGGTTCTCATTCACTCTTTGCTTCCGGAAGGTTATGCCATGACGCATCAACGTGAACCAGGTCTATCCACACTCTCTGTTCATGGAGGAGAGGCTCGAGTCAAAAGCGATTTTGGTCTTGTGGATCCCATCCATTGTTCATCCACGTATACTTTTGAAAACACCGCCGCGCTGATTGCCATGCTCGAAGGCGAAAGCGAGGAACGCGATGAGTACGCGCGTTACAGCAGCCCCAACTCCCGCACCGTGGAAAAGAAACTGGCGGAACTCGAGGGCACCGAGGACTCCATCTTATGCACGACCGGCATGTCCGCACTGACCCTTCTCTTCCTTGCCGATCTTAAACCCGGCGACAAGCTCGTCTTCTTCGACCAGTGCTATCACCGCACACGGCAATTTTGTTTTGAATATCTCAAAGCCTATGGCGTGGAATGCGTGCAGATTCCCACAGGGGATTTTCAGGCTTTGGAACAGGCCATGGACGGCCGTACCCGACTTCTCTTCACGGAACTTCCCACCAACCCGCATCTGACCGTCATCGACCTGGAGCGTTTCGTTCAAATCGCCAAAGCCTATGACGCCGCGACCTGTGTGGATGCAACGCTGGCGAGTCCTGTGAATCATCTGCCGGCGCGCTGGGGTGTGGATTATATTGTGCATTCGGCCACCAAATATCTGGGCGGGCACAATGATCTGTTGGCTGGCGTTATAGCCGGCACCAAAGCACGGCTTGAACCCATCCGCAAACTCCAGGGGATCATGGGAGCCATAGCCGCTCCGCACACCGCCTGGCTTCTGCAGAGGGGGCTTAAAACCCTGCCCCTGCGCGTGCAGCAACAGAACAAGACCGGTCTCGCCGTTGCTGCTTATTTGAACGAGCATAAACTCGTAAAAAAAGTGTATTACCCCGGGCTGCCCACGCATCCCAGTCATGAGCAGGCCCAAAAATATCTGACAGGCTGTGGTGGTCTGATCAGCTTTGAATTGAAAACCGATCGGGAAGGCTGCGCTCGCTTTATCGATTCCGTTCGCATTCCTCGCATCGGTCCCAGCCTTGGCGGCGTGGAATCGCTGATCGAGCAGCCGGCGATCATGAGCTTTTACAAGGCTTCCGAAGCCGACCGTCAGCGCTGGGGTATCGATAGCGCCCTTGTGCGTTTATCGCTTGGCATCGAGGACACCCAGGACCTTCTCATCGACCTGGACCAGGCTTTGAATCGCATTTAAAGGGGACACCACATGCATTTATCCACGCGTTCGATTCATATTGGCAACGAAAAAGATCCTCTGACCGGCGCGGTGATCCCGCCGCTCTATCTTTCGTCCACCTTTGCCCCACCGGGTGAATTCAGCGAGGCGCTTTATGATTACAGCCGCAGTGGCAATCCCACGCGCGGCGGATTGGAAACCACAATAGCCGCGCTCGAGGAAGGTGTGGGAGCTCTGGCCTATGGCTCCGGCATGGCCGCCATTCACGGCGCGCTTATGCTGCTGAAAAGCGGGGATCATGTCGTCGCCGGTACAGATATTTATGGTGGAACCTATCGCATCCTCCATAAGATTCTGAACCGCGTGGGCATCGAAACAACCCTGGTCCCCTTGGATGATCTGGAGCAGGTGGCAGCTGCCATCCGGCCGACAACCCGCATGATCTGGGCGGAAAACCCCGGCAATCCCCTGCTGTCCCTGGTGGATCTTGCAACCCTTGCGGACATCGCGCACCAGCATGGGGCGCTCCTTGCGGTGGATAATACCTTTGCCACCCCCGTGGCAACGCAGCCTTTGAAATTGGGCGCCGATATTGTCATGCATTCCGCCACCAAATACCTGGGCGGACATTCTGATCTTCTGGGTGGAGCTTTGGTCGTTCGGGATAAGGCCCTACTCAAGGAACTTTATTTCATTCAAAACGCCACCGGCGGGGTGATGGCACCGCTGGATTGCTATCTTTGTGCACGCGGCATCAAAACCCTCGAAGTTCGTTTCCGCGAGCAGTGTAAAAGCGCACTCTGGATTGCCCAGTTTTTGGAAAACCATCCCTCTGTGAAAAAAGTCTATTACCCCGGCCTTCCCTCACATCCCCAACACGAACTGGCTCAAAAACAGCTGCGAGGCCTGTACGGCGGCGTCGTGAGTTTTGAATTGAAATCCGATTTTCAGGCTGCCAAGCGTTTCGTCAGTTCGACTCAACTTTTCCAAAGAGCTGTGAGTATGGGCGCGGTGGAGTCCCTGATCGAGCAACCCGCATCGATGTCCCATGCCAGCTATGATAAGGCTGATCGTCTTAAGGCTGGTATTGATGATGGTCTGATACGTTTGTCGATCGGCCTCGAACATGTGCAGGATTTGATCGAGGATCTCCAGGGAGCGTTTCAACTGACCCTTGAGCAGGATGAGTGCGCTCCATCAGTCAATTGGAATTTGGAAGCAGGGTATTTCAGCTGATTTCCGCGGCGGGCACCTGACGAGGCATCGGCCTCGCCACCACCAAGAGCCCCAGCAGAATCCCAAGAGCGCCTAGCATTTGGCTGGCGCTCAGCCGTTCCCCTAAAAACATGGCGGCCAGTATAACGGCGGAAAGAGGTTCCGTTGTGCTGAGCAGAGCCACTTCCCAATTCTGCAGTTTTTGCAGTCCCGCCAGAAACAGACTCATGGCCAGTACGGTTCCAACCAGCGCAATGAGCAGAATAATCCACCAGGCGTTCCACCACAGATTTTGAATCCTCTCGACGTCATGCACAAAAATGCCCGTTAAAATCATGGCGGCAAAGGTTTGAATATAGGGCACCGAAATATCGGCTGGAACCTTGCGCAGAAGGCGACTCGACAGCAGGATATAAAGCGAATAAAAAAGCGCGGCACAGAGCCCAAGGATCAAAGCGCTGGCCTTATCCACCGAAAACTCCCCCCACACCAGGGCCACGGTTCCCGCCACGACCAGCGGCAGAGCCCAGAGTTTTTGGATGGGAATGGTTTCCTGGAAGAGAAGCCGACCGCCGATCGTCACCATAACGGGATAGGTATAGAGCAGGAGGACCGAAAGCGAGGCCGAGAGGCCACCGAGCGCCGCGAAAAAGCACCAGGCAAAGAGCGCGTAACCAAAAATTCCGAGCACGGCACAGGATAAAAGCTGAGGCCATGATATAAGAAGGCGCTTTGGGCCGCGTATCATATGCCAGGCAAAAAGCATTAGCGCGGCAAAACTGAAACGCAGAGCCAGCAGTTCACCGGCTGTGGCTCCATGCTGATAGAGGAGTTTACCGAGAATTCCAAGACAACCAAAACAGAGACCCGAAGCAATGACCTGCTGAATACCCAACCGACGCTTTGGATGCAACACCCTGCCCTCCCACACGATTCCGTTTCCCGAGAATCGATGGCTTTGAAGGCGCTGTCAACCCTTTCGCATTCCGGTTTGAACCCACCGTCAACTTCGCGCTTGGGCTTTCTCGGACTCGCATTCAGATGGATTTCTTCAGCATGAATTCCGTGTAAGTCGTGGTGCAATTGCCTTGAAAGATAGTGGCACTACCATCGGTGCCGATTTTCAAGCACATGCCGCTCGTCCGATTCTGCAGTTTGAATCTACTGCCATCCGCGGCCGCATCGAAGAATTTCCAATGCTCAGCATTGTCACTCACGGCTTTGCAGGGGCGCAGCGTGGGTGGCGTGCCTTCGCCGGCCATGTTGCCTTCCAGGATCATGCACTTGCCCGACATCTTATGAAGGATGCGAAAATATCCGTTATCACGCATTTCCAGGGTGAATTGCTGGACCTCGGTATTGTTGCAAGGCAGCGAACGAAAGATCGAGCCATCGCCGCCGCTGGCATCCATGGGCTGCATGCAATCATTCGCATAGTAAAGATTATAGGGCCCTTCCAATTTGGGCGCCGTGGGCGTGGCCGCTGGCGTAGGAGTGGCTGTCGGTTTGGGTGCAGGCGACCCGCTGACTGGGGCCCCTTCCGCCTTGGTTTTTTCCTCTTCGGCTGCCTTCAGCTGCTTTTCCAGCGCCTCGCGCTCGGCATCCGACATCTTTTGATTGGTTTCCAGCTGGTTTTTCAGGGCCTCAATAAGGACCTCCAGCGTATCGACACGCGACGAATCCGCGGTCGCAGCATCGCCGTCGCCGCTTGGGTCATCCGTGGGGCTGCGGGGCTTGCAACCAGCCAGGACAAGCCAAGCACTCAAAATCCAAAGCAGTTTTTTCGACCAGTTCATTGTTCGCCTCTTCACGTGTTCACCTGCAAGGCTGAATCCAAGTCCTATGCCATATTCATCATGCCATTTTACTCTATAATGTTCCAGCCTTGTCGAAGGCGGAGGGACTTTGGGGCGTCTGGGCACTATACACCTATGGATTATTCACACCCGATATCAAGGCCAAGAGCCGGCTGCCTGGGAATGGTCGATAAACCCCTGGACAAGCCCTCTTGCCCCCGCTAAAACAGCGAGGCTTAACGGAGGGGGATTGTATGGAAACCGCTGTTTTTCAAAAACGTTTGCAGGATTATTGGACGCCCGAACGTCGCGCCAAATTTCTATCCGGTAAAAGCTATCTGCTGACTCCCTGGCAAGGTGGTGAGCTGCTGTTTGCTCTAGGTCTTTTGAATAAGGACGCGTCGATGTCAGCCGACGCGACGAAAAAATTCATTCAGATCAATCATATGCTGCAGCTCCTGCTGCCGTCTCTGAAGCAACTGGCCAAAAACTTTCCCAAGGTTCGTGTGGTCGATGCAGGCTGCGGCAACGCTTATCTCAGTTTCCTGATAGCCTGGTACTTCCGTGATATTCTGCGCCATCCTTTGGAATTGATCGGCATCGACCATAGTCAGGCGATGATCGATCGTGCCAACGCTCGTGCACTACAGCTGGGATACCACAACAACTTGAAGTTTGCCGTTGCCGATCTGCAGACCTTTTCATGGCTCAGCGAACATCATAAAGCCTTCAGCCAAATCGAAGCCAATTTACGCCCGCACTGCTTTGTGGCTTTGCATGCCTGCGATACCGCGACCGACTTTGCCCTGGCGGAAGCCTTACGATTGAAGGCCGATGTGATCGCCGTGGCGCCCTGCTGCCAGGCGGAACTCGCTCGCGTTTGGAAAGATCAGCCCCTGTCGGATCTGCTGCCAATGAGTCCTGTGATGCGCGCCCCCCACTTCCGCCGTGTGGTCGCTGCGGACATGACCGATATGCTGCGTACCCTGCTGCTGCGAAGCCGCGGTTACGAGGTGACAGCCACGGAATTTGTGGCCAGCGAACATACTCCGAAAAATCGTTTGATGCTCGCCACCCGGCGCGGCAATTTCCTGCGTGCGGCGGAAGACGAATTCACCTCCTTAAAAACTGCCTTGGGAGAGCCTGTCTTGAAACTGGAGGCCCTGCTGAAAAATTCTGGAGAAAGTCGAGCGTCCCATGCTTGATCCGATCCTGCCCTTCAGTTTTTACCAAAAATCGGCTCCGGATTTGGCAGTGGCGCTGCTCGGCTGTCCCATGGTCAGGCGCATCGGCGACCAATGGGTGGGCGGCATCATCACGGAAACCGAAGCCTATACCGAGGATGATGAAGCCAGTCATAGCTTTCGCGGCATGACTGCGCGGAACGCCGCCATGTTTCAAAAGCCCGGCACCCTCTATGTTTACCGAATCTATGGCATTCATTTCTGTCTCAATATCAGCAGTGGTGACGAAGGTCGGGGCGAGGCGGTTCTGATTCGAAGCATTCAACCCCTTTGGGGCATCGAGACCATGCGGAAACTCCGCCTTTGGCCCGAGCCGAAACCGATCAAGGGACTTTGCAATGGGCCTGGCAAACTCGCCCAGGCCTTGGCCATTGATTTAAGCCTCAATGGTGTCTGGCCCGGTCAAAAGAGTGACCTGCAGCTGGGTCCAGCGACCCAGCCTGTGGAGAAATTCAGCTGCGGACCGCGCGTTGGCATTACCAAAAATGTCGAGCGGGCCTGGCGGTTTCAGGCTTCAACTCACCTGTGAACCGCGACCTTCGCGTTGCTGCGTATCGAAGACTGCCGCTACAGCCTGCCGCAGGATCAGGCCAAGCGGCTGGGTCAAACGAATGTCGTGGGTGTCCAACGTCACCAGTCCATCCCGAGCCAGACTTTTCAGGTCGTGCAATTCTTTCGCAAAGTAATGATCAAACTCAACATCATGGAACGCTTCGGTGTAAGGCTTGTCGATCGTCCCGTGACAGAAGATTTGATTGATGACCTCGCGCCGAATCTTATCATCTTCCGTCAGAATACGGGATTTTCGCTTGAATTCATGATCATCAACCATGACGAGCCATTGATCAATGGACTTCGGGTTCTGCACGAAAACATCATCCAGCATACTGATAGCCGATGGTCCGAAACCCAAATGAGGCAGGTTGCTGCCGGTCGTCATACCCTGGAAGTTCCGCCGCACTTCATCCTTGCGTGCGGCCACCGCCAGGGGATCGTTGCTTTTGGCAAAATGATCCAGACCAATGAATTCGTAGCCTGCCGCTAAAAATCGATTGATGCCGAGCAAATTCAGTGCAAGGCAGGCAGCGCCTTCCGGTAAATCCTTGTCGATAAACGTCTGCTGCGCCTTGAACATGTCGGGCAGCACCGCCAGCCGATAATAGGCGATCCGGTCCGGGCTCAATCGAATGACCTGATCCAGCGTCCGCTGCATCGACTCCTCGGTTTGAAAGGGCAAACCATAGATCAAATCGATATTGATATAAGGAATGCCGCACGAACGCACCAACTCGACGGCTTCCGCGACTTTTTCATAAGGTTGAATACGGTTGATAGCTTTTTGGACCTGGGGATCAAAGTCCTGGATCCCAAAGCTGACACGATTGACGCCAATCTCATACAGATAACGTATCTCATCCTCTTTAACCAGGCGTGGATCGAGTTCCACACTCCACTCGGCTTCTTCACTGACGGTGAAACGACTCAACACATTTTCATACAGCTGCCGCCATTGGGCGACGTTCAAAAAATTGGGCGTGCCGCCTCCAAAATGGAGCTGTTCGATCACACAGCTATCGACATGATGCTGGAAATGTGCGACTTCCCGTTCAAGACCTTGCAAATACTGCTGCACCACGTCCTGAGTCGCGGTGCTGGCTGGATTCATGATCTCTTTGGAGCAGCCGCAGTAAAAGCAAAGCCTTTGGCAGAAAGGCACATGAAAATAAAGACTGAAGGCTTTCTGATCAAGTGCTGTGGCATCCAGCTGTTCCTTGATGGCAGGAATGGTGGATGTATCCTTCCAACCGGTGATGGCGGGATAGGACGTATAGCGGGGCAAGGCGAGCCCGGAATACTTCAAGCAAATTTCCTGTTGACGAGCATTCAATGACAAGGTTTTTGACATCTTCAATCCTTCCCGTAAACCAATGCACTCGATCTGCAAAGAGCAGGCCACCTATTTTTCCCATTTCCCAGCGGGCTGCTAAAATTTCAACCCGTAATCTCTGTGGGAAATCACGCACGACGCAAGCACCGGAACCCCGGAAATGACATCGGGTGTTATATCACAAGCAGCGTGAGGATCGTTAGCGCGATCCCAGATGGACACGCATCTGCTGCTCCAGCTTCACGCGGCCGGCATCTCCCATGCCTTGTTGTTCGGCCAAGGCCAGCGCTTCGCGCGCAAACGCCTTCGATTTTTCGTAAAACGGGCGGGCTTCCGCTGGATTTTTCGTTTCCGAGTACTGCGCCCAGGCTGCCCAGACTGCTGCCAGCTGCGCCACGGCCCAAACTTCGCGGAATTCCTTTTGCCGAGCGACAGGATCATAGACCTGACTGATCCGTCGACTTTCTCGCGCCGCAGCCTCGGCTTCCTGGAACCGCAGCAGCTCGGTCAGACTCAAGGAAATATTGTTCCACGTGATGATGAGGGAACGGAAGCGCTCGGCGCCTTCGGGCATCTGCTGGGCCACGACGAGAGCCTCGCGCAGCCATTGTTCGGAAGCAAAATAATTGCGCAGCAGCGCGGCATCGACATCGAGGCTGATTAACGCATCAAAGCGATCCGTAAGGCTCCCCACACGTCGCATGTAAAGCCATTGGATCTGATGCAAAGTATAGGCGCGTTCAAAGTCCTCCTGGTCACGGTAATAGGCACCCAACTTTTTCAGGCTGCGTGCCAGGATGCGGCTCAGATCCGGATCCGGGGTAGGACGCGCGTCGCGCAGCTCCTCGTAATTGGCGAGCAAAAGTCGCAGGGCTTTTTCGGTAGCGCCGATTTCAAAATAAGCCTGCCCCAAGAGCAATCGATGCCAGGCTTTTTCCTGGGGCGTCACAGCTTGCATGGCGCTGAGCTGTTTGATGACCTCTTTGGCCTGACCCGCTTCAAGCTGTGTGGCAGCGTCCTGGAGGGCGCCGGCAGGTGGCACAGCGACGCCAGGGACAGGCGAAGTATCCAAACTTGGATAGCCTGCGTAATCCTGTTCCACCGGCTCGCAGGCCAATAAAAATAAAGCCTGGATAAAGAATGTCTTCAGGCGCCAAACGAACTTCATGCCAATTTCTCCGAACCACTTTAAATGATGACGAAATTTAGTCTACCGCACCGAGCCGATCCGGTCCAATTCTCATCCCGACCGCCAGGAGGGCTTCCTGATGGGCGGGCCCTCGATTTGAGGGATTGCATCCGCAGCAAAACCAAGACATATTTGGCGGCGAAGATCATATGTTATAGGAGTCATTGCGACATGAAAAAACTCTTAAAGGGTATTGTGGACTTTCGGGAAAAGTTGCAACCAGCTTACCGCGAAACGTTTGCTCGTCTTGCCCTCGGTCAATCGCCAGACGCCCTCCTGATCGCCTGCTCTGACAGTCGCGTGGTCCCCAACCTGTTTGCCTCCACCGATCCCGGTGACGTTTTTGTCATTCGAAATGTGGGTAATCTCATCCCACCTTGTGGTGAGGATGGCATTAATATTTTCGACAAATCGGAAGCTGCCGCCGTGGAGTATGCGGTGGATCAATTGAAGGTTAAAGATATAGTTGTGTGTGGTCATTCAGAATGCGGCGCTCACATGGCCGTGCTAAGGGGCACGCAGGAGCTCAGTGGCAATCTGCGGAGCTGGTTGCGCCACGCGGAGCCATCTCTCTTTAAGTTACATGCCGGGACCGGTTTGGATTGTGCAGACCTGGCCCCGCATAATCAATTATCCCAGCTCAATGTGCTCCAGCAGCTGGAACATTTGCGCACCTATCCGAGCGTGCGCCGGGCCATGGAAAACGGTCGTTTACAGCTGCATGGCTGGTGGTTTGATATCGCGAATGCGGAAGTTCACGCTTGGGAACCACCGTTGAACCGGTTCGTTATCATTGATCGGGAAGAAGCCGAAGCCATCCTGCAAAGGATTGACCACTAAGGCTTTCCGGACTTTTGAAAAATCAGGGGACGCACCCCTGGTTCAAGCACACACCGCCATATGGGTTACAAACCGACCCGAGACAAAACATCCTTTCTTCTTCAAGAAAATCTCGCAGAGTCTATGGCTTTGCAGCGAAAGAAATGTCATAACTCATTCCGAGAGTCTTCCCTCGGAAGGAAATTGCTTTATAACGCGCAAGGGCTTGATCATCATGCAAAAAGTTCGAGTCTTCCTGAACACCCGCGCCTCCCAAGGTCAAAGCCGAGATTGGCAAAGTCTGATCCGCCGTCAGCTTTTTCGCAGCGAATTGGATTTCATTTCCCCCAGTGATGAAAGGGAATTGAGAGCCGAAATCAACCGCGCAACGGCAGACAAGGTGGACGTGATCGTTTCCGTCGGTGGCGACGGAACATTTCATACCTTGATCCAGCAGCTGGCCGAACAGGAATCACGCTTTCTGGTTCTGCCGGCCGGTACCGCCAACGACCTGGCGCGGGAACTCGGCATCCATAATCGTGTTCAGGAAGCTTTGGAATTCGTTCGACTCGACGAATGGAAAGCCATCGACCTCATCACCGTCAATGGCATTCATATGGCAACCAACGGTGGCATTGGCATCATCGGTGACGTGGCCGAGAGCATCAATCAGTGGCGGCGTAGCATTCCTGGTTTTCAGTCGCTGATGAGCAACATCGGCCATCCTATGTACACGCTGATCCTGGGCCTTAAACTTCTCGGCTCGCCCCAGAAAAAATATCGCCTGCGTTTGACCTCGCCCGATTATCGAGGCGAGCTGGAGAGCCCTTTGCTGATGATCAATAATCAGCCTTCCGTGGCGGGTTCCTTTAAAATCGCCCCGGATACACGCAACGATGATGGAAAATTTAACGTCAGTATCTTCACGCATCATCATCTGTGTCAGCTCCTGACCGGGCTCTATCGGGTTCGCCAGCACATACCGCCGTCCAACGATCCCCGCATGCTGTCCTTCGAAACCGATCATTTGGAAATCGAACTCCTCGACAGCAAGGATCAAAAAATGGCCTTCTACGGTGATGGCGAACTCCTGACCAGCGCCCGGCGCCTGGAAATCGGTATTAAACCGCAGTCGCTTCGCGTCTATTCGCATCAATTGCCCTATCTCAACGCCTTTGACACCTCCAACCGTTTGGAGGTTCGCCATTGAGTACGGTTCTTATCATTGGCGCCGGCACCTTTTTCGGCCGGCAGTTATGCCAACAATTTATTCACGCGGGTTGGAAAGTCGTAGCTTGCAGCCGTAAAGCGCTGCCCGGGTCGCTGAGTCTCTTACCGATCCAATGGTATAATGCCTCGTTTCGGTCGCAGTCCGAATCATCCCTGCGCCCTCTGCTCAAAGTTGCGGCTGACGCTGAAGTTGTGATCTACGCCGGCGGGCATCATGATCCCGAGGCGAACCATGCGGTGCTTTACGAAGAGCATGTGGTACGCACGGCCAACATTCTGCATTTCTGCCGATACTTGCCGCGCCTCAAGCACTACTATCAAACCAGCACGGTGCGCGTTGCCGGTAACTATGCAGGCCTGTTCGACGAATCCACCAAAATTCCCGATCGAACGCATGATGATGCCTGGGCTGGTGCTCTCTTCGCCGCGGAAAAACTCGTATTCCATGCTGATACCCCCTTTGCCCGCAGCGTGGTTCGCCTCGGTGAGCTTATCGGCTCCACCGTCACGGGAGAATTTCCTCGGATCAGCGGCATGTACCATATTTTGCAAGCCCTTTCACGGCTGCAGAAGTCGCGTATTCCTCTGCGTAAAATGACTTTTCTGCCTTTCGTCTTTTCGGAATCGACGCGCCTGCCACTGCTTCCGGTCGATTTCGCGGCTCAGGCTTTTCAGCAAATCGTAGCCAGCGGTTACCAGCAGCCGGGCAACACCTGGCATATCCTCGGCGGCGAAACGGGCATCTCGGCTCGGATCGTGCTAGCGGAAATGATGAACTTCATGGGCCTTGATATGGAACCCGTAGCCTTGCCTTATGATCGCGTACCCAAGGCTATCTGGAAATATTTCAACATGCCCTTGGACATGCTGGCGACGCTCAACAGTCCCACTCGATTTCACTCCAGGAATTTGCAAGCGTGCTGGCCTGAACTGCGTTTTCCACATTACAAGGACTATGCGCCCACTCTGTTCCGTTATGCGGAAGAGCATCTCTTTAAAGGAGGCAAAGTCTGATGAAACGAATTATCAGTCTGAGTCTGGGCTCCTCTCGTCAGAATTTCGATCGTATCCTGCAGTTTGCCGGTCAGTCGATCCACGTGACCCATTACGGGGTGGATTACGACGAGGAACTCCTGTTTCGTCTGATTCGTCAGCACCAGAGTGAATGCGACGTGATGGCTTTGGGCTGTATTCCCGCCCCTGTTTATATGGGTCGCAAGACACTCCGTCACCGCATTCTGCAGCGTCTCAATCAGGAAGCGGTTCAAGTCCCTATGGTGACAGGTCACCTGCTGCGCTCCACATTCTTCGACTGGACCCTGCAGCATGTGATCAAGCATGGCGAGCTGAAAGTCCAGAACAGCACTCTGACTTTCTTATCGGGACTCACGCAATACGAAGCTTTGCAGTCACTCGACAGTATTGCCAAGGATATTTATTGTTTCGATCCTTGTTTACAGTACAGGTTGCCGACAGCCTTGCACGGCATCAAGGCTCTGCGTCGCTATGCGAACATCGCCGGACGACGGCTCCAGAATTTGCCCGTAACGCTCCCGAACACGCGCCTTAAACTTTCATCGTTGAGTCTCAATCCGATCGTTCACAAAGCTTTGCAGGCTGATTATTTTCTGGCCACGAGCAATGTGATTCGCTGTTTTGATTTACAGGATTTTTCCGATAAAACGCTGCTGCTCGATGATATGAATGAAGAGCTGGCTGCCGATCTGCGCGCCGCCAGGGTTTTCAACGCGTTTTGGTTCAAGCCGCAGATCCCAGGGCTGACCGAGGACCTGCCGTATTCTGTGATCGAAGCTGTCATTCAGCTGTGTCAGGACAGTGATGAAAGTCTGAGCCAGGATGATATTCTGGAATTTCTCACCATTCATCGGGTCAATCCCTGTATGCAGCGGCTGCATGCCGAACGGGAAGGTTCCATTCGGCGCTTTGCCTTTGTGATTCATCCTCTGAGCCGGCGCGACCTGTTCCGCCATCCCGTCCTAAAACCTCTGACCTGGCTGCCAGAGCGCGTGCAGCCGTGGATGGAAAAAGGCATTGGCAAAGCCCCGGGTGTGCTATACGGACGTATCAAAGGCATCAAGAGCATGGCCGACGGTGGCCTGGCTGAGGGTCTGATTTATACTCTTTTTGCCACGCCCAAGGAAATGCTGGCGGCCAACCCGGATGCCATCTATGAAAAAATTCTGGCCATCGCGGACGATGCGAAAAAGCAGGGCGCGGAAATTATCGGTCTCGGGGCTTTCACCAAAATCGTCGGTGATGCCGGTGTGACCATTGCCCATCGCAGCCCCATACCTGTCACAACGGGCAACTCCCTGTCCGCTGCGGCCACGCTTTGGGCGGCGCGCGACGCTCTCCTGAAGCTCGGCTTTATCCAGATTGGCAAGGATAAGCATAAAAAAACGCAGGGCCGCGCCATGGTCATTGGAGCCACCGGGAGCATTGGCAAAGTCTGTGCGCGTATTCTCACTTTTTACCGACGTGATTTTGGTCGCGACCAATGGGGCCCGCCTCATGACGCTGCGCGATGAATTGCAACAAACCGCCCCGCACTGCCGCCTGACCGTCAGCACCCGTCCTGATCGTTTTGCAGGGCAATCCGACCTCATCGTCATCGCCACCAGTGCCACGGAAGGGGGCGTGCTTTCGATTAATAGCGTCAAGCCTGGCGCTCTGTTGTGCGATGTGGGCCGTCCTCTGACTTTTACCGCCAATGAAGCGATCAGTCGGCCGGATGTTTTAATTATTGAAAGCGGTGAAATCGAACTGCCAGGCAAAGTTGCGCTCAACTGCGACATCGGTCTGGAAGCCAGCGTGGTCTATGCGTGTCTGGCTGAAACGGCTCTTCTGGCGCTCGAAGGCCGTCTGGAATCCTTCACCCTGTCGCGGAATATTAATTATCGGAAGGTGATTGAGATCTATAAAATGGCCAAAAAACACGGGGCAAGTCTGGCCACGATTCGCAGTCCCAATGGGATTGTCACGGACCAGGAAATCGAACTCTGCCGAGAGCATGCCCTAAAAGCACTGCGTCTCATGCGTCAGCCACCTACGTCACGGACGTCACATGAAGCGCCTGCACTCGCGCCACGCTGATATTTTTAGAGTCCGGTTATCATTGCATTAACAACCTCCCCTTATCCGATTGGGTGCGTCATCCGGCAATGACCAATCGGCGCATTCCTTGACAAAATTGCGATCAATCTTATATATACGGTGTTGACCTACCGATTGATTACCTCTTGGAAACTGAATGTCGTTAACTACAGAAAAAAGAATAGAACTCACGGAAAAATTAAGGACCACCTTTGTTCAGCACGGGCGGGAAGCGCGTATCGAACATGTCCCTTTCTTTTTCGATCTGACTCCTGACGAGCAGGATGCCGTCAAAAAAATCCTGAAAAAATTCCGATCCGGCTCGCATACTCCGGAAACACTGCTGGAAGAATATCATCGCTGGAAGGACGGAGCGGGCGTGCCCAAAGTCCAGCCTGTCCAACCGACCCAAAAGACCTTTATTAAAAGCGTCAATAAAGCGGCCAACCAGTCGCTAAAACAGGCGCATAAGCAGACCGATAAGGATCAGTTCAAAGCTGAGAAAAAAGACAGGAAGGCCGCGCAAAAACGTCAGAAGAATGCGCTCGAGATCGCTTTGATTGCCGCACTGCGCGAAAATCGGGAGTTCTCGGATTACAAGGACGTGTTTTTCGCCGCGCGCGGGAAGAAGCGCAAGCTGATCGCGTTCCTTGGACCCACCAATAGCGGCAAAACTCATGCGGCCATGGAAGCGATTCGAACTGCCCACTCCGGTGTGTATCTCGGACCTCTGCGTCTGATGGCCTTGGAGAACTACGATCGTTTGCGGGAAAAAGGCGTCAAAGCCGGCCTCCTGACCGGTGAAGAACGCGTGGATCTGGAAGAGGCCACGCACGTCTGCCAGACGATCGAGACCGCGGATTTCAATCAGAACTACGAAGTGGCTGTGATCGATGAGATCCAGCTTTTGACCGATAAGGATCGCGGTGGTTACTGGCTCAACGCGGTGATTGGTATCGCCGCGGATGTCGTGTACCTCTGTGGGGCCCCGATCGTGGAAAATATTCTGCGTGACCTTGCGGAACTGACCGGTGATGAAATTGAGGTGATCTACACCGAAAGGATGTCGCCTCTGGTCTTTGCCGAGCACAAGGAAGACCCTAAGAAAATGCCGGAATCCGGCACGGCCTTTATCTGCTTTTCCCGCAAGAATGTGCTCCTGTGGAAGGATATGCTGGAAGGTGCGGGAGCGAATGTTTCCGTGGTTTACGGCGCGCTTTCGCCTGAAGTGCGGAAGGAGCAGTCGCGGCGCTTCCGTGATGGGGAAACCGACTATCTCGTGGCCACCGATGCTGTGGGCATGGGTCTCAACCTGCCGATTCATAAAATTCTGTTCACCGAAACCGAGAAATTTGATGGCGAAGGCTTTCGCCGTCTGGCACCTCAGGAAGTCAAACAGATTGGTGGACGTGCCGGACGCTATGGAATCGCTTCGGAAGCCGGTATTATTACCAGCTATGATCAGAAGGACCTGCATTTCCTCAAGCAACGCTATTCGGCGCCTGAGCCGGAAGTGGGTTTGACCCATGTGCACATGAAGCCGACCGCGGCGCACATTCGTAAAATATGTGAAAGCTTCAACAACCACAGTCTGGACTTCGCCCTGCGGAAGTTTCAAAAAATCGGTCACGAGATATTTTCGGTCGATATTTCCGAAGAAACGCTGCTGGTGGCTGAAAAAATGGACCGAATTTTTGGTACTGAGGCCTCGTCTTTGAGCGTGCGCTGGTTCTTTGGCATCGCTCCGGCTGACACCAAGAATGAGGACGCTTTTTCGTACTTTCTGGATCTGGCCGTAGGCTACAAAAAAGTTCTCAGCAAAGAAAAGACCACTGTGCCTCTGCAAATTTATGAAGATCCCGACGCCCGTTTGGAGTATGCCGAGGCTCAACGTAAAAATCTGACCGTCTATCTTTGGTTTGCCAACAAGAAGCCGGAGATTTTCGAAGAGAAAGAAAAAGCTCAGGAATTGGCGGCCTTCTACGATGGGCTGATCAACAAACTCCTGGCCGGCAACAAACGAGTCCAGAAGAAAAAAACCATGGGCTTGCCCCTTTCCTTCTGCACGGAATGCAAGGCAATGATGCCCCCATTCACCCAATTCTCGGTCTGCCGTGACTGCCACGCCAATCGCCGGTAATTGATCTGCAACCGGATCAGGGCCTGGGCCCTGACCGGATACGTCCGCCCATTTCCCACCCGAGCGTCCCCCTTTGCAGCGTTCTCATACACTGGAGTATCTGTGCAGGACGGAATCGCACCCTTGTCGGTAAAAAAAAAATTGGTGCAAGCAAAGGGAGTGGCCGGTGGGGGATGCTGAGTGCTACTGTGCAAAGCAGATCAAGCAGGGCTCAGGGCGATGCATAATTGGGTTAAGACGTTCAAAATACTTGCTTACCTTGCTTGCCTAGGTGTGGCTGTCCTTTGTATGACAGCCCTGGCAGGTTTGGCCTACGGCATCCCCGAACTGCGGCAGTGGTTTTCAGAAGGCCCACCGATGCGGGCTAATACCGCCATTGGTCTTCTGTGTGGTGCACTTGGTTTTATCCTGCGCACCTACCCATGGCCGCGACCCCTACGAGGGCTTTTGAACGGCAGCGGCGGCCTGCTGTCGTTGATTCCTCTGTTTATTGGTGTTGTAACCCTTGTGCATTATGGTCTCTCACTCCAATCCGGGTTTGATACTCTTATCTTTCAGGATCCGCTGGTCACAGGAGCCTATCCCGGTCGACCGTCTCCAGAAACAGCCCTTAACCTTTTTGTGCTCGGCAACGCCTTGCTCCTTATGAATCGGCCCAGTGTCTGGTCGCAGCGGATCACGAAAGCCTTGGCCCTTTTCCTTTTGGGCTTGCCCCTGATCACTCTGATCAGTTCATTTTTTGGAGCGAGTAATCTTTACACCATACTGCCTCAGACCCAACATGCTGTGGGCACGGCGACCAACACGGCCGTGGCTATGGTCCTCCTATCGTTTGCGCTGTTTTTTCGCCGACCGGACGAGGGCATGGCAGCGATCTTCGTGAGCCCGACCATGGGCGGACTCATCGCCCGTCGCCAGCTGATGACCCTGATCGTTCTGCCCTTCCTGGTCGTGATTCTGGTTCAGATTGAATACCTTTTCGGCAAGAACGATCGCCCCGTCTCCCAGGCCTTGGCCCTGATCCTTGCCTTTGGCAGTTTGGTCGCCTTCAACTGGTTTACAGCGCGCCGACTGGATCGGATGGATCGGCAGAAGCAAAGGGACGAACAACGCCTGCGCGAGCAGGAAAGACTCCTGGCTGGGGTCCTGGACACGGTTCCAGTTGGGATCTGGATCACCGATATAACTGGCCATATTGTACGCGGCAACCAGGCCGGCATCAAAATCTGGGGCGGCGAACGTTATGTGGACATACCCGAATATGGCCAATACAAGGGTTGGTGGGTTCATAATGGGCAAAGGATCGAGGCCCATGATTGGGCCCTGGCCCGGGCTCTGCAAAAGGGCGAAACTTCGGTTGATGAAACCATTAAGATCGAAACTTTCGACGGCGCGCACAAGGTGATTTTGAATTCGGCGATGCCTCTGCGTAATGATCAGGGTCACATCACGGGTGCCCTGGTCACGAATTACGATATATCCCGCCGCTTCCGCTTGGAACAGCATCAGGCCCTGGTCGCTCATGCTGGTGAGGAGTTACTGACTTTGCGGGACCTGGACACGACATTTTCCCACCTGGCTCAGCTGACCATGAAATCGCTCTGCGATTGCAGTATGATTTTTCTTCTCGATGATGAAAACCGGCCCAAACTTGTCAGCCAGGCCCACCGCGAGACGCCGCGCGCGCAGAAGATGGCCGCCATGCTCAAACGCTATGAGCCCAAATCCGCTGCGACCATGGGTATTATGGGAGTTATTGAACGTGGCCGTTCGATCCTTGTCAAGAATGTGAAAGAAAACACCATCGATGACCTGAGCCAGGATACGCAGAACGCGGCTGACCTTCGTGAGGTGCTGCAATCCTATATGATTGTCCCAATGACCGTGGAACGAAAGGTCATCGGAGCGATCGGCTTTGCGTCCTGCGAACCGGGGCATGTGCTCGATGATATTGATCTGGCCGCTGCGGAAGAACTGTGTCGCCTCTCGGCCCTGGCCATAGAAAATGCCCGTTATGCCGAGAGATTAAAACAAGCCATCCAGGCTCGCGAGGACGTTGTGGCTATTGTTTCCCATGATCTGCGCAGCCCCTTGTCCGTGATCCTGCAAAGCTGCGATCTCATGGTGAGCCGGCTGGAGTCGAGCCCTGAAACCTCGGCGTCGTTATTGAAACTGGCCCATCTCGCCAGGTCTGCAGGCAAACGCATGTATGAATTAATCTCGGACCTCTTGGACCTGGCCCATTTGGAGTCAGGTCATTTCGTTCTCAAAAATGAAGAATTCGAATGCGTGGGCTTTATCCAGGAAATAGTCGAATTATTAACGCCGATCGCCCTGCAAAAAAAAGTGCGCCTCACGGCAGCTCTGCCGGCTGAATTACCATCGCTTTATGCCGATCGCACCCGCTTTACGCAAATACTCAACAATCTGATCACCAATGCCTTGAAGCATACGCCGGCAGGGGGCTTGGTGGACGTGGGTGCTTACGTGCGTGACGACGGCTGGCTGGAGGTGACGGTGAACGATAATGGGAGCGGTATTAAAAAAGAATATTTACCGCTTCTGTTCGAACGCTATTGGAAGCCCCACGAATCAGAAGGTGGTTTCGGGCTTGGTCTGTTTGTCGTCAAAGGCATTGTCGAAGCTCATGGCGGACGCATTGAAGTCACGAGCGAAGAGAACAAAGGAACTTCATTTGCCTTTACCCTGCCGACCATTTTAGTTGTGACAGGTTATGGGCACTCTAGCGTTTCAGATGGGCACGAAGGCTATCATAAAGAATATTCAGCGGCTCCGCCCCATGAGTTCGTTTGATCAACGCTCCAACCAGGATTTGCAGGGATTTTTGCAGAGCCAAGGGATCAGGCTGCATATCCGTGATCATCCGCGGTGCCACCCCTTCCTCGTCCAGAACCCGACCCGTCTGAATGCGACCATCCATCAAACGCACTTCCTGATACACCTTGTTCTCACGCTGCGTAAGCAGAGCCTTGTGCAGTTTTCCATCATGCCAGTCGATATAGAGATCCACCGGACCGTCGCCACGCAGAGCCAAAGTATATTTTTTTTGAAAGCTGTCGCTCAGCAGAATCGTCTCCACCCGATCGAGCGTGGCGCCGCAGCGCATATCTTCCAGAAAGGACCGCAGAAAAACCAGGACAACCTCGTTATCGTGGATGAATTGAAAACCAATTTTATCAGGGCTCTCGTGCACTTTTTTGGCTTTGATCGGACAGGAGCGCTGAAACAGGTAAAGGAAGCCTGAAATTTCGGGATCTGAAAACTCGGGCAGGGACAGTCCAGTTTTGAGAAGCGCAAAGCCCCCATAGCTGATATCGCGGAGCTTCGGGAACTGCTCGATAGGGAATTCCAGCCGGATAAAATCGAAGTCTTCCAGGTTATAGCGCGGATGGATACGGGCATCAGCTACGTCGGCGGCGGTGCCCGAGGTCGCTGCTTCCGTCAAACCCAGCATTTTCTTCAGTTTATCCAACATGGTCCTCATCCTCCAAGGCCTTCCCGAAAGCTTATCAAAACGAAGCAGGAACGTCCAAAATAGAGGTTTGACGCCAGATTTTGATGACAAACCTTTTCGCCTGACGACGAATACGTTATGATGGGGACGAATGGTTGGCTAACAAGGAGGTGGGCCATCTCTTCCCTGCGTGAGAATCGTCTGGCCCTGGTCATGTCTGGAGGCGGTGCCCGAGGCGCCTACCAGGCCGGAGTTGTGAAAGCTCTGGCCGAAATCTGCATTGAAGTGGGAAGGCCTGATGCATTCAGTGTGATCACCGGCGTGAGCGCTGGTGCCATCAATGCCACCTTTCTTGCGGCGCGGCATGATAATTTTTTAAAATCCTCGAAAAAACTCACGGACCTTTGGTGCAATCTGAATATCAATCAGGTTTTTCGCACCGATCTTCGTTCGTTTGGTAACATCGGCTGGAACTGGGCCGCGGACATCATTACAAGCGGCGCCATCGGGACCAAGCGGGCCAACTATTTGCTCGATACCACCCCCCTCTTCAAATATCTGACCGATCATATCGACTTCGCCAATATCAAAAACAATCTGAAGTCAGGTCTGATCGATGCGTTGTCGTTATCCGCCACCGACTACGCGACCTCCACCAACATAACCTTCGTCAACAGCATCAAGCCCTATACGGACTGGAATCGCACACGACGCATCAGCCAGCCCTCGGACATTACCTTGAACCATGTGTGTGCATCAGCAGCCATTCCGCTATTTTTTGCGCCGGTGGCCATCGGCGAACGTTATTTCGGTGACGGGTGTTTGCGCAATACCGCACCGCTGAGTCCCGCGATTCATCTGCATGCGGAAAACATCCTGGTCGTGGGCGTTCAGCATACGCCTCAGGGTGAGACGCCGGTGCCCGTTACGAATGCGGTGCCCAGCATTGCCCGCATCTTAAGCGTTCTCCTGAATTCGGTCTTGCTTGATGGTGTGGCGATCGACGTCGAACGGCTGCGCCGCATCAATCATACGATGAGCCTGGTCCCCGAGGCGGATCGGCAAAAATCGCAGTTACGCTTGATCAACTGCCTCCATATCAGCCCGACGGAAGATATCAGCGCCATTGCCTATCAGGAATATGAACGCCTGCCGCGATCCATTCGCTACCTGGTCGGGGGGCTGGGATCCAAGGACGACGCCGGCAACTTGGTGAGCTATCTGCTCTTCGTTCCCAGTTACTGCGAACGTTTGACCGATCTTGGTTATCGTGATGCTCAGGCTCGACGGCCCGAAATCGCTGATTTTATCAGGAATGCGCTCAGCTCCTCCCTTTCCCCTGAGGGCCTCGATTAAAGGCCAACTTGAAGCCTTGGCCCGCCCCCGCCTTGATGCTATAACCAGCCGGTTTCCAGAACGGGAGTCTGCTGGTGGATCGCACAGAATTCATCTTTGAAGCCGAAGTCACCCATGTGTCCAACCAGGGCTATGGTGTGATCAAAGGGCCTGATCGCGTCACCTATTTTGCCCGTGGCACCTGGCGCGGGGATTACGGTCGCTTTCAGGTCGCGGATGCTTGGGATGGCGACTATCAATTCGTGGAGGTCCTCGCGATCCTGAGACCGTCCATCGATCGACGGGAAGCGCCCTGCCCCCACCTCGGCCCAGGCACGGATCAGTGTTTTGGCTGTCCCTGGATGATGGTGGATGATCAGGCCCAGCTGCGCGAAAAACAACATCGGGTGGTCTACGCTTTGGAACGTGTGGGTTTGCAGGCTCTGCCCGTCGCCACGATATGGCCTTCGCCCACTGCCTTTCATTATCGCCGAAGGGCCCAGTTTAAAACCAATGGCGAGAGTCTGGGCTATGCCGGCCGCCAAGGTCTTGCCATCGCTCCGATTGTCCATTGCCTGGTCCTGACCGATGCCATGCAGAAGCAGCTGCAAGCGTTACGGGCGCGTCTGCCGGAAACCAGCTGGAAACCTGGCCCGGGACATATTTGGAACTACCTGGACATCGATGAAGACACCGACCCGCAGCAATTGAGCATCAATCGTCGACGTCCGTTTCAACAGGCCAATGCTGAGCAAAATAAAGCCATGCGGGGCTGGCTCGCGGAACAGCTGGCGTCTCATCATCGAGCCGATCCCATCCTCGAACTTTTTGCGGGTTCAGGCAATTTCACCGAAGTCCTGGTTGAACAAGGTTTTTCTCAAATCACCGCGCTTGAAGTCGGAGCCGATGCGATCGAGCAGTTGCAAAAGAAAGCCTGGCCAGGTGTGGAAGCCAAACGCATGGACCTTTACGGCAAACACGCCGCTTACGATGTGGCCCGTGCGGCGCAGGATGCGCGCGTCTTGATTGCCAATCCGCCCCGAGCAGGACTCGGGACCATGTGGCGAACGATCCCGTCTCTGCCGTCCTTGCAAACAGTGATTCTTATATCGTGCGATCCGCATTCCTTTGCGGGTGATGCGCGGCGATTGATCCAGCTCGGTTTCACCGCGTCCCGGATTCAGCCTCTCGATCAGATGCCGCACACGCCGCATGTGGAAGTCCTGGCCCGCTTCGATCGATGATGGGCCTACTCAAGCCGACTGTAAATTCTCATGCGCCTGAGGCAGGGTCAGCACGAATCGCGTGTGGGGACATTGCAAATCCACTTCCAAATCCCCACCATGGGCTTGAGCGATGCCGCGGGAAATGCTGAGTCCAAGGCCTGTTCCGTGCCCAACACTCTTGGTCGTAAAAAAAGGTTTCATGATCTTTTCGGCCAGATCCTTGGGAATACCGGGCCCCGAATCCGTGACCGCAATCCGTATCCAGGCGCCCTCGACATAAGCCTCGAGACGGATCCATTTTTCCGGCAGCTCACGAATCGCATCGATGGAATTGTTGATCAGATTGATCAGGACCTGGGAAATTTGCACGCCTCGGCAGACGCAGCAAAGGTCCACGGGAACAGGACTGGCATCCAGATATATATTCTCGTTCTTGAGTTTGGACTCACAAAGGCCGAGGGTTTCATCCACAATGACCCGAATGTTGGTATTCACAAACGGATCGAGATTACCATCGCGAACCACATACCGCAGGCTGCGAATGATGCGCCCGATCCGATCGGCCGTTTTTAGAATCAGGGCCGCTGTGTGTTTTAATTCCTCCCGGTTGAGTTCTTCGCGCCGTAAACGAATCTGCAGCGTTTGCGCAGCACCTTGAACGATAGCCAGAGGATTGTTGATTTCATGAGCAATGCTGCCCGCCATTTCCCCAAGTGAAGCCATTTTTTCCGTGTAGAGAGCGCTTTCCCGCTGCCGCTGCAGCGACTGCTGGAAATGGCGAATCGTAAAGTAACCCAGAGCCAGAATGAGCAGATATACCAGCGTGGCCAGCACGATCACGCGCTGGATTCTATGATAACCAACCAGAACTTCATCTGGATGGCTGATCATCACCAGCGTCCAGCCGACGCTATGCATGGGCGTGGACTGTATAAGCATATTCTCCAGCCCGGCCATGGCATCCGCCAGACGCACATCCAATATACTATCTATGGCTTGTTCAGGATGCAGGCGTTTGGCCTGAGCCAACAGCTCAGTCGGCCGCGAGTGGCCGATAATGTGCCCCGATTTGGCAACCACGATGATGGTGTCCGAGGGTTTGGTCTTGAGGTTGCGCAGAATATCCTGGATTTGAGGCACGACAATATCGACTGAGATGACCCCTTTTTTTTGACCAGTTTTCAGGTCATAAAAAGGCTTTAGCAAGGAAATGTAGGCCACGTCCTGTTCCCTATAGGGACTGGTCACAATAGTTTTTTCATCGATGGCTATTCCAGACTGATACCAAAATTTTTTGTGGTAGTCGTAGTCCGGGGTACTCCATTCATAAGTGATGATGCGTGAAGACTGGGGATCCTTACGATAGGCATAAGGCCCAAAATGCTTCAGCTGGGGATCGAAGGCAAAGGGCTCCCACCAAATGCCGATACCATAAATAAAATAACGGGGGGCACTTTCTAAAAAGTAATCCAGATATTGCTCGATTTGTTTTTTATCGCCCCCTTGATAGCGCTCGACAAAGACCTGAAGTGCGGCAGCCAGCTGGGTGGCAATACTGGAATAGCTCTGGACCTGGATTTCGACTTCACGGGATTTTTCTTTCTGATAATCACGCGCTTCAAAAAGGCCCGCTCGATAAGTTGAAATGTTAAACGTCACAGCCCAGACAAGACCAAGGACGGCCAGTGCCCAACTTGTAAACGTTACGTGAAAATATGTGCGATCTTTTTTTGTTTTCGCCTGGGTTGTTGCCATAACCGTCCCTGGCTCCGAAAGGGGCGGAACCCTGCGGGGTCTGCCCGCGGAGTTCATAAAACCTTTTCAAATGGGAAGTGGCAAGTAAAGTTTATAGCGAAGGCGGGGGCATCAGCTGGATAGGAGAGTCCTGCCGAGGGCTTAAGCTCATGGGAAGCTGATCCGGGGTGCGGGAACTTTTGCGCCGCTGACCCTGAGCGAATTTTTCGATCACGGCCACGGTCGAAGCGCTTTCCGGATAATATACTGTAAAACCATCATAGTCGGGATAAAGGGACCCATCGTCCTGGTGCCCGGATAGTAGCCAGAAATTGGCCCCATCCAGGTTGAGTCGGGCAAACTCCGCATACCAGCTTTCGTACTTGCCGTCCCGTGTGCCTCGATCACGCCGCCCCATTTCTCCACAGAAAATGGGTTTTTCGAGCTTTTCCCGTGCGCTCTGGGTTTGCCACTGAATATAATGGATCGCTCGGGCATCATCATAACCCCAGTCTTCCGGATAAAGATGAAAGGAGGCGATATCGATATGGGGTGAAGCATGCGTCAGGACAAAATCGGTGGCCTCCTCACCCTCTGAACCCGTCGTGACCAGGTGATTGGAATCGATGCTTTTGATATAGGCAGCCATCTCATCAATCCATGCATAAAGCTCATGCGCCCGCGAACGATCGATGCGGGGCTCGTTGGCCAACTCCCACATCAGAATGGTCGGGTCGTCCTTATACCTCAGACCGCTGATGGAATTCGTGCGATACAAAATATAATTGACGTAATCTCGATAAATAGCTTTGGTCTCGGGATCCGAATAAAAATCATCATGCGTTCGGGCCGTGGGTGACCAGCGAATATAGGCATTCATACCACCAAACGCATCCCAATTGTTCACGAATGTCAGAATCAACCGGATGCCCAGCTGCCCGGCTTTATGAACGGCATAGTCAAGGTTACGAAAGGTTGCTTCATCATAAACGCGAGGCTGTGGTTGAAAGCAGTAGCCTTCGTTCCACTGACCGTCGCAGAATGCCCAGGTCCGCATGACCGTCAATCCCATGCGCGAGGCATCCTCCAATACTTCATCGATCATCGCGCGTGACTTATAAAATAGGTAGTACTGATTGGCTCCGGCGAAATAAAAGCTCTGCCCATCCACTGTGAGCCGTGACCCATCACGTCGAACAAATCCGGTCTGGGGCGTCGACGCCTGCACGATGTCGGAACCGAACACCCACAAGAAAAATAGGGCACAACAAGCCTGAGCGGCCTTGAGCATGAGCTGGCCTTCCCTCATAATGTTTTATCGATAATTTTAACTATGGCTTTTTTTGGCGGAAGGGGGCAAGCAAGAACTGCGCATCGAGCGGTAAGAATTTTTGAACACAAGGATTGCTGATCAACTTTTCACCAGATGGATCAAGCTCAGCTCGAGAGCCCAAGGGCACCCCGAGCCACCTGCAGGATGGTCTCCATGCGGAAGGGTTTGGCCAGAGTTTGATAGCCGCGCTCACGAATAATGCGCACGAGGTCATCGCCCTGAGAACGATCTTCAATCCTGCCCGAGATGAAAATCATCTGGGGCATCAATAACCCACGCGCTCGACCGATGGCCGTGATCTCATCAATCATTTGCAGCCCATTGAAATCAGGCATGAGGATGTCGGAAAAAACCAAACGAGGATATTCACAGGCGGTCATCGTCGACAGTTCGTTCAAGAGAATACGCGGTGATGTATAGACTCGACTGCTAATGCCAGGAATTTCACTAAGGAAAGCAGCGATAATTTCCACCGTGCCCTCGTCATCGTCAATCACTACGACTCGACTCATCTTAGACCCGCCCCTCTTCACGTTCGGCCCTTTTCGATCACTCCGGGAAGTATACTTGAGCCCCCGGGTCCCCTCCTAGCTTTTGCCAATTCGAACCCATTCGAAAATTTTTTTTGCTGTATTGTGGATCATACACCAAAACAGCAAATCCTTTTCCCTTAACGATTTCACGAGATACCATTTTCCTCCACTACAGCTTGAAGTGAACGTGTGAGAAAATAGTTTAAGTATTTGTGCTGCACTTTAATTTGAATCTGTATATTATAATTTTTGCGGATTTCCGTAACTGTTAAAAAGTCAATGAAATGACATAATTCACACACGCATAGTCATGATCGGCAAACCAGACGCTCAACCTCATTTCCACTGGAATGTGTGCTTGGCAAAACTCTGGTTTGCTCTTTCTTTAAGGGATTTGAGAACAGAAAACTTCTTTACCCTGTTGGCATCAATCTGAATCGTGGAGCATACTATGACCCTACTCAAAGATCCCGTAGTCGTCAAAATTATAGAAGACGACGAACTGGTGCAGAGCGCCCTAAGTGAAATATTGAAACAACAGGGATTTCATGTTGAATCATTCACTTCGGTCGCTGACTTCCAACAAAACGACGTTCCTCGGGACCGGACCATTTATCTCGTTGATGTGCGCCTCGGTGTGCACAACGGCATGGATGTTGTCGATTCCATTCTGCGCCGCAACCCCTTGGAAGTTGTGATTGTCACGACATCCTTCGGCGGTTTCGAAAACGGTGCGGAAGCCATCAAGCATGGTGCTTTTGATGTGTTGGAAAAACCCTTCACTAACGATACTTTTCTGCGTAAAATTGAAATGGCCACCCTGGAACTTCACAAGCGCGTCAAGGATCAGAAAAACTTCAGCTTGTACGAAGAGACGATGAACAAGCTCAGTTTTGGCGAGAAGAAGGTTTTCGAATACCTGCTCAAGGGCACCGCGAACAAAGTGATTGCTTCCGAACTGAATGTCAGTCTGCGTACGATCGAACTGCGTCGGGCCAAGCTTTTGAAATCATTCGGCGTCGGGTCGTTGGCCGAGTTGGTGAGTCTGCACTGTATGGTGGCGAAAGCTGCGCCACCTTATATGCAGCAGCAGGGAGGCGGCCCTGATTTTTTTCAGGAATCACCCTTAAAGGGCGTGATGTAACGGCAAAGAAACGGTGATACGGAGGCCCTGCTCCTGTCCTGATTCAGTGACAGTGGACGGGCCGATGTTCAGCTCCCCGTTTAACAGCTCGGAACACATTTGCAGGATGCTGAGCCCGAAGCTTCCTGCCCCTGTCAGCTGCTCATTAAATCCCTGGCCAACATTCAGCGTAAAGATCTCCACGCGCTTTTCCTTCGAAATACCCGGCCCCGTGTCGACCAGATCGAAGATCAGGCGGCGGTTGACCAATCGTAGCTGCATTTGAATCAGGCCACTCCTGGGGGTGAATTTGATCGAATTGGAGAGGATGTTGCCTATGATGTTGTGCACCAGAATAGTGGCGTCCGTGTGAATGACCAGGTCATCGCGGACTTCGTTCACAACCTCCAGGCGGATGTCACGATCGTGGCAAAGCGGCTGAAAGACCTGCAGAACCTCACGGATGATCTCGGACACGGGCACCGGTTGAATCTGCACTTTTTGACCCAGCTGCATCTGTCTTACAGCTTCCTTGGCATGCCTGATAATCCGCGTCTGCATGGTAATGGCTTCAAGGGCCTTCTCCAGTTCCTTGTGCGGCAGCTTCTGGCCCTTCACCTTGGTCAGAGCCATATTGCAATAAAGAGAGATGGCCTGGAGCGGGTTGGCAATATCATGCGAAATAATTTTGAGCAGAAGATTCAGACGCTCATTGATGCTGTGATTGCGATGACTTTTCAGCATCTCTGTGTACGCTCGACGCGACCTTATAAACATCGCATAGCTGATGAAGATGATCTGCATCACGTGACCAACCGCGGGAGCATAGAAGGCACTCGGACTGATCGGAACAATGTTCATTTGCGACAGGCGTACATAGACCACGCTGATTGCAATGAACAGAAATGAGCTCGTATAAAGCCATGCCAGCTCCTTGCCACGCAGCATGGCGTTCACGCCGGCCCAACAGGCTAACGAGACAAACAACATGGTATTCAGACTATGCAGGACGAACCCTTGATAGCTCGTGCTGGGAATCAAACGCAGGGCCATGGTAAAAACCGCGATACAGGGCACGGCCATGAAGATTTTGTCCAGATAGGGTGAAAGGCGACGCGTGTCCAGCAAGGGGCGCATAAAGAATGTTCCCGTCACCAGGGTCAGCATCCCCCCGACATAGGATAGATATTTCTGCGTTTCCCACATGGAAAACATGCGAACCCAAATTCCATAATAGGACATCGCAATCGTCATGATGCTGGCGCAATAGGCAGAATACCAAAGGAAGGTCCTATCCCGATAAGCCGCAGCTTGCATAAGGTTATACAGAACCGCAAGAAACATGATGCCCAGGAATAGCCCGACAAAGAATGTACTCAAAACCTCCCAATTGTTGAACTGCTGCCGCGTCGCGATTTGAAAATTTTGGTTCAGCTGCTCATACCCGGTCTGAATCTTAATATAGACGATGGTGGATGTAGCCTTGGGAAAGTGGAAGGTGGCATAGCTGCTGCGACCGATAATCATATCACCGGTTTCGAAATCATCCCGCCGATAGCTTCTATGCTCCACAAACGCACCATTCCGATAAAAATAGAAATCGAAGTGCGGCGCGGAAAAATTGTTAGGCAGATAAATGATGCGCTCGAAATCTTCTGCAGTGGAATTCTGAATCTCAAAGCGCAACCAAATGATTTGAAAGGCACCACCTAATTTGTCGCCATGGGATATGGCCTCACCGGGGCTCTCCCCAATACGAGTCAGAATTTCCTCATCAGTGCCGGCCTCGCTGGGAAAGACTTCGACCGAGGGAACAGGCTGCCGGGACATGGTAGCGTTCAGACTCATCGCCGCAGCATCAGGCAGCCTCGCTGCTCCAAGTAAGGCGAGGACTATCAGAACCAATCTGAGGGTCATGCAGTTTCCAAATTGTAAATTTTCGAAAGAATTCAGAGACAGTGGTATTGGTAACCTGTTTTTCGTGAAGTGAAAAGGGTTGGACGTAAAGTCTTTTGTAAGGGCTCTGGTCGTTTGACCTTTTGCTGCAAAATTGCGGTGATCCGCATACTCCAGCTCATCCGGTCTTTTTTTCCAAGGGTAAAATCCCTGGACGCCAGGGCGCGAGTTCATAAAGGACTTGGGACCCGGCAATCCCTTTCAATTGATAAGACCCGTGACTTCGTCGCGCCTGCATTGGGAGATGACGCGCCATCTCTTCAGTTACGAGCATGGTATTGGGTTCAGCCGCATTCTGAATCCGCGAAGCCAGGTTCACGGTATCACCGATAGCCGTATAGTCACTTCGCATGGGACCACCGAAGCTGCCGACAACCGCTGGCCCACTATGCATGCCCATACGCATCTGCAGCACGGACCAGCCCTGCGACTGCCAGAAGGTGTTCAGGCTCTCCAGAGCCTCCAGCATGCGGGTGGCACAACGCCAGGCAGCCTCGGCCTGGAGGGAGGGTTCCATAGGCTCAGGAGCCCCAAAGAGGATCAGGACACCATCCCCTAAAAATTTATCGATGGTGCCATTGTGCTCAAATACCGTTTCCGTCATCTGCACCAAAAAACTATTAAGAACGACAGCCGTTCGTTCCGGTCCCTGCTGCACCGAAATCTGCGTAAAGTTGCAGAGATCAGCGAAGAGCACAGTAATCTCAAGAGATTTGGCTTTCTCATCCAAGGTACGTTTGCCGGCGACAATATCGGACACCACCCGGGGCGGCAGGAACCGGCGCAGAACATTTTCGGCAATATAACGGTTCATGTCCGTGAGCTTTGCCGTTTGTTTCTGCACCTCTTCCTGCAAATGGCTCGAAAGATACTCTGACTTTTCCAAAGCATCCGCAAATCGTTGCGCAGTCAACTGCAGCTGGAGGGAAATCCAGATGGCACTCCCATAGCCGGATATATTCAGCGGCAGATAATCAATAACGCGATAGACCACCAGCATTTCCAGCACCATGCCGCTGAACGCAAACAGGACACCGATCAGGTGCGGCCACACATGGTCGGCTCTCTTGCACAGAGCACGGATCAGGAAATAGATGATCAAAGCTACCGAACCCAGGCCAAGCATCAGGAAGATTCCAGCGTAGTTGGTCCAGAAATGAACGGGTGTCAGAAGCTGAATCAGCAGGGCTCCCGCACTCAGGACACCCATCATGCGTTCGAGGCGGCGCGGCAGATGTCCATTTGGTAAAAAATCTTTCAGGCTTTTCAGCGACAGATAAGGGACAAGATACCCCGCCCCATAAATAAAGAGATTCTCCAGACGCCAAAGCCAGGGTGAGGAACCGGCGTCCGTGGACGCGGCGTGATACAGAAATGCAATCCGCAGACCGAGCAGCAGGGCCCCGAGTGCCACATAGAGCGCGGTCTTTTCCTGACGACGGCGCCAGGCAAAACTTGCCCCGTAAAAACTGACAAACAACAGAATGCCTAAAATGAAGGCATAAGACTGCTCCTGTTGGGCGAGTAATTCCTGAAATTCAGCCGTCGGACCGAGACGTGGCGGCAACCACATACCGGCCCAGGTGTGATGAAAGCTACTGACCTGCAGCATGATGATCAGTTCTGAACAGGGAGAGATTGCGGCCAGAGGCGCCAGACGCTGAATGGCAAAGGTGGAAAGTTTTGGAGTGCTGCTGGTCAGGCTCGCACCAACCTGACCCAGATCCAAGGTTAATGGCCGATGGGGTTGATTGCGACAGAAGACCTGGCTTTTGGCACTGCTGTAATAAAGACCGTGAAAGAGAGCGAGATCCGCAAGGTTCTGCGGATGATGCAGCCGCAGGATGTAAGTTCCGTAACGGGGCGCATCGGCGCGATCCTGGATGGACACTCCGGCTCCAAGGACCCGAATCGACTCGGCATCGTGGACTAAACTATGTTCGAATTCATGAGGTTCCATGAAGCGGCCTGACAGATAAAGCCACTGGCCGTCCAGATTCAAGTGCTGCGCTTGATCCCAAAGGGCCAAATCGAAACGCCCTGGCATCGGCGCGGCACAAAGCAGTCCTGAGACCCACCAGCACATGCTGATGAGCACACCCAGGTAACCCTGTTGCCAGAGGCTTCTATGCATGCCTTCAACCCATCATGGCTCATGCGGCTTGACCCTTTTTAAACGCCAGTTCCAATTCGATGGACCCCTCATTCAGTGCATAGGTCTGACGAACCAAAACATCCGGATCACGCGGCCTGGCCGTTTCCATAAAAATCGTTTGAGGAATACCCAAATCAAACGAGCTCGAGTTGTCCACCAGATGTGCCAGAATCCGTCCGCTGATCGTATTCACGAGTTCGCAAAGACCATCCTGGACCGAGGCATCACCCATGGGATCACTCCCACCGAGCATGGAACTTACCAGGCTTATCGCCAATTCACGTCCGATCATGAGGCGAATGGAGCCCGCATAAGGCTGTTTGACTTCAAGCGTCGTGACGTAAAAAGGCGCTGATAACGGCTCAACGCGAGCGGCCGCGACCGGCACCGCTTCCGTAAAGGCCAACGTTTCCAAGGTATCCTGAACCGCGTTGTTCAAGGCCGTGATGCTTGCGTTCACAAGATTGTCCTGATGTATTGCCATATCACATGCCCAACTGAGTTTTAAGATTGGTGAGAGTCTGTGCAATCTGGGGCAGATGCAGAGGCTTGGCCAGAATCCCTGCCACCTGCAACGGCACCAGCTCGGCTTCCCGCGCTGCATTCTGGGTCGACGTGATGACCAGGACCGGAATATGCTTCAAATCCTTGTCCGCGCGCATGTCGCGCAGCATGGAAATACCATCCTTCACGGGCATATTGATGTCGGTGATCACAAGGGCAAGCTTCGGATGGCTGCGCATCATATCCAGTCCTTCCTGGCCCTGGCTGGCTTCCAAAAAGTGACAGCCTGCAAACCCTGCTATCTCAAAACATTGTTTGATAAACATGCGTGCTGTTCTGGAGTCATCAATGATCAGGATAGTTTTTTCCATATTAGATCTCCCAAACGCCTTTTCTAGGACACGTGATGACGATATGCCCGGATTCCTGGTGCACCTCGACTGTACGGCTGTGGTCGCCACCGACATCTTCAGCCATCGGCGCCAGTCGAGACTGCCAGAGGCACTTCTTCAACGCCAGAACATTGCGTTTCCCTATATTGAATAGGCCTTCCCCATCCATGATGTTGGAGCCACCGACCAGTTTCACAATAAAGCCCTGCCCACGGGGATCACAGCCGAGCCTGGCCATACGCGCCAGCAGAGCCGTGACCGCAGTATCGGCAAAATATCCGGGCATAGCCAACGCCTTGACAGCATCGGTGCTGGATTCGGGCAAAGCCACATGCGCCATGCCGATGGCTTTTGTTAGGGGATCCATCATAATCAGAGCCACGCAGGAACCCAGGGCCATGGTCTTCAAACGCGCGCCGGGCGTCCTGGTTCCATCCAGGTTCCCGACACCCAGCATGATGGGTTTCTCGCTCATGCCGTCAGTCTCCTTTGATAAACAGCGGGAACGAGGTTTTTAAAGGGCGTACTGCCGGAGTTTATCGCTTCCGAGTGGCCCACGAAAAGATAGCCGCCGGGCTCCAGACAGTTGTGGAGCCGTTGCAGAAGATTCAGTCGGGTGTTCGCATCAAAGTAAATCATCACATTGCGGCAAAAAATAATTTGAAACGGTTTAAAAGGAAACGTGCCATTCATCAGATTAAAACGACGAAACATGATTTCTTGACGAAGGCGTTCCTGGACCTGATAGGAACCATCCGCCTGCAGGCGAAAGTAGCTGCGCAAATAGTCCTGAGGGATATCCTGGACGCGATCGGCGGAATAAATACCCTGGGTGGCCTGCTGCAGGACTTTGGCCGAAATATCGGTCGCCAATAGCCCCGCATCCAAAGCCGTATATTGGAGACCAAGGGTTTTCATGACACTCATCTGAATCGTGTAGGCTTCCTCACCACTGGCGCAGGCAGCACACCATATGCGTAAATCCCGGCGGCGTTGCTGCTGCAAACGTTCCATGACATCGGCCAGGACTTTTTGCTGAAGAAACTGGAAATGGCTGTTTTCGCGAAAGAACGACGTATGATTGGTTGAGATCTGATTCACCAGCTCGGACAGCATCGCACCGGTTCGATCGTTGAGAAGCATATCCAGATAGATGGAGAAACTGGGGATCTGCCGGCGGTGTAGAGTGGACTGCAGGCGCCCCACAACCAGGCCGCGCTTGTCATCCGTCAGGCAGATGCCGAAATTATCATAAACCAGTTTGGAAATGGCTCGAAAGTCAGGATCGGACAGCCTCATCGCACCCGTCTCGAGGGAGTCAGCTGCCTCGGTCAACTGTTCAAGCGCAGTTTTCAAATCATGACCCCTTAGGCTGTAAGGAGCTGGGCAACAGCTTCCGTTTCCGTACCATAGAGCAATTTGCTCACATCGAGGATGATGCGAACCTCATCGCCGACTTTGCCAATGCCCCGGACATACCGCGCACTTTCACTGTGAGCCACACGAGGCGGCTCGCAAACCGACGATTCAGGGATGCTTGTCACTTCATTCACAGAGTCCACCACAAGGCCGATCGGATTGTCATCGTAGTTCACCACGATCACGCACGTTCTCTCGTTATACTCCTTGGGAGGCATGCGAAAGCGTGTGCGAATGTCCATGACGGGAATCACCTGACCGCGCAGATTGATCACGCCCTTGATAAAGTCAGGCATATCGGGCACAGCCGCGATCTTTTGTATGCCTACGATTTCGGTCACATACTGAATCTCAATGCCATAATCCTCTTCATGGACGCGAAATGCCAGATAGCGGCCTTTCATGCTGTCCTCTTCCTCTTCATCCCATTCGCTATCCTGAAGCTCACGCTCGTTGGTTTTTTTGCTGACCATGGATCCTCCCTTCCTGATTGAGGTTTAGGCTGCTGCTTTGGTCACGTAATCCTGATAGGTCCTGCCCAGGCATTCACTGATACCGCCAACATCCAGGATTAAACTCACCTCCCCCGTTCCGAGGATGGTGCAGCCGCTGATCGCACGCGATCTTTTGTAGTTGGTCGGCAGGGCTTTGATCACAGTCTGCTGCTGACCGAGAATTTCATCCACGTGCAAGGCCAGCGTTTGCTGATTCGCTTCCACCAGAACGACCAGAGCATCTTCGGGCAGGGGCGGACAGTCCGCGTGACCAAAAAGCTGCGCCAGCTGCACGATCGGAATAAACTGCGAGCGAACTTCGACCATGCAAAGGCCATCCGGCCCCACGGTGACCCGATCCGGACTTAATCGAATGGACTCCTGGATCAAAAGCAGTGGCAACGTATACTTCGTCTGGCCCACACGCACGAGCATTCCGTCGATGATGGCCAGGGTCAAAGGTATTTCAAAGATAATCGAGGTGCCTTGGCCCGGAAGGGATTCGATGCGCACACGACCTTTGATTTTCTCAATATTCTTGCGCACCACGTCCATGCCCACGCCACGACCGGATATATCCGTCACCTGCTCCGCGGTCGAGAAACCAGGTTCGAAGATATAATTGAACACCTCGGCGTCGGTAAGGGTGGCTTCCCTTTCAATACCCGGCAGGTTGCGCTCCCGAGCCCGCTTCAGGATTCTATCGCGTCTCAAACCACCGCCATCATCCTTAATGATGATCCAGATCTCACTTTCCTCGTGCCGCGCCTCGAGAGAGATGGTGCCCACCTCTTCCTTGCCCGCGTCTTTGCGAGTCTCGGGCATTTCCAGGCCGTGATCAATGGCGTTGCGAACACAATGGACCAAAGGATCGGCAATCTGTTCGATCACCGTCTTGTCCACTTCCGTGTCTTCACCCTTAAGGACGAGCCGAGCTTTCTTCCCCATTTTTTGGGTCGTATCATGGACCAGTCGGGTCATCTTCCGAAACGTTTGGGCCACAGGCACCATGCGAACCGACATCGAAACATCCTGCAGCTCCAAGGTGGTCCTGCGCAGGTGATAAAACGCCCGCTCCAGCTGCTCGTTTTCAATGCCTGCATCGGCAAGGCTGCCGCTGACCATGGCTTCAGCGATCACCAGCTCGCCGACGAGGTTCATCAAAATATCAAGCTTCTTGAGATCCACGCGAATGTCATTGCGCACGGGATTCAGATGCGGGGCCAGACCTTCGGCCTGGTTGCCGCTTTTCACGCGTTTGTCTTCTGGCGCCTCGATAGGACGGCGTTTCTTCTCATGACCGGGTATCGCCGATTCCATATAAGCAATGAGTTGCGCACGCTCCTCGATCGTGTCATCACCACTTTGACCTACGCGGAATAAAGTGCTTTTAATCGCATCCACGGTACGGAGCAGACACTCGGTAGCACCTTGAGTGATGAGGTCGGGATGAATTTTCAATCGCTCCAAATGCCCTTCCAGAGCATGCGAAACTTCGGAGAGATCCTGAAAGCCCATAAAGCCACAGTTCCCCTTGAAACTGTGTATGCGACGGAAAGCTTCCTCGACCTGCTCAATCAGTTCGTGACCTTTGACAGTGGACAAGGCCAGGAGACTGGCTTCCACTTTCTGCAGGGTCTCATCAGACTCCTGCAAAAAAGAAGTGCGCATGGCATCCGTGATGCGAAAGGCCGGCGGGGTCGCCACAGCCGGTGGGGTCGCCAGGGCAGGCGCGGGAATCGGATCGTCCACAAACACATAAAAACCGGATGAAACTTCCTCCATAGCCGGTCGCCCGTCGGCCCCAGGGCCTTCGCGATCGATCAAAGCGCTTTCGAGTTTCATCATCAGATCCATCACATCACCCTGGGTGTGGGGATCCATATCGATTTTTTCTTTTTGAATGTGACTCAGCAGAATTCGGAAAAGATCTATCGACTGCTGGCACAGTTCCAAACGCGCGCGGTCGAGTTTGATGAGGCCTTTCCGAATGGCATCCAGCAGATTTTCCGTTTTGTGAGCCAGCGCCGCAATGTTTTTAAAACCCAAGGAACCGGCGCCCCCCTTCACCGTGTGAATGAGGCGAAAGATATTATTCATTAATGAATCGCAGGTTGCCGCGGAAACTGCTTCATTGCTGGTGGCATCGGCCAACTCGATGAGCTGAAGTTCCAGCTCGTCGAGAAAGTCGCTGCTCTCCGCAATAAACGTTTCTGCCAGTTCCTGTGATGCCAGATAGTCTCGATCCACAGCCGACCCCCTCAACCGGGTTTTACGCCCGATACTTGCCAAAATCCTGGTCATCCAAAGCTACAGGCTTGGAATTCGTGTCACTCGAGGCCTGAGCGGGAGCATGACCGCGTCCCCAATCCGAGCCAGCAGGTGTGGTGGCGGAACGCATGGCAATCACTCGGCCTTGCTGCGACGCAGACCCCATGCGATCAAAACCGAGGCGATCATCACCCAGGCGGAAATAAGCCAGACTCCGTTTCAGCTCCTGCGATTGCCCGGCCAACTCTTCCGCGGCCGAGGCCGTTTCCTCAGCACTGGCTGTCGTGGTTTGCGTCACCTTGTTGATCTGGTTGATACCCGACGCGATCTGACCAATAGCCGAAGCCTGTTCACGGCTGGCATCCGCAATTTGTTTGACTGTGGAGGCCACTGCCAGCGAACCCTCGACAATGTCTTTGAAGGAATCAGCCGTCTTGCGTGCTTCACTCAATCCACCCTCGACCTTGCGCGAGGATGATTCGATCAGCTCGGTGGTTTCCTTGGCGGCTTTCGCGCTGCGTCCCGCCAGGTTTCTGACTTCATCGGCGACCACCGCGAAGCCTTTGCCGTGCCGTCCCGCACGGGCTGCTTCCACAGCGGCATTCAAGGCCAGAAGGTTGGTCTGGAAGGCGATATCATCGATGACTTTGATGATCTTGGAAATTTCAAGACTCGACTGATTGATGTCGTTCATGGCCTTCAAGGTGACTTCAATCTGGCGGTTGCCTTGCTCCGCGGATTTTTGAGCGCGTTGCGCGGTTTCACTGGCCATGATCGCCGAGTCAGCATTGTTTTTAATTTTTGAACTGATTTCGGTGACGGAACTCGTTATCTCTTCGACAGCCGCGGCCTGTTCCGTCGCGCCTTGCGAAAGGCTCTGGCTGGCGCTGGACACCTGCTCGGATCCGGCTGAGACCTGGTTGGCGGCAAGGTTCGCTCGAGTGATAACTTCCTTCAGAACATTGGTCATGGTCTGGAAGGATTTTCCCAAACGGTCACGGTCCGACAACAGGACGATCTCTTTCGTCAGATCCCCTGCTGCGATGGCTTCAGCCTGGTTGGCTTTATCATTCAGGCCTTTGACCATCGTGCGGATATCGTTGTAAACACCGTAATTGATGCTGGCGTTGAGCTGCAGATCAGTGTCGCCAGTCGACACGGCTTTGACCACGTCTGAAATTTCCGAAGGATCAACACCCAGTAGGCGGAGAGTCGAGCGGGCTATATTGAAACCGATATAAATGGAGCCACCCAATGCGCCCAAAGCCACGAAAATCATCGCAATGCGGAAAACATTGACTGTATTCTCGGCATCTCCAGCAAATATCTTGGCCTGACTTACGGCGCGATCGGTCAAGGCAACCATGGTTATTGTATTGTCGTCATAAGGCTTGCCGGTGGCATGCTGCGCCTCATAAATTTCGTTTTGAAGTTTTTGGTAGATATCGGGGGTTTTTTCCCGGGTTCCGTCCCGAATCATTTGTTCTTTCCTGGACCACAGTGGTTCAACAAACCTTTGCAGACGGTCCCACTCCCCAAGTTCCTGCTTCAACTTTTTAAGGAGAATCATCGACTGGGGGTCATCCTCGATCGCTTCATAGTCAGCCAGCGCCTTGTTCATTTCCCTGTAATTGAAATCGTATTCCTTTCGTAGGCGATTGCTGTCATCAAGGGTCAGATCGGGCTGCATGAGTCCACGCGCCATGGACCGCACTTCCGTTTGGGTTTGGTTGGCTCGCCAGATCATATCCAATGAAGGAACGCTTCGGCTTTGCAGCGTATCCAAGGCATCGACGGCCCGCGTCATGGCAAAAATCCCTAGACCACCCACAATCAACGAAAAAAATGCGGATACCATAAAGCTGACCAGTAGCTTCTGCTTTAAATGCATGGACATCGTTCAAGCCTCCATTTTCCGTCGGGCAAATTCTTTGATCGTATGATTGCAGCGATCCAGGTGAACCCTGGCATCGGTTAAAGCTTCCTGTATGCATTGCTGTGTAACCGGCTTGCGAATGACAATGCGGGCCCCGAGATCAAGGCAACGACCGGCTATCACCATATTGTCCGCACCTGTGATCACATAGACCTGGATGCCCTGCTTAAGTGCCATGCAATGACGCAGCACATCGTCGCCATACATGCCAGGCATATTGATATCGACCAGCACAATGGGAATGCGATCCTGAGCGATAGCCTCCAAAGCCTCCTGAGGCGATTCGAAGCTCAACGGCTTCACCCAGGTAAACACAGCACAGAGTTGCTCGAGGATCTGGCGATGAAACGGGTCATCATCAAGTATGGCGACCTTGTAAGGAAGTGGCGTTATCATGCGAGGTGAACTCCAGAAGGCATCATCGATCATTCCATGGTCTTGGAGCTTGATGAAAAAAACCGCGTTGTTTTCATCCGGCTGTTGAAACTTTGACAGTGTTCGGTAGGCGAAATAATGACTTGAATACGGCTACCAGTATGATTTTGTGCACTTTTCCATAAACCGCTAAAGTGAGAGCCTTTTTCGCTCTACTATTTTTTTTTGAGTTGTTCACAAGGCAAAATTACGCGGATTTTTCAGACTGTTAAACCTCACATTTATCACTCCAATAGACTAAATAATTCTACTAAATGGTGCCTTATGAACCCAGGCCAGCGCCGCGCTCCCAGGTCACTGCCGCCTGGGACTTTCGGTTATAGACATCACTGGGCACCCCTGAATAGGACGCCGTAACATGCGTCCAACACAGGAGATTGAAAGGAATTTTTTGCACACTTTAGCGCGTTGTGAAGTTTGCAATCAAAAATTCCGATAAAGTACGAAAGGCTCTCGTCACCGAAAGGCACTTTTTATGATGACTCGTATGCGACAGCTTGGGTTATGTGCAGCACTCCTGTTGAGTGTTCTGCCAGCATGTACCGTGACAGATGCTCAAAATCCCGAAGATATCCTGTCCGAAGATGACCTCGACGCACCCGCAGCGCCTGCCGTGGCGGATGAACCGGTCGTCGAAGACAAAGCTCAACCAGCATTGGCTCCTGAAGCGACGAATATTATCACCGCGGTTGATGATGACGTCGTGGACTATGCAATCGCGGATTATAAGAGCTTCGATCCTTCAGGCATTATTGTGCACTTTGAATTCGACGATGCGCGGCTGAGTGAAGTCACGATAGCGGCCTTGAATAAAATCGTCGCTGGCATGAAAAAAGATCCCCTGGCCCGCGTGTCCGTGCGCGGCCATGCGGACAAACAGGGGACAGAGGGTTATAATAAGACCTTGAGCAGCCGTCGCGCCAAAGTCATCGAGGATTATCTCATCCAGCATGGAATCGAAAGGGATCGTCTGAATCCTGTTTCCATGGGTGAAAGCGATCCCATCGAGGACGGTAACACCGTTACGGTCTTCAAAAAGAATCGTCGCGGCGACTTTACGATCAACTACGGACCTTCAGCGTTTGGCAAAGCCCCTTGATCGTGGATGAGGCATGTGGTTTCGATGGTTGATGATTCTTCTGAGTTTCCTGTCTGAAGCGCTGATCGCTGCGGATCGTGAAGCTATTTTTCCAAATTGGGCGAAAAAGGAACTGGTTCCCTGGTTTAACAGCCAGCCGGACCAGTTTTTCACGTCCGCTGTGGTCACACCGCAGCCGGTTATTCTGCGCTATAAATCATTTTTGAAGAACACGGCCCGAGGCCAAATCGTGCTGGTCCATGGCTATGGCGAGCGCAGTGAAAAGTTCATGGAGCTGGCTTACGACTTTTATCAGGCTGACTACAATGTGTTTGTCTATGATCAAAGGGGCTTTGGGCGCTCCACTCGTTTGAACCCCGAGGGCAAGGATTCCATTTATGTGGAAAGCTTTGACCACTACGCCAGGGACCTCGAACAATTTCTGGTGCAGGTGGTGCGAGCGCCCGGTTCGCAACCCACATTCCTCTTCGCTCATTCCATGGGTGGGCTTGTCACCACGCTTTTGCTTCATGCCCGCCCCGATCTGGTGAAGGCCGCCGTACTTTCCGCGCCTATGTTCACCATTCCCACCCGCGGCGTGCCACGTACCATGGCGACCCTCATGACCCGGATTGCGGATCAGCTCGGATTTGGGTCAAGCTACGCGTTTGGTCAGGTCGGCCCACGCCGGCCGGAATACACGGCAAGTTCAGGAACTCTGTCACGACCGCGCTGGCAGTTCTATGCTGATTTTTATAGCAGCCCTGAGGAGTGGCCAAGGTCCCTGGGAGGCGCTTCCTTCCGATGGCTGCATGAAGCCCTGCGCGGGACAGAATTGGTGGATCATGACGAATGGGCCGCTCAGGTCCAAACACCGATTCTCCTCTTCCAGGCGGAACACGAGACGTTTGTGGGATCGGAAGGGCAGGATGCGTTCTGTCTTCGAGCCGCACAGTGCCGCAAAATCTTCGTTCCGGGAACCCGACACGAAATTTATCGGGAACAGGACGCCGCGCGTGCACCCTATTTGCTCACCATCTGGCAATTTCTGGAAGAACACGCCGGGTCTGGTCGGAATCCGGCCACCCATCACTGACTTTTTCGGACAAGACCCCCATAAATCGAGCCAAAATGGCCAGATTTAGGCTCAAATGCGGCCATAAATGCCGAAAATGGAGCGGAACGCTTTCTGCAAAAGAGGAAAACGCTGGTCACAAAGATCGGCACTATTTCCCCGCACAAGGAGTTCGCATCATGTCTGGCCTCGCATCTGAATTACTTCCCCATTGTCGCTTATCCTCGGAAGACAAGGATCTGGAAGTCATGAACCTTGCGATCATCTCCCAGGCACCGAACGGTGCTGCTGCATTCCGCGGCCTGTATGAACTGCATAAAAGTTTGTATCGCCCCATGTCCTTCGGTTACATCATGAGGCGCACAGGCATTACGTCCAAGGGTTACCTGTCGCATGTGATGAATGGTGATCGACGTTTGAATGCCCGTTACCATAATGCAATCTGTGAGCTGTTCAAACTCAAACCCGAGGCCAGTCAACTCCTGCGCGAGATCTGGCAACGTGATGAAGCCGCCCAGCGCGACCGTCGCGCCGCGCAAAATGCGGCTCACTTCAAGCGCCCTGCACCTGTTTTAAGCCAGGCGATCTGATCATAGGATCCGTCGCTTTCTTAATTTGTTATTCTCTGTCGTCATGGCTCTGAGCCCTTTGGGTTCAGGGCTTTTTTCATCAACGGTTTTCTGCAATACTGAAGAGGTTCCATCACTTAAAGGATAAGCCATGCAATGGATTGTCTGGTTCATGGCGGCCTATGTCTGCCTTTTCGCGGCTCAGCCAGCCTCCGCCGCGGTTTTGCGCAAAAAATCGGGGCGAGCCATCATTTTGGGGTTTTCCCGAACCGAGCTTGAAAATTACGGCGTCGGGCAATATATCCTGATCGAGAACTTCGAAAAAAATCAATGGACGGGACTCATCAAAAAAATATACCGGGTGAATCGCGTCCGTATCACATTGATCGATGATGATGCTGAAGACATGGAAGTCGGTGAAACATTCCGCATCAAACCCGGCGAAGCGCCTCGCTCTGTTGGCCGTCCTGATTTCGATCCGACCGAATTTCAACCGACCGATGATGACGGAGACAAACTCGATGAGCCCGGTCCGGCATCCGAAACAAAAGCCGCGCCTGCACCCAGTCTGGTGGAACGCACCGTTCCACACGAAGCCGAACGCGATCGCCTGGTGCTCGCGGCGGGATTGGTGACGCGTTACTATATCGTTCCTGCCGGTAAAGCTGAGGGCGATTTGCATGGGACGGGCACCCAGATTCAAGGCACTTATTTGCTGCATAACGGCCTCGGTTTTCATCTGGGTATACGGCGTGAGGATATGGTTTACTCCGGGGTGGATCAGTTTTCCGATTATGATGCTTCGGTTCTTATGTATTTCACGGGCTTCTCCTACAGCTGGCAGCTGCCGCGTTGGACCCTGAGCGCCGGGTATCGATATTTGATTCAGGCCAAGGGTGAAGGTTCCCTCCAGGACACCATCGTCGGCGCGGATCAAAGGCCGGTTTCGGTTCTGGTTCGAGGCGTCGGCGAGATGCGGGCGAATGATCTGGTGCTGGTCGCCTCCTATAACTGGGATCATGTGAGCCTCTTTGCGGAAGGCACCATCAGTCTGCAGGCTCGCTACACAACCAAATATCGTTGGCAGCTCAGTGCCGATGGCCCCAATGGGACCGAAGTCCTGCAGGAGTACCGGACCGAAAGCTCATTCCCCATGCAGGTCGAAGGGCTCACGGTCGGCATCAGCCTTTCGCATTAATGCACTCAGTTTGAGCAGCAACCCCGTCGGGCCTGGCGAAATTCTTACCTCGACCCGACGAAAAAAGCCGTTTGGTCCAAGGTCCACTCTCACTCATTAGCTGCGTGCATCCGCGCCCTTCCTTCTGACGCTTTCTAGCGACAGTCGCCTTTGCAATTAATACCTGACCCAATTCTGCCGAGGCGGAAAGAGGGAGGCCGAATGCAGTGAAGTCGGCCCGATGGGGGAATCTTATGACCAATTTAGCCAATTCCATTCGTCACACCAGGTTTCGCGTCCAGCAGGGTGGAGACCTCACGCTCACTTTACAGTCGAGTTCGGGGGCAACCCATCGATTGAAAGTGCTCAATTGCTCCCTCCTGGGACTGGGTGCCACGACGGATGTCTCGCTTTCTTCGGATGAAGGCTTTTTCGAAGGCAGCGTTCTGCCTCCAGCCAAGCTTTCCTGGGGTGAAAAGAGCGCTTACCTAGGGCGGTTGGTTTTGCGAGCGATTCGCTCGGAAAACAACAGCTATTTCTATGGCTTTCAAACCATCGATAACAAGGTTCCCATCGATGGTCCTCTGAGCCAGGTCCTGACGATGACCGAGAGCGCCTATGAATTTGAATTGGATCCCGACAAATTCAGCCTGGCATCGTTTTTGAGTTCAGAGAGCTCCAACGTGGATCTCTTTGCCCGCTGTCGCCAGTTTTCATTTCTATATAGAAAGTGGAAGGAAACACCGAAGTATCAATATCATAGCTTGCGGCAACCTTCGAAAGGCCCAAGAGTCTTGCTGGACATGCCTCGCAAGCATGGTCGTAATGATTATCTGATGCTCTGTTCCAATGATTATCTGGGACTGTCGAGTCATCCCAAAGTTATCGAAGCCGCCAAGCAGGCTCTGGATCAATATGGGTTCGGTTCCACAGGCTCACCGATGACAACGGGCAATACACGCGTTCATGATGAGCTGGCTCATGAGCTGGCCCGCATGTTCGGCAAGGAAAAGGCCCTGCTCTTTAATTCTGGTTATACGGCCAATGTTGGAATTATTACAGGATTGACAGCCGAACAGGATTTGGTCATTGCCGATGTGCTGACCCATGCTTCCATTCAGGATGGCATGCGCATGAGTTCAGCAACGTCAAGATTCTTCAAACACAATCAGCCCAAGCATTTGGAGAAGATGCTGATCGACGAGAGAAATCAGTACGTCGGCTGCCTCGTCGTCACGGAAGGTGTCTTTTCCATGGATGGCGATGTAGCTCCGATCGATCAGATCAGTGCCCTCGCTCGCCGGTATAACGGTCGACTGATGGTGGATGAAGCTCATTCGTTCGGAGTGGTTGGCCCAGGCGGTATGGGAGCGGCAGCTCGGAGCGGCGTCCTGCCCGCAGTGGATGTGGTCATGGGCACCTTCTCGAAAATCTGCGGTGGCATCGGTGCCTTTGCTGCTGGTTCCGCCGAGATGGTGGACTGGCTTTATCATTTCGCCAGGCCTCACATTTTTTCTGTATCCATTCCGCCAAGTACGGCCGCAGCAGCCCTGGCAGCGCTCCGCATCTTTATGAATGAAAAAGAACTTGTGACTAATTTAAAGGATAATATCAGCCACTTCGTGCGTGGTCTGAAGCATCTCGGGTTTAGCATAGATCCGCATCACGAAAGTTCAGTAATTCCTGTTATCATCGGAGATGAAAAAAAGCTCAGTATCATGAATGCGCACTTGCGGGATGAGGGTATCTTTGCGGTCCCCATCGTTTATCCTGCAGTGAGTCGCAGCAGCTGTCGGTTCCGGTTTACGTTGATGTCTCAGCATACACGCTCCGATTTGGATTTTGTATTAACCACCTTGGAAGCGGCGATGCGCAAGGCCGATTTTTCTCCCGATCAGTTGACTCTTCCCTTGGTGGCCTAGGAGGTTTGAATGACTTTGTCCGAGTTCGCAGTCTCGGTGCTCATGAGCCTGACGTCCCTTCTGGGCGTTGGGTCGCTGCCTTCGTTGTCGGAGCAGTCGAGCCAGTGGACTGTCGAACAAACCTGGCAGGAAAGCCAGGGCGTTTATAAGCTGGAAGCCAGCAGCGAGGCAGCCCCACAGGCTTGCAACGCCAACCCCGAAGGTTTCATAGAATTTCCCATGATTATTCATGGCGCTCATGAGGCCCTGTTGGATGGCAAGCGCGTGGAATTTTTTGGTGATCCCACATTCGCCACAGCGCGTTCCTTTTATGGGACGATGATCGTCGCCTGCAAAACCATGCTCGGCGGTAAAAAGCTGACCTGGCGAGCCTATTCTTACAGCCAGTATTTTGCCCGAGTGTCTTTCTGGCCAAGATTCCAGGCGGAATCTCCCAACATCAATTTCTATCAGGAAACTTTGAACGCGGTCGCATCAGGCGGTCTTTTGATGCTGGCGCTGATCAGTTTCTTCGTCTTCTGGGGTCAGGTGCCCCATCTCCTGACCCTGTCCCTGGTCGGCACGGGAGCAGCATTCGCAGCTTATTTCATAGCGACCACGCCCTCGCCTTTCAATCTGCACTACTCCATGCTGGAACTGCATAAGCTGGCCGATTTTTCCCTGTGGACGGGGACGCTGCTTCTCTTCAATACCTTCCGTGTGATTGGACTGTTTGGCTTTCGCGCACTGACCATTTACTGCGCGCACGTGATCGTGGCCGTCCTTATCATAGCCCTGGGGACCACGGGCGACGTGATTCAGCTTGGGACAACGATTCCATTCGGAACATTCTTCGGCGTCATGGGCATGGGCTTCTATAACCTGATGCAGAGGTCCCGCCGTCAGGGCATCAACCGCACGCTCGTCCTTCAAATTTTGAGTTTGAGCTCGTTCATTTTTATCTCGGGCAACGATGTCCTGGTCGTTCTCGGGCTGGTGCATGGACCTGTGCTGCTCTCGATCGGTGTCCTATGTGGAGTGACATTCCTGGCCCTGGATGTGCATGAGCGCATCACGGAAGCCTATCGGGAGCGTGACTATCTGCGGCATCATCTGGAAGATGAAGTTATTAAAAAGACCGCGGAAATATCGGCTAAAACGGAAGCCCTGGAAGAAGCTCTGAATTCTCTGCGCATGGCCCAGGCGGATTTGATTCAATCGTCAAAGATGGCCTCGCTCGGTATGGTGGCCGCAGGCATAGCCCACGAAATCAACAATTCGCTGAACTATGTGAACGGGGCTATCACTCCCTTGCGTCGCCTGTTTCAAAAGAGTGCCCACTTTGAATACAATGAGCAGGCCGGGAAGCTTCTGAACACAATGCAGGAAGGCCTGCGGCTCACCTTTGAAATCATGAACAGTCTGCGTACCTACTCGGGATTGAATCATGCCAGCATGCGTGAACATCGTGTCATCGATCTCGTTCGATCGACCATGGCTATTCTCAATAACCGCGTGCCCCAGGGTGTAACGGTTGAAATCAATGTTCCCGATGATCTGGAAATTGCCGTGAACGGCGCATCGATCAACCAGGTGCTCATGAACCTTGTCATCAACGCCTTGGATGCCATCGGTGACCGCGGCTTGATTCAAATCACAGCCGAAGCCGCCCAGGACGCGGTGCAATTGAAAATTCACGACGACGGCCCTGGTGTGCCCGACGATATACGCGACAAGGTCTTTGATCCTTTCTTCACGACCAAAGATGTCGGTAAGGGAACCGGATTGGGTCTGCACATCTCCCGCAAGGAAGTGGTTCGCCACGGGGGATCGCTCCTTTTGGATCCGCATACACGCTGCGGCTCGACCTTCACCATCACGCTTCCCAAGAGTCCACAGGGAGGCGCTCCAGCATGCAGCCCGTGATCATATATGTGGATGATGAAGCCAATAACCTCACAGTTTTCGATGCGATCTGTGCGGCGAGTTGGTCCGTTCACTGTTTTGACAATCCCTTGGCGGCGCTGGCCCGTATGAAGGAATTGGATCCCTGGGTGATTGTCACGGATCAAAGAATGCCGGGGATGAAGGGCGTGGAATTTCTGGCCCTGGCGGCTCAACTTGTGCCGCTGGCGGTTCGTATCATTGTCACGGGATACTCGGATGAAGATTTGGTCATCAGTTCGGTAAACAAGGCCCAGGTCTTCGATTACATCAAAAAACCCTGGGAACCCGAGCTCCTCGAACAATCCCTGCAGCGAGCCATCGATTTTTATCGAGTCAATCGCCAGAAAGAGGAAGTGCTGGCCGACCTGGCTAATAAGCGTCAGGAGCTGGAACGCCAAGCCATGGACCTCGAAAAGGCCCGACTGGAATTGGAATTGGCCCGTCACCGCGAATCCGAAATGCGGCGCGAGCTGGAGTGCTGGGTGCCACCCTTCGTGCTGTGGGCCTTACAGAATCCGCAGCTGAAATTCCCCATCCGTCGCGATCTGGTCGGCATTACCTTTGATATCGTCGGATCCAGCCGCATTCATGGGCTCACCATTGAAGGCAAACCGCTGCGAGCGGCCGTGATTCAGCTCTTTTCCGAATCCATCATGCGGCACGGTGGATTCCGTGAATCCCATTCCGGGGACTCGGCTTATGCGCATTTTGGTTTGATGGATGGCATTCGGGGTTATGGCGAAGCCGCGCTGGCAGCAGCCCGGGAATTCCGAGTGGCCTTGCGCGGCTTGAACAAGGTCTATCATGTGGATCTCGAATGCGGGATTGCCTTGCATGCAGCCCATGACGCTGTTGTGGATGTGCATACCGTGCATCTGAAGACACCAGCCGGTGATGTGACGCAAAAATCATTTGATACCACATCCAATGAAATCGATCTTTTGCACCGCATTGAAAAATTGGTGCATCGTCTGCCTGGCTCCAATATCATCATGACCGAAAGCTTTCTGGAGCACTTGACCACAATACCTGACGAGTTGATCTATCTGGGTTCGCGGCAGTTTGCGGGTCAGGCGCGCCCTGTGAAGCTCTACTTGATTCGCAGTGATCTGCTGTCTGCGGAAGAACTGCGGAATTTCATTCGCGATGAATTTCCGATTGAACCCTTGACCCTGCCCCACCCTCAGCGCATTGCCGAACGGGCGTTGACCTTGCATCAAAAAACCAGGTCGCACACTCAATACGGAGATTGGCAAGGTTCCATCCTTCATCGTCCCTTGCGCATCATCCGACGAACATCCCTGCCCCTTCGTCACGCTGTTCGTCAGTTGAAAGCATCATAACAGGCCGGCTGGCCAGCTCAACCATATCCTCAGACCCATCCTCTCAAACTGTCCAAAAGCATGTATTTATCAACTTCATGTTTATGTCCATTCATTTGGCCTTGGTTTTTAATATGCATGAACCTGCGGTAATTCCCGACAAATGAAGACTTTTCTGCGCTTGTGCTTTTGGACAGCGTCACGCATTCTTCCTTTAGAAACATTCCATTGAATCGCAAAAGAGACTTATCCATGCCCGACGTGCCTGGCCTTCTGCTGAAATTTAGGAATTTCGCGGATTCCATTCTGTCACGTAAAAAAAAGCCCCAGGACCTGCGGTGTTCCTGCCGCAAAATAGCCAAGTCCCTTGGACTGGAGTCACTGGATACGATGGTTGGCGGCGTGAGCCATGAAGTCAACAATCCTCTGGCCATCGCCATGGGCTTATTGATCCAGTATGAAAGGCTGGCTCAAAGCGATCCTACCCCCGCCGATTTCATGCTGCTGCAAAATAAGTTGGATCAAGCCCTGCAGCGTATACGTTACGTCGTCGATGGGCTTAAATCCTTTTCACAGGGGCAATTGGATGAAGCCATCCAGGAAAAAAATATCGGAAGTCTTTGCCGGCAGCTCCTGATCTTGAACCAGAATCGCCTTCAAGGTTCACGTGTCTCCGTCCAGATTATCGATGCCACTTACAATATGTGCATTCAATGCCGTCCGCATCAGCTCCTCAGGACTTTGCAAGGACTGCTCGACAATGCACTGGAAGCCACCGCGCATCAGGACCAGCCTGATGTCACGATCAAGATTTTTCGTGAAGACACGCGTGTGGTTCTGCAGGTCATTGATAACGGTCACGGGATCCCTGTCCACCTTCGGCCTCGCATCTTCGAACCTTTTTTCTCCACCAAATCTTTCAAGGTTGGCCAAGGCTTAACGCTGGCCACGGCAAAAGGTTTGATTGAGGCGCAAGGTGGGCAGATGAGCTACGAGTCGCCCACGATCGGCAGCTGTTTTACGATTCGCATGCCCTGTGACCTTGAATTTCCAGGAGACGCTCATGTTTCGCTCTTTGCGCCTATATATCGATCAATTTCTCTTTGGAAGAAGGCAAAAAAAACGACTGCAGCTCTTGGCTGATTTTGCCAACGGTATGGCCCGGGATCTCGACCAACCCTTGCGGTCTTTGGAACGCTTTGCCAATGACATGCGTGCCATCACCGGATCAGACCAGCTCGCCGATGCCATGCCCCGAATCCAGTCTGCCCATCGAGCCGTGCTCGACATTTCTCAAAGCACCCAGCGTTATCGTTTGATTGCTTCAGGTCCCGGGATTGAGGATGATCAGCCGATTCCCGTCCGCGAACTGATCGACTTTGTCCTGCTCTTTCCCTCGTGCCAGGGCCACCTCAGTCGTGGCCGCACTCTGACTTCAGGCTGTGATCAGGCTCAGACGCTCCCCCATGCCGTGGGCCGACTCGTGATTCTGGTCCTCTGCTCGACCTTGAATCGCATCGAAGGTCCTCTGCAGGGTCGCCTTCATGCGCTTGGTTTTGAAGTGCAGCATGCAACCTGGATGTTTACGCTGGTTTTCTTTGTCCACAATCATCAGCGTCTCCAGCTTGATATCCAGGAACTGCTGGCCGATTTAAAAGGCACCTTGCAGTCCGCCCGCGGCAGTTTCATGTTGCAGCTGCCGGATGGCGGCCAGGGACCGGCGACCTTGATCCTGCGTCTGCCTCAGGATTTTTAACCGCATGTTTTGACGCCAATTTGACCATTCATACTTTCCTCACCAAACGGTAGCGTTTTCCAACCCTGCCGTAGGCTTTCAAGCGTCAAAACGCAGTGAGTTCGGGAAAGCCCTTCCCTGGACCTCACCTCCCCTGTGCTAGGATGGGCCCAGTTCAACCCGAGGCCCACCATGGAACAATCGCTGTTTAAAGAGATTCTCAAAGCTCGCGTTTACGATGTTGCCAGGCATACAGTGTTGGAAGCGGCGCCCCAGCTATCAACCGCATGGGGTAATTCCATTTACATCAAGCGCGAAGATCTACAGCCGATTTTTTCTTTCAAGATTCGTGGCGCCTACAATCGCATAGCGGCCATTCCCAAGGACGAGCGCAGCCGCGGCGTCATCTGTGCCTCGGCAGGCAATCACGGCCAGGGCGTGGCCCTTTCCGCGCGCAGACTGGGTATGCCCGCCTGGGTGGTGATGCCAACGACGACCCCGGATATTAAAATCAAAGCCGTCGCCCGCTTCGGGGCCGAGATTGTGTTGGCTGGTGATCATTACTCGCAGGCCTATGATCATTGCCTTCAGCTGGTGGAAAAGCTGGGGGCGCAGATGATTCATCCGTTTGATGATCCTTTGGTCATCGCGGGTCAGGGAACCGTGGGCAAGGAAATCATCGAGGACTGCCCGGAAGTCGATTATGTCTTTGTTCCCGTCGGCGGCGGCGGCCTGCTCGCTGGCCTGGCCATTTATATCAAGAGCCTCAATCCCGCCGTGAAAATTTACGGGGTAGAACCTCTGGACAGCGATGCCATGGCTCGCTCCGTCCAGCAGAACGAACGTGTGGTGTTGGATCAGGTCGGGGTCTTTGCCGATGGCGTGGCCGTGCGGCAGGTCGGAACCCATACCCTTGCCATTGCTCAAGACTATGTGGATGGTTTCATTCAGGTCTCGACCGATGAAATCTGTTCCGCGATCCAGGATATTTATAGCGAAACGAGAACGATTGTGGAACCCGCTGGCGCTTTATCCTGGGCGGGGGCCAAGGCCTTTATCCGGCAGCATGCCTTGAAGGAAAAGCATATCGTAACGATCAACTCCGGCGCGAATATGAACTTTCAACGCCTGCAGTTTGTAGCGGAACGAGCCATGACCGGCGCCGGGCGCGAGTGCCTTCTGGCCATTCGTTTATTGGAAAGGCCGGGCGCGCTGAAAGAATTTTGCACGCAGATTCTGGCCGGTAAAGCCATTACGGAGTTTAATTATCGGACCAATGGAACACCAGAGGCCTATATCTTTCTGGGACTTTCCGTTCATGGAATCGATGACCAGGAGCGCCTGCTCATTCGATTACGGGACGAGGGCTATCGGGTGGAAGACCTGACTGAAAACGAGCTGGCCAAGGAACACGTGCGGCACATGGTGGGTGGGCGTGCCCCGCAAGCCATTGAAGAGGAACTTTACAGCTTCGTCTTTCCCGAGCGGCCGCGGGCCCTGGCCGATTTCCTGGCCGTGATCAGCGATCGCTGGAATATTTCGCTCTTTCATTATCGATCCCACGGCGCCGATTATGGACGCGTGCTCATCGCTTTTGAAGTGCGAAGGGACGAACGCCTGGACTTCGAAGGTCATTTGCAGCGAATCAATTATCCATTTACCAGGGAAACGGATAATCCGGCTTATCGACTCCTGCTTTAGTTTTTCTGCAGGCATGGGGCGGGATCTCTCCCGCCACCCCTGGTCTGACCTAGATCAGCCATTCCTTGGGCAGACCCTTCAAGCAATGGTCACTGGCCATGCTTGCACCATAGGCTCCACCCGGGAAAAAGGCGAGGAAGTCACCTTCAGCCATGGGCGGCAGGGAGCAGGAGCGGGCAAAAATATCGTTGGCTTCATTGATATTACCGGCCACCACATAATGAGCGTCGATTTCTGCCGTGGGTTGTGTCACAGCAATGATTTCCTGCGGAATGCTGTAATGGGCGGCATAAACGTTCACATTATGCCCACAGTCCACGCCAATCCAAGGTTGTTGAAAGCGCTGCTCGAGCGTGTTGATTTCGGTGACCAGCAATCCTGATGAAGCGACGACATAGGTCCCTGATTCACACGCAATCTGCAATCCCAAGGGCGCCAGGTGGGTTTTTATGAGTTCAGCCCACGACCCTATGGCCAGGGGCAAATCCTGCGATGCCTGTTTCCAGCAAAGGCCGCCTCCAATGTTAATCGTCTTGAGAGTGGGCAGATCACGAGCCAGCTCAGCCACCTGGCTGAACACATGGGCCAACAGTCCAGCAATTTTCTGCTGCAAGCCCCAACCCACATGAACGTGGAGTGTATCGACGACAAGTCCGGCGTCCTGCGCGAAAACATAAGCCTCGAGGCCCTGAGCCAGCGAAAACCCAAACTTGCTATTGCCATACGAGAGCTTGGGATTGTCGCCATATCCAAGAGCAATCCCAGGATCAAGTCGAAGACCGACGTTAGGATTTCGTCCGGGAGTCGCTGCCCAACGCCTTAAGGCCGAAAAGGTGTCGAGATTGAGATGAATTCCATATTCAGCGAAGAGCTTCAAATCCTTGCGTGACGGCATGCTGCAGGTGACGGAAATTTCATCGGCTCGAAAGCCTGACTGCAACGCCAGAGCCACCTCGCGTGGTGAGCTGGCATCAATGCCAACATCCTTCTCGGCCCGCACCAGAGCAAGAATGGGACCAAATCGATTGGCTTTCATTGCATAATGCATGCGATACGCCGAGCCGGTCGATTGCAAGGCACTCCGCAATTCCCCAAGACGCTTGCGGATGGTTTTTCCTGAGTAAACGTAAAGCGGCGTCCCATGTTCCTGAGCCAGTTCCAACACCGGCTTTCCATCGAGCAAAAGTCCACGCTCGTCTTCAGCGAGTTCATCCTTCATCCACCAGGGCTGTAGCGGAATCAGGCGACGCAGATAGGGCAAAGCCAGATCCGCCAGCTGGAGTTTCTGATCCATGGACAGATGCCGAAAGCCCTGAACGGAACCGTGACACTCATCCGAGCCGCACTGACATTGGAAAGGCGAGGCCATTTCCCACTCGCTGCTCAGATAGTTAAAGGTCACCTCTTCGCCTTTTTTGATCGGCTTGACCGCGATGATTTCCAAGGTTTCGGCTACGAAACGGGCATTGGGGTCACAGCTGTGGTTCAAAAATGCGCCGAGGTTCCCCTCGGTCACGAGATGCTTTCGGTTATCCACCTGTATGGTGTACCTGGTTGGATATTCGACGAACTCGGCTTCAAAAATCGCCAGCCGATCACCAATCACAAAATTTTGTGCTGCAAACACCCCCAACCCGTGGCTCTTGTTTTCCACGAGCAGACTTGGGTTGAAGCCTACGGTTTTATGGGTCGCCGACGATACTCCGGTCCTGTTCATCAGGTGTCCTTTAAGAGAATGGTGCATGGAATGGGAACATGTAATCACCAGTCTCGCCTTTCGTCAAATCCTCGTCCATGCAAATTCCACAAAGGTAACCTCTGGGTTTTTTTACTGGACAAGAGGGACCTAAAAGCTTTATGGGTAAAAGATATAACTCCCCCATGACTGATAAGGACTTAAGCGTGGAACACGTTCTCACCGCTTTGGCTCAAAGCCTCAGCCGGCTGCCGGATCGTATTTTAGTCAGTCTGGCCCATTTTATCACCCTGATTGTCTTCGACGGGTTGCGTATCCGTCGATCACTGATGCTTCGCAATATCGATACGGCCTTCGGCAGCAGCAAGTCGGCTCAGGAAAAAGAGCAGATTGCCCGTCAGTCGATTTTCAACTTTATCTTGAGCATTTTTGAAACCATGATTTCGATTCGCAAACCCATTGCCGAACGGATCGAGGTTCGTGGTGGCGAACACCTGCGTGCGGCACTGGCGGAAGGCCGAGGCGTCTATATCCTCTGCTTCCATCTCGGCAACTGGGAGGCCATGGGAGCCAAGGTCACCCGGGCCTTTAAACCCGCTTACGTCGTGGTGAAAAAAGTGGGAGGCAAAGGCACCAATCGCTTTGTCGAGCGCCTGCGTTTCAAAAATGGCTTTTATTGGATCCGGCGCGAGCGTGCGGGCGATGGCATGCGTGGCATCCGTGAAGTCCTGGACCGTGGCGAGATCGTCGGCTTTGTCATCGATCAAGCCCGCCCTGGCGAACCCCGACTGCCATTCTTTGGGACGCCAGCCAAGACCAATACCAGTTTTGCCGCGATCTGGGCCCGACGTCCCGCCCCCGTCGTTCCGGGCTATATGCATCGCACGGCGTTCGGTGAGCATGTGATGGAATTCGAGCCGGCGTTGAATCTGGTCACCAGCGACAACCGCAGTGACGACATTCTGCAGCATTCTGAGCTGTTTAACCGCGTCGTGGAAGGCGCAGTCCGCAAATACCCAGAACACTATTTTTGGCTGCACAACCGCTGGAAATAATACCTGTCCTATGCTAGCAATGGCAGCTGGTTTTTGACAGGAAAGGTCAATGCGATGTTGCTTCGTCTCTCACTCCTCTTGACGTCTATTGGGTTCACTTCAAGCTTGGGCCTGGCGATGGCTCCACCGAAGACGGTGCGCCTGGAAAAAAAGCTGGAAAAGCATGGTGACGTTCGCGTCGATCCCTATCTGTGGCTTCACGATCGCCAGAATCCCAAAGTCATTCAGCACCTCAAAGACGAAAATGCTTATACAGAATTTGTCCTGAAGGACACGGAAAAACTTCAGACAAAACTTTATGAGGAAATCAAAGGCCGGATTGAAAAAAATGATCAATCCGCACCTTACTCGCATCACGGCTATGCCTATTACACACGCACCGAAGGCGAGGGCGAATATCCGATCTATTGCCGACGCAAAGGCGCCATGGAAGGGCCTGAAGAGATCCTGGTGAATGGCAACGTCCGCGCCCGGGGCAACAAATACTTTGCCATGACCGCACCGTCGCTCAGTCCTGACGAACGCTACATGGCCTATGCCGTCGACACCCAGGGTCGCCGCTTCTACACCATCGAGGTGTACGATCGGAAAACCGGCAAGCGGGTTTTGAGTCTTGAAAAAACCAAAGGCAATTTTGAATGGGCCGAGGACAGCAAGACCCTGGTTTACGCACGGCAGGACCCCACGACCCTGCGCTCCTATCAGATCCTGCGTCGCACTCTCGGCGACCTTAAAAGTGAGCTGATCCATGAGGAAAAGGACAACACCTTCGAACTCTCGATCAGCAAGAGTCTGAGTGAGCGCCTGCTCTTTATCAATGCGACCAGCACCACGACCTCGGAAGTTCGGTTTCTCCCCACGGATAAGGTGAAGAGCACACCTACTCTGGTGCAGCAACGGGTGCGAGGCCTGGAATACTCCGTTGAAGACGGCGGGGACCGCCTGATCATTTTAACCAACTCGAACGCGCAAAATTTCCAGGTCATGGAAACCACCCGTGATAAGCCTGGGATGGCCCATTGGAAAACCCTGGTCGCTCATAGTCCCCAGATTTTAATCGAGGGCCTGGAAGTTTTTGATAGTCATATCGTCCTGAACCAACGTGAAGGCGGTCTCAGCCGTTTGCGTATTTTAAGCCGGAAGGATGGATCCGTCCGTGACATCCCCTTCCAGGAGGCCGCTTATGTGGTGTCGCCTTACATCAACGCTGAATATGATACCAAGGATTATCTTTACGCCTACCAATCGTTGACCAGGCCCAATACGGTCTACGCCTGGGATTTTGCTGCCCAGCAGAGTCGGGAAATCAAGCAAACCAAGGTCAATAACTATGACCCCAATGCCTATGCGACCGAACGCGTCATGGTCAAAGCTCGCGACGGCGTTGACGTCCCCGTGTCACTTGTATATAAAAAAGGTCTGCAAAAAAACGGCAAGAATCCGGCCCTGATCTATGGCTACGGCTCCTATGGATTTTCCATGGAACCATCCTTTCGTTCGGCTCGCGCCAGTCTTCTGGATCGCGGTTTTGTGTTTGCCATCGCTCATATCCGTGGTGGTTCGGAAATGGGACGCGCCTGGTATGAAAGCGGCAAACTTTTGAACAAGAAAAATACCTTCCACGATTTTATCGACTGCAGCCAATGGCTCATCGATCAGGGCTTCACCTCGCCCGATCACCTTTACGCCATGGGCGGCAGCGCGGGCGGTCTTTTGATGGGCACGATCATCAACCTAAGGCCTGACCTCTATAAAGGCGTGATTGCGCAGGTGCCCTTTGTCGACGTCGTCAGCTCGATGCTGGATGAAACCATTCCTCTGACGACCGGCGAATACGATGAGTGGGGCGATCCTCGTAAAAAAGAATTCTATGATTACATGAAATCCTATTCACCTTACGACAACGTCAAGGATCAAAAGTATCCGCATATGCTGGTCACCACGGGTCTGCATGATTCGCAGGTTCAATACTGGGAACCGGCAAAGTGGGTTGCGAAGCTGCGTGATCACAATAAAGCTCCGACATCCATACTCCTGCGTACTAATCTGACAGCAGGACATGGCGGCGCTTCCGGACGTTTCGCAGTGATCAAGGAAGTCGCTCAGGAATATGCCTTCATGTTAAAGCTTGAAGGCCTGACTCTCTAGGTTCCTGCTCAAAACGTAAGACATCTTTCCCTTTCCTGGCCACATATCCCTGCCCAGTCCGCCGATAAATCATCCGTATGCTTACGGAATTTTGAGGCGGTATGAACTGGACCCAAATCCTTTTCACTTTTTTGCTGGCGTGCTGCGGCGCCGGGCCTCTTTTTGCCTATGACCTTGGACAACCTGAAACCATTGAGTTCGCCCAGTACGATGCCCCGCATCAGCTGGCCCGGTGGCTGCAAAAAGAGCTGCCGCAAGTGGATCGGGACAAGCGTTTCAAGGAATGGATCACAGGTTTTGTGGCTTTGCTGCGTTCGGAAACCAATGAGGCCGCGATTCCCAAGGCGGATGAGCTCGCTTTTGCCGAGAAAACGGCTTATGACCGTCAGTTTTATCGCGAATATCTCTTCGTCAAGCGCTTCCGTCTGATGCAGGGTGTTCAGCATAATCCTGAAAATTTCACCGCCCGCAAGAAAATTTATATCGATATGATTGAAGAGGCCAGGCAGCTGAAGCAGAAGGGCGTTGAGCTTTTGATCCTGACGGAGCTGGCGTGGATTCTGATCGATACGGGCAATACCAAGGAAGGTCTTGGCAAACTCAAGGACATCCCAAAAATCAAGCCGCAGGACCTGAATATCGGGACCTACGACTGGCTGGAAATTCTGCATAATTGTGTGGCCATCCTCCCTATGAATGCAAGCCAGGACCAGGTCCTGGGCATGTACCGCGATATCATCAAAGCCCTCGAAAAAACCCGGCCTCGTTATTTCCTGGCCTCGGCCAAATCCAACACCTCGCTCCTGCTCACCCGCATGGGCAAGTCGTTCCCCGACCTGGATCCCGAACTTCTGCTGCTCGATGCCATTGCCATGTCCACTGAGATCGATGAAACCATGACCATGGCAACATCCATGTCGGCGCTTGGCGTTTACTATCATAAAAAAGGTCGGCACCAGGAATCGCTCGAATGGTTGCAGAAAGCTCTCCAGCTGTTTCAAAAGCTAAAATCTGAAGTTTGGCTCGGTGATACTTATAAGAAGATGGCGCGAGCGCATCTAGGCCTCCAGCATTACAAGGATGCACTGACTGGTCTTGAGCAGGCTCAAAAAATATTCAAAGAAAACTATAAGCAGGATCAACTGGAAATTCTGGACCTGCAGCAGCAAGCCCTGGCAGCTTTGAATCAGCCGAAGGAAGCCTATGCGAAGCTGGAGCAACACCTCAAGCTTTATCATGAAACCCTAGCTGCCAACGAAAGTTCAGAGGTCAATGCCCGACTCATTGACAATCAGATCGATTTGGAACAGGCCCGGGGTTTGGCCCTGGAAGTTGAAGCGGCAGCCAAACGTCGTAAAACCCTTGTGGAAGAGCAACTCCAGCAGATCACAACCGGTCGGAAGAAGTCCCTGGATATTCTGATCCGTGGAGCGCTGCTTCTCCTCATCCTGATCATCGTGCTGACCCTCGTCGGCAGAAAGCTGCACCAAAAAACTCATGATGTCCACCTGCATATCCGGGAAAACCTGCTCCAGCGTTTTGTGCCACCAGCCCTTGCCCATGCGATCGCGGCGGGGGAAAAGCATGTGGAGCAGGATCCAAAGCGCTATGACATCACCGTGGTCTTTGCCCGCATTCCACACTTCGAGGACCTCATCCAGAAACTGGGCCCCAATCACCTGGCCGAGGCCTTGAATCTGTTTCTGGAAGCCATGAGCGAAGTCATCTTTGCTCACGGTGGCACCATCGATAAATTCAATCGAGGCACGCTGATGATCCTGTTCGGAGCGCCTCTGCCCATGGATGATGAGTCCCAGGTTCGGTCGGCTACGCGGTGCGCCGAAGCCATGATCATGCGTCTGGATCAGCTCCAAAAAACCTGGTCCTTGCCTCATGGGCTTTATCTGCAGCTGGCGATCGGCATCCACCATGGGCCTGCACTGGTGGGCTTCTTCGGTGGTGAACAGAGAACAGACTATACTGCGATCGGGGCCACGGTGAACATGGCTTCGCGCATTGAAGGGCTGGCGGCGCCTGGTGATATCGTGGTCAGCGAACTTATTGCGCTGATTTTGAAGGATGATGAATACCGTCTGATGGGCCATTTTATTTTAAAAGGCATTGAACTGCATCAGGCGCTCTATATCTGGGTTCGCCATGGGGAACAGGAGGCTGTCTCATGAGGCTACTGGTCCTTATTGGTCTCTGGCTCGGGAGTGGTTCCCTGTGGGCCGGGCCTTGCCTGAAATCGAATGCCAGCCTCAGTCAACTCCTGAATCAGGCTGCGGACGATCCGGTCACTCTTTTGGAGCAAAGCCGTCATGATCTGGCCAGCCTTCGGGATCGAACCAAACCCTTGATGGCTCCGTGCATGGTGGCGATCGGCCTGGCCGAAATGAGTTTACATGATATCAGCGCCATCAAAAATCCTTCTGACCTTCTGCACGGCGCACGGCTGGCTCGCCAACAGGGCTGGTTGGATGGGGCCGCGGTACTCGAGGCCATGAGCCTGGCGCACCGGCTCCTGCAGGGCGAACATCGCGATGTCACGCCCCTCAAGGAATTTCTGCGTTCCACGGAACAACGTTCCCTCGATGCGCAGATTATTTCGCAGATTCTTCTTTATGATTTTCTGGAATACCGGGAGCGAGCCTATTATGATTTAAAGCTGAAACAGATTGCCGATGATGAAACCGCTCCGCTACTCTACCGTGCGACGATTTATGAAAGCTTCGCGCATCGAACCGATTATCGTAAGTTTGCCGATCGATCCGTCACAGCATTTCAGGATCTTTGGCAACTTATTCAACCCATGCCTCTGCGTTATTTCAAAGCCAACACCAGCTATAATCTGGGCGTCATGCATACCTGGCTCAAGACCCGTGAGGGTGATCGCGCGGCATCCCAGGCTCTGCAAAAAGCGTTGGATCTTCTCAGGAATCTTCCAGCCAGCGGCCTGCACGGATCCGTCCTGATTGCCCAGGCCAATCTTCTGAATCGAGCGAATCAAACTCAGGCTGCGTTGCTGCTGCTACAAAATGCCTTGACCTATTTTCAACCCGAACTGGACGAAGAGTGGCTGGGCGACGCGCAAATCAAAGCGGCAATGATTTATGCCAAGTCAGGTCAATGGCAAAAAACGCTTGCGGCGGTGGAAACATTCCGTCGGCTCATGCCGGCGTCTTTGATTTATGATCACATTATAGCCCGCGAATTGGAGGCCCAGGCCTACTATGGCCTGCGAAACTATCCCCGGGCCTATGATGCCTTGCATGATCATGCCATTCGCCTGCGGGCCTGGCACGAGGGCTTTGCTCAGGAAACCTACCAAGCCGAAGCCGCCCGACTGGGTCTGCAGGCCGAAAAGGAGAAAACCCGAGCGTTGACCGTGCAGCAGGAGACGGCCAGTGAAAACCTGCGTCTGGAAGCTATAAAAACCCAATCACTCCGGCTGCAGCTCGGCCAACGCTTTGGCCTGGCGGCCCTGCTGCTGGTCCTCACTGGAGTCAGTCTTTGGATCAGCATCAAGGTGATCCGCAATATGATGGAGCTGCGGCGCATGAATCATTATCTGGCGACCCAGGTTTTGCAGCGCTTTATGCCACCCCAGGTGATCCGTGAGGTTTTGCAGGGTCGTATGCATTGGCATGAGCAGCCCGAGCAACGGCTTGTCACCGCGTTGTTTATCGATATCGTCAGCTTTACCGAAGCCACGGAAAATCTGGGCACCACCGAAATTTCCCGCATTCTCAACCGCTTTATGGTGGCCACCACTCAGGAAACTTTTGCTCAGAACGGTTTGATTGAACGTTACGTGGGTGATGCTGTGATGATTATCTTCGGCGATACAGGCAACACCCAGGCGAGTGTTCAGGCTCAGCAAGCTCTGGCCTGTGCGGAAGCAATCCTGGCCCGCCTTCAGAACATCAATCTTGATCTTCCCCCGGACCTGAACTGGCATCTGCGGGTTCGTATCGGCATTCATCAGGGTCTGGCCGTGGTAGGCAGCATCGGGCATGCGGCGCGTATGGAGTATATGGCCCTGGGTGAGGCGGTGAATGTCGCCCATAAATTACAGGAAGAAGCCGAGCCGGGTGAAATTCTCATTAGCCGACCGATGACCTATCACCTGAGTGCCGATCGTTATACGCCTCGCGCCAGTCACCGTTCGGTCCCAGCTTCCATTGACCTTTTTGTTTTGAAAAAAAGCGCCTGACCGCTCATACCAAGGGCCTGGATTGATTCGGCATGAGAAATCCAGAGGCATACGCAGCGTTTTTCCCTTATCTTGGGCATAATTGATAGACGCCCATCGTGAGCCCTGCATGACCATAAAGCCAAAGCCCTTGATGTCGGTTTCAGTGATTATCTCACCAAACCGATCGAGGCCAGGCAACTTGTGGCCATCATTGAAAAGCATCTGCATAGGATAGAGACTAGAGGGCAGGCTCCAGGTATTTCTCACGAAAGCGTTGAAAGCCTGGTCTTTGGGTCATGCGATCCCGGTATTCGACCAAACCCTTATCCAGCCCCGGCGCATCCAGCGATTGAGCCCAGCTGACCAGGGACGTCATGAAAATATCCACGACCTGAAAATTGTCGCCCAACACGAAGGGCCGAGCCTGCATATGCGCGGCGAAGATGCGACAGGATCTTGCGAAATCATCCAGAGCTTGCGGAATAATTGCGGGCACCCTCTGCACCTCAGGAAGCAGTTTCGTGTTTTTCAACACCAACCACAATGGGGCTTCAAGTTCTGTCAAAGCAAAGGAAAGCCACTGATCATGCGTCCCGCGAGCCCGACTTCCGGCCGCGGGAATCAACTCCCGTTCCCGATGCTGATCGGCAAGCCAGGTGCAGATGGCGGATGTTTCGGCCAGACTGAAGCTTTCGATGGCAATGCAGGGGACTTTGCCAAACGGATTGATGCGCCAGTAGTCAGGATGATGATGCTCGCCCTTCCGAAGATCGACGGGTTGCAGTTCTGAAGGGACCTGCAATTCCTCCAGGAGCCAAAGGACACGCATGGTGCGCGTGTTAGGATTGCCATAGACCTTCAGCATCAGCTGCCACTCCTTTCAGCCATATTCAACGCTTCCATATCCACGACCAATTCTTTGACCACTTTCTCCAGATGCTGCCATTGCTCCTGATCAAGACTCGCAAACAGCGCGATTAAAAAGCCCTGCGCTCGTTCCTGGGATTCCTTGCGAAAGCGCAGATGATCGGGGTCGCGAAAGCTGCCTTCCGGATGGGCCGAATTGCGAATAGCAGTTGCAAGCTGGTCCCGATCGCGTTTTTTCAAAAGTTCGATCCAAAATTGTCGGGCCTGGCGCCGCTGCTTCAACTGTTCGGTGAGCATGGCTCGATTCCAGCCGAGTTTATCGACGAGCAGCGCCTTTTGATCCTTACGAAGTTTGCCAACCCAAAACTTGTAACCGGCTGCAGCCTCGTCCACATAATCCGCAAACTCGTCGGGGAACTCACTGTCACTGCGTTCCAGAAGGTTCACGAGATTTTTGTCAGACTTGGCCAGTTTACGCTCCAGATGATCGATCTGCGATGCATCCAGTTGCTTGAGCAGGGTGGACAAAGGTGGTGTGATGCGTTCGGTCACTTCCAGGCGCCAGACACTGACACGTTTCACCCAGCTTTCATAGGATTTTGCATCGATCTTGCGAGCCTGCACGGCCGTCTGCACATCACGCAAAAGATCGGTGATCGCCGGCAGACGTTCCGCCTTCAACCAATCCACAGTGTCCTGCACGGGGACCTTGATGCTTTTTTCCTGGGCTGATGTGAGATCCAGATAGCTATCCATCTGATAAACCACAAGCCAGTCGAGATTATTAAAGATCATGCGCTTATAAGCACACCCGCTCAAAATGAGAATTGGCAGGATGAAACAGACCAGGATTTTACGGGGAAAACGCCAAAAATTCACAGAAATGCTCCGTTGCCTCGTGTATCGCCCGGGCCATTATAGGGTAAAGAGCCGGGCGCGGCGACCGATTTTCCTGGATTGGCAGCGGCGATTCAACGCTGGTAGAACCCGAAGGCACGATGGATGGCTGCTTGTAAATAGGTTTCAGGACAGATGACCCAGTGGATGCGCTTGTCAAAAAAGCGGGACAGTTGCTCCGTGAGCATCTCTATGGACGTCTGGGCATGGGTGGCAATCGTGACGCCAGCTGAATCCTCACAAATGGGCAGGCATTGCCATTCCAGGCAACGGGCGTGACTCAAACGGATCAAAAGCTTGGGATCCAGAAATTCTTCAGGCAGCTGGGAATAGAAAGGCAACTGGGGCGAATCTGTGGCGCTACCAAGGGCATCGCGGCCCTGTAGCCTGGAACGTTTATAATCCCGCATGCGTAAGACCTTTCCTGATCCCCCGGCGCCAGCCGTCCTGGTTGTACTAACCTGTCTAGTTGCGATCGGATGATTTGGGAATTTTCTTAACTTGCGGCGCTTTTCGCTTGAAAATTCGCATGCTAAAGAGCTTTATTTCAAAAACCTACCAACCCGTTTGGATTCACCAGAGCCAGGAAACGGCAGGCAACCAGAGCACAGGCGGCGGTCCACGCTTATCATCCTTCAAACGCACGAGATAAGCACTGGAGAGCACGATCACATCCCACCAGGTATGAACGAAGATACTTTCACTTAACGTCCAGCCGCGCCTTTGCTGTAACCAGCCCAAATAATATCCCATGCCGATCTGAGCAAAAGGCCGTTCAATCGTGGAACGATGAGCCAAGCCAAAAACAGTGGCCTGGACCGCATTGGCCCAGAATGGGGAGCGCCAGGATTCATATAGTAAAGGCTGTAAATAACCTCGAAACAGGGCCTCCTCCGAAACCCCGGCATTATAAGAAAGAACGCTGGCATAGGCCGCGTCCGACGACGTATAGGGATCGCGTTGATAATCTTCGGGCAACGCCTGGCTGCTGAGCGCCCCTAAACCGGCTGCAATCAATAAGGGAGCCCAGGTCGTGGAACGCTGCAGATGCGAAAACTGAAAGGGTGCCGCAAGCAGATCCATGGGTGTTTCTTCCGTTTGCAGAAATTCATAGCGGCCCAGGGGTTTTTGCGTTTCCACTGCCGAACGAAAGGAGTGCCAGGCGCTCATCGCTCCAACAGCCGTTATATACTGCCCGGCTAGCGTCGCCTGCCGCGGCAGCTCCCGATGATTCCTGTAATCATCCTGCTGCCGCTCGGACCATAGATCCCACTGCATCGCATCCTGATCGTCCTCCAGGCGTTCCAGGCGATCCTGATACCAAACGTTGGCCCCTATCCATGCGGAAGAATAGAGAAGGCCCGAAGTGTAATGACCTTGAGCGTACTGATCAAAGCCAGGCAGAAGCAGCGATACCAGGGGGCGCCAGTAAACATTCTGCGGTTCCTTGGGCGCATCGGCAGGCGTAAACCAACTGGCTTCAGCAAAAAGAGAAGAAACCCAAAACAGCTGAAACATCAGACTGCATAATATTTTCATAGGCGTCCTGATCATTCTTACCCAAGGTCCATCCCGGTTGTCCATATTCGCCAAAGTCATGAGGAAAGGCAAGTCGGGAATGGTCATACAAAAGAAGTATCAGCGGTCATTTGCTGTAGGCCTTCATGGGGTTAACACCTTTACCGCAACGTAATGATGGGAACCGTCTCGCAAACCGAAGGGGTCTTTATTACGAGTCGGTTCTTGCAGGAGACAGCGCATGAAAAAAATCAAGTCCGGAAAAATTCTGAGCGGCCTACTCGGTGCATCGTGCGCCTTGGTCGCTTGCGGAAAAAGTTCGTCATCAGCAGATGATGCGACGGTGGTCGCAACCACCATCGCAGGTGAAGTCGCCAGTACCATGAATATGGCCTATCCCGGCGCACTGGCCCTTGCTGTGTTCCCAACGGAAACAGGTTCGGCCCTCAGACTTGCAGACGAAGAAGCCCCTGAGACCCTGGCAGCCAAAGCCGCAGAAGCGGAATCATACCTCGATGGTACGGCTGCAACCTGTCTTCCACCTGTCTTCCTGCGCCCAGCTAAACAGGTCGATGAAACCTGCTACGAATTCGACCAGGAAATGATCGTCGGTAAGCAAAATAGCCTCTACGGAACTGCGGACGGCAAGTCTAAAGTCACCGGCAGCACCGAAGCCTGCCTTGTGTCCTTTGCTCGTGCCCAGATCAAGGAAATCGAAAACCTGATCGATATGGGCCTGGGTTTGCAACAAGGTATGATCTGCCAGGCTGTCAAAGACGATGTCGATGTCGCAGCTGCAGAAACGGAAGAAGGCGTGGATCTCAAAGAGACGCTGGACGACGCCATGGACAGCAGCACCGATGCACGCAAGCCGGAAATCACGGTCTCTGAAGCGACGATGAGCAAGGAAGTTGATGCGGATGGTAAGGATATCTTCAAAGTTTCCATCGTGATCTCGATGAAAAACGACAAGGGCACCTTTGCTCAGAAGTATTCGCTTTCCCACGCACCTGATTCGGATGACAATACCGCGTATCATGGTGTCATGACTCTGACTCGGGCGACCACGGCGGCGGCGCTGCAGGGCCCTGCTCCTAGCCAGAGTTCGAAAACTCATATCATCAGCGTGACCTACAACAAAACTGCCGAAGATAGCAAAAACGTCATCAATGCCGAGCTGCGCAGCGCCCGCTTTCATGCGGATCTTGCCACCCTCGCCACCGGTGATGATGGAGTTGTCAATTACAACGTGAATGCTGATTTCACAGTGGCATCCACCGACACGAACTACGGTAAGTACAAGAACCCAACAACCAGCCAGTACTTCCAGCAGGCCAACGACGCTGTGGATGGCATGCTGTTTGTCGGTTACAGTATGAACGTCGATGACAACACAGGTAACTTCGAATACTGGCAGAATCCAGGTGGAAACTACACAGAAGCCGCTCGCGGCATGGTATTTGCCATTGAAAAAGATGATGCCGGTTTGCATGGTTGCGGTATGAGCGGTGCTGTCCTGGGAGTCACCCACATGGCTGATTCCGTGAGTATCCGCCGCTCGATCAAGGAAGCTATCGCTCTCTCACCCAATGGTTTTTACCATCCCTTCTTTGCCAGCGGCAAGGATGCGGGCGGAACCCCCAAGGTGTATTACAAAGACGCCAATAACAATAACGTGAAAGATACGACCGAAGCTTACTGGACCGTTCCAAGCCTGACCGATGCGACCAAAGCCTCGACCTGGGCCAACTCCCAGCACGGCAACCTGGTGTCGCGCCAGTGCGTTCGTCAGGATGCAACGACCGGTGAGTATCAGATCGACACGACCAAAATCACGGAAGCTGCAGGGTTTGATCTTTTCAATCCGACCAGCAGCCCTGATTTTGTGATCGCAAAACCTGAGCGTCCACCTGTGCCGCCAGCTCCTGCGAAGTAAATTTCTCTCCTCAAGAGCCCACTCCGGTGGGCTCATTTGTTTTTCCTGCTTTGCAGGACGTCCGCCGGCGGCGCGATCAGCTTCCCGAACACGGCCAGATATTTTTGCGAAGCATGGTAACGCAAGGGTACCGGTTCCACCCGCTCCACCGCGATCATGTCGCTTAATAATTCCGGCCGATAATTCTTTTCCAGAATCACCAGCGTTACGGGACAATCCGCCCAATTCAATCCGGCATCACGAAACGTGTAATACGAAGGATGATTGCGATCCAGGGATATGACAGGCATGCGTTTATTCAAAAAATGAAGCTGCGCTACGACATACCAGCGCTGTCCGGCCAGGTAACCGTCCACAGGACAATGCTCCGGCAGATGCTGAAGAATAGGCTTCGTTACGCTCTGCACACCAGAGTTTAAATCGGACCAGAGCGTGAGTTCCATCAAAGGCCCTGCGTTATGCTCCAAAACAGCCAAGAGACTTTTGCGAAAATCCTTCCGGGCCAAAAGACTCGGCAGCAGCACACTCAGCCCAGCCGCCAGAATCCAGCTTCGCTTGGATCGCGCCACCGCTTCTCCATAGAGCGCAATCAGGGCGGGTAGGAGCAGCCAGAATCCAGGCATGATCCAGTGGAGCAAAACAGGTTTAAAAAAGCTGATCACTAGAATCAAGCCGATCAGGGGCAGACTGCTGCCCAATAGAATCAAAGGCACACCTCGCGGCAGGCGTGGCGCCTCCTTCCACAGTCGTCCTATCGTGCTCAACATCAGCAAAGCAAACCAGGGCGTGACAAAAATCAAAAGCCCTAAAAGAGTCCGAAGGCCGCCTTCGGGCTGCCAATGAAGATCCCCCATCCCATGCTGCGTTTGAAAACGAACCGAAGCCCAATCGTTCTGAATATTCCAAACCCACACTGGAGTTGTCATGACGAGACCGAAGACCAGGACACTGCACCAAAAAGAAAAATCCTGCCGCAGATTATAGCGACGCAACCATAGCAAGGACACCATCAGGCCGGCCCCGACCGGAAGCGCATGGTACTTAAACAGACCGGCCATGCCCAGAAGAACGCCCAACCAAAAACCTTGATTGACTCCCAGTTTTGCCTGATTGCGATAGCGTAACGTTAACCATAAAGCGGCTGTGATAAAAGGATAAAGCCCCGCGTCAGGCAGCGCAAACACACCGAGCAAACCAAAACCAGGCCAAAGAACTGTGGCAGCGCTCAGCATCATAAAATCGCGAGGCCGCCAGTCAGGATGAATATAACGAAGGCACTGCAAAAGGAAAAAGGCGGCCAGGGTATGCATGAATGGAATCAGAAGTCGCACACCGAGCAGCCCTGAAGCCATTTTACTATTCAGGGATGTGACCCAGGCAATACCGGGGGGATGATCGTAGTAACTCAGCTGCAGCTTTTGCCCCCAATCCCAGTAATAGGCTTCGTCGTTGCTCAACGGGAAATGCGCCGCGAGCCAGAGATGAAAAATAAAGCCCAACCAGAGGATAAGCACAGCCAGCGTCCAGCCGGTTCCTGTGCTGAGACTGGCCATCAACGATTCTTTCCAATTTTTTCTTAGCAATCCTTAGGCTCCATACTCGTGTTCCAATTGCGAAAACGCAGGTGGGCGATCCCCCAACCCAGCGCGACGGACGCGAGTGTGTCCGTGGGCCAGTGCGCACCGATCATAATACGGCTCACAGCCATACCAAAAGTCAGGAGCATGACCAGGATACCGCCGATCCAGGGCAGCTTTTTAAAACCCATGGCATAAGACGCATAGCAGAACGTCAGAAGGCTGATAGCATTGGCGGTATGACCACTCGGAAAACTGCCGCGGCCCCAGCCCTGCAGCAGGCGTTCATTCCATCCATCCCAACTGCTGACGCTTGTGGCAAGTTCATAGGGTCGGGGCCTTGCCACCACACCTTTGAAAAGGTGAACCCACAGGGCCGTCAGAATCGAAGTGGCCAGAATATAACCGAGGGCCGCGCGCCAGCGTCGTAACTGTTGTGGAGCAACCGACAGAAAACTACCCAACCACAGCAGAAGTCCAGCAACCTGCAGAAAAATGGCAAAATCACCGGCGCCCAGCCCTTCACCTTCAAAAATGCTGCGGTCCATAATGTCGGCAAAGACCGGCAGGGAATGCAGACGCAGCCACTCCGAAATAAGTCGATCAAGGGGCTCGACCAGGTTCATAAAAATCATGGATATCAGGATCATACAAAAATACAAAAGGCCTCGTCTCACCTGCTCCCCCTCGGTCCGGCGGACACTGCTTCGGGGCAAAAAACTCTTTCCCAAATGCCAGGCATCAGCTACTGTGAGCGTCCGCTCCCTATGGAGTAGCAGCCCGACATTTATCAGGAGTAGCCATGGCTGACCAGGAAATACAAGTTGCCTTGCAGAGAATTTATGTCAAAGACCTCAGCTTCGAATCGCCGAACCCCGTTGAAGTATTCGGCCAGAACTGGAAGCCCCAGGTCAATGTCGAAATGCAGACCAAGAACCGTAAGATTGCTGAGTCAGCTTACGAAGTTTCTCTGGAAATGACCATTACGGCCAAGAATAGTGATAAAAACGCATTCGTGATCGAAGTGGAGCAGGCCGGGATTTTTGTGATCAAAGGTCTGGAAGGAGACAACCTCCGTCGCCTGATGGGCACCTTCTGTTTGACCATTCTGTTCCCTTATCTGCGTGAGACGGTCGACAGCCTCTGCTTGAAGGGCAGCTTCCCTCCGCTGGTTCTGGCTCCGATCAACTTCGATCAGCTGTACGATCAAAGTATGAAACAACAGCAGCAGCCGCAAGCTTCCGCGAATCAGCCGCAAGCTTAAAGGCAGCCGATCCATTCGATAGCCGGGCCCCGATCCATGGGCGCCCGGGCGCCCACCCCACAAATCCAACCAGACCGTGGAATTCGATAGGGTCTCCCTCCATTTTTATCAAATCCACCAACCCGCGAGATGCATGAGAATCCTTAAGATGTTCCGGAATCTTACGATACGGTACACAGGAGGAAATTACATGCTCATCAGACTTTTTACGTTCCTATGCCTGGCTGTACTGCCTTTTCCGGTTGGTTGCTCGGATACAACAACCGAAGACGCGGCGTCGACAACAGACGAAGACACCACGACGACCACCGAAGAAGACGGCAGCATTACGACCACGACGACAGCCAGTGATGGAACCACGACGGCGACGACCACAATGCCTGATGGGACCAAAGTGACCAGAAGAAAAAAACCTGATGGTACAACCACCACCACTACGGTGAAGACGGACGGGACCACGGTCACGACTGAAGACGACACGACCACCACGACGAACACGGATGGCAGCACCTCGACATCCTGCGCGTTGACGGCAAATACGACCGCAGCATCCACGGCCAATTCCTATGGCTGCAGTGTCCTGACGCGTGATACCAGCTCCTGCCAGGCATCGCGAACAGCGCAAGGTCTGTCCGGCTACTGGTTGAAATTCTCATGTCGCGTGACCTTGACCAAGTCAGGGACCAACGTTCAAATTTCCACCGATAGCCGCCCTGATACCAAATCTCAGTATTATGCAACGACCGATGCATGCTACGAGGCCTTCTCGGCTACCGGTCGCAAGACCAATCCGAGTAAAATCTCAGCTCAGACACTTCTCGTCACTGTGCCCATGACCGGAGCGAAAGCGGCTTCGACCACGACTGTATCGGGTGCCACGATTGGTGTCGCGGTTTCGGGTGTCAGCATCTTCGGTAACTTCGCAGCACCTGGCGATGATATCTATGATGAAGCGGCAACCTTTGACAAGTGCGAAGGGCATCCGCAAGGCACAGGCAACTATCACTTCCATTCCGAACCCACAGCAATCACGCAGGCCGACTCAGCCTTCGTCGGTGTCATGCGCGATGGTCTTCCCATCTACGGCCGACTTGATACCGATGGCACCACACCGACGCTGGATGCAGCTGGCGGGCACACTGGAGTGACGGTCGATAGTCCGTCCACGGCTGTCTATCACTATCATGTGAATCTGCAGACCAATGGCACGGATTCAGCGTATTTCATCTCCAAAGGATCATACGCCGGAACCGTTGGGACATGCACGGGTTGTAACTAAGCCTGGTCCCATCTCATGCCTGCCGCATTGGCGCTGACGAGGGGCTGTGGTAAAATCATGTAGTACCCCAGGCTATGAGTTTTGGTTAAAGACAGTGCCCGCCCGATCGCACACGGGCGGGTTTTGTTCTTTAGCCCACGGGCTCAGTCAGTGACATTCCAGTGCCAAAGGGGGCGTGACCGTCGATGCCACGGATCCCTTGCTGCCTTCCCTTCCGCTGTACGGCAGGGTCACGCGAAAGGTAGCCCCAAGGCCTTTTCCTTCGCTCCTGGCTAGCACCGTTCCGCCATGCAGATCCACAAGGTTGCGTACGATCGAAAGCCCAAGTCCGAGGCCCCCGTAGCGTCGGGTCAGCGAACTGTCTTCCTGCTGAAACCGCTCGAATATGTTAGGCAGGAATTCCGGGTCGATCCCAATTCCGGTATCAATGACCTCAAAGATCACCCACAGACCCTCGCGAAAGACGTTGACCTGGATGGAACCATTTTTATACGTAAACTTGAGCGCATTGGACAGAAGGTTCCAAAGTATTTGCTGAAGACGAGCGCTGTCAGCCCAGACCTTGGCCGGCACATGGTTCAAATCCACGTTCAGTTGAATATTTTTGGCGTTGGCAGTCGACCTGAGACTCTTCACAACGTCCTCGATGATGGCGGCCGGCGCTATCTCGGACGGCTCAAAACGAATCTTCCCCGTGATGATGGACGAAATGTCGAGCAGGTCATCGATCAATTGAGTTTGGTGGACGGCATTCCTATGGATGGCTTCGGCCATAAGCCTGGCATCCTCATCCCCTGTTTCGCTGGCATGTTCCAGCAGGATCTCGGAATTGCCCATGATCACATTCAATGGGGTTCGCAATTCATGGGATAGCGTCGCCAGGAACTCGTCCTTGAGACGATTCAATTGATCGGCTTGCGCGTACAGCTCGCGCAGCCTTTTCTCGCTCTGCCGCAACTCCTGCTCGGCCTCTCTTCGTTTGCGACGGTTTTCCGCCTCACGCAGCTCCCTTTCCGCTGATACCACCAGCCGATCGAGATTGTCCTTCAGAATATAATCGCTCACGCCGAGCCTCATCATTTCCACAGCTTCGCGTTCGCCAATGGAGCCCGACACCAGGATAAAAGGTATATCCTTGCCTAGTTCCCGTACGATTTTCAGGGCCCCGCGTGAGCTGAAGGACGGCATGGCATGATCGCTGATGATCAAATCCCACGGCTCCTGCATGGCATCACGCAGGGCCTCAGCCGAAGCCACGCGTTTGGCATGAAGACGATAACCAGCGCACTCAAACTCATCCTTCACCAGCTCGGCGTCGTCTGGCCGGTCTTCAACAATCAGTAAACGTATCGAAGTCAGGCTCATGGATAGCCTCCGACGTGTTCCCACGATGCTGGATAATGATTCATCATCATCCAGTACTGGCTGAGACGTAGAACAGCTTCTTCAAAATCGTCGCTATCGATGGGCTTCTGGAGGTAACTGTTCACATTGAAGCGATAGCTCTCGATAACATCGGACTCCTCCTGTGACGATGTGAAAACGATCACAGGAATCTTGGCTCCTTCATGGCTCATTCGTATCTGCCTGAGTACTTCCAAACCGAAGATTTTTGGAATTTTCAGATCCAGAAGGATGCAATGGGGCAGCCGTCGACCCTTGTATCGATCCGTGCGCGCAAAGAAGTAATCAAGGGCTTCAGCGCCGTCCTTCACATGGATGATATGAGTTTTGAGCTGGGACTCTCTCAAGGTGGAGACGATAAGCTCAGCATCATCTCGACTATCCTCGACCAACAGTAGGGTTTTCTGACTCGATTTCATGTTCTTTTCCTTGGACACTCGGCAGTGTAAAGCTGAATTTGGCCCCTTTGCCCGGTTCGGCCTCAGCCCAAATTCGCCCGCCATGTTTATGCAGAATCCTTTGCACGGTCGCGAGCCCTATGCCTGTTCCTTCGAACTCGTCCTCATCATGAAGACGCTGGAAAGGAGCGAACAACTGCCCGGCATACTCCATATTGAAACCCGCTCCATTGTCCTCAACAGTCACAAGTGAAGTGGAATCCGAGGTTGACCCGTCGACTTTGATCCACGCCTTGGGAAGACCTCTGGTAAATTTCCAGGAATTGCCAATCAGATTTTGCAGGACCTGCCGCAGCAGATTCGCATCACCAAACGTGACAAGGCCGGGAGTAATGTGAATCTCGACATTGTCGCGATCGCTATCGCCTTCCCGTAGCTCTTCCACAACATTATGCGCCAATTGACTTAAATCCACGGCCTTGAAATCGGGTTTCGTTCGTGAAACTTTGGCAAGCCTCAGGAGATCGTCAATGAGGCAGCCCATGCGGACCGATGCGGCACGGATGCGTTCAAGGTCCTCCAGGGCAGCCGGATCAAGTCCAGTGAGGCGTCGCATCAGTCGCTTGCTGAAACCGTTGATGCTGCGAAGCGGGGCTCGCAGGTCATGCGACACGGTATAGCTAAAAGACTCAAGCTCCTGGTTCGCCAATCTCAACTCCTCAGTCCTCTTTTTGACCTCTTCTTCAAGCTCTCTTTTCGCGGTACGAAGGATGTCCTGAGCTCGCTTTTGATCCTCGATATTCACCGCTGCAGCGTACCATGCAAGAATCTCGCCTCGATCATTGAGAAGAGGCACCGTGTTTAAGCTATGCCAGTTATAAAGACCCTTGGCATCCCGCAGTCGCAGCTCAGAAACGTTGGGGCGACCGAGCGCCAGGGCCTGCGTCCTGGCCATGACCAGCCGATCGAGGTCGTCAGGATGCACGGTTTCGAAAACCTTTTGCAACAGCCATTCCACAGGCTGTCCTGTATAGAGGGTCCACTGGTGGTTAAAATAAGTCAGCTGACCTTCGCGTGTGTGGGTCAACACAAGATAGGGAACCGCATCGGCAAGAATGCGATACCGGGTTTCGCTCTCACGCAGCGCCAACTCGGATTTCTTTTCCTCAGTGACGTCACGAAACTCAAGAACTGAGCCGATGACTTCACCATTCTTTTCGAGCGGTGCAATGGAATAGGAAACAGGAAAGAGGGAACCGTCTTTCCGACAAAATACCTCCGCCTGATTTTGAACAGTTTGCAGATCCGCTTGAGCATTGTCGATCGGACACTCTTCCATGGGATACGGTGAACCGTCGGCTTTTTTCCAATGGACCGCATCATGCAAGGGTTTACCCTTGATTTCTTCGAGGGAACCATAGCCCGTCACACGCATCGCAGCCGGATTCATAAACGTCGGCCGACCATTTCTGTCCATCATAAAGAGGCAGGATGCCGCGTTATTGGTCACAGTTCGAAACCTCTCCTCGCTTTCACGGAGCTGTTCTTCAGCCTGTTTGCCTCTGGTGATGTCCCGGGTAACGATGACAGACAGGGTCTGCCTGCCTTGATCGTCGAAAACAGGTTCCCCAGTATAGGAAAAGATCCAGGCCTGGCCCGTATCGACTCGTCGCCCCCGCAGTTCCAGATAGGGGAGCGATTCCCCGCGCATCACTCTCGATACCGGCCACTGCTCGATCGGTAAAGGCGTGTCGTCGAGGGAGCTGAGTTGGAAGACTGATACGAAATACGGCAGGTCGCGCTTCATGTCATCGATACTCTCGAATCCGCAAATACGAGCTTCCGCTTCGTTCAAGAGCACCACCTGGCCCGCCGTGTCAAAGACCATGATGCCATCGCTCACGGCTTGAAACGCCGCCTCAAGCTTGGCCTTGCTCTCGTTCAACTCTTCCCTGGCACGCCTTTGTTCGGTAATGTCTTCATTGAAGATGATGATACCGCCGAGCTCGTTCTCCTCGTCGCGCCAAGGCCTGATGTCATAACGAAAGAAATGAAACTGGCCGTTCCGGTCCACATAGGACGTTTCCCCGACCTCGATGGAACCCTGCAGGGCCCGCTGATGGATCGCTATCCAATCGGGATTCAGGTTCGGAAAGATCTCATAATGATTTTTGCCGAGTATGGACGATGCTTGAAAACCAAATGTGCGTAACCATTGAACGCTCACTTCGAGGTAGTTCATGTTCCGATCAAACATGGCGACATCAAGAGGGGTGTATTTGATGAACATCCTCAGCCGCTCTTTCTGCGCCTCGATGTTCTGCTGAGCCTGCTTGCGATCGGTAATGTCTACCAGAGTACCGAGGATATGGCGTTCTCCCGCTATATCGATGAATTTCATATTACTGGAGGCAACTCGGGTTCTGCCCTCTTTGGTGATGAGTGTGGTTTCAAAATTACGGACTTCGCCAGCTCGGTGGAACTCTTCGTAAAGTCGATCCCTATCATCCGCATTCTTGTATAGACCAAGCTGCAGGCCACTCTTCCCCAGCGCTTCCTCCCTGCTGTAGCCCAACAACTGAACCCAGGCAGAATTCACGTCGACAATGATTCCCTCTGGCATTTTTACCAGAGCAAAGGCAAAAGGTGCGATTTCAAATGTTCTTGCGAACTTTTGCTGACTCATCAGAAGTTCAGCCGTCCGTTCCTCAATGCGGGATTCGAGATGTCGTTTCGCATCCACCAATGCAGCTTCTGTGCGCCTTATATCGGTTATGTCCTGAACGAGGTAGGAAAATCGCGGATAACCTTGAGGATTTCGGCCGATATAACTCACAACAGCTGATAAACGGCGCAAGGCAGAGGGCCCCTGGTGCGTGTATTCAAACTGGACGGGCCGCCGGGACGCTTCGGCCTCGCGGTAGTGACCCACCCACAGATCAATGCCTTCCCTGGGCACGCCCAGCTCACTGGCGAGCTTTCCCTGCAGATCGGCATCGCTTTGGCCAAAGAATTCTGCGGCTGCGAGGTTGTCTGATACGTGCCGGATGTTATCGCCTTCAACATCCGAGATTCCCATCATCATAGGTGCCGAATCAAAGAAACTCCAAAGAGCCTGCTCCCTGTCGGCAAGGGCCTGCCTCGCTTGCATCGTACTCAGCAGGGGCGAACACAGTCTATACAAGTACACCCCGGCACCGACAGACCCGAAAGCCGCCAGCACATTCAACCAGGCGAGCGACGGGGGGAACAGCGACCGGGATGTCCCAGCGAACATGAAATGGAGGAGGCCTGTTGTGAGAACGGTGATGGCCAGGATGAACATGACGGGCAGAAGGCGGCGCTGGAATGGTTTTGCCTGTTGATAGAGTAAAGTCGAAAGGACGAGCACGACCCACATGATGGAGGATGCACCCAAGGACCCAAGGAAAGGCGCTAGATTCGCGATAAGAAACCTCTTGGTTCTTCAGAACGTCTAGCTCCTTCTTATCCAACCTTGAAGAAAAAGCCCAGTGCTATCCGGGCCATCTTGAATGACGTTAAGGCTGAAAGGAACATATATTCATGGGAGGCTCCGGGACCAGAGGCTCCAACGGCTCTTGCGGTGTCTCAGGCGCAGGCTTCTCAGGCTGGGGTGTTTCGTCCTGAGGCTCTGGCACCAGTTTAGCTCGGGCTGTCACCAGCAGCTTATGCACATCCAGGACACCTTGCGAGACAACATCATCCTTGTTGAATTTCCCGGCCCCGGTGGCCTTGGTCATGAGAGGATAAACATCACCATACCGGAAGCGTTCGATCTTCGATTTCCGAAGACCACTGAGGACTAGGGCATAACTTCCAGCGGCAATCGGCGCGGCCATGGACGTTCCCGACATATTTTTGTAGGTACCGCCAGGATAAGTCGAAAGTGTGAGACTGCCTGGCGTCGCGTTGCTGCCAAGAACCCGGATCGGCATGATCTTGATGGGGACACAGGATGCGACACCAGCCACACCTTTGGCATTCAAGGCGGTGGCCGCAATCAAGCCAGCCACATGCGTTCCATGCCCGCGCTGATCATCCCATTGATCATCCGCAGCGCCTTTGCTGCCTTTACCCACGAAATTCGCGCCAATGATTTTGCCGTTGGCGTCACGCAGGAAACTATCGACCAGGTCCGGGTGATCGCTATCCACACCGGTGTCCACTACGGCTACGATCACCGGCTGCACCTTATCCAAGGCCAGACTTCTGCAGGCTTCATCGCGATGAATGGTTTGCAGATAATATTGCTTCGCACGCAGGGGGTCGTCCTGTTTAACCGTATCTTCGCTGGACCTGACGACGGCTTCCGCTTCAACTTCCTTGATCCCTTGCATGTCTTCCCAAAGAGCAAGCGCCTGTTTCAGCTTCTCATCGCCCATGGAACAGCCATCGAATTGAACATGATAGGTCGCGGCAAGGTCGGCGATGGGATCCTGAAACGATAATCCTTCGACAGAGGCCACCTGACAGCCTATCTGTGACGCCACGTCTTCACTTTGAGTCTTAAGATGGGAAAGTCTTTCGGCTTGGGGAACAACAGCGAAGGCCACAGGAAGAACTTCGCTATTATCATCGGCTCGCCTGGTTTGGTTGAAATGAGAATGCGGTGGGTGAAAACAAGGCATAAAAAATAGCAACTGCCGCAACATTGAAATACAAAATCTGGCCTTATATAGTCCCTCCCTAAATTTATGAGAGGTGCACATGCTTTTAACATCTGTTCAAAAATTGTTGTCTGGAGTGTTGCTGGGCTGCTTGTTTCCTTGGACCGCTATGGCCTACGAGGAATATCCTGAGGTGATCGATGGTCTCACTGGTGAGGCTATTCCCAACACCGAGGTGACGGTGGAAACCGACAGAACAACTCTTCGCGGAGCTGGAGAAGCGGCCATGGTTACCTTTAAAGCAGAAGGCTATTTGACTCGTACAATTTTTCTAAAAGCAACGGACGAAGGTACAGTGTTATTTCGTTCCGTGAGATTGTATGCTGGGTCGTCCCGGGATTCTGATCGCGACGGGGTTCCGGATGTTCAGGAAAAAGCCATCCGCACCGATCCTTATGATGCGGATACCGACGGCGATAGCCTGCCTGATGGCACCGAAATCAACGGTCATGATTATGTCGACTATCCCTCGATGGGCGCCTGGACCTGGATGATGAAGTTCCCTATGACTCCAATCTCAATCCCGTGACATCCCAGATTCAAGGCTATAAAAGAAAGCATTTTTCATCGCGACGAAGCCATGGGTTTCATTATGCGCTTTTTGCGAGCCGATACAGCGGCGGCAATTCCTCAGGAAAATCCATGGGAATTGTTGCCTCGGATTTCCTGGTGACACTCGGCACATCGGGTGGGGGCACTGCGGAAAAGCAGGCAGGAACTTTCATGCATGAGCTGGGTCATAATCTGGGCCTGAGGCATGGCGGAGGCGATAACACGCATCGCAAGCCCAATTACCTCAGCATCATGAATTATAGCTTTCAGTTCCGTGGCGTCCCGCATAGCCGGGGCAATCGATTTGATTATTCCCATACAAGACTGCCGAGTCTCAACGAACGCGATCTGAACGAATTCGATGGGATTGGCTGTGAAGAAGGTTATGGCACCATCATGAGAACTTCGAGCGGCAACGATCGCTTCATTGCCGATGCATCGGGGAGGATTGACTGGAATCGAAGTGGGCGCTTTGTTTCCAACCTTTCGCAATCCATCAATGGGGACAATAACCGAAGCCTCTTGAAGGGCTTTGACGATTGGCAATCGCTCAATTTCCAGGGCGGCGGCATGATCTCGGATGAAATCGGCGAAGGCGCAGGCGTAGCTCTACGCCGCGTCCCGTCCGTTACCCTGCCAGGTGATGACGAAGATTGCCCGCCTGACGAGGATTGATGACAGACCTGCCTCCCGGACTTGATCCGGGAGGTCCCGCTGCCTCAAAATTTACCAATTGGCTTTTCGCGCGTCTCGCCTCATATAGACTAAGCCCATCTGTTTTCAAAACTCGACGGAGGTCTTATGAAACGCGCGCTTATCGCCGTATGCCTGTGTTTGGCTGTGGCCTGTGGCCAGAAATCGCCACCCTCATCCAACCTTCAAGACGTTGCGACAAAAGACTCTTATCTGATTGGGACTGGCATCTACGACATCACCGGTCCAGCTGCCGAGATTGTGATGATGGGTTTTGCGGTCGGAGATCAAAAGACGTCCGGTCTTCATACAAGACTGCGTGCGCGATCGTATATCGTAGGCGACGCGAACAAGCGCGTGGTTTTCGTCAACGCAGACCTGGGCATGATGTTCCAGATGGTGAAACTCAAAGTCGCCGAGCGTGTCGCCCAGAACCCCGAGCTGGCTCCGCATTACAATGAAAAAAATATCCTCCTCTCGGCCACGCACACCCATGGTGGACCAGGCGGTTACTCCGGATATTTTCTTTATGATTTCACGATCAATGGTTTTATCAAAAAACATTTTGAAACCATCGTGAACGGAATTTACCAGTCCATTCTCAATGCGCATAACAATCTGGAACCAGGTAAAATCCTGGTGAACGAAGGCACCCTGGACGGTGTGGGCGGCAATCGAGCTGAGGAGGCTTATCAAAACAATCCGGCCGCCGAACGCGCGCGCTATGCAAGCTCCACCGATCGGACCTTCACCCTGCTGAAGTTTGTAACCAACCGCGGCGAGGAAATCGGCATGGTCAACTGGTTTGCCGTCCATACCGATAGCATTGGGCCGGGCAATCGATTGATCACTGGCGATAACAAAGGGTGGGCCTCCTATCTCTTCGAAAAGGATCAGGGCACCAATTATTTCGCCGCCAAAACCTTTGTTGGCGCCTTTGCGCAATCGAATGGCGGGGATGTCACGCCCAATATAGGCTTTGGCCAGGCGCCTCCGGATGTGACCTTGCAAGGCAACAAAAGTCTCGGCAATGCCGTGAGCAAACAATATCAAAAAGCTCGCGAACTCTACGATGAGGCAACCGAAGAGGTCACAGGGTCCATCGACTATCGTCACGAATGGGTCGACATGCGCAAGCTCCAGGTTGAGGCTGCCCAGACCACCACCTGTGCCGCGGGCATGGGCGCATCCTTTTCCGCCGGGAGCCCTTACGATAATCCCAGTCCGGCTCCCCTCTTTCCCAACGGCACCACGGTGGATAGTCTGGTCTGGAGTGAAAACGCCGGTCAAACGGCTCTGAGTAAACTTTTAGGTGGATTCTTCGCTTTAATCTGGACCGATACGAGCGATCCCAATTACAAACGCTGTCATGCGGAGAAATTGGTGCTCATTCCTACCGGCATCGCGCATGTCAATCGCAATGGCCCGACGATGACGCCGCAAATCATGCCGCTGCAAATCATTAAAATCGGCAGCGTGGCTCTGATTGCCGTGCCCGCGGAAGTCACGACCATGTCCGGCCGCCGCTTCCGTGAAGCTGTGGTGCAGGAGCTGGCCCCGCTTGGTGTGCGTTATGGTGTCATCAGTAGTTTGGCCAACTCCTACGCCTCGTATCTGGCCACGCGCGAGGAATATGCGAAGCAATGGTACGAAGGCGCCGCCACCCTTTTCGGGCCGCATGAACAGTCAGCGTTTCAGCAGGAGTTCGTGAAACTTTCTCGCGCCATCGTTCAGGGCTCCGATGTGGATGCGGGTCCTCGACCCGAAGATATCACCGGCAAATCGGTGGATTTGACCGCCAAGGTTGTTCTCGATGATAAGCCCATCGGCAAAAAATATGGGGACGTCATCACCCAACCTTTGGCGGCGTACACGCGCGGTGAAACCGTGAGCGTCCAGTTCTGGGGCGCGCATCCGAATAATAACTACCGCACGCAGGATACTTTTTTAGTGGTGGAAAAACTGGTCAATGATATTTATCTGCCGGTCCGCTACGATTTCGATCCGGATACCACCTATCGTTGGGAACGCAGTGGCCTTGCCAACTCCAAAATCACCATCACCTGGCATACAGAGGGTGCTGAGCCCGGCACCTATCGTATTCGCCATCAAGGCGATCACAAATCGGGATGGACGGGCGAAATCGCACCGTATGAGGGCCTATCAGCTTCTTTCATCCTGAAGTAAGTCTTTTCATAAAGATACCGCAGAGCAAAATCCACGGTCTGCGGTATCGCTCCATGCCGTTCCTGATGCGCAAAAAAATAAATCTCATCCAGGCCCGCAGCCGCCCAATCGGATAACCGATCCATCCAGGCGCGAACCCTTTGATCATCCTTTTTCGACGGAAAAACGCCCTGAAACCGCACCATGACTTTGGGATGGGTCAAAGCCATATGCACCACATCCCGGCGTCCCGGACTGTCCGTGATCACCGTGGCGATATTGGATTTGAACAGGAGGTTAATCACCGGATCCGGCAGCATATGATCGCGAAACCAATCCGGATGGCGAAATTCAATGGCCAGTGGGTAAGCATTCCCCCACTCTTCGATAAAGGCCTTCAAGGCTGGAAAATGCGTGGGTCCAAACCAATCGGGCAGCTGCATGAACGACAGTCCCAAACGATCATCAAAACCCTCACACATGCGTTTATACTGCTGGAGGAGTTCCCGATCCAGGGACTGGTGCATCTTGTGGGAAATGTCCTGGGGAATCTTGGGACAGAACGAGAAACCTGGGGGCACTTGATTCACCCAGCCTTCCACCTGATGCGCCTGCGGCAGATGATAAAAGCTGCCGTTGTATTCCACGCAGTTATAATGCTGTGCATAAGCCGAGAGATATTCCGAAGGTCGAGCCGTTTCTGGATAGACCGTGCCAATCCATTCCTTACAAACCCAAACCGGAGCGCCGCAGCGGATCAGCCCTCGCCCCTCGTGGTTGAGCTTTAAAAAACCCAAAGTGCGCGGCCGGGGATCTGGAAGGGCCAAATCCAAGCCGCGATCATCCTGAACGCGACCAAAATGCATAAAAATGTCTCACAGACGGAAGCGCACATGAGCCAGGAACGTGTCCTTGATCAGGCCCTTGTACTCGCCCATCCAGCTATAAAGTTTGGTGTTCTCGATACCCAGACCAATATAGGGATCGATGTCAGCCGTCAGACCGTACGAAAGAGTCGGTCCAAACAGAAGTTCAGTATCAAACAGATTGTGATGGATCAATCCAAAGCCAGGCGCCAGGAAATAATCAAAGATCCCGGCTTTCACATGACCACGGGCTGAGGCACCCAAAGCGAAGATCGCGGGCGCGCCTTTATCCTCGTCCTTCGAATAAAGACGCACATAGCCGCCGTAACTTTCCGTGGCGGTATCATTCACCAAAAAATCTCCGCCCAAAGCCAGCCCACCTTCATCGATGCCTGCATGGATCACAACCTGCTTAGGTGTTCCAGCTGGAGCAGGAACAGCCAGCGACTGTGTGGCAAGGGTTACCGTAGCAAGCAAGGCAGCAAAAAGTTTCATAGAGGCTCCTCAATGCAAGTGATGGTCGCGGAATGGAGGGAATTCCCTGTTTCCAACCTGTAGGTACATCGAAAGGGACGTGGGATGCAAGTCCTCACAACAAACTCCGAGCCAACTGGACCTGGATGCAGCGAATTGGTTATGATGGATGTCAGTGCTTCCAGCCCCTGCTGTTTGTTGAAGGAGACAGAATATATGCTGCGGTCCCTTTCCTCGTGCCTGGCTCTGATCGCTTTATGGGCAGTCCCTCTTGCCGCAGCGGACCGTGAGACATTGATCCAGGACTATAAGAAGGTCCTGGAGAAATTCAGCGCCCGCTCGTCCTACATTGGCCAAGGCAATCCCAAGACCACACACCATCCCCTGACCACCGAGCAGTGCCTCGACAAGGCGAAAAAAGCCGGCGTCACTTTCGAAAACCCGCAGTTCGAAAAAATCTGTGGTGCCCCTTACATGGCTCCCCTTTATAATCCGACCAAGGAGAAACCGGAAGATGCTAAAGTTTGCATCGACCAGTTTGAATTCCCCAACGTACCCTGTGAATATCCTGTGGTCTGGACCCGCGCTGTGGAAGCCGCCGACATCTGCACATCCATTGGCAAACGCATGTGCGACGCTCATGAATGGGAAGGTGCCTGCGCCGGTTCGCTGGAAGAGCCGGATTACGCGTTTGATACCTTCAAGGATGCGTCGGCCGAAAATAAGATCCGGCAGCGCCGTCTGGCTCACAACCGGGTGGCGGATAAAAACGCTGTCTATTCCTATGGCAAGGAACGTAAGAAGGGCATCTGTGGCATGAACTCCATCAAGGACGACGGTTGCAATGGTGGAGACTGGAAGCGCTGTGGTTCCAACACCTATCCCGTGGGCTCATTCACGGATTGCAAGAGTGCCCTTGAAGTCTTCGATCTGCACGGCAACGCCGCGGAGCATATGAATCTGCCGACCAAAGTCGAAGAGATGGCGAGCAAAGGCAGCAAGGATTTAGGTTACACGGAGATGAAGGGCAGTTGGTTTATCTGGGATAAATACCAGGCGCATGCGGATCACTGCCGTTGGCGCGCCCCTTACTGGCACGGCACGCGCGTCAGACACCCGGATAGTCACGCGAACTATCATCTCAGCTTCCGTTGTTGCAAGGATGTGAAGTAGGATTCGTCGAAACATTCAAGCTGGAAACAAGCTTGGGTCGCAATGGTAAGGCCTCGGTGGAATAAACCGAGGCCTTTTTGTATTATTTTTTGAAAGTTGATTCGAAGATCTTGTCGGCATTTGACGTCACGAAGCCCTGATAATAGGACTGCCACAGACCGTCATGTTTTTTATCCGACATGGGATAGCGGTAAGCGAACTCCACGAAGCCGTATGGTACTTTTTCTACACCCTCCTGGAATGCGTAATCGATATCCACAGCCATGGTGGAAATCTGCTCCAGCAAAAGGTCGGATGTGCCCTTCACCACGCCACCGGAATGATTCATCGGCACCTTCAAATCCTTCTCCAGGAAGTCCGCGACGGCCCTGATGCCCTGGAACGATTTCAAAAGATGCACGCTCACCGTAAAGTGATTGATCTGATGACCGAAGAGCATGGTCCACGATGCGTATTCACTTTCTTTCTTCAGGACTTCATAGTCCCGCAGGCTCGGACGGCTCCACGAAGGAAAGGTGGTGAGCAGTGTCACGCATTCGCGCGTCATCTGCTCAATGGCCAGTTGATTACCGCCCCTCACCTGATCGCGCAGCTGCTGGATGCGGCGCAGAGGTGAGGCTGTGACCTGGGAACCCAGACGGCGAATCACTTCCTGAAAGTCCGATGAAAATTTGGTCGGAATTAATTCCGACACAAAAATCTTGGGCGAAGCGTCTCGCGTGTGACCTTGCACATCGGGTGGGCAGAGCCAGAACGCTTTTAATTGTTTGGCCTCAAAGAAATAGTCATCCTTGCGCGAGTAGCCCAAGGCTTCAAAAACACCCTGCAGAATATGGGCGCCGGTAAATTCACCGGGCAGTGTGCGATAGGCGACATGATCTTCGGTCCAATCTTCCCCGCGATCCTTGAAAGCCTGGTTCAGCTTGGGTACGATAGGAACCAGTTGACTATAATGAGCCCAAAGTCTTTTAAAGACCTCGCGTCGGCATTGATCGATTAACTCCACCCGAACCCTCCTTTCGGTTTTTATGCAGCGATCACCATAGCATGGACCGCTGGCTCATGTTAAGATGCAAGCCATGTCCTGGAGAGAAACCCAGACCCTATGACCTACCAAAGTTTGAAAGAAACGATCTACGAGGCCGGCGGACCTGCCCGGGTGCTTTTGATATCACCGCATGGTGCCGACGCCAAGGATTTCCTGGACGCCTTTCCGGCGATCGCAGCCGATCCGCAAATGCAATCCGTTTGGCCGCTTTTTGAAACCTATTTAGCTATTGAGCGTGATGTCGGGTCCGACGAGCTGACCCATGCCATAGCTCATAACCTGGCGCGACGTTACGATGTGCCGTGCCATGTCGTGTGCATGAACTATCCGCGGGCTATCATTGACGGGGGTCGGTTGATGGACCACTGTCTGCGGTCCTGCCTGCCTACCGCACTTTTTGTCCAGCTGAGGGATCAGTTTCTGGAGCTGCACCGGAATACACTCCAGCGCGCCGAGCAACTTTATGCGGACCTAAGATCCGACCGGTTTCGATATTTGATTGATGTGCACACGATGGCCAGTTTCTGTCCGATCGATGCCAAGGGGTCGCGTTATATTCTGCCGGTTTCGTTTCCGCGCCTTGAGGACTATGTGAATCAATTTGTTGAGGCTCGCGATCATAGTTACCGTCGCAGCGTGGATTTGATTACGGCGGACGATCACGGGCAACGCCTGGCGGATTCACGATTGATTGCAGAATTTCAACACGCGCTGCGGGCGCAAGGTTATCCGCAGCTGGAAAATATCCCTTATTGCGCGTCGACCGCCTACCTCAGCCATCAGCATATGAAGAGTGTACCGGCCATCTCCATTGATGTTCCGAAACATCTCGTGTCCAGTTGGTCGAATGATTTCACCGATTATCAGTTGGATGACGTGCCGCTGTCGGCTGATAAAATTGAACAGCTGGCGCGTTGTCTGGCAGGTGCCGTTCATAGGGCTATGGATTAAATGCAGCTGGCGCGTTGTCTGGCAGGTGCCGTTCATAAGACTATGGGATTAAATGCAGCTGGCGCGTTGCCTGGCAGGTGCCATTCACAAGGCCACGGTCTAAAAAACTGAAGGGACTGACGACAGTCAGCCCCTTCCACCATGCAAGCTTAGGCTTTCCCAGGTTTGGGAATAAGAGAGTCTGGGATCATACTATGGCATCAGCTTCCGAATGCTCGGCGCCGTTGTCATCCTCGTTATCATCTGCTGGCGCAACCGCCTCAGCAGCCCGATGTTGGACTCGATTCGCAGGGTTATACAGGGTATCGTTGTCCCGGCTGGGCAATCCTACAATGTATCGTCCAAATCGCATGGGCCGCCTCTAGGTTATTGTGTGCAGTAAAATCTATAATTCCTTTATCGGCAGAATTAATTGGGAATTGACTGAGCGGCTTATGCGCTGGGATTAACTGGTATTTTAAGGTAATAATTCAAATCCCGGGCGCAGAAAGCATGTGCAGAAAAGTCATCTTTAGGCCATTTGAGGGAGCCTCATCCCACGCCGGGACGCAAACGTTAAAGAGCGCCGGACCGCATGGTACCGACGCTCTGGAATGGATAAGGTTGTCATGGAACCGGATTATGCGCCCAGGGGCTCCAAACGAGCCAGGGCTTGCTGAGCTTTGATGAAATCGGGCTTACGGGCCAGCGCCATCTGAAAGTACTGGGCCGCCTGTCCCGAAGCCCGGCGCTTGGCATGGGCAAGGCCCAGGTTATAGTAGATAGCGTGGGCAAATTCACTTTCGTGCACCTCGCCCAAACACTGCTCGTACATGCGAATCGCACCGTCCAGATCCTTTTCCTTGGATAGACGCACACCTTCGTTATTCAGGAACTGCACAAGTTCAGCATCACTATGGCTCTTGCGCAGATGGCGACAGGCGTCCAGCACGCGACCCTCGGCCATCGCAACCTTGGCGAGAACATCCGCCGCGATGCGATCTTTCTCATCCAACTGCTTGAGGTGCAGCATGGTGAGTCGGGCCTTATCGTGATTGCCGACTTCATAGCTGGCCTGCCCCGAATCCGCGAGCAGCTGCAGATTCAAAGGATTGCGCGGGAGCAGGTCATCGAGCATGGAAGCCGCTTCCTTGAAATTACTGTCATACATGTGCGAGACCGCCATGCGATGGGTGGCGGGTAAAAATCCTGGATTCACCTTTAACGCCGCGGTGAAAAACTTGCGAGCCTCGGCGGTTTTCTTTTCTTTCAGAGCGATCTCGCCCAGCAAGGTCAGAATCCGTTCCTGATAGCCATGCGAGCGGAACAGGCTGAGACAAAGTTCGCGAGCCATGGTCAAAAGCCCGGAATGATAGGCTCCCCTGGCACTGCGCATGGTGATTTCAAAGGGACTCAACTCCGCTTCTGCCCGCAGAATGGCCTCGAGTCGATTGGCAATTCGATCGGCGGTGAAGGGTTTGGGTAGAACATAGCGAATATCGTATTCCTCAAAGAGAGGCTTCATGGCCTCGGTAATCGAATCCACCAGCAAAAGATAGCTTTCGGATCCATAGTGCCCGCTGGCCCTTATTCTTTGCATCAGACTCAACCCGGAAAGGCCGGTGGTCTCCTGCCGCAGGATAAAGAGATGGAAAGGGTTCTTGGGATCCTGTTTCATGATCTCGCGGCTATCCAGCATCACTCGGATCTGCTCGATCCCAAACGATCGCAGGATATGAAAGAGGATATCCCCTTCCTCCTTGGTACTCGCAACGACGGCGACCCTCTTCTCTCGATACTGTTGCATGCCCGGACTCCTTACCCTAAATAAGAAACTTTCAACAACAAAACGTCCTCTATCAAGCTCTGAAATAGGGCTGACGTAATCTTTGGCAAACATCGGGGGGGAGGTACTCTATTGCTACGAATCTTATCGCTCAAATGGACAGGTGGCTTGAGATAAGCTCTGCGGACGCGAAAACGCCTATCATACCCGGCAGTGAGCCGAGCGTTTTGCGAACGTTTTCTCGTGTAAGATTCCCGCGGTGTATTTCATCCTCGTGGCTTTCTGCTGTGACGGCAGAGTCGCGGTTCATCAGCGTTAAAATCCCCACTCTTTACAGTCGGGTAAGATTATTTTCAGTCAAGATTTTGCCACCGAATGCCGATAATGGTTCGATTCGCCACTCTTGGGGGGACAAAAATGCGACGGAACTTCACGAAGATCACAGGACTTTTTTTCAGCATCGCGGTGCTGTTTGGGGCCAATTTGCAGGCGGAGGCCGGATCCCTGGAGGAAAAATTCCGGCCTGAATCAAAAATGGACGCTGACGCTGACCTGGATCTGACCAGCGACAATATTCTGCAAAATGGCGAGCTGACCGCCTCACGCGCGTCTGACAGCGCCGTGGACCGTGCGTTCGGCAAATTGGATAAGCGCCGGGCTAAAAATCAGAAATATAAATACTGGTACCTCCTGCCCCTGGGCATCCCCCAATTTACTGAGGGTTACCGCGGTATCGGCTCCGCGTTTGCTGTGGGTCAGGTGGGTTCCTTGGCTCTCTATTATGATCGCATGAAAAAAGTGGATGCCGGCAACGCTGCAGCCACGGATGCGACCCGTAACCTGACGCCCGCGCAGGCCGCGCAGAATCCTTTCATTGTGAATTTTTTGAACCAGAATGAAAAGAGTGTGAAGGATGCCCAGAAAGAGCAGAAGCTTTTCCTGTTCACCTTTATCGGTCTCTATGGATTAAGCGTCTATGAGGCTCTTTATGATCCTCTGGATATGCGTAAAGTCGATGCCCTGCGTAAAAAGCGCAAGGACCGCGACCGCGACCGCGATCGTGACAGCGATCGGGATCGCGACCGTGATGACGACTCTCGCGACCGCAATGATGAGGACGATGAGGACGAAGCTCTGAACGACCGTCGCAGTCGCTCGCGTTTCAGCTTCATGGTCCTGCCTTCGGACAAGCGTTACGAAGTGGCCTTGGGCTGGCAGACAACACTGCCCTGATCGGCTACCCACTTCCGCATTCGCATCACCCCCTGCAAGGCCCCCCCTTGCGGGGGTTGTGCGTTTGGGCTGATCAGCACCCAACTTCCGCATGCGCATCACCCCCTGCAAGGCCCCCTTGCGGGGGTTGTCCGTTGGGGCAAGGCCCCCTTGCGGGGTTTGGGCTGATAACCCCTGCGGCAAGGCCCCAAATAAGAAACCCGACCATCCCCTGGGGACGTCGGGCTCACAATCTCAAAGTTGGTTGAATTTATTTCAGTGCTGCTTCCAAAGCCGTAACATCCGTTCCGGTTGGAAAGGGCGTGACCGTTGCATGGGAAGGAATCGTAGCTGAAGCTGTAATCCGGGCTGCCGTCGCAGCTTTTTTCGCGGACGTAGCAATCGCTCCATGACAGGCTGCGCACTTGGCCGTATAGACCGTGGTCCCTTGGGCTTTCAAAGCTGTGGCATCACCAGTTCCAGCTGCCGGAGTCCCCCCAGTAGCGGGAGCAGCAGCCCCAGCGGCCATGCTCTTTTTATAGCTGGTGGCAACCGGTTCGGAATCACCGCACGCTGTGAGCATGAAAAGACTAATGGCAAACAGTCCAACTTTGATCATGGTTTATACCTTCGCATAGATGTTTCTCTAAAATAAAAAGAACCCCGGTCCCGTCGTCTTAGATCGGCAGGAACCGGGGCAAAGTTTAGAAAAACTTTAATGCTATGTAATATCCACAGGTTGGAACCCTATTTTAAGGCCTCAAGCCTTCAAATAGTTATCCGCAACCGGGTACCGCCGGGCATAAAGGCCAAAGGCGGCCGCAGCCACAAAGGCAAAGCCAGCGAAGAAGAACATCTGGAACGCCGTCACGCTCACCCCGCCTGAACTCACGGCCTGGGTCACGCTTTCCGATTTCACACCCGCGTTCACGAGCAGCACCCAAAGACTGCCGATGGTTACGGACAGACTCCAAAAACTCATGATCACACCCTTCAAACGCACCGGCGCCTGGCTATACGCAAACTCCAAACCCGTGGCCGATACAAAGACCTCGGCCAGAGTCAGGACAATATAGGGCAGGACCTGCCAAAGGATGGAGAGCTGGGCTCCGTTATCGATGGCCAGCTGAAACGCCCCGACGATAACCCAGGAAATCCCTGACAATGCGATACCGAAGGTCATGCGGCGCAAGGCTGAAAAGACAATGCCGCGACGAGCCAGGAACGGATACAGCACGAGGTTATTGAAAGGAATCAAGAGAACCACCAGCAATGGGTTCAGCGCCTGCATCTGCGAGGGGTTGGTCAACCACGACCAACCAGGAAGTTCCATCACCCGCGCCTGCAGAATCCAGGTGGAAGCCTTCTGATCAAAGAGGGACCAGAACGGTGTCACAAGTCCAAAAATCACCAGCACCCGCAGGACCGCCCGCACACCCTCAACAGCCTCAGCCGGGTGCATCGATCGAGCCTGATCCAATTGCAGCCAGGCCCCCACCCCACCAAAGAGCATCACCAGGACCAAAGCCAAACATACAGCAGCCACGACACCCAACATCGGCCAGCACAGGACGGCAACGACGGCCAGCAGAATACCAACAAAAGCCAGGACCGTTCCAGTCCGACGACCCTGCGAACGGAAGAGCGCACTATAGACAACTCGCATAAAGGAATTCGGATCCGCGGGCGCCGGAGGCGTCACGCGATACTGTTTCCGTCCCAGCCAGAACACCAACGTAGCCAAAGCCATCAGCACACCGGGAATACCAAAGGCCCAGCCAGCCCCATACCGATCCAGAATCAAAGGAATCAGGAGCGAAGCAAAGAAGGACCCGAAGTTGATACTCCAGTAAAAGATATCAAAGACCACCCGCGCCTGAGTCTTATTACTTTGATCGAATTGATCACCCACAAAGGACGATACGCAGGGTTTAATACCACCTGACCCCAGAGCGATGAGAAAGAGTCCAAAATAAAAACCAGGTCGCTGACTTTCAAAGAGCGCCAGACAGAGATGACCCACGCAGTAAAGAAGGCTCAACCAAAAGATCGTGCGATACTTGCCCAGGAAGCGGTCCGCGAGCCAGCCCCCCAGCAAGGGGAAAAAATAAACGCCCATGACAAAGATATGAAAAATTTCCTTGGCCGCGGCTTCACGTTCTGATGCCACCACATCAACCAAAAGATGGCTGACTAAAAATGCGGTCAGAATATTACGCATGCCATAAAAGGAAAAGCGTTCGCACGCTTCGTTCCCGATGATGTAAGGGATCTGCGGCGGAAACCCACCGGCTTTCTTGGTCGTCTGAGTGGCGGCGGACATGAAAACTCCCGGCTTGATGGAAAGTAAAAAGCTTTTTATCCGCCCTACGGTGAAAAGACAACCATTCTGCGACTCACAAAATTTCCTACCATTCGGAATGCACGATCAGCCTGAGTATTCGGCCTTATTATGGCGAACGATTGTCACCTCCTATTTTCATATGTCGCGGTGAAATCCCCAAGAGGCGCGAATTTGTCAGCCATCGCAGCCAGTTTTTTTGTCATGCACTTTTGCATGCCGGCCGCAAAATCAGGCCCAAAACGCCTCACCCGCCTTTCTGAAAAAATCTGCAAAGGTGCGAAACGAAATTGCAAACCCTTAGGTCTTGCAATAGAACAAATTCAGCACTTCTACTAATGGGAACCGGAATCAAAATAAGCCTAACTAAGGGGGATCATATGTCAGGCCTATCCGCATCCGCGTTCGGTACAAGATTGTGGTTCAAGATTCTGCTTTGTAGTTTTTTCGGAGCTGCCATCACGCCTCTCGCCCAGGCTGATAGCGCTACTTACGCCAAAACTCGTTATCCAATTGTTATGGTTCCCGGTGCCTTCGCCTTTGATAATGTCCTCGGCGTTGTCGATTATTGGTACGGCATCACCGACGAGATGCGGAGCCAGGGTGCGGAAGTCTACGTCACGAAGCTGAGCAGTTCAGCCTCCAACATCCGTCGGGGTGAGGAGTTGCTGGAAGACATTCGACAGATTCGTGCGCTGACCGGTGCCAGTCGCGTCAACCTTATCGCGCATAGTCAGGGCGGTCCGGCCGCACGCTATGTCGCCAGTTTGAAACCGGAATGGGTTGAATCCGTCAATTGTGTGACCTGCATGAACGAGGGCACCGAGTTCGCCGACAACCTCTACGATTTTCTAAACCGCCATCAATTCCTGAAATGGATTGCCAACGTTGCCCTGTCTTCGGTTTTCTCGGCTCTGGATATTTTTTCGACCGGCCCTTCGGACGGTTCCTATAATAGTGCGTATCGCGGTGTCCAGATCGCGGAGGACCTCGTTAAAGCCGCCGGCACCCGATCGCTGGATGAATTCAATCGCCGCTTTCCTGAAGCCCTTTCTGAAATGAACTGTGAGCTGCAGGAAAAGGGCAAACTCTATAAAGGCATCAGCGGCCCTGCCAAGGTCAACGATGTGTCCTATTTTTCCTGGGGTGGCGTGGATGTCGTGACCAATCGCGTGGATCCTCTGGATTCCATCCTGGTCCCGGTTGTCAAAATGTTCTTCCCCAGCAATGTTCGCATCTGGGACGGCCTGGTCCGCAGCTGCGGTCATCCTCTCGGAAAATTGACGGAAGGCTTCTATCCTTTGAATCACTTTGATGCCATCAACCAGGCTTTTGGTTTGGTGCGAAGCGGGATCGATATCCCAACGCTCTATACGCAAAACGCCAATCGACTGCAGAAGGCAGGTCACTGATGAAGCGTCAGTCGATCGCTCGTGGGCTGATCGGCGGCATCATTCTGGTGATCGGGCTTATACTGGTTCTCCCATACCGACAGCCGGAATCTGCCGCGACCGAGATGCATGCCGTGCCGGCCACTGCTTCCGGCCCGGGCCACAACCTGACGAACCCGGACGCGCCTCACAAGGCTCCGGACGCGTCCACTCCGGATCCTCGCGTTGAGCCCCATCCTTCCCTGGCGGGCACTGATGTGAATGGAGGTATTCGCGTCGATCAGAATGGGCGTGTGGTTCTGCATCGCGATGTTCGCCGTATGTTTGATTATTATCTGAGCCTGCGTGGCCGTATGGAAAACGATGCGATTCGGGCCCTGCTGCGCCAGCACCTGGAAGCCTCCGAATCCCGAGACGTCGTCAATCAGGCTTTGGCTCTTTTTGACAAGTATGTGGCGCTGATCGATGCCGAAATCAGGTTAGCGGATGAATGGACCCAACGCGATCTGAAGGCCAGCGCTCAGGTGGCCACAGTTCTGGAAGAACGCCGGAATTTGCGCAGAACCCATTTAGGTGATGATCTGGCCGAGGCTTTTTTCGAGGAGCAGGAAAGCTACGAGGACTACCAGCTCGAACGCATGAAAATTGGCACAGACCCGAACCTGAGTGAAGCCGAAAAAGCGGAGGCTTTGGCTGCTGCCGAAAATCGCCTGACCCCTCAGCAACAGGAGATCCGCAAGCAGACGTTTGCGTGGCTCGATATCAAACAACTCGCGCGCCAGCCGATCGAATCGCTGAATGTCGAAAGCGCAGATGCGATTCGGCAAAGATTCGGTGAAAACGCCCTCGATCGGCTGGCCGCAGTCGAGCAGGAACGAAAAACCTGGGAGCAAAAACGCCAGGCGTATCGGGATGAGAAAGCCCGTCTGGAGGCTCGCACTGATCTGTCCGATGACGAGAAAAAAGCCAGCCTTCTGGACTATGTCCAGGCTCATTTGGATGACAGTGAGTGGCGTCGCATGCAGGCGCTCGATAGTGTTGAGGGCGAATTGGATTAGGCCGCGTGCTCATTGCGGGATTGGGTGGCTGCCGGAGCCTGATATTCATAAAGGTCCAGCATCTGACTGACGCCGCGCAAGGCCGTGGGCCCCAGTGGAACCAAAGGCACATGCATGAGATATTGGGCCATCTCTGCGCTGAGCGTGATGGTATTGGGCCTTGCCTTCGCTTCAATGCGTGCGGCTATATTCACATTCAAACCAATGGCGGTGTAGTCGCTTCGTTTTTGACTGCCAAAGGATCCTACGATAGCCGTTCCTTGATGCATGCCGACCCGGATGGCGAACTCAATCCCCAGATCCTGTTTCCAATGTTGATTCAGTCGTTCCACACAGCTCAGAATCGCCAGTGCACATTGGAAAGCCTTTTTAGCCTGGGTCGCGGGATCTTCCGCCAGCGGCACTCCAAACAGAACCATGACGGCATCGCCGATGAATTTGTCGATCGTGCCACCGGCGGCAAAAATTTCTTCGGTGACTTCCTTGAAGAATTCATTCAGCACCAGGGCAATCTTCGGCGCGCCGAGACGTTCCGAGGAATGTGTGAAATCCACAAGGTCACAGAATAAAACGGTGATGACCGATTCCTGCGCTGGCTGATCGAACGGCGTATTGCCTGCCACCACCTGTTGAATGATTTGCGGTGGGAAAAATCGCTGCAGAACTGTTTCATGAATATGCTGCTGCAGACTATGGATTTTATCACGTTGCCTTTTAAGCCCCATCAGGCCGACCACCAGGACCACGATTAAAACCAAGGCCGACACCAGGACAATGCTCTTATAAAACGACGTCTGCTTTTCCTGCTGATTTTCCAGGCTCAGGATCCTGGCCTTTTCTTCTTCCACAACGAGGCCCATATCCACCTTGAGTTTATTAAATTCACCTTTGGCCTTTTCTTCCATGATCTTCATCTTATGGTCATGGAGTTGCTTGAGCAGTTTGTACGCGGGTTCGTAGCGGCCCATGGATTCAAGCAGGTTTAATTTTTTCAGCCGTATATCTTCGACATAAACATCCACATCTTTGCCGGCATAGCTCTCGGCCTTCTCAATGGCCTGCAAGGCTTCCTCGACCTTGCCATGAGCCTGCCTGATCTCGGCGAGCTGGGCATAAGCATGCAGGAGCCACATGGGATTGGTCTTTTCAAAGATGGGAATGGCCTTCATGATTTTCGTTTCGGCCTTGTCATACTGTGTATTACGGTAATCAATCGTAGCCAGGGCCAGGGTTGCTGGCCCAAAGGTCGCCGTATCCTCCAGCTCCAGAGCCAGAGCTTCCACTTTTTCGAAGTGCGATTTCGCCTCATCCCGCACAGCTGGATTGCTTTCATCCAGTAAAAGGGCCCCCAGGTTATAACGGGCGATCATTTGATAGCGGCGCAGCTTATTCTTCTCGAAATACCGAATCGCATTGTAAAAAATCTCCCGAGGTCCTTGGCTACCCAGACGTAATTCCGGCGTTGACATGGCAAATTCCACCAGCGCGATGTGCCGATCAAAGGGCTCAGCCACGCGGTTTCTTTCCAGGACTGTTTTGGCCTTGGCAAAATAGCTCAAAGCGTCCGTGCTGCGATTCACCTGCTGCAGGACTTGTCCATACAGCAGATAGACCCGCAGTAGAAAATCATCATTATCCATCGCAATAGCGGATTGAACCTGAGCCTCGATTTCAGGCCAGACCTGATCAAAGTTACCAGCCCTGATATGAAGTTTAACGCGAGTGTCCTTGAGATAGAAAATTTCAGGCTTGAAGTCAAAGCGTTCCAACCCTGCAAGAATGATTTCCACATCCTTCAAACTGCAACGTTCGACGGCCGCATCCATACGCAGAAAACAATCAATGGCCCGCCATCGATAGTCCTGGGCCGAATCCGCTTCCACCTTCGTGCGTTGCCGCATGGCCTGAAATTCGCGCTAGGCGGCTTTCGGATGGTCACCCACACGATACTTCCAATCGACCAAGGTGCGATCTTCAGCGCGTTGACCCTGGGCGGCGGCGACGGGGATAAATCCATAACTCATGCCCAGCATGAAGAAAAGTAACCCAATCCGTATGAATGAAAAACTCAGCAAAGTGGCAACCTCCAGGCCCCTTATCGCCCACCTTGGACAATGATTGAGCCTGAAGAATCCGACCCTGCGGAAATTATGGATATTTCCGGGATTTTTAGTCATGCCCGCATATGGTCACCAAACTTATGATGCTGGATCTCGCCACCAGTAACCTGGCTCAATATGGTTTCACGATGTCGGCGGACATCACCTGGTGCGCGGCAAGTTTCCCAACATGGCAACCGATCCCTTTGAATCCCGACTGGCTCTGGGATTCCTGGCTGCTAAAAACGGTCTTTCCAATGCCATTTCCGTTGGCCCCAGCAACAGTCCCTTGATCACCGCTGCCGGTTCACCCAACGCGCCGATCGCCTTCGATTGGCCGCATGTGGATCACCGCGGCGCACAAAATTCGATCAAACGTTCGGCGTACTCAAGCCATAAGCTTTCCCGAGTCGACGAGGAAGCAGAAAGCTTTGGCTGGAGGTCAGAGGACCTGGCTATCTCCCATCATCGGAGATTCCTTGTTTTCCTCTTGCCAAATGCTTCTGGCATCCATACATTTGTTTGGCTGGAGGGTATGTTGGCAAGGTCCACAACGAAAACCTTTGTGTTCGAGACGGAGATTGTTTCATCTCCGGATGACTTTCGTTCGCTTCGGCAGTCCGAGGAGCATGGAAGGAAGCTCTACAACGCGGTGCTGGGAAAACTGCTCAGCAGCCTG
>NZ_DASQYZ010000012.1:0-22823 GCF_035638955.1 Oligoflexus sp. | reverse complement strand
CGCCTCAAAGACGCCTCCACGTCATTGGATAATCGCAGGTTTCCCTACAGACACCACATCGGCAACCAGCACATCACCAAGCTCAACGTCAAATCCGTATACGTCGAGATTAACCTTGATCTCCTCGGAGCAAAGAACATCAGCTGGAATTACAATTGCTGGATGGAAGGTAGGCGCAAGTTCGTCGTCATCTGTCAGAAGAATCACTTTGCTCTTTGTTATAACAGAGCTTCCACAATTGGCGGATAAAAACGACCCTTTAATACCTGCGAAACTTGTCACTTTCAATGGCTTGATTGTCAAGGAAATCACTTTCGCAGCACTCCTGGCCAAGCCCGCATCCGCAGCCGGAAGGGTGAAAAGTGAAAAAGTCTTTTTTATCTTCACAGGCTCACTTCGGTCTGATCCTGTAGGCACAGGAGTAGCCGTGGGGGTGGGAACCGGATTGGAACCGGACGTTTCATCTTGTGGAGCTACTGCTTGAGGAACCACCTCTGGAACAATAGGATCCGTCTTCGACGATTTTGAATCCGAACAGCTAATAAAAATCACAGCGATACCTAGGAGAAAAGAGCTTTTGTTCATGATTGTAGAAATCCTATGGTCCGAAGGAGAAAATCGCTAGATAGCATAGTGCGTTCACTATTGCTTGATCGAAATTGCTGAACCCTCCGGCTGTTCCCTGGTTAACAGCGGCATTTAGATAACCTTGGCCCTTGTCAGATAAATCTGCAAGTGCCTTCGGTGATAACCTCGTTTCGCAACATTCAAGGAATTAGCCTTGGGAATTTTCACGAAATATTTTGATTTCCTTTTCCCGCTTTATCGATACACGACCATAGTCGACATCTATAAAAATATTCCCACATTTGCATCCCATCGAAACATCAGGATGGCTAGGTATTGAGATACCACAGATCGTGCATTCATAGAACAAATCCCGACCTGTGGGATATCCCTTGGACGCATCGAAATTCAAATACTCCTTCACAGATACTCCTTTGTCAGTTCACTTCTCTCAATATGCCCCAATTGATTAGATCCTGGACAGTGAAATCAAGTTCATATTGGATTCCACCGCCGGGTTCACCAAACCATGGCGATGCCCTGCCGGCATCAACTCCGATTGGTTCCAAAACTTCGTAAGTATGAAGTGGTTTCGACGCAGCCGAAGGAGGAAGGGCTCGCTGCTCAAAAGGTGTCCCAGCAGGTGATACGAACGTGCCATGCGGTTCGCCGTATCTATCCAGCAGGGTCCCCTTAGTAAGCCTATCACGCATTGATGGCCCATCAAATCCTCGATTTGGAGGCCACTTGATGTTACCTAGGTTATCAGTCCAAACATGATCAAAAGAATCAGCAACGGACTTGTAACCTTGAGCCTCACCTTCTACAGCGATATTCTCTGCACGTTTGATAGTGTTATTTATCGTAGCAATTTCGCCTGCAGACTTCCCATGTGAAACTACGTCTTTTGTCACCTTCAATGAGTTCTTGAAGCTTAAAACACTAGATACAATCGCAGTACCAGCGGGAACAAAAGCAAGGCCAACGTTTACCAGCGCCATATCCCTCTGAAAGGGTGATAGTGATTGGCCGGTCCAGATACTTTTCCCGGTTTTATATTCGTACCAGTTTTTGGTGAGGATTACCGCCTCAAGCCCAATCGCCACTATGAGACCTGGCGGCCCAAATGAAATCGCAACAATCGGGGCAAGATTGATTGCTGCATCAACTAGCGAATAGGCAAGTCTAAGCCCTGCATCTCCCGATGCAGAATTGCCTTTCGCATAATTGAAGTCAGCAGAATTCACAACCTCCTGACTATTCTCTAGCAGCTGCTTTGCTACAGCCTTGCCTTCGTTGGTTTCCGGAGATGATTCGACAGTGCGTCGACCGAAATCAACATAGCTCTGTGCACGGCGCACCGCGATTCCTTCAACGGATTCCGGAGATGTGTTATAGTTAGGCCTGGGAACAGGCTTGTCAATTGAAGGGATCTTTTGTAAGGAACTTGTCCCGGTAGCGTCTCTTTTTTTCTTAAGATCGTCGAGTTGCTTCCGAAATGCATTGCTATCGGCGATGGCCTTTTTTTCTATTTCATCACTGACCTGTTGACCCAGCTCGGCATTTTTAGTTTTCAATGTGGTCTGCAGATCTGCCATGGCATTCCGAGAGTCAGTTGCCGTCTGCTTTGAAGCGTTCACTGCCTGAGTAAAAAGGCCGCCAAGAGAACTTAGTCCGGCTGCTGGATCAGCTCCGACGGACGGTGCAGTCGGCATCACAATGGCAGGCAATGCTGGCGCCTCAATGTCAACCACCGATGGGGGCAAAGATTGAGGAATTTGTGGGCCATTCTGAGTCCCAAAAACGCCTTCCAGGAGCCAATTCGGCCCATAACGATCGAAAATTTTTGATAGGTCCTGCGTTCCTGGATCATTGTTCGGAGTTAATCTCGGCGATGGGATGGAACCAGCACCGTTGTTTTGAGGAAACAAGGCCACGGTCGTTCCGTTGGGATCAGGCGTAAAGTTGGGCCAGTTGATCGGATTGGTGCAGCCGCCGGAACCATCTACACATGGCAGGTTTTCATCTGACGGCGTGTTCCAAACGATCGGTACGTAGGGACCGCCAGTTTCCGGATCAACGCCTTGCGGCATTGGATCAAACATCGGATCATCACTGATATTTTCGCCTTCAGATGCGGGTTCGTCGTGCAAAACGGCAACAGGCTCCTGCCCACAGCCAAGTAAGAAAAGAAGTCCAAGCAATATAATTTTTTTATTCATGGTCGATGAATTTCCTAAAGCTCGTTCACTTGTTGCAGATGGACACTGTCTCTTTATACAAATAAGACGCCTTGTCAAAGGCATCGACACTTTTGATTCCCGCTGAACTATCGACGAAACTTTGAGACAACTTCCGGCATTTTTGACTGGACGTAGCAAGAGAAGCCCGTCTGTTGGCAGCCTGAACCTGCAGTGCCAGCAGGCCCTGCCACCCTTTGCTGGTAATGGAGCTTATCCCTCGATCGATAGAAGCAATGTTAGCGTCAATGTTTTTATAAGCCTGGGAAACAGCTGGACCATTGTTCTTCTCAAAGAGCTTCAAGCTCTCTTTGAATTCGACGGCTTCTTCACGCAGAGATTTTAGGATTCGCAAGGGTTCGGAGTGAAAATAATACCTGGTATGCAGATTTCCGGCCAGTCCATTGACGGACGATCTAGTCCACCAATCAGCGTATTGCCAGACAATCTGTTCAACAGCTAGATCGCCGTTCAAATCGTTCATTGCCTGTTCAATTTTGATTCCCACAGAATCAGCATATTTTTTATAGACGAGATAACGCCAGTTGAAATAGGCAGCGTTATATAGTTTGCTCGTGATTCGACGCTCAGCTCTGGCATCACCACGATATCGATTGATCAAAGTATAGACGTCATTTTCTTTTAGGCTATAGCTGGCACGCTCGCTCGGCAGGTATTTGGCGCAATCAAACCCACGCTGAACGACAGCGGTCCTCGCATCCAGGGTTGCCAGTTGTCCCGCGAGTCTCCCGAGCAGAACATTAAGCTGTCGTTCCAGACTGGCCAGCTCTTGAATCATCGACTGAATTGACTGCATATCCTGCATGAGAAATTTGTTAACCAGCTTTGCGTCATCTTTTGTGGAGACGTTCTTAATTTTATCCTGCATCTGATTTGAGAGAACATCAATATGCCGCCGAATATCTGCATTCTTGGTCGCCATCGCAAGAAAAGCCTGATGAATCGGAACGTCGACCATGGAGCTGACTATCGAATTAAAACTCTGCTGACGCAGCAGCTCTGTCTCTTTGCAGCGATTTTGTCGTGCACTTTCGCAGTTTTTCCACGCCAGGTTCAAGATCTGATCACCTTCATCCTGCCACCACACATGAAGTTCATCACTCAATTTGCGATCCAACGGGTTACCCCCGTGGTGCTCGATATAAGAGTGGATTCGGCATGCATGGTCCGGGTTATAGGGGTTTGGTATTTCGCAGCCGGGTCCCAGCCAGGGTTTTTCTTTGAGGTTGCAGGTGCAGTTTTCGTCCACGTCGAAGAAGCCTATGGGTTTGTCTCTACATTCCGCGGCAGCGATTCCCGCCTGCGAAAACAAAGCAAACGACATTATAAGGGCAACCCTCAGGAATATTCTCATGCTGTCTCCAAATGAGATCGTCGGTCGATAAGTTGAACAGCCCCCACAGGGGCATTTGCTGGATCAGGATGGAGTCATCTTCTGCTGCTGTGCAGTGATCTCATCATCGAGTTCTTTTCTGGTCCTTTCGGCATCGATCCGAAGAGCACTGGAAAGGTCCTCGATACGATCACGTATTTCAACCAGTCGGGAAATTGCGTCATCATACCATTGGCGAATCTGAGTGTACTGGGTATAGGCCAGGCAGAAGGGAGAGACGTCTTCACTATTGGCCTCGCAGAATTCCACGCTTTTCGCCAGAGCACCTTGGGCCGCGATGGGGCAGACCGTGGTCTCGTCATCGTAGCTGCCATATTCTTTGTCAAAAAGCAAAATAAGCTCGTCGACAATACCCTTCATCAAATCATCACCTTCATAGAACTTGATCAGGCAGAATAGTGAATCTTTAGACTGAGCCAGGTTGGAAAGCGTACCGACAATTCGAATCAGCGCCGCTGATTTTGCGGATCTTAATAGATTGATACCTTCAAGCGATAGGCCTTCGTTAACCAGTTTGATGTCGAGCGGCAGCTCCTCGATAGTCAAGCCTGGGGATACGAAGGAAACCTTTACCGAACCTGCAGTACAGGTTGTTGGTGTGACCTCAGCATCAACCACCAATTTTTTTGTTTTATTAAATTGGCTTTGGTCGAAGAATAGAGAAGTTTGCGCCAGGATTGTATCATCACAGCTGATGGATACAGCGATTGGTTTACGGGACGCTATCAGCGCTGAGTCCACCTTCGTCACAGTAAAAGTTTTGGTGGCCTGCACCTGGAATGTATGATTCGCGTCAACTTTGGCCTTATACTCATAATCCCTCGTCTCCGAAAAAAGAGCGTCCGTATGTGTGAGAGAAAGCGAGATAAGGGTTACAAGTCCCAGAAGATCCCTTAATTTCATAAGCGTGTCCTTCATTAAGGAGTGGTAATTTCAAAGAGGCGAACGTCTACTTCACAAAGATCCTGGCTTCTGAAAAGCACGGTCAGATCCCCTTTGCATTGAGACAGATCCACGTCCATGAAGTCAGATTGATTTATTTCACCCGTTCCTGTTGAAGAATAGTAAAAAGTTGGGCCAGGAAAATTTGGACCGTTATATCCACAACTTATGTTTAAGTATCCTTGTGGCCACAACGTTGAAGACCAAGGGCACATCTTATATGAAAGCTTGATATCGTAGCCAACTTGTACGATGGGACTCTCGCCTTCGATTGACTCTTTGATCTCGGCCAAGGTGAAAAGAGCTTTTTTTCCGTTGTCTGATGCTTTTGATCCCAAATAGAAGTCAACAGCTGCACCACTTTGTAGTGGAATAGTGCTATAGTTCGGCACGCAGTTAGGATCGGTGAGAGGAATGTAGAGTTTACTGCCGTCAGCTTTAAGGCAATCACCCTCAAATGGATACGTTATAGGCTCCAGTCCATTGGGGTCGCATGCACTGCCAAAACATGAATAAGGTTCCAAACGAATACTGCCAGCATACAGGTTTTCTGAACCGATGATCAGGGTCAGAAGCATTCCTGTTTTCGAAAGACTAAACACAGTCATGATTTTTCCTTTTACTAGTTTATCGATTTCAGTGAAGGTTTCCGCCCCTCGTCAATCCTGCGTTGAACACCTCGTCTACATCGCGTAAGGCTGAATTGTCTATGGATTTCGATTACCTGAAAACGATTATTTGATGGGGATTTTAGGAGGTTCAGATCGGCTTACTCTTCTCGACAGATGGGCTGTCTTTTTGGAAAGGGATTCAGGACGGAAGATGAGCAGGTCTCGGAAATAATGCAAAAAAGTTGACCCAGGACGCGAGGCTTATCTCAAAGGAAAACCTCAACATCCTAAGGATGTGAGGCGATGAAACCACTACCTGCACGACTAAACCTAACAGCGTGTTCGTCCTGCGACTTAACCCGCGATGATATTGTTGTTCATGGAAGATTTTTCAAGATCAGTGTGTAAATCGCTTTAGGGGTAAAAAATTCAGGTGCCGACCGTCTACGATCAGCACCCTCCAATGTCCTTTTCATCATCGATGGCTATCTCTAAAATAAAGGTTTTTCATTCCTCCATCAAAAAGACTTTGCATCTTCGCTTTCAGGGAAGATCGGGTCGCCAACCCAGCTTAGTATTTTTGAGCGGCAAGCAACAGGAAGATCAACCCAGACCTGGGTTATTTGGATCCACAAGGAGTACAGGTGGTAATCAGCATGATTATTTCGCGGTATTCATATCATATTGTTTTTATTAAGATTTAATTAAGGTTGCATCAAAATCGATATTTGCAAAAATTGTATGGATGAGCACTTGTACTCTTATGGTCTTCTGGATTCACGAGGAGCCGCGCTCTACCGCTTTTTTAAAGACACTCTGTGCAATCCCCTTCCACTTGCTGAGCTTAATTATCAAAGCCAACCGGCGATTGCGCTCGCCAGGACGAAGTGATTCAGGCATCAAAACTGTGGCCAGAAATTGATCCTGTTTTCCCCTGGAGATATTCAATCTCGACATTGTGTGTGCCCTGTCCGTCAATTGACGGGCGGGGCGAATTGTCAGCCTGAAACCCTCGCCCACTGTTTTTCCACTCCCTGCAAAGCTGATTTGGATAAGGTTGTAAAAGGAGAAGAGTGGATTTTTGTGTCCTTTGCCTGGAGCTGAATACAACCCCCTACTCTATGTGCAGTTTATATCAACTCGTACGCGCCCTTAGTCGTCAGTTCTATCCTCGTTATTTGCTGAAAAACGTATGTCACTCACATACCTTTGATTTGCAGGACTTAAGTGAAGGCTATTTCCCATCTCTCTGCGAGTGAAATCGATACCTTTGTCATAGGAAATAATAATGAGAGATTTACCGGTTTTTCGAGCTATTTCTGAATTAGTTCCCCACTCCTCAAAACCAGGTTCCAACGCGAGGGCTTCCATGGTAACTGGAAGAGGCAGGGTCTTTCCGTTGACGATCACAGCGCCTCGAAACTGCCAGTTATGAGCAACGCTATATACGTCATCTCTTGTAGCGTAGTGGCCATAGAGAAAGGTTGTCTTGACTCCGAAACCTTTTACATCATCGGTGCCCTTCTCAGTGAAAATTGAGGGGGCTATGACCCATGGATAGTTTGAAGACACATCAAGAGGGCTTAAGCCGGGCCAGACCACGGGAGCTGGTGCATAACTTTCGGGAATGTTGCCTGGGGTTCTACATCTGATCGTCGCGAAGTCCACATACCCGCCATTCAAATCCACATTGTACGGCAGATGGCAATCGTGCGTTGGAGAGTCATATTTCTCATCGATCCAGCCAGCTATCTGAACTGGAAGCTTTGAACCCAGAGCCAGGGTAAACTCGGAATCCTGGTCTACAAGCTTGACGGAAGCATTGTCGAGATTAATGGTCACAGAGTCCCAGCATCTATCAGCATGGAAAATCTGACCTTCGCTGCAGGCATTAAGAGTGTCGCCGGCCTTGAGAAATGATGGCCATTGGCCAGCTTTCAGGGGCTTAAGGGATTTGACGTCCCGGACGTCCTGGTAATAGGAGGTTTCGTCAGTGGTTTGTTGATTGCCAATTGGGCTATCTGCAGGAGGACTGACCCCTGGGTCGTTGCTTCCGCCACCGCCACCACCGCATCCAGCAAAAGAAAGACTTACGACCGCAGGTACAAGTTTCGCGTAATTCATGGCAACTCCTTCCATAGTGTTGTTCCGAACTCAAAAAGTTATACGGGATCCTTGCAAAGGAAAATGGGCAAGCCTTGTCTGCCAGGTGATTGCCCAGTAAGTGGAATTATGAATCCGGGCGTGGCGCCGGCAGCATTGGCCGCGCTGGAGCAGTCAGTTGCTGAGGCCCCGAAGCCTCAGGAACCCCAGCTGGATAAAGTCGAGCCGGCCGCTGACGGACCATCCATGTTCCGTCGTCCCACGCAGCAGAGTCCATCCCCATGGATCGGCTATATGCCAGCTGGCTGCCGCTACCGCCCGAGACCTGGAGAGCACCGCCAGAGCCTCCGGATGGGCCACCAGATGACGAAGCCGAGGCAGCAGGGCCAGATGCAGAGGCTCCGCCGCCCAACGATTGGTTCTGCCCGGAACCGGCCCGGTATTGTGCGTATGCATACTGGGTGGCGAGGGTGGACGCAAGACCACCAATTCTTGAAAGGGTCATTGCGCCGAGACGACCTGTCAGATTCATCATGGGATTAAACATTCGGATGCCGCCGACCATGAAAACCATGAAAGTGCCCATTTCAAATGCAAGGTAAACGGTTTGAACATGCGCGAGTTGTTCCCTCATCACATTCACGCCGCTCAGAAGTAGAGGGTCCGACGCAAAGTTGTCGAGGGCCCGGGAGTAGTTGGATTTATTCGTAAAGTATTCGGCGATTTTGTACCCGAGCACAGCAAAGGGCTGATACAGCGATACCGTGGCAATCGCGGTGATCCAGGCGAAAAAATACTTCGTCACTCCAAAGCCCATAAGAAGGACAGCAAATACGAAGAGGATGGCCAGCAAACCATGGATCCAGCCGCGGGCTGCAGGTATAAGAGACGATATCTGATTGAACTTCTGCGCAGCCTCTGCTTTGAGACCTGTCGAGTGCGGATCGCTCATGAATGCTTCAAGCATATACATGAAACCTGATGATACGGGACCTTCCGCAAAGTCCTCGACCACGCGGTCGTTTCCATCCGAGAAAGTGGCCAGGGGATTTTTGAGCGAATTGGTGGCTGTGAAGCCAGCGCGGTCTTTGGCATAATTCATGATGGCATTGGCCACCAGAACGTTTTTCACGGTGGACGTATCATGCTGAAGCATCGCTTTCATCTTTTCCACGATGCCAGGCTTATATACGGTCAGAAGATTGTCGCCAAAGGTACCAAGGGAACCCTGAAACGCGCTCCAGTTTTCCGCACATCCCGGTTTATTAAGGTCGAACAACTCGACCATGGACACGTCCTTGCTCAGAACCTTGCCCGTACGTGTATCGGCACATTCACGCATCAGAGCGTCAAGTCTGGATGCGGTTTCCGTCCCCTCCAGTCCTGCTGCTGCCATCGAGCCCTTGGATAGTTGCTTTACGAGGAACATCGGGTCGTTTATCAGATTGGGGTCGGAAAAAGCCGATGAGATGGACCGGGTAATCGCAGCGGATATCTGTGAGAATGCCCCTTGGATTTGGGCATACCAGTAAAGGCCGTCTGAGCCATTAACAAGGGTGGACCGATAAGTGCTGTTGCGCACCACGCCAGGCTTCGAAGCCCATTCGGTTTTTGACGCTGTGGACATGTATCTTAGGCCGCCACTGGCACTGCCAAGGAAAGTTACAGCCACGCAGATCAGAGCAAGGTGGCGTCCAATTTGAGCCAGTCCCTGGGAGGTGGATGCTTGATGGAACCCAACTTTTGAGAAGTGGACAACAAGGGTCAAAGTAAAAGCTACAAACATGCCTCCGGCAACCACTGGCGTCCCAACAAATATTGAAGCTGCGGCCTTCTGAACCTGGAGACAAAGGGCAATTATATGCCCTTCGATCGGTGTGGATGTATAGATTTCAGGTACCATGGCACATTACTCCGAGCAGGTGATGTCTGAGTCGCATTCTTCATACGAGTCAGTCCGAAGTGAATCCATTGAGATCTCACCGCGACTAAGGGATTTGGCTGCCAGGCGCCGATCCTGTCTCTGCTTTTTGGCGAGTATCGCTATAAGGCGCCTTAATTCATCAACTGACTTGACCTGTTCCGTAGCTGCGGATTCGCGCATGGCCGGGAACACCTGATTGATTCGCTGCTCATATGTCTGCCTCAGCTCTGCAGGAATCAGAGGATTTTGAATTGCTTTGATTGCCAAAGCCTCGCCCTCTTTCGCAGCCAGGAGCATCGCTTCCTTGCCAAGAGACCGACCAAGGGACTGGCATGCATGGGCCCTGTCCGGCGTATCGAGATCGAATAGGTTGTCATGGTCAGTCTTGTCTATCTTGGCTTGGGTGACTTCGACAAGCTTCCTTTCGTTGTATCTTTCGTCGTCGGTGGAGGCTGAGAAGGTGTAGCTTCCATTAATGATATTGCTCAGCTTGTTCCGATCGCAGGCAATCGCAGCTCCTTTGCCAAAAAGATTGCTGGCCAGCGTCGATGTCTTTTGTGATCCTTTCGGAAAAACAGGGACGCTTTTGCCGCCTGATAGAATTTTCGTCTCTCCCATGACGGATGAAAGAAAGGCATAGTTCTCCTGCCCTATTGCGTTGCCCGTGGATTCACCCGAAGCATTCATGGCAGCTTCCAGGAAGTTCTGCGGATTCGTGGTAAATGTCTCCTTCAGCCAGGCGTTTGCAATGTCGATGTACTTGCCGCCTGGCGGATTTGCTTCGCATCCGCTGACCGCTTTGGCCAGACTCTTGCCGCCATTTACAGCGCTCGAAATGCAGTCCTGCATTGACCTCTTTCTTCCATCAATTTCGCCTTTTTCCGCAGTTGATGTAACGTAGTCGTCGATTGACTTACATGTGTCAGTCAGGAGCCTGAGTTCCTGGTCGAGACGAAGATTAAGGTTTTTGATTTCAGCGCAGCCTGTGGGGCTGGTATAGCACAGAGCCAGCATCGGCGCGGCGGGCAGAAGGTTTTTGAACTGCTTCTTCAGCTCACCCGGGAGCTGGTTGACCTGATCAAGGATCTCCTGAAAGTTGGTATCAAACCGGATATTGCCGCATTTCAGCTTTGAGCGAACGCCAGCTTGAAAGTTCACACCCATGTTCTGAGCTTTCCCAGCCGGGTACGACTTCATCTTGCCAAGAATGGCAATAACCTCATCGGAGCTATACGCCCGCTCCGTACCACGGTACTCGACGCCCTTCTCTGCCAGGGCAGTCGAGCAAACAATTGTCGAGAGCAATATTGCTGCAAACCGCATGTCAGTCCTCCTCACGGGATTCCTTGTCAGCCTCGTTTTCGACTTTCACCTTCGTTATCTGACCCGCCGAGAAGTTGCGCTCGATCCGGAATGATAAGCCATCTGCAATAATGCCTGGCCGCTCCAATTCCGTGTAAAGATCGACGTCAACAGTCCGCGTATGCTGACGGGCCCAGTGGTTCTGAAGCTTCGCGCCGTGGATCGGCAAACCTGACTCAACGACTGCAGGCTGTGAAAGGACCATCGATATCAATGCCTGTTTAATACACATGTCAGACCTTTCATGAAGTTCGAAGTTAAGATCCAAAGAGACCCTTGTCGGTGACAACTGCAAGTTCCTCGTCAGTCATTGGGCGTAGGTCCCCGTTAGCCCTTCTGAATCCACCTGGAGCCGCTTTAGCCAGCCACCAGAGCGCGTGCCGATAACTGCCAAGCTTTTGATAGACCTTCTCGAAGGCTTCCTTTTCGGTGGGTTTGCTTGCGGCAAGCCAATAATCGAAACCTGTTGGAGCATAGGTGAAGGTGCCGCAACCGCTCTCCGACAGGAAAAGGCCTTGGGAATAGACGCCATCTTTTTTGCTCAGTGTCCTGACAAGCGAACCAATACCCTCCTCAGGAAATAGTTTCGGATCACCTGACTTTGGGTCGTCCATAACTGCCGCATCGATCTCATTGACTTCCATTGGAAGGATTACTTTGGTTTTGCTGACCTTCCATATGGTTCTGGGCGCGGGCTTGTATTTAAAGTCTTCCACTTCGTTCGTAAGTCCAACGCATACGATGTCGAGCTTTCTAAAGGTCTTCCAGGCTGCTCTAATAAATTTGACAAGTTCCGGGCTATTCTCACCAATAACACCAGCTTCCTCAATTGTGAGACGGCCACCCTTGCCTCTGTTTTCCGGCCTTTTTATTTGTCGCAATACTTCTGCGATACAAATAAGGGAAACCAGTGTCGAGAGGATCGTATCCTCTGTAACTCCCTGGAGGTCATAAATTGTCACCGACGGTGTCGGAGGGTCCTCCACTTCAAACGCCATTTGGTCGAATAGCGCAGCATATTGCCCCTGCCCGTAGAACGGAGAAAGCTTTGAACGGAGCCAGGCGGCAAGGTCACCAGTCAGCTCCAACTCGTTACAGACATCCGTGAACTTGTCCACGACATCTGTCAGTCTAGGGACCAATGCTTTTCCACGTTCTTTTTTAATCTGCAATGAGCCTTCGGCAAATTCGGTGCCAGCGTCGATCGTGTTGTCGCCAAAGGCCTTTTGTACTGCCATTTTGAGAATAAGCGAATGCTCACTTGTCAGCTGAACGCCAGGACTGCCAAGAGTGATCGCTGTTCTAAGTATGCTGACGATAAGAGCAATACGTTCTTTATCGGCCTTGCCAATAAAAACGTTGTGGTAGGTTTCTGGTGGTCGTACAAGTAGATGTCCCGTCGTTCCCTCTCCAAAAACCTTTGCTGCAACCTCATAAGACGTTAAGTTGTCGATGATGAAATCCAGACTGTCAGGTCTCAAAGCTTTTTCAGCAGTCATATAGTTCGCGTAGTAAAAACTTTTGCCCCCACCGGTTGAGGCAAGGATGGCAATATGCGGCGAAGTCTGACAATCCCGGGAACACAGATAAATCGGGCTTCCTGATCTGCTCAGCATCAGTTGGCTTTTGGTCTGTGTTCCCAGGAACCCTCCGAGGATGGGCATGTATGACCCGACCTCAAGAGACATTACACTGCGAGCGCGGACGATGAATTTGTCTGACTGTGGCCCATAAGCGAGGGGCATACAGAGGAAATAGATAGGGGGCAACGCCTCTCGTTCGACAATGAATGGGATCCTTGAGCGGCTTTCAATAAACCCTTTCACCCTCAGTATATGCCGTTTTTGCACGTAATTTTCCAAAGTGCAATTTTTCGAGCGGACGAAAACGTGGAGGGAGGCAGTGATCAATACCTCGTTGTATGCGATACGGGCCTTTACATTTTGTATTTCGTCGCGCTGCCTGACGCCAAGTGCGTCCTGCGCAAACTTTGTTTGAGATTCTCGCCATTCCAGCGCGGATTCGCCTGGATGGTTTGAAAGATTAAGGACGACCCTCATTGGCTCTGGAATGGCCAGAAGTTCGGCGAGCATGCCTGGATATTCCATGGGTGACTTTTGTGTCCAACTCATGCCCTGAACCACGTCAGAGCTGGTTTGGTCGGTTCCAAACTGCATTGCCGAAGGCGAAAAGCGAATAAAATCCTGAAGCAGTTGGCCAGATAAACTTTCGGTTGGGTTTGGCAGAATATCCATAGACGGCTGCTGAAAACTGCTTAACGGATGAATTGATTCTCTCAGGAGCCTGAGAAGGGGCTGCTTTCTGAGCCTTTTAAATGGAGTCTCAGCGTTGAAGAGAATGTCCTCGACGCCATTAACAAGAGTCCGGAATTCGTCGACGGTGTCCAGGAATCTATTCTGGAAGAGCTTAAGTGTGTCATGCTCGCTACTGAACATGCCTGGTGGAGAGCGATCCAGGCCTGCACGGTCTTTGCTTTGGAGTCTTACCGTTAAAAACGTGGCGCGTTTGCTGCAGATGAGGCTCTCGTGACCTTCCGTGAGGCTCTGGATCGCTTTGATTCGTTCGCACATCACAAGCTGCGCTGTGGTTTTCGGGTCCGCAACGTAGTCTGGCTGCGCGAAGTCTGGATTTGGGTTTGAGTCATAGATTACCTGTATCGTCACCCGAGGATCGCGGACGAGTTCATAAAGAGGTCGAAGGCTATCGAGCTGCTGACGGATTTGGGATTCGCCAAGCACTTCATGAGGAGTCTGCGCGAGCTGCCAAATGCCTCCGATGCTCCCGTCCTGGAGAAGAATATATGTCATATCCTTATCTTCATGGAACGCTTCGTAAGGCAGAAGCTCCCTAACCGACTTTGGCTGGGCCATCGCATAGGAAGGGGCAGACATCGGCTTCAATTTGTCCAGGATCCTGCCTGGGATTTTTTTTGCCAGCTGTAGCATCATGACTTCCTTCAATTAAGCGTAAAGAGTTTCTTGGGTAGCGGCTTCATTTTTTGGTTGAGGCGCTTTGATGCTTCTTTTTCGTGCCCAGCTCCGGCGTCTCGGGGGAAGTAAGTGGAGCGCCGCCTGGGTCGAATTCGTCCAGCCATCGACCTGGTTCGACTTCGACAAAGATCCAGGTACCCTGCATTTTTACGCCATCTGCCAGAGTCATATCAGACAGCCAAACCTTTTCAATAAGTGGAGGCAGTCGCATAGGCATCTCCGGAGACCGCGGAATACTGGAGTTGGTCCGGAGACCTGAAAGGTCTGTCCTAATGCCTTTGTCCGAAGTGTCCTGAGATGGAGGCAGCATACCGGCCCTGCGATCCAATTCATAAGACGTTGGCGCCCGGGTCAGACAGCCGGTGGCCACGAAGGTCGCTGTAAGAATAGGAAGTATCTTATACATCTCTTAAACCTCTCAGTTAGCTGTCAAAGCTGGGATAGGAACACTGTCAAGCATCACAATCCAAACATCCCTGCCGGAACCGATGGCTATGGATGGAACCAATTGTCTTGCATAGTCGAGATACCACTGAGCGATCATGCCTCCGGCCTCACTTGCAGCCCGACCGAGAATGAATTCCTGCTTGTTCTTGATAGCCTCTGACGTTGCAACAGCGCCAAACCCCCCGCTAACAACTTCTTTGCTGGTATTGGCGAGAGCAACAGCTTCACCTGCACCTTTTGCAAGACTTGCAATAACAGCGGCACCGAGAACCTGCCCTTGACGGGAAATGAGCTCGCCAGCAAGGCCGAATGTCGAATCTTCGCCAGCAAGGTATCCAGTTGCTTTCCTTTTGACGGCTTCACCATTGTCCCGGACGCAGGAGATTTCCTGGGTTTCTCCGAGCACTCGCTCTGTACTGAGATTTGCTCTGGCTTTGGCGATCATAAAGCAGTGCGAGAGGTCGATGCGGGTCTTATTAGGACCAACGAAGGCATGATCAAGTTGGAGCAGGATCGGATAAGGCTCGAGCATGTTGGCTTCAACTCCAGTCATGACCTTGGCTTTAACATAAGACCCAAGTGGGATAACCGTGGTTGCATAATCGGCGGCTTGAGTCTGGCTGTCCTGAGCGGGCATCGAGGAGACGGCAAAGACCAGGGGTTTCGACGAAAATTGGCCGGCAGTCTGACCGGCACTACTGGTGCCGATTCCAACAACCTTCCTGGGTCTTGCAGTCTTTTGACGTGGTTTGGGTGATGCGGCCTGGTTTTGCGGATTCCCGTTTTGTTCTCCAGAGTCCGGTGACAGTGCAGAAGCTGTCCCGAACGAAATTTGCTTTCTGACTTCGTCAAAAATGGATTCTGTGCTGGCCTTGTCCCCTCCCTGGGCAATGGCTGGCGGCGAAGCTGGTTGCGAGGTTTGGCTTCCTTCCCTCAACGCACTAAGTTGTGCCTCCAGTTCCCTGGCCTTTTTCTCAGACTCCAGGAACTTTTTCTTGTATTCGCTGTCAACTCTATATGCAGCCGTCGGACTGGTCGCATCCTTGCGAACTACTGTCTTTTCTGGTTGAGGCAACGGGTTTCCACTCTGGGCCATCACCGGGCTTGAAAGAAGTGTAAGAACGATCAGTTCCGTTCTCATTGTGTTCCCCCGCCTTGAAAGTTGGAGTGGGCGTCAAGCGTATAGGGCATTCCGAGTCTTTCATTGCTGCCGAGCTTGACTGAGGATGACCCTGACCCGTTTACAACCATGCGCAGCGCCGTAAGACAGCCCGTACCTCGAGGGTCTGAACTGTTGTTCCTTGAACAAGGCTCGAGCGTTTCGTGATCAAGCTGTGTAAGAATCGCTCTGTTCGGAACACCAATAGTTAGGACTGTCGGGTTAACCACCATTGTCTTGCCTGTCGCATTGGTGAGCGTAAAGACGTAGCCAGTCAAGCCATGCAGCTGATAAGTGCGGACAAGTTTGATTTTCAGGTCAGGGTATCTATCAAGTTTGAGGCTCATATCGACGATTTTTCGCGAGCCAGTATCTTCATCCCGAAGCATTGACAGCAGTAGCGATCTTTCTGCGGTGAGGAAGCCACTGTCTTTCTTTGCGATATTGGTGCTTGAGGAACCGCGAGGGGCCCACTTGATGTCATAGAATGAATCCGCCGTGTTGCCAGGACTTAGATGCACAGTAACTGTTCTGTCATCGGCGAGGATAAATGTGATTTTTTCTGCAACTCCGCTTTTTGCTGGCTTAATAACAAAAGCCCGAACGTCGGACTGCGTCTGCGCCTGGCCTTCAACCGGGGCAGTGGCAGGGGTGGCCAGCGGCTCAACATAGTGACCTTTTGCAGGTGTTACAATCTTAACGAACGTTGGGAGCTGTATGGTTACACCGTCGGGCGAGACCGGAACAGTTATCTCCTGGCCATCTATCACAGAAAGGGTGGCTCCTAAAGCTGGAGCAGACATCATGACTGGTAATAGAAAGTTTATTAAGCGATTCATTGGGTCCTCGTGGCGTCTTCAAGTTTGGCTTTCGCGACCTGTTCGGATCTGTATTCCTGCACTGTACGCCTTTTGATGTCAGTGATTTCAAACATCCAGGGCCTGTCAGGCATGATGCGAGTTGTTCGGAACGTGATTGTTGCGATCTCGTCGCCTTCCTGTATTTTCTGTGGGCCGGAATACCGCTCAGCGTGCCCTTTCACATCCACGACATAAACTGGAACCCCAGACTCGTGCTCCTTCTTTAGATCGTATTTCGTAGGAGTCTCGGGAATAAAAATCTCGGTAGCCAGAAGCTCCTTATACAGTGGAAGTTTTTGTTTAACCTCAAGCGTCACTGTTTCCTTGAATGAGGGATTCATGTATTGAGAAATTCGCTCTATCCGCTGCTCTACATTTGCATAATTGAACGTTCCCATCGATTCAGCAATGTACTCTGCAAACATGAAAACCGTATTGTCAGGCACGAGGCCCGGACGCACTCGCATGAAGTCGACTGCGCCCGGAATTATGATGAAGTCTTTATCAACGATGCTTGAGGCGAGGCGCTGATACCGGTTTTCCTGGTACCCGATAACGCCAGCAGAGAGTACGAAGACCGCCAACAGTATGCCTTTTAGCATTCTGAGGCGGTCGCTATATATCGCGTGGGTAGCTACAAATGGAGGAAGAATGGCAAAGTCATCCGCACCCGCTGTTTTTTTAACTGGCTTGAGATTTTTTAGTTTTTTCAGGATTGACTTCATAAACCACCCTTTAAGGTCCACGCACTTCGTAGGCTTTTCGGAAGCTGAACAGTTTCTGCGTGGCACGTTCACGTTTTTTTGTATCAAGTCCTAATGCCCAGGCTTTATGTATTAGCCAGCCTTTGGGCAGCTTCCTCCTGTAAAGAGGCAGTAAGTAGCCGGCAATCAGACTAAGAAAGAGGCCCTTGAAAGGGGCCTCAAAAAACAAAGCGGATACAGCCAAAAATGAAGCTGCAAACAGCAGCTCCGGTAAGGTGCGTCCCATGAAAATGATCACAGGCTCATCAATCAGGGGATTTGTTGGTGTCCTGCGAAAGCTGCGATATTTGTCATAAGACTCGTGCATGTTATTGCCCCATTTTCGCGGCGTTCTGAACAAGCACAGGCACGATGATCATGAGTCCTCCACAAACAAGAGCGATAGTACCCGGCATGGCGTTGCGCATGGCCAGCTGATATATCCCAAAGATGATGAGCAGAGTGCCGCCAACTGGTGCAGCGTAACGAACTGCCAGGGTTTGGATGGTTTTGAATAGGTTTGTGATGGCACTGAATTCCGACGATTTGTCGGTGCCTCCGACGGCAATACCGCAATCCTCACCGGTACAGGTACTTGTGGTCTGCGCCAAAGCCAGTGGGGCTGAGACTGTCAGGCTGAGCGTAAAAAGAAGTGCTATGGCTGCAAAAACTCGTTTGAACATCGAATGATACATTGAAATCCTCCTTTAAGTCGGTATTACATACGGGATTTATACAGACTATATATCCATAATGCAATAAAGTCTACAAACCTATATCTACTATATCGTAAATATCGGATATTGTTATAAATCCTTCTCTATTGAACGTCTGGTTCTCGTACGAAAAGATCCATGAGGGAGTGGCTGAAATCGGGTGTTCGGAGCGAAGTTTGTCTGTGTAGGGCACTGATCCTTTATGAAGAGGAGGCTCAATTTTATAGTCGAGTTGTACAGCGATTACCCGTGCTCCCATCTTTCTGAGCTGCTCCACGACTCCGACACTTCGCTGGCAGTGTGGGCACGTGGTCTGGTAGAAGTAAATCAGATCAAGCTTTCGCAGATCCAACTCACGCCGTGGTCTGGTCGGCTGTGGATTCGGGGATTGGGACGATGGTTTGGGTCTGCCTTCAGATACCCGCTCATCGAGGGCTGATTGTACCCTCGCTGCCACCTCCCCTTTCTTATTGAGCCAGGTGATATATTGGTTCACGTTCTCAGGAGTAGGATTTGACGCCACCTCCCGGAATGGCCTTGGCGGCGCCCAGTCGCCACCATCATCCCAAAAGAAGATGCTCTTTGGATCCGAGTAGTCAGACCAATTAAATGGCCTCGTATCGTTTGCACGGATTGCAGACGTTGCAATCGTGACTTTTTCGGCCTCCTTGGAATCCGGTGTTCTGCCTGTTTCCTTTGGTTTTTGGAGTTCTGGCTTTAGCGGCCGTGCCATGGGGCGCGGGCCTTCCTTCCAATAGTCCAGATCAGTTCCACCAAAGAAACTTTGAGCATTGGCCAGAGTTGCGGCCATTGCAAAACTACATAATGCCGCGAGCAGTTTTTGCATCGATTTGCCCTTCCAATAGCAGTTTTTGTGCTTCTTCAGACAGGCTGCCGTGAGCCCTTAGCTCGTAAGTGCCAGCCTTGCGTTCACCTGTAATCCATTCGAAGAGGAGTGTTCTTCCTTTATAACCATCCACGCACATTTCGCATCCTGGGGCATATTTGATATGCGCATCCTTGCCAAAGAGTCTTGAGTAGTGCTCAGACTCCATGGGATCGTCCTGCACGCAGTTTCTGCAGAGATTTGGCAGAAGTCGCTGCGCACTGGCAAACAGAAGGCTGGAGACAAGAGCATCCTTGCTGACCCCTAAGCCGGCTAATTTGCCTGTGATTTCTTCCGCTGAATTTGCGTGAACTGTGGAAAGAACAAGATGGCCTGTGGAGGCAGCATGCATGGCTGCTTCTGCCGTTTCCTCGTCCCGGATTTCACCGATCAATATAACGTCGGGATCCTGGCGCAAGAGTGATCGAAGAACCTGAGCAAAGGAGAGTGATCCAGGGCGGACCTGAGTTTGATTAAGATAAGGGAGAGTATATTCAATTGGATCCTCGATCGTGTGGACGCTATTCTGAACGCGGTCTATAGCGCCCAGAGCTGAGTATAAAAGTGTCGATTTTCCGGATCCTGTTGGGCCTGAAACCAGGATAAGCCCCTGCCAGCGTGCAAGGGCATTGTACAGATGCTGCCTGGCTTCTTCATGCAGGTTGTAGGTTTCGAGACTAAAGTCCTTGTTGCGTTCGAGCAGTCTCAGTACGATTTTTTCCCCATTCATTGTGGGGCAAAGTGAGGCGCGAAAATCGATTTCGGGAATCGATGGAATCCTGAATCTTTGATCCTGAGGCAGCCCTGAAACCCCCATATCAAACTGGGAAGTCTTCTTTATGACCTCCGAGAGCCTTGCCATGTAACTGAGCTCGGATTCGCGCCGGATAATGCGCATGATTCCGTCAACTCTGATCCTTACAATGATCTCTGCTCCGTAGGGCTCAATGTGAATATCAGATGCGCCGTGTGAATAGGCCTCGCGCAGGATATCGAGAAAGTATTCCTGAAAAGGATTTTGTGTGCTCATGGCATACCATCCAAACGATTTGCCACCCTGCAAGCATTGATACGTACGGCTCGGCCAGCGGTAATATCTGCCTGAATCGCTCCCCATTTGGCCGCCTCCTGGCAGCTTGTTTTTCGCTTCCAGACGGCAAACACCACCACCGATCTCCCTTTCCGGTCTGTGTTTGTGTCAGAAAAAGGCAGCGGCACTGGGGCTCCAGTGAGTCGATCCTTTAAGAGTTCGTTTGGAAGTATGTTCGTTGGCCTTGTTAGACCCCCAGGGGTAAAACACCTGGGGCTTTCCACAGGGGGCCAAATAATTTGCCATTTGTCGTCAGCAGCAATCGAAACCCCGGTAGGCTGGTGCTCTGCAGTCAACGAAAGGGTCCGCCAGGCTACCTGCTGACTCGAGGAAAAGAGATCAGAAGATTGGGTCCAGCCCGTTCTCGGCAATACTGGGCCCAAGGTTCCCATGCACTGACGGGCTGGGTCCAGCGCTGTTGGACCAGTGAGGGATCCAGCCTGCTGAGCCCAGACTGGTAACGGAACAGCACAACCTGCGGCACTGGTTGGGAACTGTCCGCCTGGGATCGGGATTTGAGATACTGCGCCCACGGCAGCACCTATTTCCGCCGCTGCTCCTTGGATTGGGGCGCCGGCGCCGCAAAGGAGGACATTGGCTGGAGCCCAAAGAGCTGCAATCTTTCTATCCCCACTGGTAAACGTATCGTTCCATGTTTCAGGACTGAACTCGGAAATGCCGCGATAGCAGGCAGGAATATTGGTGGAATCGGCTGAACCAAAAGTAAATGACCAGCCTGTTGCCGCGTAGGGTACATCGAGCACGCGCCCGAACATCAAGGACGCATCAGTTTGATTTTGATCTCCGGTCACGCTCACCATGGACTTGGCTGGTGATATATCCTTGAGGGATCTTGTCCAATGCTGTTCAGCCAATCTAATGTGAGCTGCAAGCGCAGCTGTGTCGACACCGGTCGCAAAGATTGATGAGCCAACCCTGAACGAAACTTCCACAATGTAGGCCGGATACCACGCAGTAACACGGATTGCTGGCCTGGATGGCCAAGGCGGATTTGGCTTGCTGCATGAACCGATATTTCCAACCTTTACATCAAAGCATCCGGTCCCCTGGCCTCCCGGCCAGGACTCAGCAAGGAGCCTCTCCTTATAGAAAGTGCATCCATGGAATGGGCCGGCTGTTGCCTCTGAAGCCAGTAAACAAAGCAAAAACATCGGGTTATGAATTTTTTGCATGACCGTCCTCTTAAAAAGTGGATATTATCGGATATATTTATTGTATGTTATATAGTGTTGTATATATAAATCTATAGTTCCTGCTTTTGAGAGTATCGGCTAGCGCTTGAAGAGCAAGCTGGTACAGTAGGCCCCGTTGATTGGTGGTTGAAATGAAAGGGAACGTGAAAATGGCTCAAAGTAGGAGCAGGGAAGCAGCGTCGCCTGTCGAACGTTTGTCCAAATTTCTGCAGTCTCACAGGCCGGACGGGATGCCGATTGATGTGTTAGGTAGGTCGATAGGCGTGACAAACATGACTTTTCACAAGTACTGGCACGGCAAGTCCAAGGTCATACCGTTGGATTTCCTCCAAAAGGTATCGACGTACTTCAAAGTTCCGATTACGACGCTGGTTGCAGAAATAACGTCTGATGGAACTCCTAAGGAACTGCACGACGCGACAGATAGCAAAAAGCAATTTGCCTCACTGTATCGATATGTGAATGATAAAGCTTTCGACGGCATGGTGGAAAAGCTCGACAAGGCTTATGAGGGTAACCCGGCTTTTTTTGATAATGACATCGGCATGTGGTTTGTACAGTTTTTCGATGTGATCTTTTCCCTGGATACCAGCACTCTGTCTGATCTTGAGCTTTCAGCGCTCTCCGCGTATCAGAAAATCGATGATTCACTAAGCCAGGAGAAGGTTGATCGAATCAAACGTCTGTATGCCTTTAAAGTCAAGATGCTTGAAGGAAAGGTGTGATGAAAACGCTTCTGTGGGGAGTCGCAGTCTTAACCTGGAGCTGTTCGGGTTTCTCATCGGAGATCCTGGGGGATGGGCTTTGCCTTCCCCTGAAACTAGCGCCCGTGGGAGGGACAATTTCGAGCGATTATGGCCAGCCAAGAAAGGGAGGCGATACTCATAGGGGCATCGACATCTTTGCACCGATTGGCACTCCGATTCGGGCAATCGAGCGAGGAGTGGTGGTGCGATCTTCATTCAGTCAGGACTATGGCAATATAGTTGTTTTGGATCATGGCAAACAGTGGACCACGTGGCACGCGCACCTAAGTAGACCAGGTGTACGGGACGGTGAAATAGTAAGGAAGGGTCAGATCATAGGTTTCCTAGGCGACACCGGCAATGCCTCTGGCCCACACTTGCACCTAGAAGTGAGACGTGGCGGAAAACCATTGGACCCTTTTGCCACACACATTTCATGTCGTAGTTTACTGGCCCAAGGTCGAAAATAACTCGGAACGTGTACAAGGCAGGAAGCGAACTTGTGCGCTTCTTTTCTCGACTTCCACAATATAGGATGGGTCCAGCAGCCGGACAGCCTCCTGATACAATTGACGGTATTATTCGCTGGTGAATCTGCTCTTATTGACATGTAAAGTCATCCCAAATGTGCCTGGAAATTGGGGGGGTCGGCATGTCGGTTCGCCATTATAGTAGCCTGTCAACGAAGCTGCGCGCCTTGGCCTTGGTCGAAGAAGGACAACATTCCCTACGCGAGATCTCCGCCCAGCTGCGAATTCCCAAATCGACTCTGCACGATAATTTGCCAA
>NZ_DASQYZ010000011.1:0-2586 GCF_035638955.1 Oligoflexus sp. | reverse complement strand
AATGATGTGATTTACCACGAATGGGGTCACGCCCTCGATGATCATGTGGGTCGCAATCCTGGAATACGCGATCCTGCGTTTTCAGAAGGCATGGCGGATGTCGTGGCTGCGTTTTACAACGATGATCCGGCAATAGCGCCTTATTTTGTCTTTGATGATCCAAGGCCCATTCGCACCCTTACTGAGGCGCGGGTCTATCCGGATGATATCGGCCCCATGCATCATGAGGGTGGTATCATTTCCAGCACGTTTTGGGAACTTCGGCAGCTTTTGATAGATCGTTATGGCCCGCATCGCGGGGCCCATATCGCGGGTCGGCTGTTTTTTCGCCATCTGCTTGCAGTCGACTCCTATTTGGAAAGTTATGCCGCCGTCCTGCGCGTGGATGACAATGACAGTAACCCTGCCACACCAGGCCCCAATCACTGCCTGATCAATGCGGTCTTTGCGCGGCATGGGCTGACGGCAGCGGAACATTGCGAGGATCAACCTGTTGCCCTGGAACCGACTGCCCCCGATCTTCATCTGGCACTGCTGGATGCTGGACCTGAGGATAATGCCGTGCATGTCCTGGCGTCTGCACCGGCTGCTGATGCCATGGCCCTTTGCCTGGGCGCTCGGGCCACTTGCGAGGGTAACCCGGCCTCCTGGCTGCCCCTGCAGGCGGTGGGTCGACATCCGGACCGCGCCTTCTTTATGAGCACCAACCCCTTGCTGATGCCTTCACTCACACAGGTGACACTCATCCGACTGAATGCTTCCGGCGAACGGGTGAGCAGTCGCGAGTTGAAAATTTTTGCCAAATAATCGGGCATCCCATCTGGTCATCTGTAAATTCGTATGGTAAAAAACCCAGGACTGGTATTTTCCGCGTTTTGTTATAAAGTACGTGGGCTCTGAAGAATTTGTTGTAAGGGAGTCATTAGACTATGACGGAAGTAGCTCAGGAAAAGGAATCGGGAAAAAAAGGCAAAGCCGCAGCCGCCGCTGCTGCCCAGGACGATGCCGCTGAATCTTCGGATACCCGCGCAGGTGCGCAGGCCGCTGGCAGCAAGAAAATCCGCCTGACCCTGGTTGAAGACGATAACAATGCATTGGCTCAATTTCAGACGGCTCTGAAAGATCGTGGCGTCAAAGGCGTTGAGCTCAGCGACATCGTAACGGAAGCTCTGGCTACGGTTCCCCAGGAATGGTGGGATGCAAAGATTGAAGAGCTGACTCCGTTTGAATATAAGCTGCATGCCGCTCTCGGTAATCCCGAAATGCGCGCCAAGCTGATGTCACTGCTCGATGGCAAGAAAGCCTAATATTGAGCGAGTGGGTCTCCGCACTGCCGATTGCACCGACATGGCTGGTCCTTCTCGGACTGGCTATTGGTGTATTAAGCGGGCTTTTGGGTGTGGGTGGCGGCGTGCTCATGACGCCGGCTCTGCACGTCCTGGGATTGTCCATGCCCGTGGCGGTGGCCACAACCCTGACGCAAATGGTCGGGGCTTCTCTCTCCGGTTCGTTCAAACATCTCCGCAATAAAAATGTATCGCTGCCCCTGGCCTTGATCTTTGGTGTTCCTGGTATCCTCGGCATGCATGTCGGCCGCATTGTAATGAGTGCTTGGGCCAAGGACGTGAATGCGGACGAGGGTCTCAGTTGGCTCTATATGGGGCTGATGACTTACCTCGGTTTATCCATGCTGCGTAAACTCCGGGGCAAGCATTCCGGGGAAGCCGCGCGACCCATGCAGGGCTGGTGGACACGCGGTCCGGCCTTGACCATGCGCGGGCATCCTCATGCGATCCCTTTGCTGGCACCGGTCGTGGTTGGTTTTCTCGTCGGTATTCTGTCTGCGTTGACCGGACTGGGAGGCGGATTCTTTTATATTCCTGCCTTTGTCTTTTTGGGTGGCTGCAGCATCAAGGAGGCCGTCGGGACCTCACTGGCCACTGTATTTTTATCGAGTGCCTATGGGGCCATTGCCTATGGAGCTGCCGGACTCTCCAATATTCCGATCGCACTTTTACTCATGGTCGGCGCCATTGCCGGTGCACAGGCAGGAGCATCGATTGCGCATCGTTCGCGGAATGACAGCCTGCAGCTGCTCTTTGTTGTGCTCATCTTTGCTGCCCTCGCGTCCATGCTGTTGAAACGCTTTCATTGGGATACGGCCGCTCATGTGGTGCTGTTTGGAAGCGGTCTTGTGCTCATCATCATGGCCCTGTTCAAAATCCTTAAACCCCGTCTCAAACCACCGGCTTGATCCGAGCGCAAAACAAAGCAGCGCCTGCCTTCCCTGCCTAACTTTAAAGTGGCTTTGACTAACAAGGACGAGCTTCATTACACCTGGATCGATAGTGTAGCGAAGCAGGATCTCCCTCGCATCAAAGCTTTGATTTACGAGACCATCAAGAATCAAATGCAGGGTTCCCCCAGCTCAAACCCTGAGGAAATAGTCTGTTTTTGTTTTGATTTTTTCACGCTTTAAGTTGGTCTCGCGACCCAGGCGTTCAGCAACGGTCTCCTCAAAGGAAGCAGCACCGATTAGAGAATTCGCAAATTCCGCTGCAGAAGCTCAACCGGGCCCCGGTGGAA
>NZ_DASQYZ010000010.1:0-4069 GCF_035638955.1 Oligoflexus sp. | reverse complement strand
TCGTAGCATTGTTTCAAGAACGCCGCTGCGATCAAGCCGCGACCTGCAGCTTGACTCATATCGAGAGTGCCACCGGCCAAACGACCAAAACATTCTTTAAGCGTAGGTGTATCTTCGAACGCCACAAAGGGCACGTCCGAGAGATCCTGCTCCCAGTCTACCAACCTTACTTTCGACCCGTCCCAAAGAATCTGTTTTGTGATGGATTTGCCCAATGAACATCGCAAAACTCGCCGTATCTGTAAGAATCATTCCCCGAGCATCCTAATCAGCCAAACAATCCTTTACACTCCAGTATGATTTTACCCCCACAATCGCGCTTAAATTAACGCAGCTCGTTTAACCAACTTCCTTAACTGTATGTTTTGAAAAACCAAACAAAAATTAAATAAAGTAAAGGCGAACCGTTCCGAGATTGCTTTCGTATTTCGTAATTTCAAAGGAAGCATTCATGTATAGCAAAATTATCCCTGCAATTCTTACGGTAGCCGGTTTAGCGGCATGCGGCCAGTCTTCCAGTAAAAGCGATGACACAACAGCCACGACGGGCGGCACGACAACTGGCACGACACGTACGGCCACAGGTGCAGTTCAGGCAACCAGCGTCGACGAGTTGGGCATGAGCGGAGCATTGAACATAGTCTTGCCTGACGCCATTTCAGACGGTAGCTCGGGACTCCGCCTTGCAGGGCAAAAATCAATGGAAGCCTGCCTGATGCGTGAGAGTGCCAAGCAACTCGTCACTCAGATTGATATGATCTCCAGCACACTTTGTCATATCGAAGCCGAGGGCAAAAACATCCCTTGGAATACTCCAGTCGTACTGGATGTTAGCGAAATGGCAGCTGCCGCAGCAAGACTCGCCGATGGGAACTCTGATGGTCTCGATGATGACACAGGATTGCCTGTCGGTGGACCTCCCTCTGGCGCGCCCACGAGCGGCGCACCCGACCAGGGTCCTCCTGATACCAGCTCTACTGGTGGACCAGGAGACGTAAGCAGCTTTACGATACCCAAGATAGGTATCTATGCCGATGACACAGACGGCAATAAAATTGCGGTTTATATCTGTGAAGGCGAGACCACGGATGCGATGAAACTGGTTCAAGCCTTCAAAATAACGGGTTCGAAGTCCATTACTAAAGCCGGCAAAACCCTCAAGGTTAGCAAAGGCACCATCAATATCGCATCCGGCAACGACACCATGGGTACCTTCAAAGGTGCTATTGGCTTTGACTCCAACTATACAGCCGCAGATGTCACAGCCCTTAACCTGGAAGTGAAGTTTGGTTTTACCGGTTTTTCGTTTGCCCAGAAGTTTGAACTCAGCTCCAATGATGCCGGCTTAAGCAAAGTCTCGATTTCGGAAACTGGTACGATGGATTTTGGTGTTGGTGATCCCTTCACCTTCAAAAATGCTGGTATCGGCATGTTCGACTCTGAAAACGGCAACGTTTTCTATTCCTATGATGGCAATGGCCAAACATTTGCAACCCAAGCCTGCGTTGACTCCGATAGTTATCTCGCTGACTGCAGCGCCGCAAAATTCGCCACGGGTGGTGATTTGCACCTGAAGACCACCGATGTTCCAGGGGTTTTGCCAGCAAGCTTTTCACCTACAGCTCCCTCTGGATTTGATTGCGCGACAGCGGATTGGTCCAAAACTATCACTCCATCCACCGACTCAACCACGGTTGCAAAACATCAAGCTTGTGATGCAGGTTTGATGGAAAAGGCGAGCAGCGGCGGCGGCATGGGCGATTGCTTCTCCGATCAATCCTACGCTCAAAGCAGCCAGGCCGTGGATATTGAATTCACGGAAGAAAAGCCTGGTGACTTCGAACCAGAACTTGGTCTGCGCAAATAAGCGAATCGTAGAATGGCAATCTACGGGTGGTGGCAACACCACCCGTTTGCTTTTCCAAGCCTCAGTCGTGCCCAAAGCAATCCAACAGCAGATCTTCCGTGTCACGCGGAAAGTAATAGCTGCTGGCCATGACTTCGATGCGTGGAGAAGGTTTGCCTAGGCATTCTGCAAGTTTACTCGCTCCTGGCAAATCCTGAACACGGGTATCAAAAATTCCAAGCGTTTTGCGACCAACTTGGAATCTTTCTTCAATTGACAATGGTTTCCGCCTCGCCTGCCCCCGAGCGCACAAGACTCACAAAAAAACGCGGTAGAACCATTCTCGCACGACGAGTGCAGTAGGTAATTTCCCGAGTATTGCGCAAAAAAATTTTTATGCTAAGCATGGACAAATTAATTGTGAGCTATGTGTTGCGAATGACTTGACTTGAGCAAGTATGTTTTTCATTTTTACTTGAGGAGTTACCATGCGTCTAGTTATTGGTCTTTTGACTCTATTCCTGGGTACGGTTGCGATCGCACGACCTGATCAACTTTTGCCAACTGCTGCTGACCCTGACTCGAGCGAGCCGAACCTGGACAAACAGGCTTTTCCCTATATCTACTTCGATCGGGACCAGGTGCTGCTGCAGGGTATCGACTTTGATGCGACCCTCAGAATCGCCGAGATCGAACTGGAACAGGGAGGAACCGATTCTGTCATTACGATTTGGGCCATCCGGGATCAGATCATGTCTCCCGCGACTGCGGCCCGAATCAGTGATTTGTACTTTCAATACATCGATGGACCGGGAATTCAGGGCTCCACCCACGACTTTTCTGTCTGGCATTTTGCGTGGGCCATAGGCAACATCTATCGACTCGGCGACGATGACGTCAAGTATGTCATGCAGAAGGCCTATGCCAACGCACTGGAACGACCAAAGACGCTGGGCGTTCCGTTCAGTGCAATTCTTCAGAAACAACTGACCGACAAGTGGATCTATATGGGCGACGCTCATGACACAGGACGTGCCTATGCGCGTGCCCACATCGTGATTCCCGGAAATCCTCTCTATCTGCAGAGCTTTGACGACTACGTAGCGAAGTAAGCAAGGGCCGTGGTTTTCGGCCATGCCACGATCGAGCCCGGAGGTTCCTGCCAAGAGCCGGGTGACCGGAAGTCTTCCCAACGCCAGCCCCGAATGGTTCCCACCATCTGGGGCAACCGGGTTTAGAAGCCGCTACCTGAATCTTAGGTACATGAGGAAACATTATAAGGGTTGGTATGTGGTCATCCTGTTGGATTCGGATTCTTGATGAGGCAACCCCTGGCTATCGGCACTTCTACGTGGATCTGCTTGAACTCACCAGAGCCGAAATTGCCTTCACGCTTCGCGGGGGCACCGTACAATTGAAATCATTGAGCTGGAATGACGGTTTCTTCTACTCGTAGAGGCTGGTATGGGCTGCTTTTTTTTCGCTTTCGTGGCAGGATAGCTTGAATCCAGGAGGACTTATGGCAGGCTTTTTGAAATGGACGCTTCTAGCTGGACTTGCTCTTTTGAATCGAGATGCCTACTCAAAAGAGATGTCGGGATTCCGACATTTTGTGGGTGGAGCTTTGTCGGTCGTGCCGGGATTTGGACTTGGCCACACGGTCCAGTCTCGATGGCGCGAAAGTGGCTGGATTTTTACTGCCGGGGATGTGGTTTTCTTCTTTGGGCCACGGGGGATAACAGGAAGTCCGCCGCGCCGGGAGTTGTTGGATATGTGGGATTTAGGATATGGGAAATGTATGACGCTATCGTTGTGCCCTTTGAAAGCCAACGAAGTACCGAAATTTATCCATCAAGCAACCAGAATCGAGTTCAGTCTCATGGGACTGTTATGCCCGTCCTATTGAATTTCGTCGATCGAACTCAGAAAATTCGCAAATATCCTGGAATAGGGATGGTTTGGACAATCTAGGTTTTCGGTCATTGAGTATATGCATTTTTATTCTGCACATATAGGTCCGATCGATCCGAATTCGTTAAGTCGCCGTTCCACCAAGTTCGGAGCTCGGTCCATCTTATGCGATGATTGCGTGGTAAACCTGGATTTCCTGGGCTTTCGTGCCTGTATCCCGGCTTCTTTCATCAGTCTTGCGATTCGATCCTTGCCAACAGGCGCGCCTTTGAAATCCGGCTCCTGCTTTATCCGCCGGCTGCCATATGTCTT
>NZ_DASQYZ010000009.1:0-24103 GCF_035638955.1 Oligoflexus sp. | reverse complement strand
CCGGTGAACATCGCAGCTCGGATACACGTCCGGAATCGGAATACGATCCCCCAAGAAGCGGCCATGCGTTTACCCTGCTTGAAGGCATCCGTTGGTAAGTAACTACCCTGAATTCTGACCGGGCAGCAGGGGATGGTAAGGTTCTGGAAAACTTCCGCCGTTTGGCTTTCTAAGGCTTTAAGGGCAAGGGGTTTGGCGAAACTATCTTTTATGCTACTTATGCCGACGTTTGTCGATGATCAAAAAGCCAAGCTGCCTCTCTGATTATTGCACGGCTCTGGATACGGTTTATGCAGAAATTTCGACTGTTTTTAGATCACCAGCTGCGGGTGATGGAGGTAGGAACAAAGAGCCAGGAATGGAGTCTAACCGTAGATTGCTGAAGCGCTTACGTGCGCCGTCAGGCGCACGTGTCCAGAGGGTGCAAGTCCTTCACGTGAAGGATTAGCCAATCCACACGGTATCGAGTCTTGTACAGGCAGCGGATGTATAAAGAATTTGGTTTGGGAATACCCAAACAAATATCACACAGAACAAAGCCTGTAAAGCGTAGACAGAGAAGCAATTGGAGCCGGAAACCGAAAGGTTGAACAGATTGAGCCTCGAAACCTCAGAATTTGTGAGTGTTGATGCGTTGTAAGTAGCAGTAAACAACAAGCCCCTTCGGCCAATGGCGATCGTGCCGTGGGGGCTACTCACCGGGGTCAAAGATGCTGGCGACTTTGCAATGACACGTGCAGTGAAGACGGGAGAGCCTGAATCTGGTCTGACAGGGAAGTCAGTAGGGAGCACACAAGTGTGAAGAACGCAAGGCGCAACCGATGCCAGCAGGCAGTCGGAGTCGACCATATGAGCGAGGAATCATCTAACAAATGAGGAGCAAAGGGTCGGCAGAATCTTTGGAGCGGAAAGGCGGAAAACAGTGTCCATACACAGCAACGATGGGAAAACATGGTCAACAAAGCTTGCCCGCATAGGTGAATTATCGAGAAAGAGCAGGAGTACTGTGTTCAATAATCTTGGACACGTAATCGATCTCCCGTACCTTCTCGACTGCTTCCGACGACTCGATGGGAATCGGGCAATCGGGACAGATGGCATAACGAAGGAAATTTATGAAGGTGACCTGACCGCAAATGCTACCGAACTATTGATCAGCCTTAAGAGTGGGACATACAAACCGAGACCCGCAAGGCTGGTGGAAATTCCCAAGGAGGACGGAAGCTCCCGCCCGCTGGCAATATCCTGTTTCGAGGATAAGATTGTACAGCTGGCAGTTAGTCGTCTTCTTGAGCAGATCTACGAGCCGATCTTCCTCGACTGTTCTTACGGGTATAGACCTGGGCGCAATACGCACGATGCGTTGAAAGCCTTAAATCAAGCCATGTTTATAACAAGAAGAGGAGCAGTCTTTGAAATTGACCTTTCCAAATTCTTCAACACCGTACCCCACGAGCAGCTACTGGGGCTCATCAGACGCAGGATTTCCGACCCAAGGCTACTGGCATTGATAGGAGTTCTGATCCGAACCCCTCTGCAACTCAGCAGCGGAGAGATAAAACCACAGACGATCGGTGTCCCGCAAGGCTCCATCGCCTCGCCGATACTCGCCAATATTTATCTTCATTATGTGCTCGATGAGTGGGTCGCAGAGTTAAAAGCAAATCACTTTAGAAGTCGAACGTGCGAAATGATACGATATGCGGACGATATGGCTTTTGTGTTTACCTTCCCGGAGGAGGCGGCGAAATTTGCAAACGTCCTACCCACACAAGCGAGGGCACATCGTAAGAAAATCCGGCAGCGATTTCTTCATAAGGTGTGAGGATCTTTATTATCCCAGGGGGCGCGGTGACATTGAAGGAAAACCGTGATGAGCCCCATGTTCCAGTCTTTTGTCGATGTAAAGTTGATAGATGATTATTCGTGGGCAGTGGAAGGGATTCTGGAATTACAGTTTGGCAAGCCACATCCTCCGCGCGTATTCCTTACCGATTGGATCCGTGATCCTCGTCACCTCGGTTTAGATCCGAGCTTTTTCTCTGGCCGGAGAGAGGACCGCAAAAACGCAATGGAAAATGCCCGCTGAGACCCAGCACATTTCTGCCTAGGAGAGCGCACGAAAATCCGGCATGTAACTGTTGATTTTGCGGAGCAGCGTGAGTCGGTCAATGGGTTTGGTCAGATAGTCGTTGCATCCTGCAGTGGAACAACGATCGCGATCCACAGAGGTCGCATGGGCCGTGAGGGCGAGAATAGGGCGCTTATAACCGCGCCTGCGCAATTCGGCTGTAGCCTCGTAGCCATTGATGATCGGCATCCCAATATCCATCAGGACCAAATCGAAAGCATCATGGGTTTCATGAACAATGGCCTGTTCAATCGCTTCCCGGCCGTTACCCACGATCGTGACCGTGGCGCCGGCTCGCTCCAGGACCCAGCGTAAAAGCTCCTGACTATCCAACGCATCTTCGGCAACCAGGATGTTGGCCTTGCCATGAGGCGATGTGCCCAGGGGCGTCGGAACCGGGACGGCGGGCAAGGACCTTTCGCAGGAAAAGCTGACCTGCATGCTCCAGATGAAACGGCTGCCGGCTCCAAGCTTGGATTCGCAGGTGATGTCGCCGTCCATGAGTTGCGCGAGGCGTCGGCAGATGGCCAGGCCCAGGCCCGTCCCCGGTGTTTTATTGGAACGCCCATCCAGCTGGGAAAAAGGCAGAAAGAGTTTATGAATTTCATGTTCAGACATGCCAATGCCAGTATCCGTAATCACGCAGGTCAACTGTCCTTGCGTATCGCTGCGAGGGGCAAGGGTGAGGCTGGCCTGGACCTGACCCTGTTCGGTATATTTGATGCCGTTGTCGATCAGGTTGATCAGCACCTGTTTGAAACGTACGGGGTCAGCCCGGATACTCAATGGTGCCGGGACGCCTTCGACATTAAGCGAGAGGGAGACATGCTTGCCACCGGCTTTGGCCTGCAGACTTTCCAATACTTCAAGAGCCATGGCCACAGGTTCAAATATTTCAGCCTGCAGATGCAGCTCCTGCGCCTCGATTTTGGAAAAGTCGAGAATGTCATTGACCAGAGCCAGCAGGTGACGGGCGTTGCGTTCAATGATCTGACCCGACGGGTTGGCCTCCTTCATGAGTTCTGAAAAACCGACAATGGCCGTCAAGGGAGTACGGATTTCGTGGCTCATATGAGCCAGGAACTCGCTCTTGATACGATTTGCCGATTCCGCATGATCCCGCGCCAACCGCAATTCCTGCAAGGTGCGGTCGAGGCGTTCCGAAAGGTCGTCAAACGCTTGAGCCAGCGTCTCGACTTCGTCTTTTTTGTCCGCTGCGTTGAGAGCATGCCCGTCGTCCAAAGTATGTTGAACTCGAGCGGTTAAACCATTCAAGGGCCGAATGGTGCGCTTGACTGCCAGGTGGCTGAGATAGAGTATGGCAGCCGTGAAGAGCAGAACAGCGAGAAACCATGGTTTGATTTTTCGATGGAGTGAAGACACCACGACCTGCCGTGGCTGGGTGAAATGAACCTGCCACTTGGAAAAGGGCAGGGACTCCGATACTTCCAACATTTCACTCATTTCCATCGCTGACCAGGGTGGGTAGGTGCAGGCACGACCGCAGTCCTGCTCGGCGACCAGACCACTGCCGTCCAGTGAGAGGTGCCGGATGATTTGGTTCTTATCGTCGACCAGGAGAGCCTGCAGAGGGGACGTCTTTTCCACGTGCAGAGCGCTACGCATAAGCATATGATCGATGACAGTTTTGCGATAGCTGACGAGCAAAAAACCAAGCAGCGCCTCATCGGTAAAGATGGGCCGATACAAGTCAAAGAGATTGGGATTCTGATTGGCTGAGAAAACCAGATTCATCAGATGCCTTCCTGAGCCTTCAGGTCGGCGCAATGCGGCTTCCTCTCGTTCTACAACCCCCAGCCCCTCCTTGTGTGGCATAGTCACTTTGAAGTCGGCATCGAGGAGCGCAACATCCGCAACAAAAACAGGTGATGAGCGCAGGATGGCTTTCAAACTGTTTCGAACGATCGGTTCCAGCACCTGGCGCTCTTTCCCATCGGCACCCAGATAAGTTGCGAGGCTCGTCGACGCTTTCAGAGCGCCTTCCTGAGCGACAATCCACTTGTCGAGATCAGAGGCTGTCATGGCTGCCATCTGGCGAAGGTTGCGGACGGCGGCCCCTTCCATGGATTCTGCTGCGACTTGAAAACAAAGGTAACTTATCGCGGCAATGCAAACCAGAAGAACCACGGTGATAGCTGCGGTCAAGCGATAGACCAGGCTTCTCGACTTGACAGTCATGGCTCAGCCTCATCAAGTTCCTGGATCAACGTGGGATCCAGGAGCTCATCCTCCACATTTTGGGGAATCGTCATGCCACGCTTTTGAAAATAATAAGCGTAAGATTTGACCGCGCTGCTGACTTTGTCCGAGGTCAGGATTTTGAGGTTTTCTCTGCTATTGAAGAGTTGAATGCCGTCCACTGAAAAGCTCCCTGAATCCTGACCGAGGGCTCGTCCCAAAATTGCTGTGGCTTCCGAGGGATGAGCTCGCCAGAAATCAACAGCGCGCGACCATGCTCTTAGGAATTCCTTGATACAGGGTCGATAATGAGCAATGGCCTCTTTTCGGAAGACAACTACATCGACAATAACAAATTCATCCTGGATGGTATCCGCCAAAATTTTTTGACCACGAGCTATACCCTGTTCCGCATAGGGCATCCAGGTATGGCCGGCATCAATCTTCTGTTCGGCAAGGAGTTGAGGAACAGCGTTGCCATTGACGGGAACGACTTCCACATCGGAGATATCCAAATCAACCTTCGACAGCAAGGAATCGAGCCAATACTCACCGAAATCGCCCACAAGGACACCAATTTTTTTTCCACGAAGTTCATGCAGCGTGGCAATGGAATTCTGACCCAGAAGCATGTCGGCCCCACGGGAATCATCCTTGATATAAACGATGCGCTGTTGAGGAACGACAGCACTGATGGCCACGGCCGAGCCCAGAGTTGTGGCCATACCGCTGTAAAAGCCAGCCGCGAAACGGCTGTTGGTCTGCATATGCTCATTGTCCAAAACCAGTTCGACGGCACACCTGCCATCTCGAAGATAGCCAAGCTTTTCAGCCAACAGAACCGGTAGGGAGCCGGGAAATTGATCATAAGCAAAACGCAGGATCGGCCGGGGTGAAGTTGCCAACCACCTCGTTTGGCGAACCATATAAACTAAGAGGGTGGCGGCTGCAATCAAAGCCAGCAAGACCCCTAATCGTCGATGCAAGAACCTGTGCAAAAAAATTCAGCGGCCCCCAATTCCACATATGAACGTGTTGCTTGCCATATTGATATGTTCTTTTTGCGAAAGGATCTACTAAGAGAAATACTGATGTCGATTTGAATCAACGAGGCGTTGCCTCAAGCGGACCCGGCTGGGCCCGCCCGCGTTGGGTTTCTTAGCTACCAAACTGATTAATAAGCTGTTCAGCTGTGACAAAATGCGGAGCGATATCCACGGGAGTTCCTTGCAAGCGCTCCAGGGCGGCTTTGACTTCGGGTCGGATGACCCCAAGCCGCTGCAGCAAATCCTGGGCTTTTTTGTAATCACCCTGAGCCTGCAGCTCCATGAGGTCGCCGGTCAGCTTGGTGACGGCTTCCTTGATGCGGCTGTTATTCACAGCAAAAATTCCTTTTTTGTCGACCGTGAAGGCGCCAGCATCGAGCAGAGTGTTCAGTTGCAGGGCTATGCCTTTGCCGTGAGCTTCATTCAAGCCGAAGCGGATGGAGCGAAACGCCGACGCAAGAAAAGTGATGTACATCGAGGATTCGAACTTCTTATCCATCACGCCTTTATCGATGAGCTGCTGCATGGCCCATAGTCCGGAAATATCAGCTTTGGCTTCCTCGATGGCAGAATAGGCATCCTGCAGGGCTGTGCGCACGGAGGTGTTGTCCTTCGATTCATGCACGTTGTGAGGTCCCAAGCCGTGCATGACCTCATGCATGAGGATATGGGTGAAGAAGGCTTCGAAGGTCACCGATTTCTGATCCTGCGCCGACAGCACAGTTTTGGCAATGGGCGTCAGAATTTTTTGAAACTTCGCCTCCTGGACGTTTTTGAGCATCGTACGCTTGGTGCCCATGGCCTTGGATACCCGCACATCGTTGGGCAGGTTGAAAGCGGCCGTCTGCACGCCGTGGCTGGCATCCCCTGAGCTGTAGATGGAATTGACAACCTTGATAGGAGCCAGGGCCCCGAGTTTAGGATTGCGGTATTTGGGGGCAATGGGCAGCTTGTTTTCCAATTCCTGGAGTTCTTTTTCATATTTGGTCAGCTTGGCTGTTTCGGCGTCGTCACGGATCGTGACAAACGCTTCAAAAGCGGCTTTGGCATTGAACCATTCGTCTTCATAGACTTCATAGGGCCCGATGGTGGGCTCCACGCTGGCATCAAGCTTCATCCAGGCCACTTCACTGTCATAGTAATCGTTGGTCTGGAAGGCCTTGGCACGTGTCGTAAGAAATTCCTTGAGCGTGGGCTGCGTGGTGGCCGCCGCTGCTTTCAAAAGATGCTCAGCCGCCAGGGCCAATTCCTTTTGATACTCCACATGATAGCCAACGCTGACCATTTTACCCTGGGCATCACGTCGAATGACTGTGAAAAAACCCTGGGCCTGTTCCTTGTCAGCAGGGCTCAGGCCATTCATCCAGGTTTCGATATCCTGTTTGCTGGTGCCGGCCGGATAAAAATTGGCTTCCCTGGGCTTGTCAGGCGCCGCAGGCAGAAAGGGTCGATTGTGTTCAAGCCGGATCCATGGCCCTTTATAAAGGGCAAACATGCGAACTCTGGCCCGCCCCAACTCGCTTTGGTCCTTAAGGAGATCCAAAAGCAGGGCCTCATTGCCAGCCCAGACCTGACGCAAATAGAGGCCGTCCATGATTTGAGCGGCCTGGATGATGGAGGCCAGGGCCTTTTTTTCGGATTCCGGCAAACCTTTCAAATCAACATTCAAAGGCACCGGTGCAAAGGCCGCCTCCATTTTTTTCAATTCCTGCAGATTGGGCATCGATGACGATGCCGCCTGGACAGGCGCCTGGAGACTCAGAGCGAGAAGACCTAAACTTATTTTCAAACCCAATTTCATCTTGGCTTACCTCCTTCAAAGAGAGGTTTTACCAAGCGATTTCAAGAGTGGATACCAGAAATTAAGGCAGCTGGGGAAAATATGCCGGGCGAGGGCCATGTCCACCCCTGTTTCAAGCTGTTAAACTTAAACCAAGCCAATTTTTAGGATTATGGGGAGGTTGCTAGCATGTTTGCCAGGGATACAAAAATCTTGATCGTCGATGACATGAATATGTTCCGGCAAATGGTGCGTCAGGCTTTGAATACATTGGAATTCAAAAAAATGACCGAGGCCAGTGACGGGACCCATGCCTTCGCTGCCTTGGCCGAAGCCGCCCAGACGCAGGAACCTTATCAAATGGTCATCAGCGACTGGAACATGCCGAAAATGAAGGGCATTGAACTGCTCAAAAAAGTGCGGGCCGAGGAGTGGGGTAAAAAACTTCCCTTCATTATGCTGACGGCCGAAGCGGAAAAGGATCACATCATCGAAGCTGTGCAGGCCGGTGTCGACAACTATATCATTAAGCCGTTTACCGTGGATCAGATGAAGCAAAGACTGACCCAGACCTATGACAAGCTTTACAAACCCAAACCTAAAGCCAAAGCTTCTTAAAGCGAAACACCATGGCAGAAGCATTCAGCGAATTTTTAAATTTTTTCCTGGACGAAGCCCTGGATGCCTTGGCCGTCTGGGAAAAAGCGTGTCTGGATTTGGAGCGCGATAATTCCCGCGAGGCTCGCGAGGAGCTTTATCGGGCGGCGCACAATTTAAAGAGTGGCAGTGGTGCTGTGGGCCTGACCGAGTTCAATGAACTCGTGCATAAGGTTGAAGATCTGATCTCCAAAGTGCTGAACGGTCAGATCGAAAGCAGTCCGGCCATCCTTAAGGTTTTTTTGGGCACGCACTCCATCCTGAGTGCCTGGATCGATCAGTTGAAAAAAGGTCAGGCGCAGCAACCGACGCCTGAAGTCCAGATTATTTTTCAATCTTTGGCTCAGATCATGGGAGCCAAACCATCTGAACCAGCCGTCGACACAGCACCGACTCCCGAGGTCGAAACACCAACCGACGACCTGGTGCAGGTACCCGTGCTGACGGGTGCTGAACTTCTTTTAAAGTCATTGCAGGCGCCAGCAGCGATACCTTCCGCACCGGCAGAGTCTGCAGCTGCAGTGCCAATGACGGCAACCCATACACAGGCCCCGGCATCCACGCCTACGGGCCCCAAATCGCAGGAAAGCCTGCGGGTGGCCGCAGCCAAGCTGGATCAATTGATTCAATTGGTCGGTGAGCTTTCGACCCAGCAGGCTATTGTTTGGCATGGTCGTTTGAATGGACTTTTGCAAAGTAAAAGCTGTGATAATGCCGTGCAGCTGATTCAAAAAATTGCCAAGGACCTTCAAGGTCTCGCGCTTTCCCTACGTCTTCAGCCTCTGCAAAGCCTCTTTCAGCGGCTGGAACGCACGGGTCGAGACCTGGCCCGATCCCAGGAAAAAAAGATCGAGGTTCTGATTCGGGGTGACTATGTGGAAGTGGATCGGACCGTGATTGAGCGGATCGCCGATGCGATGAACCATGTCATCCGCAATGCCATTGATCATGGTATAGAGACCCCCGCCGAACGTCTGGCGAACAACAAAAAGGAAACGGCCACCCTGCGGATTGAAGCCGTGCAGGAAACCAGTGGCGTTATGATTACCGTCTCGGATGACGGGCGCGGCCTGAATACTGAGAAAATCCTTAAAAAAGCCTTGGAACGCGGTATCGTCCGTCCCGATGCGAACCTTGCCCCTCAGGATATCCATCGTTTGATTTTTCATGCCGGTCTGTCGACGGCCGAAAAAGTCACGGACATTTCCGGCCGTGGTGTGGGCATGGATGTTGTCAAAAATTCAGTGGAAACCATTGGCGGTTTTATTCACGTCTCCAGCCAATCGAATCTCGGCACCACTTTCGCCATTTCATTGCCGGCCACTCTGTCGATTATCGATGCTTTGATTATTGCCATCGATGGCAGCCGCTATGCGATACCCGTGCAGGATGTGGCTGAGATCATCAATGCAAGGCAGTCCAAAATAAAATCGGTGGCGGGTTTTGGCCGCCTCTTGACCCTTCGCGAGCGGCTCATCCCCGTGGAGTGCCTGCGCGGCCATTTGCCTGCCGCCAATACCGCGACATTGCATGATGATCCCTCCACGGCGACCATGCGTCCGACTCTGATCATTCGCGGTGGAGCGGAATCCCTGGCCTTTGAAGTCGATAGCATCCTGGGTCAGCAACCCGTTACCGTCAGGCGTCTGCCGCATCTGATTGCGCATATTCCTGGATACACCGGCGGCACCATTCTGGGCGATGGCGATCCCTGCGTGATCTTGAATCTTCCAGCCCTGGTTTCCCGACACTTTGATCGTGTGAATCGCTCGCGCACTCATGCCGCCGAGGAACGCCAGGTCGTGGAGCGCACGGAAGATGACAGTCTTCTGGCCATCGAGAGCCGCTTTCTCATTTTTGAAACGCACGGTTTGGAGTTTGCTGTTCCCTTGCTTACGGTCAAGGAAATCCTGCGTGATCTTCCCTGTGAACGCATGGTGGGAGGCGCACCGCATATTCTGGGCTGCATTCAGATTCGGGGTATACTGCTGGCCGTTTATGATCCAGGTATTCTCCTGGATTTATCTGTAGATGCCGCGGAAGGCGCGACGGATATTGTTTTGGACGACGGTACGACGTCCTTTGCCGTGCGGGTCAAGCGCGTGTGCGCAGTGGTGAACCTGCAGGCCATGGAAAGTCCTATTCTGGATAAGCATCAGGATATAGTCCCCCGACTTTACGGATATCTGGGAGCCGGCATGCATAACGGCCGGCCTATCCCCATGTTGGATCTTTTGCAGACGGTCCGGCTGTGGGAAGAGAATCTTCGCACGCAATCACATCCATCCCGGTCGAGCGGGAATCTTTTGGAGGTGTCATGACAATCGCATCGAGATGGTCTTTTTCACAGAAACTGATGCTGGCCAACCTCGCTTATCTCCTGCCATGCGCGGTTCTGGTCTTCTTTCTGGTGAAAGAAAAAAATGCGCAGCTTGAATTCAGCGCCAAGGAAAAAATGGGGCTGGAGTTTCAGCGACCGCTCACCAACCTTCTCCTGCATATCGGTCAGCATAAGACCCTGACGCGCGCTTATTTGAAAGGCGAACCGGGCAGCAAGGAACGTCTGGAAAGCATGCGCAATCAAATCGATAGCGATTTTGGCAATCTTGACGAAGTCGAATCCCGTCTTGGTCAGGACCTGGGATTCACCGATCAGGACCTGGGGGCCCGCAAGCGCATCAATTCCAGTCCCAAGATTCTCAAAACCAACTGGCAGACCCTCGTGGATAAGCTCAAGCAGGCGAACCAGGAAGAACTGTTTGAACGGCACGATCAGCTGCTCGATGACGTGATGAATGCGGTCACTCACGTGGGCGATAGTTCCAATCTCATCCTGGATCCGGATCTGGATAGCTACTACATCATGGATATTACATTGCTGGCCCTGCCCAAGGCTTTCACCCACATCCAGCAAACCATGAACTTTCTGCAAAACCAGACCTGGGATCAAACCGGGACCGACAAGAATGTCTCACTCCAGTTGTCGACCTTTGCCTTTCAGCTGAAGGACACAACGAGCCGGATCAGTGGTGATATCCAAACGTCCATCAATGAAGACAAGAAATTTTACGGGCAACTCCCGTCCCTGCAGCGTGAACTGCCGATCAAGCAGAAAGAATTCGTGAACTCCATGGAAAAGCTGATTCATCAGCTCGATCGTCTGGTGGATCAAAAGCCAGGCGAAAGTGGCCAAGCGTTGCAGCCGGTCCTTATCAGCAGCGCAACCGAAGCCTTGGATCAATCCTATATCCTGTGGATCAAGTCCGCCGAAGAGCTGGAAAAGCTGTTGGAAATTCGGATGAATCGTCATGAATGGGAGCGTTTTTGGGCGCTTGTTCTAGCCATTCTCGCCTGGCTTCCTCCAGCTTTGCTGGCTCTTTTCACCGTCCATAAACTCAGCCGGTCGTTTACCCAAGCCGTGGACAAGCTCGAAACGGAAGCGGAAGGGGCCAATGCCTCCAGCGCGCAGCTGGCGTCGGCGTCATCCATGGTTTCATCCGGTTCCACCGAACAGGCCGCGGCCATTCAGGAGACAGGGGCCTCGATGTCGGAAATTGCCAGCATGATTGCTCGCAGTTCCAGCCAGGCGCAGATGTCCCAGGAACTCGCGCACAAGGTCACGCAAAGGGCGGATGAAGGCTGCACCGTGATGGAGCGCCTTGTCATGTCCATGGAATCCATTCACGAGGCCAATTCGCAGCTGCAGAATATATCCAATATCATCAATGAAATTTCGACCAAGACCAATGTCATCAATGAGATCGTGGGCAAGACCCAGCTTCTTTCCTTCAACGCCTCCATTGAAGCCGCCCGCGCCGGTCAGCATGGACGAGGGTTTGCTGTGGTGGCTGAGGAAGTCGGCAACCTCGCTCAGACCAGCGGCAATGCGGCCAAAAGCATCCGCGAGTTGATTGAAGACAGCCAGAAGCAGGTCGCGCATATTTTAAAGACCACTCTGGAGCGCGTGACGGAAGGGAAGTCTGTGACCGAGCAGGCGCAGCAGATTTTCAGTGAGATCGCCAAGGATATTTCCATGATTTCGACTCAGGTCGAAAGTGTCACGGAGGCCGCGCGCGAGCAGCAGCTGGGTATCGAGCAGATATCGAAGGCCATGATTCAGATGGACCAGACGACGCAATCGAATAATAAAGCGGCGCATTTGGCTGCAACACTTTCCGATCAGTTGGCCGGTCAAAGTCATAAACTCGCGGTGATTGCCCGCTCGGTCTCGCAACTGGTGTTCGGTCAGAAGGCGATGGACGAGAGCGCGCGCAAGCGTGTGGACGAATACCTGGAGAGAACCCCTGTCGCCAGTCTCGACACTTTGCATAGGCGTTCGGATCAGGTCAAAATTCTGCGTAAAAAAACCAGCGAAGCCGGTGACGATGCCAGCCTGATCGACAGTCTCGCCCGTAAAGGTCAAAGTTTGGAACACCCTGCAGGTGGAAGCAACAGCCCGAGTGTTTCCGGAGATGATGATTCCTTCAAGGAGGCGGTATGAGCGGCGAGTCGCCTTCCACCTCTACGGATTTGGAGCAGGCTCGTTACATCGTTTACCGCATTGGCGATGAATCCTTTGCCTCACCTCTGCTGTCGATCAAGGAAATCGTGGATCCCTTGCCTTATTGTTATGTGCCGAATGATCATTCCTATTTTTTGGGGCTGGCCAATCTTCGCGGTCAGATCATCGGCGTGATTGATTTGGGCCTGCGCTTTGGAATGGCCTCGAGCGTAACGGCCGACGCTGGTGTGCTGCTTATTTTTGAAGAGGACGGGGCTTCGCTCGGGGCCCTGGTGAGCGCTGTCGAGTCTGCCATTACCGTGGACCCTGCGGAGATTCGGTCCGAGCATGCTGTGCCCAGCAATGTTCCCGAGGAAGCTTATACCGGGGTTGTCCTCTATGAAGAACGCATCCTGCCGGTTGTCTCGCTGATTGAGCTTATGCATGACGGCCCCAAGGAGTCAAATATCGCATGAGTCCAAGCCTGGAACCCAAAGACCGATCCCTCATTGCAGAGCTGTGTTTCAGGCTCACGGGATCGCGTCCGGAGTCCACGGCTCGACTGGAAACTTGCTACGTGAATCTTCTGCGCCGCATGCGCCGCCATGGGCTCGAGGATATGCGTGAGTATCTGGCCCTGGCCCACAGTTCGGATCAGGAATTCGCTGAGCTGCTGTCGGCCCTGACCATTCATACAACCAGCTGGTTCCGCGAAGCACCGCATTTTGAACGTCTGCGTGAGATCGGGAAACAGTATGCCGAGCAAACCCGCGACGCGTCGGCCCGGTCTGTATTTCGTGTGCTCTCAGCCGCCTGCTCAAGCGGCGAAGAAGCCTACACCATGGCTTTGATTTTGGAGCCGCTGCGTGAGCTCTTTCCGCATTTTGATTATGCCATCGACGGCTGGGATATCGATCCTGTGAGCGTGGAAAAAGCCCGCCTTGCCGTCTATGATCGGGTTGCGTTGGATCAGATCCCCAAGGATCACCATCGCCATCTGCGGCTTGGCCGTGATCACACGCAGCACCTCTTTACGGTCAGTAAAAACATTCGCCAGCGTTGTCAGTTTCATAAGCATTCCCTGGAAGGCACGCCCCTCGTTCAGGACCGGCGCTTTCATGTGGTTTTTTGCCGCAATGTCCTGATTTATTTCAAACCGGAACAGGTTGATAAAATCGTCTATAACCTTCTGCGACTGCTGGTTCCGCAGGGCACACTTTTTCTAGGCCACAGTGAAGGTATCGATGCCAGAAAGTTTGGCGTCAAGAGTCTCGGGAGTGCGACCTATCTGCTGCCGAAACTGGACGAAAGCAGTGCACCGAAAACAGGAACGACAGGCAGGCCGAATCCCAAAATTCTGGTCATCGATGATTCTCCAATTGCCAAGATGGCTTTGCGTCGCGCCCTGGAAAACAAGGGCTGTGACGTTCATAGCGTAACAAGTCTGCGGGAAGCCTCCAGCCTCGTCCGTCAGATTAAATTCGATCAGGCCGTTATCGATCTATCTCTGACGACCAAGGATCATAATCATTGGGTCGAGGAGCAAAGGCGCAAAGGGGCGTTGGCCTCGGTCGTGGTGATTGGCAGCAGCTCGGGAACTGAAGCTGAGTTTGCGCTGGGTGCTCTCGAACATGGCGCTCAGGAATTTATCGATAAAAGACGCATCATGGGTATGCCTGATGCGGTTGCCGTGCAGCTGCTGGCTCTTCTGCAGAAGGCTCAGGGGCAACCAACCCGTTTGAGTGGATCGCGTGACATCACCGGTCGCTTGGTCCTGCGTCCGCCCAGTTTAATTCTGGTGGGCGCCAGTACAGGAGGAACCGAGGCTCTTCTGCGCCTGCTCAAGGATATGCCGCGCCCCTGTCCTCCCGTTTTGGTGGTGCAGCATATCGCCAACTCTTTTGCCAAATCATTTGCGGAACGCCTGGCGCAGGTTTCCGGCCTTAAGTTAGGTCAGCCGAGCGCCGGCCAGGAAATTCTTTTGGATCATCTTTATATGGCCTGGGATGATTATCATATCGGTTTAAAAATGCGCGGTGGCATCATGCAGCTGGATCTGAGCACAGCTCCGCCCCAGCACAGTGTGCGCCCTGCGGTTGACTTTCTCTTTCAGTCCGCGCTGCACCTTAAGAATCCGGAACATTTTATGGCCGTTTTGCTGACCGGTATGGGCAAGGATGGAGCCAGGGGCCTCCTGCAGCTAAAAAATGCGGGCGCCATGACCTTGACCCAGGATGAAGCGAGTTGTGTGGTCTATGGGATGCCGGGTGAAGCCATGGCTCTCGGGGCTTCCAACTTTTCCGGCACGCCTGAGCAACTTCGCATTCAAATCAATCAAGCCTTGGCGCTGGCCTCACAGCCTAGGCAACGGGCTCAATAGGCCTTCTGCCGATAGATTTCCAAGCCCGAAGGATAGGTCCTCACCAGTTCCAATCCAGGGATCTGCTGCCTCATTGCAGAAAATTCGCGAGCACCGAGCGGATACGAATCATAGCGTCGGTTGCTCAGAAAAATCGTCAAGGCATCAGGCTCCTGCATGCATTCCGGGGACAACGGCTGAATGCGCCATTCATAAGGCAGATGCGGATAAAGCAGGGTTTGGGCACAGATGAGCGGACGCGATTGGGTCCATAGAAAGGTGCGAGCCTCGTGCAAATCACGCAAGGCTTCGAAGGCAATCGGTGGAAATTTCTGATAACCCCCACCGGTCAGGGCAAAGACCAGACAGGCGAACAGAATCAGGACCGGTGCCGTGCGCCAGGGTCTTTGTAAAAGACGTTGCCCACCCTCAACGAGCCCATAAAAAAGAAAAGGAATCAGCGGCGCGGCATAGTAAGTCGCATATTCGCGCATATGCGAAATATTGGATAATCCATAGATCAGGAGAGCCGGTGCCATGGCCGCCAAGGCAAAAGGACTGAGAAGAGGAATAAAGAAAAGACTGCCAAACAAAATATACCAGTGGGACTGCAGGACCATGGTGAGCGTGGCCACAGGCTGCTGGATGATATGAAGGATAATTTCGCTTTTGCTGGAACCGAGATGGCCCCAAAAGCGCAGATACGAAGGCACTTCGGCGCCCGTGACGCGCAGGAAATAAGGTTGAACCACGCTCAGGTTAAGCACCAGCACCAGGGTGCTGACCCCAACAAGAATAAAGGATCGTCGATCGCGTGCCTGCAAAACGAGGCGCGTCAGTCCCAGGGCTATCATATAAAACGCCCCGTCCTCTTTAACGGCCAGAAACAGCGCAAGCCATATCCACCAGGATTTTTGCCGTTCCACGAGGGCGAGCATCAGGCACAAACCGAAGGGCACAAAAAAGACTTCCACGTGAAAGCCGTGATTCAGAATCGAACCCACGTAACCATTGCCAAGATAAGCCAGCAATACGCCAACCGTCAGCACATCGTGCCGTAGAAAGCGTCGAGCCAGAGCTCGCAAAGGTATGATGGCAGCCCAAAGCGCAAGACTGTGGACGGCGATCAGAAAGAGGGGCTGTTGAAAAATGCGATGCAGAAACGAGAGTGGAATCATAATATAAGTCGGATGGATGGCAAAGTGATGACAGACATCCAGAGGCCCGGCCATATTGCAGATTGGGCTGGTCATAAATTCGCGATGATTGGTATTGAACAGCATCCAATCAAAAATACTAAAATCTTCGCCGTTCAAACGAAGGCCCAGATAGTGCGTCACACCAGTTGCTAAAAACGATAGAAGACTGGCCAGAGCCAATGCATTCCATAGCTTGGGGCTGCAGCGCCAAGCGAGCCAATCGTCAAGCGGCAAGCGCTTTTGGATGGCGATTCCTAAAAAAATCAACACGACGAGGATCTGCGAATTGCGCACATTGCCGAGCAACATCGGGTGCAGATAGGCACTCAATAAAGGCAACAAGAAAAGCAGGCATTGGATCATGAGAAAACGATCGAGAATGTCACTCGCCCGCGTCTGGCTGGGACGCCTGTCCATGCAGGTCTCCTGTGGTTATGGCTCCCATCCTAACGAGGAAAGGGGTACAATGGAAGCTCAACTTTAAGCCTCCAGAGAGACATCCCAACGTGATGAAATGGACTCGCCTTCTCATCCTTTTTTGTCTTTATATCAATGCCAGTCCTGTGCTGGCCTTGGAAAGCTCTGCTGCGTCCTATCGCATTCACATGACGGTGCAGAGTTCGGACTTGCGCTACGAAAGCGACGCTCGCATTCGGATGCAGATTGAAGACTCGGAATTAAAAGCCGGCTCCTGTCTTTATATTCCTCTGGAAGATCCCGTGTTTCGTCGTGCCGCAGAATTGCATTCCTTGACCGGTCATTCTGTTCGTGATCAGGCCTCACGGGTCGATGCCGCCTTGGAGTGGGAGCTTCCGGAACAATTTGAAGAGGTACGCCCCGGGTACTGGCGTCTGCCTTCGATTGAACACAAGGGTCTTTTGAAATTGGGCTACACGCTGCGCATACCGGGCTGGAAGGATCGACCGGATCGGCCCCGCATTCTGAGCGATTTTTATCCACGGGTTTTACCCAACTGTCCCGAGCTTGGGCCTGATGAATTTCCGGAATTGCCCACCGACGCGCGCTTCGATGTCACGCTGCAGATTCCTGAGGGCTGGTCGCAGTTGAATCCGGGTCATGGTACGGACGTTTCGGTCCAGTATCGCGGTCGGGATTTTTATGTCGTTCTGTATCACAGTGGCCAGGTGCATGAAACGGAAATCGATGGATTACGTTTGCGGTTCCTGGCTCAAACGGATCAATTTTTACGTCAGCAAAGGCCGGTCAAAACCATTTTGCGCGAACACTATCGCGTCATCGGTCGCTGGCCAACCGAGGATCTTCTGCTGATTGAAAGCGAAGAGTATGAACCCATCAGCGTAGCCGGTCTGGTGCTGATCAACCGGCCGCAGCAGGCCCTCATGCGCACACTGCAGGAGGATATGCTCAACTGGAAAATCTGGCAGCTGAATAAAGTTCTGGCTGAGCAGTGGTTTGGTTATCACGTGCGCGTGGGTCGCTTGCAGGATGTGTGGTTGACGCAGAGTCTTTCCGAAAGTCTCGGACTTTTGTTTTTGATGGATTCCGAGCAGTATGGGAATCTGTTTGCCTCCGATGACGAGAGTGAAGCCTGGTTTCTGCTGAACTTCACACAGACCCAGGATATCCTCGCGGCCACGCTCAGTCTTCTGCAGTCGCACAATGCGCTGGTCGATGAAAATCAAAAATCCCTGCCGGACATGCTGCAGCGTCCCCCCTATGCTTTTGTGCGAGGCAGTCAGGCCCTCAGGGTTCTGCTTAAGGAAATGGGGCGCAAGGAATTCTCCCGCTTTCTTCGTGAGCTTGTGGACCAGGCCAGCCAACGACCTTTGGCGCCCGAGCATGTGCTGAATCTCCTGCGGTCGAAGTTCCCAGAAAGCCTGGCGCCTATTCTATTAAACTACTGGCAGAGCGATGTGTGGCCGGATGCCAGGCTGAATGATGTGAACGCGACAGCCGATGGAAAATCAACCGCGGTTCGCGTGAACTTTACCAACGACCTCGCCATTCCTGTGGACGTCGTGCTGAAGACCAAGGATGGACGGCGTATCGTTCGTCATGTGCAGCCGAAGGATACGGAAAGTCCTGTGGTGTTTCCGGTGCCCTATCGTCAGGTGGATTGGGTCAATATTGATCCGGATCGCAGTGTGTTTGACAGCAACCGCTATAACAACAGCACGCAGTGGACCGATCTGAATTTTTTTCCAGGCACAGCGCGAACACTGGCCGATGATGCTTACACGATTGTGTGGGTGCCTTTTGTGCAAAAACTTCCTGGCAATGAATTGTCCCTGCAGCTGGGCTGGCAACTCTTCCGTTATGTGGGCACGGGCCTTACGGGACTTATGGTTTACCATCCGGCGACCGGTAAAACCGGTTTTCGCTTGCAGTGGGATACGAGTCGACCCGAGCATTCTCTCAAACTCCATCTGCGCGTTTCGCAGGATGATGACAGGACGTTTCCTGGAGAGCGGGAAACCAGTTTTACCTTATCGCGACGACCCTTGTTCAAAGGGTGGTCCTGGCTCGACGTGTACACGAGGCAGCGTCTGAAACAAACCCTGGGCAACCATGATGACAGCCATCTGGCCTCGAGCCTGGGCGTTGTGCTGACTGGGGAAAAGCGGCGAACCTGCGGCTGGAAACTCCTTGCCGATCATGCGATCACCAGCTGGGTACCGAATGGTGATTTTAACTATCAACGCAGCGTAGGCGTAGTGCATGCCGGTTGTGAGATTCCAGGATGGAAGTGGCAGGGACAGGTCTTCACTGGCGTGTCCAAACGTGAAGGTGACGTCCCTCCCGGTGGTTTGTTTCAAGCCCAGGATGTGGAAGAATCACGGCTGCGATTGGATCATCCGCGTCTGCCGGTGGCTGGTCGCCTCCAGACCTGGTCAACGGATGTCTCAACACCCCTGCGTTTGCCCTTGCCTGCGAACTTTCTGGTCCTGCCGCGGCGCTCGCTGTTCAAGGTCTTCGCCGATGGCGGCCGCTTGATGGAGCCGGATCATCGAGTCCTATCATCCGGCGCGGGACTGGTGCTGCCCATAGGGGGCGATGTCGTAGGCAAACAGCCCATTACGTTTCTGGAATTTTCCCTGCTGGCCGTCCTTTATCGCAAAATCGATGACAAGGTTGATACCAAACCAGGTCTGCTTTTTGACTTTGGTGGGCAGCTGTAAAAATACCAAAGAGTAAGAAAGTGCGCTTGGGCTGCAACTGTGGCCTTTGATTTAGGGAAAGCTCTGCCGCCAGGGAAAGAATCCCACTCTGAGGCCTCCATTCAATGCCAGACCCCTTACCGACGAAGGTAAAGAGGTAGGTTTTGAAGGAGGTGCCCCGTGCAACACCATAGGCCAAGTCTTCTGCTGATTGATGATGATCCCGTTTTTGGCCGCATTATGGGCCAGACTGCGGATAATTTGAATCTGAATTTGGATTTTGTGGAATCGGTGGACAGAATCGGTTTTATTAGTGGCATGGCCGACTATGACATCATCATCGTTGACCAGCACATGAATCACATGAGTGGCTTGGAAGTGGCCGCTTACGTTCCCGCCTTCTATGCTGAGAAAACTGTGGTTCTCATCAGCTCCTCGCACTTGATCCGCGAAGGAGGACTTGAACTGCCAACGTACATTTCGGCCTTTGTCCACAAGGATGAAGGCTGTTATCGGGTGCTCAAACAGGCTCTGGCCAGCTACTCCTCCTAGAATGAGCTGGTCCATCGAACCTCGACAGTGAGGTTCGGTCCCTCACCACAACCTCCCTTTCCCCAAGGGAGGTTTTTTATTCGGCGCGGCTGATCGCATTGGCTGGAATATAGGTACGGGTGCTGGCGCCAGGAATTTTCCAGAAGAGTTCCAGAGCAATCCTCCAGCGTGGACCTTGATAGTACGCCACACGGAAGGCGTGCGAACCCGCTTCAAGATAGATCCTAGCCTTCTTTTCGGTCACTTCGTGCAGACCATCGTTGTTGATGATTTGTGCGTTATCGATCCATAGAATGGCGCCATCATCTGACACAAGGCTGAATTCATAAATCCCATTTCTTGGGACGTTCACATTGAACTTCATATCCAGCGCAAACCATTCAAAGAGGTTTTCGACGCCTGGAAAGCCCTCGGAAAATTGGCGATCCTGTATATTCAGTTGCGACAGGCAAACCGTGCGAAGCGATGAAAGGGTTTGGAAGTCAGGCAGTCGACTCGTGTTTGCCGGCAATTCAAACAGTTCCGCGACGATACCTTTATCTGGGCTGTCTTCACAATCGGCGAAGAGCTTCGCTTCAGACGCCGGCGTTGGACTTTCGGATTGAGCAGGGTCTTCGGTTTCGACCACTTCGGCCGCAGGCTCCTGTTCAGCCGTTGGGCTTTCCTCGCCAGCATATCCTGGAGTGGTTGTCTGTATGTCCTTATCCTGCTTGATATCAGGAAGGGTGCTCATTTCTGGATTTTGATCCACGGGAATGGCTTCGCCAAAGGTGATTTCATTGAATTGAGCGGGATCACCGCAGGCTGTCAACAGGAGCGAAAGCCCAAGCGCCAGACAGAAACGGGAATAAACCTTGTGCATGGTTGGTCTCCTCTAAACACTGAGTGCATCCTGAAAGGTGATGCCCCGGCTGAATACTTATAACCATTTTTCGGCGCCTCAAAACCTGATTCTGAGAAAAAAATTTCGCGGAGGAAAGGCTTGGTGATTACGTTTAAAAAACAGGGGTTTTGCCTTGGGGGCTCAAGATTTCAAAAGGAGGAATTAATACAAAGCGGCCAGTATTCATTTTTTCATACTTGAGGGCAGGAACGTTTTTGCACCAGTCGATAGCCTTCGCCATAGACGGAAGTAATGGAAACTTCATCACAATGTGCCTGTTGCATTTTCTTTCGCAGATGCGAAATGTGAGAGTCGATGGTCCGGTCCTGCAGGATCTCCTCACCCTCCATGGCATTGACCAATTGCACCCGGGTCAAAAGCCGACCGGCGTTCTCGACAAATATACGCAGAAGCCAAAACTCCTTGCGACTCAGTCCCAGATCCTGGTTTTGCACGTGAGCTTTTTTTTCATCAAGATCGAGACGTAAAACACCAAGCCTAAGGACTGGCGTCAGGCGGCTGCGTTTTTGAATGAGTTTCTCCAGCCGCAGAGCCAGCTCCCTTAAACCAAAAGGCTTGCGGATGTGATCATCCGCTCCAGCCCCCAGACTGGCCAACGCCGTGTTCTCGTCCGATCGAGCGGTTATGATTAAAATGGGGAGTTCAGCATCGCGCAGACGCATGGCTTCACACAGTGCAATGCCATCGCCGTCCGGCAGTTCAATATCCAGAACGCCCGCCGCAAAATTTTCCCGAAGCAAGGTTTCGCGGGCACCGGCCGCCGTCCGGCAAAGTGTGACGGCATAGCCACGCAGCTCCAGGTTTGACTTTACGCTGTCACCCAGTCTTTTGTCGTCTTCCACGAGTAGTACGCGATTCATGGGTTTCCTGTTCCATCGTGCCACGCACCGGAATCAAGGGGATGGGGGCCGTGACCTTTTCCGGCTTAGGCTGCCATCCCGGTCGCCCAAAAGCCAGATAAAACCGATCATGCCAGTTTCTAGCCTGAACGACGTCGCGGAACAGGGCTGCCCATTCTTGAAAAAAGAGCGTAAGCGGATTGAGCGTCGGTTTTTTACCGATCAAGCCATAGTTCAAGGGGATGGACGCCTTTTCCTCGGCGAAAGTCCCGAAGAGGCGATCGAAAATAATCAGAACGCCACCGTAGTTACGATCGATGTAAGCGGCATCCGTGGCGTGATGCACCCGGTGATGGCTGGGCGTGTTGAAGATATATTCGAACCATCCCAGTTTGGGAATCCATTCGGTGTGCAGCCAAAACTGATAAACCAGATTGAATCCGAACATCCCGGCTACGGCCACGGGGGAAAAGCCCAGGATAAAGAGCGGCACAAAAAAGAGAAAGAGACCTGAGAGCGGACCGGTGATGCTCAAACGATAGGCGCCGGACAGGGTCATGGTCTCGGGTGAGTGATGCACGTTATGCGAGGCCCAAAGCCAACGAATTTCGTGAGCGCAGCGGTGCAGCCAATAGTAAGCCAGTTCCTCGCCGAGAAAAAGGAGGCCGAGGCCCCAGATCGTGTTGGCCGGAATATCGAAGAGCCGCAGGCTATAAAACCATTCATTGGCGCTGGCAATGATGGGAGTTGAACGGGTATTGATGACGGTATAGGCGGCGGCCATGAGTAAGGAAACCAAAGCCTCCATCCAGGGAAAGTTGCGTTGATTCTTACGAAAGCGATAAATTTCCCAGACGATCAGAAACATGAAAAACGGCATTGCATAAAAGATAACGGCCTTTGGTACCATGCATTGACCCCTCTAAATTGAGTCGACTCCCCCAAGAGGTCCCCGACCTTTCCTAGTATCGGCGCAAAATGTGGTGAGACTGTGGAAATTCAAGGTCCGGCATTAATCGTGGGAAGATCAATAAAAACAATAATTTGCGCCCATATGTCGGATTTCGTATGAATCTGTTTGATCTGGGCATGACCTCCCAAATGACGACTCACACCCACGATAATGGATGAGCCAAGACCGAGGCTTGTATGGGGCAGGCCGGCTTTTTCCGTAATGATGCGTTGGCGACGCTTGTGCCCCCAGTTCTGCAGCTCATCTTCGCTCAATGGCGCAGCATCATTGCTGATCTCGAGACGGAGTCGATCCCCATGAAACTGAACCCGGCATCGCACAAAACTGTGAGCGTAATGAAAAGCATTATCCAAGGTGTTTTGCAGCAGGCGCCTCACCAAAGTTTCATCACCGAGCACAAGAATATCAGCAGGGGAGCGCTCGGGCCATTCCAGATTCGTGTCCAGCTGGGGAGACTGGTCCACCAGCCTCTGCCAAAGGGCCGATAGAATTCCGCTGATACGGCTGCTTTGCTGGGGGGCGAGGGTGTCGAGTCGATCAATCTGCGCCAGGATCAGAAGATCATCAATCAGGCTTTGAAAATAGACGACATCCAGCATCAAGGTTTGGTGCAGGGCCAGCCTCTGCTGTTCCGATATGCTGTCGTGAAATTCACTCAGCGTTTCGGCGGCAGCCCTTAAACTCGCCAGCGGCGTTCGCACGTCATGGGCCAATTCGCTGAGGAGGCTTGCCCGCCTTTCCTCTATCTGCTGCAGACGCGCAAACGAATCTTCCACCGCAGCTGCCATGCGATTGAATTCGTCAATCAGCTGCAGACGCGGTACCCAAAAATTCTGGGCCAGCCGACTGCCGAGCGCTCCGGTTCGGATTTTCGCGAGGACCTGGCGTGCTTCGTACCCTTTGCGTCGCATGAAGAGAAAGGCCAGCAGCACAACGAGAATGATCGAGCTGCTGCAGGAAACGACGAGAATAATCTGTCGCGGCAGGAGAAGGCGCCGATAGGTTTCATTGTGTGGATCCCATCCCCAGAGCGACCAATTTCGCCCACAGACAGGCGTCACTTGAACCCAAATGCTATCCGCGCGCCATGGGTTGTCGGCGCGCCAGCTATCATTTCGGGCAGCTTGCCAGGCAGCCTCCTGATCCTGGGGAATATGTCCGCGGTGACCCAGGGGATGTCGCTCGGCATCGAGCAGCACATAATGCAGACTTCCGGCCAGAGTTCCCTGGTCGGAAGGATTTTGAAAAAGAGGGGACTGCTGGGGGTTGTGACAGTCGATCCCTGCAGCTGCCGTTTCTGCAATGAGCTGCAGGAGGGCGGCATGGGGGCGACCGAATAAGGCCAGATTTATGAGCCAGGCCATACCCAGACCAAATAAGGAGGCCCCTCCCAAAAGGGCAAAAAAGGCCAAAGGCAATCGTTGCATAGGCAGCCCTTTGTGACAAATCTTCCACGGGTTGGAGTTGGTCAATTTTTTTCCTACTCAAAACCGGGGTCATAGCCGATAGCAGAACGGGTTCATTGAGTCTTCGCAAGGGGTTTTCATCACCCCTCAGATCAAGGATACCCGGTGCTTTAGCTCCGGGAGGCATTGAGCTTGAGCTATCTCCCATTATCGGAGATTGATTCGAAAGTTTTTTGTTGACCGTAAATTAGTATGGTTTTAACCTCCAGGCACTTGTGAATCCATGGATTGGAACGCCGATGCGAACCCTAAGGACAGAGCTCAAGCACCTGGCCCCGCTCGAATCAAGAGTGCTTACGGATATGTGCATCTGTTCGAAAAATCTCTATAACGTGGCTCTCTTTGAAGTCAGAAGGA
>NZ_DASQYZ010000008.1:0-19336 GCF_035638955.1 Oligoflexus sp. | reverse complement strand
TCGGAATGCTGCACTTCGGGATGAAACTGCAGGCCAATCCATGGCCGTTCCTTATGGGCCATGACAGCCACGACCCCATCATCGGTCCGACCCAAAACTTCAAACACACCGCTGCTGTCTTCGACGTCATCGCCGTGGCTCATCCAGACCGTTTGCGCAGCTGGCAGCTTTTTTAAACTCGAGGCATAAGCCGGAACACGACTCAGTTCCAATTTTAACTGAGCGCGACCATATTCCCTTTGCGTGCCGCTGCGGAGCTTGCCACCGGATACACCGGCCATCAGCTGCATTCCATAACAGATGCCCAGCACGGGCTTCTCACTGTTTTTAACCCAGGCGGGCATCGTGCGAGCGCCTTCGTCGGTCACCGTATCGGGACCGCCGGAGAGAATGATGCCATGATGGTGAAAATCTTCCAAAGGCGTGGCGCGGGTGCCGTCGATGACTTCAGCATAGACGCCCAATTCCCGGAGGCGACGGGTGATCAGGAGCGTGTACTGCGAACCGTAATCGAGAATCAGAATGCCTTCATTGACAGGTCTTTGCATGCTGTGTTGCATCGGTGGCCTTCTTTCAATCAAGTTTATAGTTGGGCGCTTCCCGCGTGATGTAAACGTCATGCACGTGACTTTCGCGTAGACCCGCGGAGGTGATCTGAACGAACTCGGCCCTTTGATGCAGGTCATCAATCGTGCTGGCGCCGCAGTAACCCATGGCCGATCGAATGCCGCCCAGGAGCTGATAGATCGTATCGGAGAGTGTGCCCCGATAAGGGATGCGGCCTTCGATGCCTTCTGGCACCAGCTTGCCTGGATCTTCAACATCACCCTGGAAATAGCGATCGCGGCTGCCCTTGCGCATGGCACCGAGACTGCCCATACCGCGATATTGTTTGTAGCTCTTGCCCTGATAAATGATGAGTTCACCGGGCGCTTCATCAGTGCCGGCAAAGAGCGAACCGATCATGGCGGTTTGCGCGCCAGCGGCCAGAGCTTTGACGATATCACCGCTGAATTTTATGCCGCCATCCGCGATCACGGGAACACCGAGCTTGCGACCTTCGGCCGCGCAGTCCATGACAGCCGTAAACTGAGGCACACCGATTCCGGCCACGATCCGGGTCGTACAGATACTGCCAGGTCCGATGCCCACTTTCACCGCATCAGCTCCCGCTTCCACCAATGCCCGAACGGCAGCTGGTGTGGCGACGTTGCCGGCAATGATATCAAACGGGCGGCCTGTGAACGCTTCACGAAGGCGACGAACGGCATTGAGCACGCCCTGGGAATGACCATGGGCGGTATCGACGATAATGACATCTACACCGGCCTTGATGAGGGCCTCAGCGCGCTCCAGGTAATCGCCGCCTGCTCCGACCGCAGCGCCGACCAGAAGACGTCCCGAGCTATCCTTGGACGCATTGGGGAAGGTTCTCGATTTGACGATATCCTTGACCGTGTACATGCCGATCAAAGTTTTGTCGGTATCCAGCACCGGCAGCTTTTCAATGCGATGCTTGTGCAGAATTTCCACGGCTTCATCCGGCGTCGTATTCTTGGTGCAGGTGATGACATCCTTGGTCATGACTTCGCTCACCAGACGCTTGGGATTGCGCTCAAAACGCAGATCGCGACCGGTGATGATGCCCACCAGGCGGCCGTTCTCCACCACAGGAAAACCCGAGAATTTCTCCCGCTTCATAATCAGGGTCACGTCACCGATGGTGGCATCTGGCGACACAGTCACCGGATCCTTGACGATGCCTGATTCGCTCTTTTTCACGAGTCGAACTTCTTCCGCCTGATCTTCCAGCGTCAGGTTCTTATGGATGATCCCGATCCCGCCTGCCTGGGCCATAATAATGGCGGCTTTGGCTTCGGTTACGGTATCCATGGCGGCGGAGACGAGGGGGATCTTCAACTTCAGATGGCGCGTGAATTGTGTTTCGAGCTTGGCTTCGTGGGGGAGGATTTCGGAATGTTGAGGCACGAGCAGGACATCGTCGTAGGCTAAACCGATTTTGAAGGGTCGGCTTATATCAGTCATAGTGACCTTCCTTATGCTAGAGGGGTCCTTTATAGGCTGTTCATATCTTCATATAGTTATCTTTGCCGTAGGCGGGTTTCGATTTAAGGGCGGATCCTAGCATCATCCAATTCGCAAGGGAAGGGCTGTTCTGAGGAAATATTCGCTGAAATCGTCCGCAGGTTACGGTTGCCACCCTTGCTTTGCACGCCAGTTTGCGCTAAAAGTTGCAGGTTCGTACCATGAGGTGAATCACCCGCTTGCCGAGGTTTTTTTGTGAATCAGAAACAGCTGGACCAGGAAATCGCCCGACGGCGAACCTTTGCTATCATATCTCACCCGGATGCCGGTAAAACGACGATGACAGAAAAGCTTCTGCTTTACGGCGGAGCTATCAATATGGCTGGTTCAGTCAAAGCCAAGCGGTCCAAGAAGTTTGCCACTTCGGACTGGATGGAACTCGAAAAGCAGCGTGGGATCTCGGTAACCAGTTCGGTGATGAAATTCCCCTACATGGACTGCGAGATGAACCTGATCGATACCCCCGGTCACCAGGATTTCTCGGAGGATACCTATCGGACCCTGACCGCGGTCGATAGCGCGTTGATGCTGATGGATGCTGCGAATGGCGTGGAAGAGCAGACCAAAAAGCTATTTGAAGTCTGTGCCGCCCGCAATACGCCCATTATCGCTTTTATCAATAAGATGGACCGGGAAGGTCGCGAGCCCTTCGCCCTGCTGGAAGAGATCGAAACGACTCTGGGCATTGCCGTGACTCCGGTGACATGGCCGATCGGCATGGGTCCCACGTTTCGGGGCGTCTATCACCGCATTCATAACCAGCTGCTGATCTATGAAAAGGGTGCGGAACGTTCCCGTCCGGTGCCTCTGAAAGGTTTGACTCTGGATGCTCCGGAAGTGACGCAGGAATTGGGCGAGGAGCTCGCCGCTCAGCTGCGGGCGGAGATCGAGCTGCTGGATGGTGCGGGTGAAGGTTTTGATCTTGAGCGTTATCTTGCGGGCAAGCTGGCCCCTGTGTACTTTGGCTCGGCCTTGAATAACTTCGGTTTGGAGCCTTTGCTGGAGGCTTTGATTCATACCGCGCCATCACCCCTGCCAAGGGCCGCCGTGGAGCGTGTGGTCCAGCCGAATGAAGAGAAATTCACCGGCTTTATCTTCAAGATTCAGGCGAACATGGACCCCAATCATCGGGACCGCGTGGCCTTTATTCGCATTTGCTCGGGTTACTTCGAACGCGGCATGAAAGCGCATATCGTTCGCCTGGGCAAGGACCATCGTTTGGGTCGTCCAACTCAATTCATGGCCCAGGATCGCAGTTTGGTGGATGAGGCGTTTGCCGGAGATATCGTCGGTATTCACGATCCGGGCATCTTTAAAATCGGTGATACCCTGACCGAAGGGGAGTCCTTGCATTATACCGGTGTGCCCGTCTTTGCACCGGAACATTTCTGTCGCGTGACGCTGGCTGATCCGATGAAATCCAAGCAGCTTTATAAGGCCCTCGATCAGCTGTCGGAAGAGGGCGCGGTCCAGGTTTTCCGGCCTATCTATGGAACCGAGCAAATTCTGGGCGTGGTCGGTGTGTTGCAGTTTGATGTGGTGCAGTATCGCGTTCAGCATGAATACGGGGTGAAGGTGAACTTCACCCGCCTGCCTTATGGAGCCGCGCGCTGGGTCTTCTGTGATGACGTCAAGGCCATGGAGGAATTCACCAGGGCTCAGGCCCATGTGATGTGTCTGGATCAGCATGAGCAGAAGGCGATTCTGCTCGAGGATCTATGGCGTTTGAAGTTCCTGAAGGAGCGGTTTCCGAAAATTACCTATTCGGCAACATCGGATAGTGTGAAGGCGGACGCATAAACGCAAAGCGAAGGCCACGAGACAGTCTGGCTATTTTGTAAGATTTGAGAGTGAACCAGCCTATGGATTTGCCTCAATCGAATGATAAAAGCGTCGATAATCTGAAGGGAAAAGAGATTTTTTTACCCCAGAGTATCCTATGCTTCATGCTGTCCACTATTGGTTGTCTCTTGGCCTTCTCCTGGGCTGGTATCACGTGCCAGCCTCGGCTCAAACCATTGTCTTGAATGATAGCCGGCCCGACTATGTCATCAGCCATGAGGTCGAGGTTCTTGAAGATGCGCAGGGCCTTTTAACTCTCGAAGACGTTCGATCGCAGCCGCTCACTTGGAAAAAGTATCCGAGCGTCCCCAATTTTGGCTTTAGCAATAAAGTTTATTGGGTGCGAATGACCTTGCACAATCAAAGTCCAACGAACCAGCTCTGGTATCTGGAGCTCGGTTACCCCAACCATGATTATTTGGAGTTCTATCACGAGCTGGGCGATGGGTCCTTTGGTAAGAAAGAGACAGGCGACCGATGGCCTTTTGCTCATCGGGACGTTCGCTATCATAACTTTGTCTTCCAACTTGACCTTCCCTCAGGTGAGAGTCGAAGCTACTATCTGCGGAGCAAAACCGAAAGCTCCATGCAGTTTCCTCTTCACATCTGGTCACCAACTGCATTCTCGGAAAAGATCAATCGTGAAGTTTTCGGACTTGGCATCTATTACGGTATGATGCTGGTCATTATTCTCTATAACTTCTTCATCTTTCTCTGGCTGCGAAATCTTAATTACTTGATTTACGTCCTCTATATCTCATCCTTTGCCTTGTACCAGTTGGCAATCAATGGGTTTGCTCTTGAATACTTGTTTTCTGAGCAGCCAGATGTGGTCAATTTTGTAGTTCCCATCAGCGGTGGCGTGGCGGCGTTATTTGCTCAGCTCTTTTCGAGAAATTTTCTTCAGACGGCCAAATATTGCCCGCGCTTTGATAAAGTTCTCCAGTTTTTTCTGGCCACGACGGCCTGCTTCCTGGTGCTGGCCTGTTTTGCCAGCTATTCTGTGAGTATAAAATTTGGTTCCGTTATGATTCTGGGCGCCATACCTTGCATCATTACGTCCAGTGTTCTCTGCCTTAAAAATGGCTATCGACCGGCTCGCTATTTCTTCGCGGCATTCCTGGCCCTCCTGGTTGGGGCCTTTTTGTATCACCTGCGGAATCTCGGGCTGTTTCCCTCTTTCTTTCTGAGCGATTACGGGAACCATATTGGTTCCTCGGTGGAAGTCATCCTTCTCTCACTGGCCCTGGCCGATAAAATCAAGATTGAGCAGATGGAGAATCAGCGCAAGATCGAAGGCCTGAATACTGAGCTTGAAAATCAAATCAAAACCGTCGAGTATCAGGTCGAAGAGAAGACGCGTGATATCAAGTCGATCCTCGAGAATATCAGGCAGGGTATCTTCATGATTCTGCCGAATGGCTTTCGTATCCACAAGGATCACTCCGCACATCTGCAGGAGATCCTTGGAAGGGACGATGTTGAACAAACCAACGCCATTGATCTGCTGCTCAAGAACTCCAGTCTTTCAGCTGACGAGATCAATCAGGTCAAGTCAGTGCTTGAAGTCAGTTTGGAACAGGATGAAGTGAATTTCACCAGCAATGCTCATTGTCTGCCCGGTGATATTGTCTATCGATCGGCACCCGATGCCCCGGGAAAGAGCCTTAGGATTGACTGGAGCCCGATCGTCGGCGCTGAACATAAAATTGAAAAGATCCTGGTTGCCATCCGTGATGAAACGCATTTGAAGGAGCTCCAGGCTCGCGCTCAAACGCAGCAACAGGAACTCGAGTACATCAGTCAGATCATTGAAATTCCGCAGGATCGATTTGCTCGTTTCATCGAACTTTCCTATCAGTACCTTGATCAGAATGAGCAGCTGCTTCACAAGCCCAAAGTCATCGGTATGGAAACCCTTAAAACCGTGTTTATCAACACGCATACCCTGAAGGGCATGTCACGCAATTATGGACTGAAGCAACTGATTGACAGTGTGCACCGGGCCGAAGGTTATCTGAAAGCGGTGCAGGCTGATGCGGGCATGATGGATCGGAGTGTTCTTATCGATGATCAGGCGTGCTTTCGAGCCGATTTGGATCTTTATGTTCGAGTCAATGCCGATAAACTGGGCCGGGGAGGCACTTTCGAGACTGTGGAGTTCAGCGTATCCAAAGTGGAAGCCATGTTGAAAGCTTGTGGTGAGGGATCATGGGATGCTGTGTCCCAAGCGTTGACCGAAAGCCTTTATGCAGGGGCCGCGGGCGTGCTGCGCAGCGCCTGTTCGCGAGCCCACCTCCTGGCCAAAGATCTCGGCAAGGAAGCGCCTTTGTTTCAGATTGACGCCGACGGACTGGCGTTTAACCGCCAAGGCGTTGACCTCGTGGAGGCTGTTCTGATTCACCTGATTCGAAATTCGCTGGATCATGGGATCGAACGCAAAGAGCAGCGTCAAACCCAGGGAAAAATTCCGTCGGGAACGATTCGGATGGTTCTGGCCGAAGCAGGCGACCATCTTCAGTTTATTTATAGTGATGATGGGCAAGGCCTGCCACTGCATGACATCCGTGACAAAGCCGTGGCTCAAAAACTGATTCATCCCAAGCAATCTCCGAGTCCGGCTCAGTTGGCTGAACTTATTTTTCAAGCTGGACTTTCGACCTCGGCGCAGGTGACTGACATTTCAGGGCAGGGGATTGGTCTGGATGCGGTCCGAACCTATCTGGAACGCCAGGGTGGATCCATCGGGATTCGACTTTTGGGAACGCCTGGGGCGGATGGATGTGTGCCTTTTGAGTTTCATATCAGGATTCCGTTGAATCTTTATGTCGCCGTGGGAATGAAACGAGTGGCTTGATGCTGAGAGGTTCAATTAAATCAATTCGATTCCCATATAAATCTTTGAATACAGCCACCTTACCGTAAGGCTGGAGAGATGGACCTTCGGTAAATTCTATGCCTCTTGATTGAAACAATTCATAGTCCGTGTCGAAGCTATCTGTATGGAAAAAGAAAAGAACTCGTCCACCTGTCTGTCTACCAACACTAGCCCTTTGAACTTCATTCGTTGCTCTCGATAGCAAAATTTCACAGCCACCATTCCCAGGCGGCTTGAGTCGTACCCATCGTTTGCCTTCGGATAACAGAGTATCTTCGGCGACGATGAATCCGAGTTTGTCGCAGTAAAACGCCTTGGCTTCATCGTACTCGAGGACGATTAGGGCCGTGTGGGCGATACTCAGGATCATTTTGGCTCCGACATAGGGGAAATAAAATCAGTGGCTTCAATGTACTAACGTGGTGTGGGAATGGATGCAGGCATTGCTATAGGGCGGCATGGACGAGAGCAGGAAAACGGAGAGCCCTAAGCGGGCTCTCGCGCTTTATCACATCACTGTGGAGCTTGATTGATTTCTTTCTGAGCTTCCACTTTTTCTTTTTCGACGTCTTTCTGAGCTTCGATTACGTCTTTTCTTTCTTCATTGATGTCTTTTTGAGCTTCGCGTTGGGCTTCGCCAACATCCTTTTGCTCTTCAACGACATCCTTTTGCTCGTCACGGATTTCTTTGTTGCCTTCTTGTGCAGCTTCTTTTTTGGTTTTGGTGCAGCTTGCACCAAGAGTTGCCAGGCTGCCGACCATCATAGGAATCACAAGAAATTTCCAATTGCGCATTACCGTCTCCATTGATCTAAATATGGTCAAAATAACAGGCCTACTTCAACAGGTGTAGGACCCGCAATTGGAAATGCAATTAGCGTTCCTAGATAATAATTACCTAAGAAATTCTTCCAAAGTGAAGGCGACGGGCGACAGATTGATGCCCTAACCTCCGCTTAGATGCCAATATGACTCGATCACTATCTTTTTAGAGCTGCTGAAACTCATGCGGAAGCCCTGACACTTTGGACAGGTGCATGATGTTTCCAGCTTGACCGAACTGAATGGGCAACAGGACAGAGACGCTGGTGCCCCGACCTTTGCCAGGGCTGGCGATCGACACCCGACCCCCATGACCTTCGATGATTTCCTGGACTATCTTCAGGCCCAAGCCTAAACCACCGTGGGGTCTGGTATGGCTGCCGTCCTCCTGGCGTAGTGGATCGCAAGCAAACGGAAGAAATTCAGGGGAAATGCCCTCGCCTTGATCTTTGACTGTGATGCGAATGGCCTCGCCCTCTTGCTTCAGAATGATATTGATCACGTCATTGGCTTTGGAAAAGCGAATGGCATTGGACAGGATGTTCCACATCATTTGCTGCAGACGTCCTGGATCACCAATGATCCGATGCGGCTGGCGTGATGGAATCCAGACCACCTTAATATCGCGCGCCTTGGCGCTGAGACTCAACGATTCAATGGCGGCGCTTATCGTGTCTTCAATATAGAGATCCTTCACCTCGAATTTCATTTTGCCCGTGATGATACGGGAAATATCCAGCAGATCACTGATAATACGATTCTGCTGTTCCGCATTCCGAATGACAGCATCGACGGCATTGTCGAAGAACACAGATCCAGGTTCCTCTTCCCGCAAGAGATGACTGAAGCCCAGGATGGCATTCATCGGCGTGCGAAGTTCATGGGATATCGTGGCCAGAAATTCATCCTTGATTTCATTGCTGCGCCGGGCCCCCTCGACTTCGGCAAGCAGCTGACGTTCCCGCCTGGCGGCTTCGTCACGGACCTTGGCCATCTTAAGGTGAGCCGCAATGCGAGCGATGAGCTCCTGAGTGCTGAAGGGTTTTGTCAAATAGTCGTCGGCACCCTGATCAAGGCCTTCGACCCTGGCCTCTTCTCCGGCTCGTGCCGAAATAAGAATGCAGGGTGTTGTCCGCAGTTTTTCGTCATCACGAATTTTTTTGACGAGCCCAAATCCGTTGAGTCGCGGCATCATGATATCGCAGAGAATAAGGTCCGGGCGAACCTTCTGGGCCTCTTCATAACCATCAAGTCCATCACAGGCTGTGATGACTTCGTACTGATCATCAAGGAGCCTTTGGATCGTTTCGCGCATGTCGCTGTTATCATCGATGAGAAGGATGCGAGAGCGTGACGAACCCGATGCAGTTCGCTGGTCTTTACGTATCTTGCTGGTCACCATGGACTTGGCTTCCGCAACAAACAAGGGAACGGACTTGTGGTCCACGTTCCGCGAGGCTGCATCCTCGACATGAGCCGCCGGAAGATGGGCCTTTCCCAAGGGTAAAGTCACAGTGAACGTGCTGCCCACGCCCAACTCGCTGGCAAGCGTAATCTGACCGCCATGAAGTTTGAGAAGTTCCTTGACCATCGCCAGCCCAATGCCGGTTCCTTCGTAACTTCTGCCCTGGGATTCATGCACGCGATAAAAACGATCGAACAGACGGGGAAGATCCTCCTGAGAAATACCAATGCCCGAATCCTGCACCGAGACCTGGACCTTGCCATGCTCCTGAATCATTTTAATTTTTATAAAACCGGAGAGCGTGTATTTGAAGGCGTTGGACAAGAGATTAAGGATAATCCGATCCCACATTTCGCGGTCCACATACACCGGTTCGAATGGTCCTTCCCATTCCATGAAAATTTTAATTCCTGAAACTTCGGCTGCCGAATGGAATGAGCTGCAGAGCTCTCGCGTGACCTGCTCGAGCGGGGTTGGACGAAACGTGGCTTCGAAGCGGCCAGCTTCCAGACGCGAAAAATCCAGCAGATTGTTGACCAGCTTCAGCAGGCGCAGACTATTCCGATGAACAAGCTCCAGACGCTCCCGCGTTTCGGCGAGGCTGATTTCAGTCAACGATCGACTCAGAAGCTCTTCGAGCGGGACCAGCATGAGGGTCAAGGGTGTGCGGAATTCATGACTGATATTGGAGAAAAATGTGGTTTTGGCTTTATCGAGTGCGGCCAGCTCTTCCGCTTTGCGCTTCTCTTCTTCATAAGCCCTGGCATTGGACAAGGCTGTGCTCATGGTGGCAGCCACAAACTCCAGGAAGTCCTTGTAGAAGTTATCAAAAGGCAGGCGCGGGCTGGCGCCGAGGATGACCGCTCCCGTAGCCTGTTCGGAACGGGGGCGGATCAATGGGATGACGACAGCTTTTTGGGGTGCTTCCGGATAAGGGCCGCAGGGCCATGGGATCGGCTGGTCGATGACGATGGATTTGGCACTGCAAACGAGGTGTTTCAAGGGCCAGATGCAATCGTCGTCGGCCAGGAGAACACTTTCAGGGATCATGTCGGCCTGAGCTTGAAATCCAATACTCCCGGTCAGGTCGGCCTTGGTCCCTTCCTGATCAAATTCGTACACAACTGCAAACACAATATCGCATTCGCAATCGGAAATTGTTTCTATGGCTGTACGATAGACCTCGTCCGTTGTCTGCGCCGAAGCCAGATTGTTGGACAGTTCCCGCAGGGCTTTCGAACGTCGTTCCGCCACCATCCGTGCTGTGGTTTCCGTGGCAGGATTGAAAAGCCCGGCTATGCGACCGGTCTCATCACGTACAGGGCTCAGCGAGAAGGTAAAAAAAGTTTCCTCCAGATAGCCATTGCGATCCAGAAATAAGCGCTGATTTTCCAGAAATGAAGTTTCCCCTTGGAGCGCTCGATCAAAGACTGCGCCGAGAACGGACCATGCCGATGCCCAACTCTCGCGAAAACTCTCGCCCAAAACCTGTTGAAATTTATCACCACACAGGGGCAGGTAGCCATCATTGAAGATCTGAATGTGCTCAGAACCCCAGATGAGGTTGATGGGAAAGTTGGACGACAGGCAAAGCCCGACCGTGGTGCGAAGGCTCTGAGGCCATTCATCAATAGGACCTAACGGTGTCCTGGACCAATCCCTGGCACGTATCATGTGCCCCATCTGTCCGCCGCCGACAAGCCAATCTTTTGCTGGGTTGTCCATCGGATTACCCCCGGACTTGTTTCGAAATGCGCAAAAGGACAATTGCACATTTTTATGGAGTGTAGTTGGGATGAATCCACTGGGAAACTTCTATTTTTATGCAGTCGATTGGGTCGTATGAAGCTAAATCAGGACAGTCTTGACAATCCAGAAAACTGGACACTGATGGGCAGGAATAAAGCAGGATGTCCAGGAGATCGGACCGACGCGCTATCAACCCACCGCATCAAAGGACAATAAAGCTGGTACAAAAGTTGCGAGTAACATGGTTGTCTGTGCAGAAATCTGCAACCTGCCTTATGACCCGATGTTATAGGGAGCCGTTTCTGATGTGGGCACTCAGGTCGTAACGACCTGAGTGCGATTTTCACTCAGGATCAATTAAAGAGCGACCGCATACTCGCGATCAATATCCATCTGACTCTGCTGACAAACCGCAGTGAGGCCCGTGGTGTCTTCGAAGCCAGAATCGTGCAGCTGCTGGATCAGTCCAGGAATAGGGCTGTCGCAACTGGTGGCCGATTGTTGCCACTGTTGACCGTTGACGGTCACGGAACATGAGGTCGTGGTGGGAACAATCCCACAGACAGGTTTGGCGACGCTTCTTGCAGCAAGGTCCGAATTCACACAACGAATCTGTGTGGAATCATAAGGAACGCCGTGCGACTTAAGCTGCTTTTGCAGGGCAATTCTAGCAAAACAGCTGTTGGTCCCACTCGCCTTATATTCTTCATAACTACAGGTTGCCGGCCGATAAACCATGGGACACATAAGGGTTGGCTCGGGGGCGGCCCAAAGTTGTGACGATACACTGAAAAAGCCAAAAACGATGGCGGCAAACTTCATTCGATTCATGGTGAACTCCTTGATTCAATTGCTTGACGCCATGCGTTGAGCAAGATCGAGGCCATGCTGAAACCGGCTGATTTCAATGCGTTAATGCAAAAGGACCGGGGGATTGTGTCCAGGCAACTGGACATTGTTGAGCGAGGTTTCGGACAGGATTCGAGACTGCTTCAGTTTGAGAAGACGCAGACGGGATTTCAGCGCATCAACCCAGGCGAAATCATCGGGAGATGCTCCCACCATGATGATCGGAATGGTCTCATCAATGGCAAAATCAATGACCTGCTCATCGCGACTGATCAGAAGCTGCGCGCCCAACATGGCCTCCGGATCAGACGTGAAGTCAAAGGGATCTCGTTCCGCTTTGGGAATATGACTGCGTGCCACAGACAACAGATTCTCGTCCACCCAGATCAGCGTGGAACGGTCGTGAAGAACAGGGCCGACCGTGGCGCGAAGTTTCTGCTGAGGCAGAACGGTTTGAGTTTCCATGACAGCCTTGGGCAAGCATAGCGTGAAGCGGGTCCTGAGGGCATTCGAATCCAAATCAACATGGCCGCCGTGAGCCCGGACCGTGTCCTGTACCATGCGAAGCCCCAAACTCTGGGGCCGGTGATGAGAACTCCCATGAAGAAAACTCTGGACGATATCACGTGGCATTTCGGGTCCGTTATTTTCGACATGAACCAGCAAATCCTGCTTCTGATCCTTCACGATGACCTTTACCAGTTTTGCACCCGCCTGAAATGCATTGAGCACAAGATTGGCCAAAGCACGTTCAAACTTATCCAGGTCCAGATAAACCTGAAACGAATTGGGCATATCAATTTGCAACTGTTGAGGCTGCGGTGCAATGGAGGATAGGAAGCTTTGCAGATCCTCCTTCTGCATGGTGTGAGATTCCATACGCACCAGGCCTTCCAGTTCAGCCTTCTTCAATTTTTCAATCATCGCGTAAAGGCGCTGCAGATGGCTCTGCAGTTGAGGTTTCATTTCCATAAACTGTGACGCATTTTCCAAATAGGCCACGCGCTGGAAGATCATGCTCGGCAGTTTCAGATCGTGACAGATACGAGCACTCAAACGGCCCAGGGCAGCTTCCTTATGGCTTTTCAGCTGTTCGCGATAATAGGCGGCCACATGCTGCCGAAAGATCCAAAAGACCAGCAAAAAGATGAGCAGGGCTCCCACGGCGACCAGCAGCACCCAGGGGATGTAATGCACCAGAGAATAATGATAAATCAGCGCGGCCGAGCAGTTTTTTTGGTCGTTCCGGAGGCAGATCGGAACCCGTCTGGAACCGGTGATGAGGCCCGTGGTTTTATCGGGTGAGGCATCCAAAGCAAACAGCACCAGCTGGCCGTCGACGTAAGCAATCCGGGAAAAATTTTCACCGATAGTCTGATCCAAAATTTTAAGCACGGCTGCGTTGTTGCCGACCAGCAGATCGTTTCGCACGGTCCGGCTGAGATGTTCGGCAAACTGATCCTGCAGCGAGCGGCGTATGACCATGCTGATGATCGCGGCCACGCCGATCAGTATGGCGAGCACCAAAAGACCCCTATAAAAGAGTCGACGTAGGAGGGGCTTAAGCTGCAGGTCTTCTGTTTCATTCACCATAGCGAATCAAATGGAAAGGGTTGGAGATGCTTAAGATGGAAAACTTCATAACCCAGGGCTTACGGATCAACGCACCAGTCTCAAAGTGCCAAAGTGGAATCACCGAGGGATCTTCCCAAATCGCTCTCAGATGTGCAGTTTTCAGGAGGGTGACCCGTTTTCCGGTATCCCGTTCGGCGATATACCGGCTGATCCAGGCTTCCGGAGTCAGCTCGGCTGCATCGAGAAGCCCCGTCGTCAGCATCGTGCGGATGGATCCCACCTCCTCATAGGTGGAAAGGTCGTAGCCTTGGAAACGCAGATCGGCTTCCTCGTCCGGCGTGCGATTGAAGGTCACCGGAACCCCCTGCAAATCCCGCGACAGGCAGGGTACAAGTTCATCCCCAATATAACTTGGAAACCGAATGCGCACGGGGATCGAAAAGGGAATGATGCCATGCTGCTGGCGCGCGGCGGCGAGGGCGGCTTCCTCGGCCGGACTCAGCATACCCACCGATGTCGGGGGGATCAGCGAGCGCGTGGGTCGCCTGATCTTATCCTGACCCGCGGCGGCGAGGCAGCGCGCCGTGGCCGCCTGTAAACGCAGAGTCAACTCGCGCTTGACCGGGATGGGCAGACGCTTGCGACTTTCTTCCGAAAACAGAAGAAGGCCGATGCCCATGGGCAGGGTGCTTTGCGTGTTGATGCGATCACCCAGCGCGTCGGCGAGTTTCTTGAACTCGAAGGAATTTAATGCGGAAAATCGCGCGGCATGATCAATCCTGTTTTCATTGAAGGCGCGAGTCAGACTTTCCGGGCTGGTGTTCACATCCGGAACCAGATGAATGGCCTGCGGCATCAAAGGGTGGTAATTAAAATGCAAAGGATTGGCCTTGAGGATCACCTCGCCGGACGGTGTGCGATCCCAGGTATACGGCCCGGAACCCCTTGGATGATCACGCAAAGTGAGGCCGTCTTCAGCAAGGGCCGTGATAGGAACGATACTGGTATCCACAGCCGTGAGAAGCTGAGGGAGAATGGCGACAGGATCACGGGTTCGAATCGTTAAAGTTTGACCTTCTGCCGTCAGGCCTGGACACTCCGCCGCGATGCTGTCCAGACGTTTGGTGTAACAAAACTGCTCAACGTAAAAACCGTCCTCATTCTGCTGCAAAAAAGCCAGACGCTTAAGAGAGACGCGGGCATCGTCCGCAGTGATGATGCTGCCATCCGCGCGTTTATGATCACGGCGCAGTTTCAGCACCAGGCTGTGCTGATCCTTCCAGGTGAACGTTTCGGCCCAGCCTGATTTCAGTTGGGCGTTATCATCGAGTTCCAGAAGGGGACTGTAGAGGGCCTGAGCCATCGCCACTTCAAAATCTATTTGAGATCGCGCAGGGTCCCAGTCTTGAACACGGATGGGATCATCGGGATAGTCAACTTTGAGGGCAGGCACGGGCGTGCGCAGGCGAAACAGTCGATCGCGGAAGGCAAAGATCAGGAGGCAGGCGGCCACAAAGGGAATGCCTGCCCACACAATCAATTGGACGAAGCTGCGGGATCGGACGGAGGTGTGACGGGTTTGCAAGGCTGTGTAATTCCTGTTCCAGTTGTTCCTGAAGCCCTTCTCACGGCTGTCGGGCCAGTCTCTTCACGCTTGTCGCAAATATTTTTGGCCATCATGCCGACCGCTGTTTGTACCACGCAATCATCTCCGACGGGAACGCAAACAGTCATCGACGTTGTGGGGACGGCATAGATAACCCCAGGCAGCATTCCTATTCCCAGGACACAGATCATTTTTTTAAGAATCATGTTTCAAACTCTCTTGGAAAAGTGGGTTTCCATTCAGACGGCGAGGATTTTCCTGCAGGCCATATTTCTGCCTTTTAGCGGCCAATGAACTGCGGGAGACCCCTAAGGCGTGGACAGCATCGTTTACAGTCGCATGACGTGTCAAGGCGCAATTTATTATGATTTTTTCATAATCTTCGAGTGCCTGATCGAGTGGCACATCTTCAACGAGAGCGCGTGTGACTTGACGAATGATATCATCAGAAACGAAAGAGTTTGAGTTGACAAATCTCGCTAGAGGTTCCTGCTGGCCCGGTGGCAGCATCGTTTTAAACACTGGCAGATGGCGAGCCGTGATGTCTTCGACGTTATAGGAACTCATCACCACCAAAGAGTGGAGGGCGCGATAGAGCTGACGTATATTGCCTTGCCAGTAGTACCCACGGCACGCATTGATAATGTCCTGCAGTTCTTTTTCAGGAAGCGTGATGTTTTCCCGCGCAAAGAACAGACGCACCAGTGCGGACATATCATCGAGACGCTCACGCAAGGGTGGCAGAAGTATGTCGAGGCCGGTAATGCGCATGCGCAGATCGAGCAGGAATTCATTACGCTCGGTGGCGGCGTCAAGATCCTTGGTGCTGGCCGCGATCAGTTGGAATCGTGAATACTGAACTTTGGTTGAGCCGAGGGGTTCATAGGAACCGTCGTTCAAGGTGCGAAGCAGTTTTTGCTGGCAGTCTTTTTCCAGGGTATGAATCTCATCCATAAACAGGATGCCGCCATCGGCCTCTCCAATGTAGCCCATGGTGCTGTTGCTCGCTCCGGTGAACGCGCCTTTGCGATGACCGAACAGCATGGAGAGGGACATGCTGCTATTCAAGGCAGCACAGTTGACCGCGACGAAAGGAATTTCACCTTCGACGTCACGACGGTGCTTATGAATCAGGCGGGCAAACTCTTCCTTGCCGGTTCCTGTCTCACCATAGATCACCACGGGAAGACTCCGGCTGCGAGCCACCTTCCGTGCGATCTCGCGAAAATTGGAGGACAGCACAATACCGTCCTCGGCCTGCAGACCAGGAAAACTTTGTCGATTCCCCCGCAGACCGACGAGGCTGGCCTGCTGATTCCGATTTTGCAGCGCATTGACGATCGCGATCTTGAGATCCTCCGCACTCAAAAGCGGCTTGCGCAGAAATCCATAGGCGCCGATCTTCAAAGCTTCCTGATAAATGTCGAGGCTGGGATCGGACGACGTGGCAATGGCTAAAATATTAGGCGCTTCCTGGCGAGCAAGACGGATCAGCTCAAGTCCCTCGGCGGCGTCGAACTGCTTGGAGAGGTGCACATCCGCCAGCATGATATCGAAGGAACTTTTCTGCAGCAGTTCGCGGGCACTTTCAAAATCCAAGGCGCCTCGGGTTTCATAGCCCGCTTCTTTGCCAAATTCGAGATAGCTCTGCAAAACTGCAGCTTCATCTTCCACTATAAGGAGGCGTTGCATGGAACTTGCCGCTTTCATCTTTGCACTCTCAATAATGGTCCTAAAAGGTGCCAAGAATAACACCAAGTATAGACTATTGTCCAGACTGCGTCTCATGTTGGGTCTGGCTTGTCGGACAGGGATAGCAATGCCCTGGTGGAATTAGGGACGGCAAAGAGATAGCCGATCGATCTGACCGGCTTTGCCAAGTATGAAAGGCTAGGCTGCCTTGGCTTTGCCTTTGGAACAGCCCTGGAGAAGCGCCAGGAAAAACGCTTCATCCTCGTTGAGACCCTGCTGCTCATAACGTCGTGCGACCACTTCATATTGATGAGCACAGTGGCGATCACATATGCCGTCCAAATAGGCTTCGATGACTCGCGGATGAACATAACACTTGCGGCAGATGCTTACGGTATTCCGCAAAGCTTTGGACACCTCGGTGATTGCCGCTTTGACATTGCGGCGGCCACTGGTCATGGACGATGGGGGATCGTATTCCCTGAGCACCTTGGCCGCCATGACAGAGGCCGTCCAGGTGCGAAAGTCTTTGGCCGTAAAGGTGCCGCTCGTGATCTCCTTCAAAAAAGCATTCACATCCGCGGATCCAACCGGATGGGGTTTGCCGTCTGCATCCAAATATTGAAACAGAATCTGGCCTGGCAAATCATGACACCTGGCAATGATGCGAGCCAGCCTTGCATCCTTCAGTTGAATCCGATGGGGGACACCACTTTTGCCTTTAAAAGCGAAGGTGATGCGGGATTTGTCGATCGCCACATGCTGATCGCGGATGGTGGTGAGACCATACGATTTATTTTGTTTGGCATACGATTCATTACCGACGCGAATCAGAGTCGTCTCAAGAAGGTGGACGATCGTGGCCACAATCTGCGGCTTGGACAGAGGTTCCGCGCGCATGTTGTCCTGAATCCGCTGGCGCAGGATCGGTAGAACCTTGGCAAACTCCAGAATGCGTTCGAACTTGCTGCCATCGCGCTGGGTTCGCCACTGCGCATGGTAGCGATACTGCTTGCGGCCTTTGTCATCGATGCCGGTGGCTTGAATATGGCTTTTGGGATCGGATGAGATCCACACGTTCTTCCACGCAGGCGGAATAACGAGAGCATGGAAGCGGTGTTTCAGCTTGGGGCAGGTGACGAGCTTACCCTTGGCATCAAAATAGCGAAAATATTTTCCGCATTTTTTGCGTGTGTAGCCAGCCTGTGTCGGCTGTTGATAACGGAGTCCAGCAAGACCGGCTTCTTCTTCAGGGATTAATTTCAGGGCACGACGGACGATTCGTCTGGTTTGCATAGGTCCCCCTTCCAAAAAACCTGAAATGGGACTATGCATTTTGTTTGCCAGAGATTGTTATGCCAACTTGTGAGGACCTTGGACTACTGCAATCCAATTTCGCACATAGTTTCAGCAAGAATGGCGAGGCGGGATTCCATAAGAGGGTCGGCTCTGACAATCCAGCGAAAGTAATCACTCCCCATTTTGGACGTAAAGCGGATCAATTCGAGTCGCTTCTTCTTCAAGGCATCCTCGACCAGATAACGGGGAACAATCCCAATGCCATGTCCCGCTTCAACGGCTCGTGCCATAAGCACGGTCGATCCGAGAAACCACACATCTTTAAATTGGGCCCGCGAACGATCAGCGGGGGAGAGGGAGCGGAGAAACGGCAGCGAGCGGTCATATTCAATGAGAATGTGTTGCTTCAGATCCTTCCAGGTGCTGCTGGGATCCAGGGTGCCTTTTTTCGCGACCATAACGTATTCCTCCCGCACCAGTTCAATCGAACGATGATCGCGCATGGGAATAGGAGTGGAGGTCAACACCGCATCCAATTGTCCCGAGCTGAGGCGCTGCATAATTTCTGAACCCGAGGCGATCTGTACATGAAAGCAAAGATCAGGATGGGTTTTTCTCAAGCGGAACAGCGCGGTTGACAGCCAGCTCACTCCGACTTCAGGTCGTGTGCCGAGATTGATCACGGCCGGTCTTTGCGATCGTGGGGCATCCGCAAGAATACGCAGAGCGGCTCGCGCTTTTTCCGCCACGGCTGTCCCTTCATCCGTGAGATAGAGGCGTCGACCTTTCTGCATAAGAATAGGTGTCGAGAAGATGCTTTCCACCTTACGAAGGCGTTGACTGACAGCAGGCTGAGAAATTTTCAAGTGGTTGGCAATGGCCACCAGGGTTTTGCCTTCCAGCAGCAACTGCAGAAGCCAAAGGTCATCAAAATCCAAGCGTCGCAGGTCGCTCATAAATTATAGGTCCATCCCGTTATATAAGCTTGGCTTATAAGATTAGAAACATTTTTATATTGGTTCCGCAGCGGGATTTCAAATAACTTTCACTGCAACATAAAGGGAGGAATCAGTCAACTACCAGCCCCTAAAGGAGCTGGCATGTGAATGCCGAATCCTTTGGAAGATGGTTTCGGACTGCAAGGACTTGAGCCCCACGCAGTTTTCCTTGGCCGGAAGACTCGGCCCATAGAGACTATCCGGGCTATAAGCTCGGACTCGTCCTTGCCTTTGCTCTTTTTCACATTTGAAAAAAGATGCTTTCTCAGAATGTTGAGTGCGCCATTGACATCGGCATTCAATACCCTGCCTGTGCTGGATTTATAGAGCCCCCGGTGTTTTCTTCGACCCATGTATTTTTCATGCTTTTCGATGGCTTCGAGAGCAAGTGAGTCGCACCTGGAGGTATAGCTTTCCTCCTGCACCCTGAATTCAATTCCGTACCTTGCGGCCTT
>NZ_DASQYZ010000007.1:0-12268 GCF_035638955.1 Oligoflexus sp. | reverse complement strand
CTCCGGTGGCCCCGCCTACTTTGAAGTGGATGGCGAGCTGCAGCTGGTCGGTGCTGCCTCCACCGGCGCAGAAATTCCCTTCCTGGGTTGCGCAGGCACCAACAGCAACTCGACCGATATTCGTTATTATAAGGATTGGATTCAGAGTGTGAGTCCCTAGGGAAATCTCAGCGTAGCCTGCATGCCCCGTTTGGGGCATGCCCCAGCGAGGCATGCGGCACTTGTCCAAGCTTCACGGCGTAATCAAATCGATCGTCAGCTGATAGACATGCTCGTGGGGGACCGTCAGAGACTCGCGATAGATATCCTGCAGAAGATGCAGGTACTTGATTTTAAGCTCTTTCTTGCGCTCTGGATGCGAAATAAACCACCAGTTATACATAAATTCATCGATATGACGCTGCTTGAGTTTATTGTGGGAAACCTTCAGCCGTCCCTGAATGTTGCGAATACGCTCCGCCGGTGAATTCTCCGGCGGAAACACCGACGACCGGATCACCCGGATACTGTCCCCGTTTCGCTCGATCAGTCCTGATTTTTCCAATGTCTGCAGGATCTCGTCGCAACGCGCCAGGGAAAGGCCGAGGCATTCGCGAATGACAGGAGGCGTTTTCTTGATGGATAGGAACTTCAGAACGATTTCAGCCAAGGGATCACAAAAATAATCATCCAAGGGATCTGGCGGTAAACCGGAAGCATCATAAGTCAGGGGATGGGCGGCTTCCAGACTATGAAGACGCTCGGCCAGCTGCTGTTTGCGGGGCTCCAGCTTGCATCGCTCCCATTCACTCATGAGCTGCAGGTACTGGCGCTGCTCCGGAAGCAAATGCAAGGCCATGCTGATCGCATAGAGCTGGTCGTTATTTAAATGATGCTTGTGATTGATCACCTGAGAGAGATAGGTCCTTTGAATCCGCGTGTGGGTCGCCAGTTTTGAGAAACTGATGTCCTCGCCGGCCTGGACCCGTTTTTCAACTTCGGCCTTGATCCAACGGCGATAGTCCCAGATATCGCTGGCCATCCTCAGTTTCCTTCCATGGCAAAGAGATCCACATTGATAAAATAGACCTCCTCGGGTCGCGGCTCCTGATAATGATCGAGCGCTTCGCTTTGAAATGCGAGGAGCCGCGCTTTGACTTTCTGCACAAATTCCTCATTCGCGCAGAATATAAGCGTGCTGACCAGATCCGTGGGGTCTTCCTCGAAAATTTTTTCAACCGCCTTCAGACGTGAATAGACCGCATTGAATTTGGCCGCGGCATTAATCTTATAGACCATGGTTTCCCCAACGACACGCCTATAGCCTTTTCCCTCGGGCTCGATGATACGAGCCTTAACGAGATGCTCCAGCGTTCGCGCCAGACGGTCCGGATTCACACCCAATTTTTCACCCAGCCGCTGGGGGTTTTTCAGGTTTTTTTCCACTTTCATGTGCTCATCCATGATAGGAGCCAAGGGATCCCCCAGGTAAACATCCATGGGAGAACTTTGCATATCCACCCGATCAAAGGCCAAATATTCCACGAGCCGCAGGTGCCGATCCTGGATTTGCTCGATGGCCTCCTGAAGTTCGTTCCGGCGTTCCGGCAGCTGACAGCGCTGGCACTCGTTGAGCAGCACCAGGTAATCGAGTGCCTCCGGATCCAGCTGAAAATAAAGGCCAATGGCATAGACCTGATCATTGCTAAATTCGTGATCGCCATTCATAACCTGGGACAGAAACGATGAGGTCATTCCCGTGGCCTCAGCCAACTTCATATAGGTATGGCCTTGCATCCATTCACGGATCAATTGGCGGTGATCAACGGACTCATAAATCTTCATGGCTCGCCTTTGGATAAGTCATCCTGCGGTCCAAGAATACTCTCAAGCCAGCTGTTCGTCCACCTTGTCCAGCTGCTGGCACAGGGAGGCACGCATGCGATTTCGGAACCTGAAGATTTGCGACGAGATGGTTCCCTGGGACGTATGAGTCAGATCCGCAATCTCCTGAATCTTGTAACCTTCCTGATAATGGAGTTTAAAGAAGCGCGATTCAGGACGTTCCGCAATATCATCCAGAATTTTTTCAATCAAAGCACACTGGAGGCGACGCCGCCGTCCCTCATCTTCGGCCGGCAGGTTATCAAAGAACTCGGGCTGCAAACCCTTGGCAAAACGCCGACTCCGGCGGAAACTATCAATATGCAGATTGCGGATCACGGTTGTCAGCAATCGCCGATGATCGCCTTCGGGATCGTTTTGCAGAACGCAATGGCAACGTAGAAACGCTTCCTGCAGTATATCCTCGCAATCCTCCGGCTTCACGCCGCGTTTCAAAAGATAGCTGGTCATAAACTTTTGATGTTTGATAAAAGCGTGCGCAAAGCTCCGCCCTGAGCCTCTATTCATGGCCTTCTCCCGATACTCTTGAGTGTGTTGACGGTGGTTCGGCTGGAATCAGCCTGACTGTCCTCAAGGTAGCACTCGGGATTCGGCCCGGAATAGTAGATACTTTTAAGAAGCGCCGGACGATTTTAAGTAAAAGTAACAGGGGGGGTATCATTTTTGGCGCATACCCTTGTAAGCCCCTTCAGAAGCCAAGTCGGGTGACGACAAAGCAGTTGCCATCGCCTGGATTATAAGCCTGAAACGTTATGTATTTATTGGAATCCAGCAGGTCTCTCAGCCAGTGTTCACCACTGGATGAGGAATAATAGGAGTTCGGGCGCTGAGCCGGTGACGCAAAAATCCAAGCCACAGCTCCTGGATTTCGCTGACGAAGACACGGCGGTTCATTCGGTCCAATCGCCCGATCCTGCCACGAGCATTGACCCGGAGCGAGCCCGGCGGGAGTCGAGCCAGGGGCCTTGGTATAATACACGAGAGCGGAATTATCCTGGGTCGATAGCCCCAGAGTCAAGCCACTCGTGCCGCTGCCACCGCCACGACAGGTCAAAGGGTAAGTCTGCTGCGCCTGGGCAGCTCCACCGAACATCAACGAACAAATAACGATCACGTTACGTTTCATAGGTTCACTTCTCCAGAAAGTTCACCTGCTCAACGCCGTGTCTGATTTCTTTTTGCAATTTTTTTTTTTTTTGGGAATCCGTGAGGAAGACCAGAGGCCGAGGTGGCCCCTGGTTTAATACATAGTTTTAGTGGACGGGTCGGCTGAGCATGCGAGGAGCATCAGCAGCGAGTCGAGCGTCGAACGGAGTCCCTGCCTGGCAGGACGGCTCAACCAGGAATGATGCAAAGTTCGTGACACGGCGCGGCATATCATCATTTTTCAAGTGATTGGACATGGCGGCCGAACCAAAGGGCTGGAAAGGCGAGATGTGATAGAAACCATCAATCACAGTTTGATCACTTGAATGACAGCCGTTGCAGGTGTTGATGTTGAACACCCTGGACTTCTGCGCGTCACCAGGAACGGTCCACTGAGGAGTGTTGCCCGTCACGTGTGCCTTGGCACCACGCAGGTTCACTGGAATTTCATAATTATTCTTGATCAGGTTATCGAGCGTCAAACCGCTCACGAATCGGCTCAGCTCTGCGGTATTATTGATCGAGTCTTTCGGGGTCTTCTTCACATCGGCCAGAATCAGACGAGCATTGGCGTCGCCGCCAGCCGGCTGAAGGTTGAATTCGCGCAGTTCCCAAGGATTGCCAAAGGCGATTTCGTTGGTGCGGGCTTGGCTAAGACGGGCTTGAACAAAACCACCTTGATTGCGGTGGGTGAACATACGGGTGATCTGGGCCAGACGCGTGACATAAGCGTCACACGACGAAGCCGTACAAGGCTGTGAGCCCAGCTCGTGCCACAGACGGGCCCAACGGCCGATTTCACTATCGCTGCCGACAGAGACTTTATATTCGAAGATCAACGTGAAAGAACGGGCATTCACGCCAGCGTCCTGGGGACGATCGGTCGAACGATCCAGCAAGGCATAGGTCAGGCGAGCTTCCCCGGCATCACCGCTGACCAAAGGATTCCGCAGATCCATGCGGTTGGTAATCCCGATCAAACGGAACGGGGCGATGCGCAGGTCGAGACCGTTGACGCCGCGTGCCTCAGAAGCCTGTTTCCATTCGGTCAGGACATTGCCGAAATCAGGACGGGGTTGGATGATGTCACCACTGGCAAAGCGGGTTTCGATCTGCCAGTTCTGAACCCAGTTGCGGAAGAAGGCTTCCACCTGGGCCGGGGTTGGATTGCCACCTAGCAATTGCTTGACGGTTTCACCAATATGCCAGGCACCGCCGACTTGAGCTTCGCGACTGGTATAGACCGCGCTATCGCCGATCGCCAGTTCTTTCAAAGCGTTGATGGTTGGTGGCGTACAATCCGGACCGGTGGCTTGAAAAAGTTTATGGAAGCGCGAGCTGAGCTGTTTTTCAGCCTGGGTCGCATTGAAGGATCCATCACGAGCGTCGAAAACGACGCTTTGCTTCAGCTTCTCAAGGGTCACATTCAAAATGCTGGTTTCCTCGTCGATCACTATTTTTTGGGCTTCTGCCGTCTGGATCTTGGTATTCACACCAGCAAGGTCGGTATTGACTTGATTCAAGGACGCCTGAGCTTCAGCCAATTGCTTCTTCAACTCAGCGACGTTGCCACCACCCTGGGCGGCAGCGATCCGAGCTTGCAGATCGGAGACCTGCTGGTCAAAGGCAGCCAGGATGCTTTTCAATTGCGCGATCTGAGCCGGATCCCGAGCCTGCTGCAGCTGCTGCCGAATTTTTTCGCGCTCGCTGAGCGCAAAGTTCAGAGCTGCCTGCAATTCCGCGACGTTTTCACCCGATGGTGTGCCACCGCCCTGATTGATCTGGTTCTGCAAGTTTTGAATTTGCGTTGTCAGAGTCGTGCGTCTTTGATTCAAAGTATCACGGTCGAGCTTCAAGCTCGCGAGTGACGACGTCACACGGTTACGGCTCAAAGTAATATCGGCTTCCAACTCAATTCGAAAGACGTTGAGCTTTTTGCTCGATCTGAGCGTACCGCAGTCCTGAACTCCTTGGGGCGCAGCGACCTGACACTCCCGCTGACGGACGGTATCGCCTTCGATCAAGTAAAGAAAAGTCTTGGCAAGTTTGCCATCCTTATCACTCAAATTGCTGGCAATCGATTGAACGTGGGAGTCCGTTTGCTGATTGTCAGAACACGCCGTCCATAACCCCAGAACACTCAGGAGTAAAGGCAACTTTTTCATGGGCTCAGATCCTCGCAATAAAATGAAGAGCAATTCAGACAAGCTCTTTGCGAGAAAAGTGCCAAGTTTTTTGCATCCATTTTGGACAGGATATGCTGGTAAATCAGGCACAAAGCGGGGTCAAAGACCCCTTTTTAGCTTATTTGGCGCAGAAGAGAACCAAAGATGGGTTTTGGTCTTAGAACATCTTAGTAATGTGGACGATCGAATGGCAAAGGGGTGCGATCGGCGGGGAACTTCATAACAAATGTTGTATGGAGAGCCTCGGGGTCGAGGAAGAATCGACCGCTGTGGCTCTCGACAATACCCTTCGCTATGCTGAGCCCCAGCCCCGAGCCTTTGCCTATCTCTTTGGTTGTAAAAAAGGGCAGCATGATCTTTTCCGACAGCTCGCGAGGGATACCAGGTCCGGAATCCGCCACCCTCAACGTCACCGCGTCCTGGTCCGCGAGGACCTGGATTTCGATCCACTGGTCGGGCGTTGGATGCATCCGACAGGCATCAAAGGCATTATTAAGGAGATGAACCAGAACCTGGGTAATCTGTACGGGACGGCACCAGATGGAGAGATCCTGGGGAAAGGGGCTCACGCGCAGATGATAGCCATGATTGCGAATGCGCGATTCACAGAACATCAGAGCATCATCAATGAGGGTCTGGACCAGGACTTTCTGCAGTTCCGTCTGACCATCCTCACGCGCGAACGCACGAAGCCCCTGAATGATCTTGGTAATGCGCACCGTGGTTTTTTCAATGCTCTGGACGGTTTTTTCCACCACCTCGGCATCGATCACATTGCGGCGAACGTGGAGCCGCAGACAATGGGCCTGGCCCTGGATAATGGCCAAGGGATTATTGATCTCGTGGGCCAAACCTGCAGCCATTTCGCCTAAAATCGCCAGTTTTTCCGCCTGAACGATCTGCATCTTGTGCTGTTCCATCTGGGCCGCGGATCGGCGCTGTTCGGTGACGTCACGAAAAATCCAGATATGGCCATGATAATGTTGATTGTCCACAGTAGGGATATAATCGATCTCCAAGGTATCACCGCCCACCATACGCAGCTCGTGGGCCAGATGCTTGCGACGATTGATCATCAGCGACTCGGCCAGATCCAAAAAGCTTTCGGGATGCATGAAAGCGCTCTGAATAGCATCGATCAAAGAAGGTTTTTTTTCCGATCCACGGTCCAGGGTCAAATCGAGGACAGACGGGAACATGCGGGTGAAAGCTTCATTGGCATAAAGGACGTTTCCATCCTCATCTTCAATCAGAGCCGCAAAATCCATATGATCCAAAAACGTCTGCAAACGGGTCAGTGTTATGCTCAGGGCCGTGGCGGCCATGGATTCTTCCAACTGGATAACGATCTGCGATGCCAGCTGCTTGAGCACAAGAACCTGCTCCGGCGACAGAGTTCGCTCCTCAAAGTCCATGACACAGAGTGTGCCCAGATTATGTCCACGGGAACTCAACAAGGGAGCGCCCGCATAGAAGCAAACTTTAGGTTCGCCCAGGACCAGGGGATTGTCCTGAAACATGGGATCCAGGTGCGCGTTCTGGACGATAAAAACATTCTGTTGCATGATCGCGTGCGTGCAAAATGAAATTTTGCGCGGCGTGCTTGTCAAATGAAGTCCTATGGTCGCCCGAAACCATTGTCGATCACTGTCAATGAGCGAAATAGCAGCGGCTGGCATCCTGCAAATGGTCGAGGCCATGAGCGTGTAGTTGCTATAAGATTTATCGACGACGTTTTCCATGGCCCGCAGCCGCTGGAGTTCCATAAGACGCTGTGGTTCATTGTGTGGACACAAGACGTACGGCACGGCTACTTCTCGATTTTCGTTATTCGTAGGATATCTATAGCAAGTTTTGAGGGGGCGTGGCCAGTGCGCAATCGAGGATTCTCCTTTAACAATTTATACCTATGGCTGTTTGAACAGCCATCGCATTCTATCTTTCAAGTCACTGGGGGGCATGGATTTCCGTTTCCGTTTGCCTCGCCTTGAATGGGGACGCCGTGGAACCCCAAAGGGCCAGCATCACATCCTGATCCGTGACCTCATCAAAGGTTTCGTAAAATTGCGCGACAGCATGAAAGTGTGAGGGCTGATCCAAAATAATCAGCTCATCCACTTCTACTTCCATCTTTCGCGCCGTTTCCGGGGGAGCTACCGGTGCAGCCACAATCAGCCGAGCTGGCCTTTGCGCCCGCAGATCTTTGATGGCAGCAAAGACTGTAGATCCTGTGGCAATGCCATCGTCAACCAGGATGGTGACACGTCCCTCAGGCGAGCCGTTGATCTGATCGAGGCGATAAGCTCGACGCCGTTCGACCATTAATTGAAGCTGTCGGTTCATAGCGTCCTTGAAGACAAGCTCCGGAATGTTATAACCGGCGACGTCCGGATTTTTATAAACAAAACCGCTCTCACTGACTGCACCGATTGCGTACTCCTCATGACCCGGCAGTGAAATCTTGCGAGCCAGGATCACCCCCAGCTCGCCTTGAAGCTCATCGGCAATGATCTTGGCCATGGGCACAGCCCCGCGTGGCAATGCCATAATCAGGGGTCTTTGGCCCTTATAACGTGACAAACAGATGGCCAACTGCTGAGCGGCTGATGTTCGGTTTTTAAAAATCATCTCCCATACTCCTTCACTGGGGAAACCTGGGTAAACTTAGCTAAAGCGGTTGATCAAAGATGAGAGTCAGGGCAGGTTTCCTCTACACGTGCTGACTGATTTCAGCCTGTCTCATGTTCAGAAATTGCGAAAACCATTGCTCGGCAAGCTCAGCAACCCGATCCAAAGCTCCGGGCTCTTCAAACAAGTGCGAGGCTGCGGGCACGATGGAGAGTTTACGTGAGACTTTCTGCATCTTTTGCAGAGCACCCTCATTCAGCGCCAGGACCTGTTGATCACGACCTCCTACGATGAAAAGGGTCGGGGCTTGAACATCTTGCAGGTAATCCGCGGCAAGATCCGGTCGCCCCCCACGTGACACCACAGCCTGAATATGTTCAGGTTCAATCGCAGCAGCTACCAAGGCGGCGGCGGCGCCCGTGCTCGCACCAAAATAGCCAATGCCAAGGGACTTCAAGGTTCATGCTGATTCACCCAGTCCGTAGCAAGCAGTAGCCTTTTTGCTAGAAAACCGATGTTAAAGTGAAGTTTGCTATTCGATCGGTCCAGGTTCTCTTCCTCTTCCGTCAGAAGGTCCAAGAGAAGAGTTGCCAAACTTTTCCTGCGCAAGGATCGCGCGACTTCCTGATTCCTGGGACTCATGCGCCCGCTGCCACTGCCGTCAGCAAACAGAACCAAACCCTTGGCCCCCGGAGGGCACCCTAAAAAACCATGCAGGACCAGGTCATGACTTTCGATTTTCACGGCTTCAACCCGGTCAAAATCCATAGAAACCTCGGAAAAAGGATAATTTCATGTAAGGCCCTCGCTGATGTACAAAATAAAACGCAACTTTGATGCCAAGGCCCGGGACGGGCCTTGGGCGCCTCTTCTACAGATTTCCATGCAAAGCAAATGGGGCTCAAGAGTGGGATTTCGAACCATCGCTTGGTGAATTGGAACAGTGTGGGGCACGATGGATAAATCGTCTGGCATAGTCCATCGCAGCGAGGACACTGATGAGACCGGTCAGATAAATCAGAACATCACGGGTGGCTCCCAAAAGTGGAAGGCTGAAGAGTGTGACCAGTTGAAAAGCAGTGGCCCATTTTCCGAGCGGTGACGGCACCATGTCGCGAAACGCTGAACGTTGACCTCGGAGCAGGAGGACTAAACTCGAAACGGCCACGAAAAGATCACGGAACGCGACCAGCCCAAGCTGAGGGAGTGAGATCAGTTCAGCCCGTACAAACGTTAAAGCCACGGCCATCACGAAAATTTTATCCGCCACCGGATCCATGAGCTGACCAAAAGCGCTGACAACATTCATCCTTCGAGCCAGATATCCATCTAAAAATTCCGACGTCATACCCCACACCAGAGCCGCCATCCACCATGACGAAGGAAGCCAGGGGAACGCGAGACCCAAAAAGAGTCGAGTCATCGTTAAAGTGTTGGGGATCTGCGCGCGAAGACCTTTAACGGATAGCCAGCGCTGATTTCCATTCATACTGTACCTCACATGCGTGAGCATCCTGGATTCCGTTCGATTTTTGTCGAACGTCTTCCTAAATTTATAATGAACAATGTTGGCTTTTCCAGTCCACATCGAACCAACTTCACCGGTTTTGCTCAGTCGTTCTCGTGGCTCGTAATACGGCAGCCGCTTGGGAACAGAATTTCGTGATGCCAGGCCACAGCGTTTGTAGAGACAAAAGACTATAAATTCTTGTGAGACTGGACTGGCTGGCCGGCTGGACAAGGTCCCACTGGGAATGTTCGCAAGACCGCAGTCAGTCGAGTCATTCATTTCGGTGGACACATTCTTCTCAAAAGGCTACTACGTCAACGTTTGCAAGATAGCTTAGGCCTGCAATTTGCAAAGCTGAATTCCTGCTGCGCGGTGAACCAGGTTTTGTTCGCGCCGCAAGAGAGCCACGATTCGTTTGTCTAGCGTTCGTTAATAGAACTGTTCGTTGGAATTTTCAGGAGAAAAAAATGTCGAAGCTTTTGGCCCTTTTGGGACTTATAACCTTTGTCGCAGCTTGCGATAACAAAAAGGATGAGTCAGATCCTTTTCAACCGGCTGCTAACGTCGCTCCCGTGGTCCCCGTCCCCGAGGCGACCGCAACGCCAATTCCAGAGCCAACTCCAACCCCAACAACGGAACCCGTTCCGGTGCCACCAGGGCCACTGCCTACACCCGCTCCGACTCCATTGCCTGAGCCGACACCTGCTCCAACGCCAGGTCCATTGCCCGAGCCTACGCCGGCGCCAACACCGGGTCCAACGCCTGAACCGACTCCAGTGCCTGAGCCAACACCTGTTCCCACACCGGGACCAACACCTGAACCCACTCCTGTTCCTACCCCAGGACCAACACCTGTACCTGAACCGGCTCCTGTTCCGGTCAGCTTGAGTATCAGTGTAGAAGGTCAGCCTGTCGTAGGCGAGCGCCTCAAAGTACGCGCAGTTGCTACGTTCCAGAATCCCGACTCGACCAAGGATGTGGATGCTGAGCTGACCCTTACGCAAAATGATGCTGCAGTGAATCTTTCTGCCGACGATACAGTGATCGCTTCGAAGCACGGTCTGGTCAAGATCGAAGGTACGTTTGAAGGCAAGAAAGCGACCACTGAGGTGCAGTTCCAATATCCTGCTCAGTTCTGGCTGTATCGTGAAGAGAACAATAATCTTCTTTTCAATACACCTTGGGACAAGGACGAAGGCGACGAGATCAAGCGCTCGGCGGAAGGCATGCCGGAGTATGCTGTGGAATGTCTGAAACAAAGCCAAAAGATCCTTGCCGATGCTGAAGCCAAAGGTTCCTTGAAGTGGAATACCCTGGCTACCAACGGTGCCACCGATAAGTTGGTCTACCTCGTCAATGTTGTCAGCAACAAGAACCGCATACAAAGTTTGCGCTCACTGGATCGTGAACCCTACTTCTGGCACTGGACTTCGGAAACCGCACGTCCCTACCTTGCGATGAGCAACTTCAAACGCGGATCGTTTGTTTGGGAAGTCGTGGCCAGTCCGCAAGGCTGCGTCCAGCCCTCGATCAAAGAAGCTCAGCGCTATGTGGACTATGCTGCCAACCGTCTTTCCAAGAAATAAGCGAGGATAAGTCTTTATGAAAGTTACGATGAAACAATCTCTGGTAGCACTGGCACTTTTAACGGTCAGCTGTCAGCAAAATAATACAGACAGTTCAATCAAGGTTACATCGGTCAAGCATACCGAGGTCAAACGTCAGTCGATCGGCAACTGCTGGCTCTACGCTCAGGCCACCTGGCTGGAGTCGCTTCTGAAGGATACGACCGGCGAGGAGGTCAACATCTCCGAAACCTATTGGACCTACTGGGACCTTTATAACAAGCTCCTGGAAAAAGAGCCGGTTCCTGAGAAGGAGCTGAACACCGGTGGTACCTGGACCATGTCCAGCAACATCATTAAGAAATACGGCTGGGTGACCGAAGCCGAATTTATCGATAGCGAAGCCACTGAGCAGATGTCGGAAGCCCAGAAATGCGCGCAAACCTATATCATGGAGCAGGGCAAGGAAGGCGGTACACTGTTCGATGTGAATCTGCGTACCCCGGAATATGTCCGCGCCGAACTCGATAAAGCGTTCAGCTGCGCAGGCAAGTATACGGTTAATATGGATGCTGCCCTCGAGAAGAGCCGCAAGGCCGCTGACACCATGCTGGTGAATATCAAAACCGGCGACCAGCATTCTTTGACCGACATGCTCAATTCCTGGAAACAGGTCAGCGGTCCTGGATCGTATGGCAGCTATGAAGGCAAAAAACTGATTACCGAAGACGAAATCCGTCGTTATCGCGGGCTGGAGCAACGCATCAAGAAAGCCCTGAATGATCATTATCCTGTTGTGATGTCATTCTATGTGACCTTCAATGCGCCCGATAACAAAGGCGTGTTCAACCTGAATACCCTTGCGGAAAAGGGTGATCTGGGCAGCGGCGGCGGACACATGGTTGTGCTCCACGATTATACCGTGGACAAGGTTCCCACGGATGACGGCTTCATTTCCCTGAGCGAAGGCGACCTCGATCCTGAGCTGAAGGAAAAAGCTGTCCTGGGTGAGTTGAATTATCTGGTCGCGAAAAACTCCTGGGGCGGCAACCGCACCGATCGTCCTTGGCTGCGCGATGGTTACAGTCGCTTCACCTGGGATTATCTGCAAAACCGCTACTGGGATGAAGAGAACGAAATCTATCGCTCCTTCTTCCGCGCGGTGGTTCTGCCCGCCGGTTACTAAGGAAATGATGGGGCTGCTTGCAGCAATGTCATTCGGTTAAGAAAGAATCGACGCTTTCTCCTTTTGCAGTCTATTTCGAAAGCCCAAGTTAGGTGTTTTGCGAATTCTGGGAAATTTTCTTGCTGATCTGACTTTTGATTTGACCGACTCAATCAAGTCTAGA
>NZ_DASQYZ010000006.1:0-27165 GCF_035638955.1 Oligoflexus sp. | reverse complement strand
AGGTAATGATTCTGAAGTTGCTGAACCCACAAGCTTTTTGTCTTTGGATGTCTGGGACATGGATGAAGCCTCATTTCCGCCACTTTCATTATACTAATTTATCGGCAGAAACTGTCTCATACTTGGCTGAGATATAGGGAGATGAAGCGACAGGTCTTGATCGAGTCAATCTAGTCTTTTTCACGAACTACCCGATTGAGTATCATGCGAAATCCACTCCCTCTTTAACCCATATCGATGTAATCTCGTTGACCCCTATGGTGCCAATCAAAACTGACACCCCTATTCATGATCTTCAGCACGCAATTAATTTGTTTGGCAGGATTCCCAATACGTTTGACGAGTGAATTCTATTAGCCTTAAGCGGGTACGATCTGATGAGTTGCGTTATTCTTACGGTATGATGTTATCAAAGATGTACTGCATCGCATCGTTCTGGGAATACTTTGCAAGACCTGTGGCCGGGTCCTTTGAAAAGCCCCAGATCAGATCATTGAGGCGGTTTTCGTCCATATAGAGTGAATAGCCGTTGTTAGCAAGAAAAAACCAAGCTGCAAAGATAGCTGTGCGTTTGTTTCCGTCCATGAAGAACTGGCCTTCTGCGATTCGATACAGCAAAAGGCCAGCCATCTTTTCAATTGGCAGGTGCATATACCCTGCTTGAGACTGATAGAAAATCCCAGCAAGACAGCCAATCAAATCCCCGGCTCTTACAAGCCTATGCTGTTGTTTGCAGGTCGAATCTTTTCTGTATGCATCCTCAATTGCCCTGCGATTAAGGCCTTCTACTTCACGGGCCTGGAGTTCGATGAGCCTTATCATTTTGCCAGTTTGTCCATGAGCAAGCTGTTATCCCGCAGAAATTTGTCCATTTCATCATCTGTTACGGGCCCTCTTTGCTGAGCCGCAAGGCGCAAACGAGGATCTATGAGCCAAGCTTCCAGAGCCTGATTCATGATGAAAGTGAACGACAGGCCGGGATTTTTTTGGATTATATCATCGACCTTTTGAGCAAGATCAGGGCTAATATTAAAGCTTTTCTTGATTGGCATGTTCATGGCCGAAGCTCCTCCTACTGCCCATTCTACCTGTATTATCGGATAATATACAATAATACTTTAGAATATTCCAATTAAAATAATATTTCCATATAGTTAGCATCAAATGACAAGAAATGGATGTCGCTTAATGGCGGGTTTCTGATTTTTTTTGCTCATGTTTGCGACTCTAGTTACGGCAAATCCGGGAAGAAATGGAGCGCGGAATAAAACACTACCAGGGACGAACAGGGCTCGAGTCTTCCGTTACAGGGACTCGGCCCTTTTTCTTTTGTCCCCTCCCTCAAAGTCCGTTAGGGTAAAGCGCTGACACGACTTAGGATGGGAGTAATTCTATGGCCGAAGTTTTAACAACGTCAAAAATTGAAGCGCTTCTGGGCAAGGATGCGAAAATGCTTCTGGAGCATCGTTGCGAAACGATCCCGAAGAACCTGCTGCATTTACCGGGACCTGATTTTATCGACCGGGTGATGGTGCACACCGATCGCAAACCGGCGGTGCTGGGCAACCTCCAGCGGCTCTACAATGCAGGGCGTCTGCGGGACACGGGTTATGTTTCCATTTTTCCCGTCGACCAGGCGATTGAACACGCAGCCGGCGCGTCGTTTGCCATGAATCCTGCCATGTTTGACCCTGAAACCATTGTGCGCCTCGCCCTGGAGTCTGGATGCAACGGCGTGGCCTCGACCTTTGGTGTGCTGGGGGCCGTGGCACGCAAGTACGCCCACAAGATTCCATTCATTGTGAAGATCAATCATAACGAATTTCTGTCCTATCCCAACACCTATGACCAGACGCTGTTCGGCAGTGTTGAGAAAGCGTTTGAGATGGGAGCCATCGGCGTGGGGGCCACCATTTATTGGGGCTCGGAACAATCCAGGCGACAGATTCAGGAAATCTCGGAAGCGTTCGAACAGGCCCACGCGCTGGGGATGTTCACCATCCTTTGGTGTTATCTGCGCAACAATGCGTTTAAAACCAAAACCCAGGACAATCATCTGGCCGCGGATCTCACGGGCCAGGCCAATCACCTGGGTGTCACCATTCACGCTGATATCATCAAACAAAAGCTGCCTGAAAATAATCGCGGGTACCTGGATCCTGAATTAAAAGGCTTCGGCAAAACGCACAACCTCGTTTATGACAAACTCTCCACGGATCATCCCATTGATCTGACGCGATACCAGCTTGCCAACTGTTACATGGGACGCATCGGTCTGATCAATTCCGGTGGAGCGTCGTCAGGCGCCGATGACCTGGCCCAGGCGGTTCGCACGGCCGTGATTAACAAGCGTGCGGGTGGCATGGGTTTGATTGCAGGGCGACGTGCCTTCCAACGCCCCTTTGCTGAGGGAGTGCAACTGCTTCAGGCCATCCAGGATGTGTATTTGGATCCCAAAATCACCATTGCGTGACAGGATCACGTTCGAAGGCCATTGCTAACCCAGATACCAGCGGGGTGAGCCAGCCGAGCAACGGTGGCCACCAGCTCAAGCGCATCCAGAGGTTTGGTGAGATGTGCATTGAAACCGGCCCGCTGGGTGTGCTGACGTTCATCGACCATGGCATGCGCCGTGAGCGCCACAATCGGTTTTTTGAAACTGTTGGCCCGCAACGTCTGAAACACCTGATAACCATCCATTTCGGGCATTTGGATATCCAAAAGGATAATGTCAAAAGGCTGCGCACTCGCCAGGTCAATCGCATGGCGCCCATCTCCCGCTGTCGTAACCAACGCACCGCTTTTGGCCAGAAAATTCTTCACCAGAAAAAGATTATCCGGTGAATCATCGACAGCCAGGACGCGGAGCCCACGCAGTTCGATCGAATCAATCGACGGGAGCGGCGTCTTGATTTGCGGTTCATAAGGAGCCGTGGCTTCACAGGCTTTAAATTGAACGCAAAATACCGAACCCAGACCAGGCGCAGAAAACGGAATATCGATGCGGCCACCCAGAGCTTCAGCCAGACGCTGCGACAGCGCCAGGCCCAGCCCTGTGCCTCCAAACTTTCGCGTCGTGGAATTATCCGCCTGCGCAAAAGGTTGGAACAGTCGGGTGATCTGTTCCGAACTCAGTCCAATACCGGTATCTTTGACATCGATCGTGATCAGCAGAGCATCCTCAACCGGACGGGCGTGACAATTGATGTGCACGGTGCCTTTAGCTGTAAACTTTATCGCATTACCGACGAGGTTGACCAGGATCTGCCGCAGGCGTAGGGGATCGGACGTGATACGCTCGGGAACGCTCGCCTCGATATCCGCGGACAGCTCCAGATTTTTTTGTCGGACGCGATCCTTGAAAAGGAGCATGATTTCATCAATAAGCTCCGGTAGGGAAAAATCCAAAGTTTCCATTTCCAATCGTCCGGCTTCGACCTTGGCCAGGTCCAGAATATCGTCGATGATCCGGGTGAGCGCCTGCCCGTTCCGCATGATGGTATCAACAAAGACATCCCGTTCCGCGTTCGGCAGCTGTGGATCCCTCAAAAGAGCCGTAAAGCCGAGAATGGCCGCCAATGGCGTGCGAATCTCGTGACTCATATTCGCCAGGAAATGACTCTTGGAAAGACTCGCGGCCCTGGCTTCATCGCGGGCTTTGACCTTGTCCGTGACGTTGACCCAGTGACTGAAAACCCCATAAGGCTTGCCTTCGTCATCCTGAATACGAGTCAGGCTGAAATCCACATAGCAATCTTCCAGCGATCCGCCAGCGCTACGAACCACTTTCGCTGGAAATTCCTGGGCAATAAAGGTTTCGCCTGTGTTATACACCTGTCGAAAAAGTTCAAAGACAGGCTGTTCTTTGAATTCGGGCAAGGCTTCATCGAGGGCCTTGCCGATTAAGTCACGACCTTCGAAAAATTTTTCAAACTGAGGGTTCGCGAGTTCAAAAACAAAACCGGGTCCCCTCCAAAGCGACATTGGAGCCGGAGAATCACGGAAAATGACTTCAAATTTATGCTTCTCGGCCGAAAGTTTGAGTTCGGCTTCCTTGCGCTCGGTGATATTGCGTGAGGTTCCGAAAAAGCGCAGCGGCCTGTTGTCATCGTCGTAGGTGATCTCACCTTGAACTTCAATCCAGAATACTTTCTTGTCCGTAGCGCGTACGACACGGCACTGGGTGGAATACGGGGTATGGTTGGCAATCGCAGCCCGTCCGACCGCCCTGGTCTGCTCACGGTCATCCGGGTGAATCATGGCTTCCAGCTCATCCGGCGTCAAAGATTCAGCATTCGTGCCCCAATCGAGTCGCATCTGCCGATTCAAATGAATCTGATCCAGACGCAGATCCCAATCAAAAAAACCAACCTTGGATACGGTCATGGCGCGGCTCAGCTGTTCTTCGGTCTGCTTGAGACGCAGTTCACTGCGTGCCATGCGGGTTCGATTGATCACCCGATCCGTCACTTCACTATGAATGGCAATCACACCCATGGGCTTGTGCCCCGGCTCGCCCAGGGGATAATAAGCAGCCTCCACCCAACGATCATGGGGCATGGATCCGATGGAAGCCGGAACCTGGATTTCCTTCACAAAACAGGGTTTTCCGGTCTCAAAGACGCTGTCGATGTAAGGGGTGTAAATATCCAGTTCATCCGGACTGAAAACATTCTGCAGAGGTTTGCCACCAGCCGGGCGGCGGTTAAAGTTATCATAGGCACTATTGGAGAACGTGATGCGCCTGGCATCACCGGTCACCACACAAATGGGAATAGGTACGAGCTGAAAAAAACCATAAAGATGTTGGTGAGCCTCGTTTTCGCTATTTTCGCGTGTGGAGGCCGCCAGCTGCAGACACCGGTCCAGAAAACGATGCAGGGGACCTGGATCCACCGAGCGTGGCAAAGCGCCACTCACAACCTCGCGCAGAAGGCAGAGTTCGCTCATGATCGACGCTAAAGGTAAGCAAGTCCACAGTGCCGTGTGCTGTGTGGTGCGATCGACTCCATGCTCAAAGGCAAGCACTACATTTTCGAAGAGCTCGGGGAGCATGGGCCCAAAAAGAGATGGGCATTGGCTCTGCGCGTGCAGTTTCTCTTTGAAATCAGACAGAATCCTCGGCCCCATCTGGCGCAAAAGTGCGGCAGCATCCAAATTGCCGATGTGCTCATGGGATTCCATTCCAACTCCCTCCGACGTCTGCGTTCCCTATTGCCTCTTCTAACAGAAAAGAGGTCGATGGGGAAACCTCCGACCTCGCGCCAGGGAAACCAGGACGCCGGTCAGCAAACGCAGTCCCTGCAATTTATATGCGATATCATGGACTTAAAAACATTAAGTCCATAGAACGTCCATCAGCAACGTCACACGTGTTGGAAACAGCATCTTTTATCGTGCATTTATCTTGGCTTACATCAAAAGCCTGAGCTTTCTCTGTTTCCTCTGTCATCGCACCTCGTGGAATGGGCTCATGAATAGCCCAATTCGTCAGGGGTTTCACGCCCTTAAAAGACCACGGGAACGGTATGATCATTGCTCTTGAGAAAGGACAGACCCGAACGCAAAGGATGCAACCGTGAAAAAAATCAGTGGCGATTTCATTCGCTCGATCGAGCAGAAGACCGAAGCCAGCTGTGCATCCTTCCAAGGAACACGGGTCGAACTCCTGCAGTCGCTCCTGGTAAGTCTTTCAGCCAGCCCCATTGATACGCCTCCGGCAGCTCTGGAAGCTTTTTTCGTGGTCCTGAAAATTATGGAGTTGGATATCAGCCTGCAGGCGCTCAAGGAACGCGATAAACAGCAGCTCCGTGAAACAGCCGAGCGCTGTCTGCTCTTCTGCCAGATTCAGCCGGTGTCCTCGCAGCACAGCTGGCTCTATTCCAAACTGCATCTTAAGTTCGCCGAACATAAATTGCAGGGTGGAGCTCATTGGGAAAGTTTCGTGCATACAATGATAGCGGATCATATGGGGCGCGATGGTCGTGACTTTGTGGAACTGACACCACTGCTGCGTGGCATTCAGTCCTGGCGTCTGGGTCATATTCGAATCGCTCAGGTGACGCTTGCTGTTTACGACCATGACACACCTGCCAACGTCGAGGAACACTGGCAGAGCCAACGCCTGCTTCTGCGCATTCAAAGACTCAGTGGCGATGCCGTGCAGACGCAAGCGCGGCTGCATCTTTTACAAAGTATTTTTCGCCATGATGCAGAAAAATCCATGGTCCTCGACTACGAAGAAGCCGTCACCCATATGCGGCTGACTGGCGATCCAAAAAATCTCATGCTCTGTCTGAAGCGGCACAAGTCGAGGCTGGAGCCTTTGGATATATTTTTGGGCCAGCTCTGGCTGTTCGCATCCAAGCAGCGCGAACCCTGGAAGGACCTGACAGGAACAGTTCGGCAGAAAGCCAAAGAAAAAACCGAAGCGCTCTATCTCCTGGAAAGCCAGGCCAGTCGGTTGGTGCAGTTTATGGAACAGCTCTATAATTCCGATCTGGCCATGCTGCAAAAAATTGAACGCCTGGGCCGTCATTTAAAGGACATGCATGAACTCGCCGATCCCGAGCTGGCTCTGGTGTTCCTGGCCGCGGTCATTCGTTGGCTCTATCGCAGCCGCCAGAATCAATTTGCCACCGTGCTCACCGATGAGTATCGCGCCCTCTCGCTACGTTACTCCGACGGCCAAACAGAGGATGGGCTCGGGTTGATTCAGGAAATCGTCCAGGCCCTGCCCGTTGTCACCAGTCGCGCGGATGAGATGGAGGATCAGCAGCTCTATGTCGGTCGCACACCTCGCATTTTAAAAATCACGCGTCTTTTGGCAAAGTCGGCTTATCTGGCCTCAAAAAGTAGAGGCCAACCGCTGGAGAACGTCTCCGAAGAGTTTCTGCACGAACTCGAAACCGTCATGGGTGAACTCAAAGGTCCGATTATGAAATTCGGTCAGCGCTTGGCTTTTCATGGCCGTCTGACCCCGACTCATCGCGAGATCATGCAGAAGATCCTGTCCTCCGCCCCTGCTCTGCCTTTTCCTGTCATGCAGGAACGCCTGGAAAAATCCCTGGGCCAGCCCATACATGACGTGTTTGCTGAATTCAACACCAAACCCATCGCCGTCGCCAGCATCGGGGAAGTGTTCTGGGCTCGACTCAAGGATGGACGTGAGGTTGCCGTCAAGGTGAAATATCCCGGCATCGAAAAAATTATCCGCACGGATATGTTTCTGATGAAACTTCTGACGCCGTTTTATCGAAACTATCTTGATGCTGACGAGCTGTCCCGCGTGCTCAAGGAAATCGAGCACAGATTTTTACGGGAGTGCGATTACCTGCGGGAGGCCAGACAGCAGACCGAGATGGGGCGTATCTTTGCCCATGATCTGGATTTTATCATCCCCGAGGTTTTTCCAGAATTATCCAGCGAGGACGTCCTGGTTTCCACTTATGTGGCAGGTCCCAGAATGGATGAATTCATTCGAAGCGCCGATCAAAAGTCTCGCAACACGATAGCCGCCAGGTTTTTGAAATTTTCGGTTTTAAGTCCGATGAAGCATGGCATCATGCATATCGATCCGCATCTGGGAAATTTCCTGGTGCAGGGGGACAGGCTCGTGATTCTGGATTTCGGTGCCGTCTATCATCTGCCGCAGCATCTGATGGAAAGCTATCGCCGTCTGGAGCATGGACGCGTCGCAGGCAACCTGGAAGGCGTTTATGCGGAGATGGTGCAGCTCCGGCATCTGGACCCGAAGATTCTGAGTCTGGCTCAGTTCAAGGAAAAAATCGGACCGATCATGGTCATGCCTTTGGATCAGGATCGCGTGCGACCCTATGTTTTACCGGGTGAAATGACTTTTCAAGATTATCTGCAGGTCCATGGCAAGGAGAAGGCCATGGCCCTGGATGACGAAACGTTTTTTCCCGCCATGGTCTGGAGTCACTTTCCCGACATCTTCTCCTGCCTGGGTGCGGAACTGAACTGGCATCAGCTGATGCGCACCGTGCTGGCGGAAATAGAAATTTCATAAACAGTGGATCGGTCAGTACGTTGGCTTCATCAGATGCGCTTCAAGAATGATCTTGGCGTTCAGCAGCTTCGAAACGGGGCAGTTGGCCTTCGCTTCAGCAGCAAGTTCCTTGAATTTATGCTCCGCGATTTCGGGAATGGAAGCTTCCAGGGTGAGCTTGGATTCCTTGATGGTGAACCCGCCCCCTTCCTTTTCCATGGAAATAACGGCTTTGGTCTTTAACTCGCGGGCCTGGAAGCCAGCTTCCGCCAAGCGAAAGGCCAGGGCCATGGAAAAACAGCTGGCATGCGCTGCCGCAATCAGTTCCTCGGGATTGGTGCCTTTACCCTGCTCAAAACGGGAGGTGAATCCGTAGGCTACGCCGCTCAGAGCCTTGCTTTGAGTCGTGATTTCACCCTGACCCGTTTTCCCATCACCGCGCCAAACAACATCTGCTTCTTTCCTGATCATGAGATTCTCCCTTGTTGATACTTTGGAACGTATCACAACCTGGAAATCGGTCCGATCGCAAGTTCATTGTCCGCATTGGGTGTAAATAGGCAGAAACCGGCGTCCGCGGCACGTCTTAGTTTTTGTGAGGGAGTTGGCTCAGATCCGCGATCACCTGAAAGCTCTTGCCGTGGATCGTATAATCCTTGTCTTCAAAGGACAGCGAGAGTTCGCAGTCTCGCTCGCAATTCAGGTCGACGGGAATCCGGCCGTTCAGCGCTTTGCCGGGAACTCCATAGAGTTCACCATCGGTCAGGCGACCTTTTTTCGGCAGTTTGGAATACTTGGGCTGACCGACTTTGAGGGTGGCCGGCACCGACACGGCAGGGCTGCCGGCCTGCACAATCACAACATGACTGAAAATAATTTCCAGTTCGTTGGTACCGGTTTTAATCTCGGCGATCTCGGAACCATGAAAATCAATTTCCAGTTTCATGTGGGTCTCGTGGGTATTAAAAAGGTGTCCTTAAAAAATACCCGGCTTCACGAACCCTTGCCACAGCATTTCTTGTATTTCTGCTGTGAACCGCAAGGACAGGGGTCATTGCGTCCCACCTTGACTTCTTTACGAACAAAGGGTTCCAGATGATGGTGATGCGAACAGTTGGGACCATGCACATGACCTTGTTCTATTTTTTCCGGGCTTTGCTTTGGATCTTCCATCAAATTCTCCTGACTAAAAAGGGACGGACCGCACTTTACCCTGATGCGTCAATGTCAGCAAGCGCGAGATAGTGTCCGCAAACCGAAGGCGTCAGTGGGAAGCCTCGATGTCCTGGGTTACACTGACTTTTTGATGAGTTGCTCGGATAAGGATGGGCTTCATGTCTTCAGAAACGCGTATGCATTCGGGTGTCTGGTTTTCTTTGGCGCTGTTGGCGGCTGGTAACGTTCTCGGCATAGCAGGCATCGATTTGGTTCTGCCCGCCATTCCGAGTTTACCCCAGACATTAGGCGGAACGGCTGCGACAGCGCAGTTGGTTTTAGCCAGTTTTGTGGCGGGAACGGCCGGTGGCTTATTGCTCTTCGGCAACCTCGGCCATCGCGTGGATCAGCGCTGGCTGCTCGCGATTTCGTTGACACTCTATGCCCTTATGTCGTTCGCCTGCGCTGTGGCTCCCAATATCGGGACTTTGATTGCGCTTCGGTTTTTACAAGGAGCCAGTGGTTCCGCCGCGGTCGTGTTTGGTCCGGGATTCATTCGGCGCCTGCTGCCGCCTGACAAGGCTGTGCGCATGATCGGTCTTATCGGCAGTATTGAGTCCCTGGTGCCCGCGTTTGCGCCCGTGATCGGGGCTTTTCTTCTGGTGCGTTGGGGATGGGCTGCGTCCTTTCATTTAAGCGCTGCCTTAACCGCGCTGCTGGCCCTGGCCTCGTTTGTTTGGCTGAAACACCTGCCCCAGGTTCCGCCCATGACATCACCGGGCAGCTATCAAAAGCTTCTGCGGGACCCTACGTACCTGCGTTATGCGCTAAGCCAAGCCTTTGTTCTGGGTGGACTTCTGACCTTTGTTTTTGGGGCCCCGAGCGTCATCGTTCATAGCTGGGGCGGCGTGCTCTCCGATTTCATTCGCATGCAGATGATTGCGGTTTTTAGCTATATCGTCGCCGCAAACTCGGCTCAGAAAGCTGTCGCCCGCTGGGGATCCGAGACGATGATTCATCTGGGGACCTGGCTTGCGGCCTTCTCGGGAGTGGCTCTGTTCATCTATGGCCTCATCGGCGGCCGGAATCCAATGATCCTGATTCCCCTCTTCCTCCCGATGAACGTCGGTTTGGGACTTCGTGGACCACCCGGATTTTTTCAAGCGATCGTGGCCGCCAAGGGTGATGATGCGCGCGGATCCGCCCTCGTCATCCTGGCGATTATGGGCACATCGGCTTTGGGAACAGCCCTGGTGGCGCCATTCATTGAGCAGGGACTGCCGGCTTTGGGCGCGGTGACCGCGGGGATTTTGCTGGCGGCCGTCGGCATCCTGCGGTGGAAGTAGTCTTCATCGTGGCTTCACTTTTTTCGTATGGACATTCACCAGGAGAGCTCTTAGCTTGCGGAAACGTCACCACACCAAGAGTTGAATATGGAACGTTATCTGGGCGGGCTTGAGCGGCAGTTCTACCAACAGAACCTGGTGGGCTCCACCAATATATGCACGGTGATAAGACTGCATGGTTCGCTGGATATGGCACGCCTGCAGCGGGCCACGCACGACCTTGGGGAAACCTGGCCTTTGCTGCGAGCCTCGATTTTTGCCGATCCTTATCTGCGGTTTTCAATGCACGCGGCACCGGCTTCGATGCCCTTTCATAGGGAGCGGATGCAAAGCGAAGAGCACTGGCGTCGGCTTCTTGTCAAGGAACTCCATCGTCAGTATCCCATCGGCGAAGGGCTGGGTTGTGTGCATGTTCTGGAAGGCGACCGGGGCTGTGATATTCTTTTGAGCCTGAGTCATGCGTTGGCCGATGGCCTTTCGTCGAGTTACCTGCTGCGCTGCCTGCTCCTTCTGTATAAGGGTGAATCCGTGCCAGGGGCCAGGCCCTCTCTGCCCATGGAACAACGTTTCCCGGCCCTCTATCGCGGTTTTCGCGGCTGGTGGCAGGCTTTCAAATTTATTTTCACTCTTGGTAAAATGGGACCAGCCTTACAGATCGGTGAACCGGTGTGGACTCGGCAGACGCTGTCCCATGGCTTTGTCTTTGATCATTCGCAGGAATTGAATGCCCTCGCCCGGAAGCATGGCAGCAATCTGTTCGGAGCCTTCTGTGCGCTCGCGCTTCAGACCATGTTTGAACTTTATGGTGAGGGCGAGTCGCAGAATTTATCGTTGAATACCCCGGTCAGTTTAAGATCCGGTGTCGGCGCTGGTCCTGACGAAGTGGGACTGTTTATTGCGGGTCATATGGCGCTTTATCAGCTGCATTGCACGATGGATATTTGGGACCTTGCCAAACGATGTCACGACACCCTCAGGTCCGGAGTCGAGGCAGGGCGCCCCTATCTGCTCGCGCGCCTGGCCGGAGGCGCCCGCAAACCCAAACCTCCGAAAAATTCCTCGTATGCAGCCCAGCACCGCCCCACAGTCAGCATCAGCAACCTGGGGCGGGTGGAGGATTTTGCAGCGTTGGATACCGCGCAGGTGTATGAACATCACGCCCTGAGCGCACAGGGCGTCAAGGATCCTTTCGCCTTTGTCCTCATTTCCTATCAAGGCCGACTCTATGTCGACCTTCAAACATCACTGGAAAAAATGGGACCTGAAGCCGGGCCTAAAATTTTACGCCGGTTGGAAGAGAAGCTGCAGAATCTGGTGAAGGCACCGCTCAGCTTTGAGGTTAAAGCGCATGAGCCTGGAGCAAGGAATAGTAGCCAAATCGTGCCACAACCCTTGGCCCACTAAACCCGGCCTCTTGAAATAATTTCCCGAAATCGGATCGGGTCAATTGGGCTCCACCAAATCCCATCTGCATTTGCATATGAAAGATGGTGGCCATAAGCGGGCCATTGCGATTCTCGTTTCTCAGCACTTCCAGAACATAGAGGCGACCCCGATGCCTGGGCTTATCCTCGACTGTCGCTCGCGCCTGTTGAAGCAGGATCTGGACATCCTTGAGCGGCCAATCATGAAGGACATTGCTGAAGTAAATAGCATCGCAGCCTTGGGCCCAAGCGTCCTTGAAAAAATCTGCAGGATGAAAGTCGATATTTTTTGCGCCCCGCTTTTCGACCCATGACTGGGCCTGCTTGCACATGGCGGGCAGATCCAAAATCGTCACGCGGGTTTCGGGTTGGTGTTCCGTCAGTGTCACAGCAAAAGCACCGGAACCACCGCCCACATCCAGAATATGCTCGACCCCCTGAAAAGCCTTGGAACGGACCACGGCCGTGGAAGGGGCTTTAATCACGGAATCCATGCCTGCGGCAGCGTCCTTGACCGATGCATCCTCATCGGGGTTCTCCCGCCACGTATCACCGAAGGTCCTAAGGATGGGAGTGATTTCCCGAAGCTTACGGACGATCCACTTATGCTCGGGTGTTTCAAAATGTTTGGATAGCTCAGCCAAACGAGAGAGTGGGCTGGAAGGCACAAGATAGGCTCGCGCGTCCGGAGCCAGACCAAAGACCTTATTTTTCTCCTGGGCAAATCCCATGGCGACCATCACCCGGAGTATGCTTTCCGTCGAAACAGGATGAAGGCCCAAAGACCCCGCCAGCACATGGGGAGCCTGCGCCCCTTTATGCAAGGCTTCGGTGAGACCACCTTCAATGGCAGCGGTGACAGCTGCCCAACCCCAAGGCGCAATCCAAAAGTCAGCAATTCTGCGGTCATCTGGAATGACTTTAAGCGCTTTGAACGAGCCTTGTACCTTCATCGCATGCTCCCCATCTTAGAGCAGTTTTTCAATCCGAGACGCCAGTTCTTCAGGTTTGACGCTCGAACCGAAACGGCCGACGACTTCGCCCTTGCGATTGATGAGGAATTTTTCGAAATTCCATTGGACGTCGCCTTTTTCGGGGGCGGCCTTGGTGAGGTACTCAAAAACCGGATCGATGTCCTTGCCTTTGACCGCAACACGTTTTGAAAGAGGGAACGTGACGCCATATTTCAGCTTGCAGAAACTGGCAACTTCCTTATCCGTTTTGAGCTCCTGCTCAAAGGTTGGGGAAGGGAAACCAATCACGGTCAAGCCCTTGCCTTCATAAGTTTTGTAGAGTTTTTCAAGCCCTTCATACTGGCTGGTATAACCGCATTCGGAAGCGGTGTTAACCAGAAGCACGACCTTGCCTTTGTAGGCATCCAGGCTCTTGGTTTGGCCTTGAATACTGGTATATTTGAGGCCATAGAATTTGTCCGATGCAAAACCGCCGGCACTTATAAGCAGGAGGGCCCAAGCTAACATAAAATGTTTCATAGGAGTTCCTTTCGGAGTAAGAGAGACATTCATCTTACGGGATTTCCAAATGATCAGCCAGCTGCGAGGTGAACCTCGTCACGCTTCTTCCTTCGATAGAATCGGTTGGGCAACATGATCAGGATTTTAAAGGGCAGGGAATGCTGGAGTGGTTGATTTTCGTCGACTCTGACCTGAACATCACCACCAACTTCACGGATAAATTTGCGAACGGCATCCATGCCCATGCCCCGACCGGAGATCTCGGTTATGCTGGCAGCTGTGCTCAGGCCGGGCTGAAAGATCAGGTCCGCGATCGTTTGGGGCGTCAGAACCTGGCCCAGCCCAGCCTGACCGGCTCTGGCTTTCAATTCCTGAACTGCAAGCCCCCGACCATCATCCTCGATCAAGATGTGCAACTGCTGATCGTGTTCATCCAATTGAAATTTGATGCAGCCAAACGGTGCCTTGCCTTTTTCCATGCGTTCGTTGGCTGGTTCGATACCATGATCCATCGCATTGCGTAGCACATGAATGATCGACTTGCCCAGAGCGTTCTTGGCATCATGACTGAGTATGAATTCGTCGGCATCCACCAGAATCAGCGGGTGTTCCTTGCCCAGATCGCGGGCAATGCGCTCGGCGGCACCCAGGAAATCCTGCAGGAATTCGGTGGCATCTTGAAAGACCTCCTGCTCCAGGACTTTTAAGGAGTTGAGGAGCTTGCTATGAAGCGACGGCTGGTTGATACTCGTGCTGAGTTTGCTCAGCAAATGACAGTGCTGCTCCAAAAACTCACGGGACACCCCGATTTCATCGCTTCTGGTCTTATTGCGACCCAGCACCTGATGAAAAATGTGCTGATAATGATCGAGCATCGCCTGAATGCTTTCAATTTGCGCCAGCAGGACCGATTGATTCCAATTCTCATGAATATTTTTAAGAAGATCAACGTAACCATGTTCCACATCATGGACCAGGCTGGTGATTTTTTTCAGTCCTAGCGTACGTGCTGAACCCTTGATGGTATGCAGATTGATGAACAGTATTTTACCGACATCATCGAGACCATCCTTGTTGCATCCAATGAGTCTGACGTTTTCCTGCAGAAGATGCAGGGACGAATCCATAAAGACTCGAAAATTCTCCACATGAATGGGGAGAATCTCTTGAATATAACTGAGTTCTTCCTTCTGATCCTGGCTTTCCCGCTCAATGTCCCGCAAAGCCGTCACATCATTGAGCGTAACCTGAATCCCTTCCACGATGCTGCGACTGTTCGCAATCGGAACCCAGCTGACCTGCAAAGACCTATGCTTGCCGTCCCTCTGAAACTCCACTTCTGTCACCAGCTGACTCGCATTGATTTCAAAATTCAGGACGTCTTCACCCAGACTTGCGGCCAGGGTTGCCATGATGCGATCCTTCTCGTCCGAAGAGAGAGACATGGGATCGAGGAGAAGCGATTCGATGGGCTGATGGGTGATGGCGTTGGTACCGAGTATGATTTCGAGGTGTCTGGAATATTCCGAGTCCGCAATTCCAGGCGGGATAATACTCACCACGCCCTGCGGAATGTTATCCAGCATGGACCGGAGCCGCAGGGTCTTCTTTTCAACCTCTTCCTGAAGCGAAACAGACAGCCGCTGGGCGGTACGAAAGGCGTGCGCGAAAAGTTTGGCCACGAGTTGCCCATTGGCAAACAAGAGGAGGGTCATCCCAATGGGCGTGATGAAGAGCGGAGATGAACGATAGCCCATGCCAATGCTCATGTCATAGACCACGGACATCGCCGTAATAGCGCCGCCAATGGTCAGATAAAGGCTGCCTTTGGCCTTAATTTTCAGGGCCTGAAGCGCGGCATAAAGATAAGTGGCCACCTGCACGACAAGAATCAGATTTATGAAGAGGATAAAGTTGGGATAGACTGCAGGACCCGTTAGCACGCAAAAAACAAGAATAACCAGACCCAGAGCGGTATGAATCTTCCCAAGAGTTCGAAGATTCTTGAGTTCAAACGATTCAATAGCGAACCAGGATGCGGTGCCACCCATGACACCCAGCAGGCCGAATTCCATGGCGCGAATGGCGGAAAAGAAAGTAACGGATGACTCGGGAAAAAGAACCATTTGAATCTGAGGGGAACAACTGAAGTGCCTCAGGAACACGGCGCTGCTCCAGACACCGAGCAAAAGTGCTGCTTTATCTTCACGACGATGAAAATAAAAGCTGAGATAGTAAAGTGACATGATAAACATGCCTCCTGCCACCAAAGCATCCAGCAGGAAGACCAAATCCAGCTCATGTTTCAAGGCTTCATAGGAACCCAGATGTGGGGACGTCCAAAGGTTGGTATCCGTATAATAGTGTCCACTCAAATGCACCAACAGCAAATAATGACCACTGCCGCTTCCATTCCAAAGCCCCAGGGGCGAAGCCACCTGCGGAATTGAGTTTTCACGTCGAGCTGAAGGCTTTCCCACCGTCACCAGAGAACGCATGGGACCAGGGCGGTCGAGATCCAGCACAAAAACCTGATAAGCTGTGTCGCCTCGCAGATGCAGACCCACGTTTTCAAACGGCGCTTTCATATTGCGAATTTCCAGAACCAGCGTGCCCCATCGGCCTTCGCCCCGGGGATTTTTATACTGATCCGCCAGCTGACTTAAGCCACCTGGAATGGGTATTTTTAAAGGAGCGACCTTGCCAAAGCCTTCTGACTGAATATCCGTTTCCCTTAGAAAAACCTCGGGATAAAAATGCCACTCGCCATCCAAAGCGACGGGAGTTTGCCAGGACGTGGTGCCGAGGTCGAGGACTCCGTTTATGGCCGCTCCATGGAGGGGACTGACATGAAACCAGACCATGGCCGCTATCACCTGGACCAGGCATGAGCGCCACTTGCGATTCCAATGATGTGTCAACGCCCGAACCATTCCACCAGCCTCCCAATCTGCTTTGATTCGGCTACAAAAATTAGAAGCTGATAGGAAAATCCTGCCCGTGGCATAAAACAGGGCGTCAGGCAGTTTTTTCCCGGGTACTTTCTCCTCTCAAAGATCCATTCCATTTCCGTTAAACTGGATGAATGTGAGAACCGTTCGACGTATGGAGATAACGCCAACTCATGAAGCACTGCGCCCTCTTAAAAGGCCGAATCGTATGGCTTCTAAGCTTCATGCTGCTTGGCGCTTCCATCTGTTCCCCTGTTTTTGCTCAATCGTCTGCACCCGCTTCGCTCCGACTGGACAAAAATCATCTCATGTCCATTCGAATGGGTCTGGAAGATGATCTGAATGCCCTGCTCGCTTGGGCCCGCGACGAGCTACGCCGCACCGATCCTCAAAAAGAGCCGGATGCCTGGATTCGCCTTAAATACGCTGAAGCCGCAGTGCTCCTCTCGAAGGAAAATCTTGCCGATCCTGTCGCCTTTGTTCAGGAACCGATGCAATTGGCTCTGCAAAGGGGACTTAAGGAAGAGCACCTGCTCCTCATGGAAATCAGTAAGGGCGTCAGCTGGGATGCGGGGGATGAAGATCAAAAATATGCGGAACTCGCGACCGCAGCCCGCCACCACAACCTGCAACATCTTGAGGCCCGTTATCTGGCCCTGCAGGGTTATGTCTTAATGAGCAAGGGGGACTACGATAAAGGTCTGCAGCCCATGATGACATCCATGAACATCATGCAAAAGGCTGAAGGCATTGACGAGCTCGATCGCATGAGTATCCGCTCCGCGCTAGCCCAGGCCTTTGCCAGTGGCTCCGACCTGGCCCGAGCCATGGACATGGATCGGGACATCGTCGCCTATGCGCGTCGTAAAAATTTGCGTGGCATGCTGGCCACCTCTCTCCATAACATTGCGGGCTACTATGAAGAGCAAGGCGCGGAGCAGTTGAAGGAAGCTCAGACGTACTATACTGAGGCGCTGAAAATTGGCCGAAGCCTGGGTGGGCACTACACGGTTGGCCCTTCTTTGATTGGCTTGAGCGCCATCGCCCGGCGCCAGAATAAATTTCAGGAAGCCATCCAGTATGCGCGAGAAGCCGTACAAACCTTTAAAGATCCTGTCAGCTACTGGAAAGCCGAAGCCTGGCTGATGGCGGCCGGTGCCCAGATTGCCTCAAAAAAATATGAAGACAGCCTTCAGAGTCTGGATGCCGCAGAGAGGAGCGCTCCCCCTGAACTGGCTCGTCTGTTTGTTAAAATTCATCAGCAGCGGGCCGAGGCTTATGAAAAGTCCAACCGCCCGGTTCAGGCCCTGGCAGCTTTAAAGGCTTATGTCGCGGCTACCAAGGACATTAAGCAGAATGAGGCCCAGGCCAGCTATTCCAAAGGCCTGGCTGAGCTCGGCATCGAACAGGAGCAGGAAAAAAATGAGCTGCTCCTGAAGGAAAACGAACTGCAAAGTCAGAAGCTCAAATCAGCAGAACGCATTCAAAATTTGACCTTGAGTGTTTTGACGCTGGCCTTGGGTGCCCTGGTTTTGCTGATGATTGTCGTGATGAAAGCTCGCGAGGTGCGGCGGCGCAAGTTCAAAATGCAAAGGATCCTCGATAATATCGACGAAGGCATCCTGACCATCAATGCTCAGCTCCAGATTGAAGGGGAATATTCCCAGCATCTCCTCCAGTTCCTTGGCATTGATGCCATCCCCAAGGGGGCGGATGCCATGGATACGATCCTCCAGCATGCGCGTATTGAGGGTGAGCAGCGCGGGATGATCAAGGAGATCTTGCGCAATACTCTAGGGGAAAGCGCTCTGGCCTGGGAACTGAATGAAGCCAACCTGCCCAAGGAACTTCTTTTTGAGGGGGAACAGGTCCGCACTGCGGCCTTGCATTGGGTTCCCATCTTCGATCACCATGGGATTCTCAAACGCGTTTTGCTGAGTCTCAGGGACCAGACGGAGCGAGTGAAATTACAGGCTGAAATTCAACGGCATATGCTCCTGCTCGATCGGAAGGAACTTGAAGTCACCGAGCTGTTCAATAAGGATCCGGCTCAGTGTCATGCCGTCCTGGATTCCAGTTCAAAGTGGATTCAGAACCGAATTTGGCAGCAGGATTCCGACCAGAAAAAACAAGCCCTGCGGCAGCTGCATACGCTGAAAGGCAATGCGCGGGCCTCCGGACTTTGGCAGTTAAGCCATGCCATTCACCGGCTTGAAGATGAACTGCAGAACGCCAGCACGGATGTCGCCATTCTTCCCGGCGAAACACATCTCAACGACCTCATTGCCGAGTACCGGCACCTTCTCAACGATATTTTGCATCTGGCGCCGGAGCCTCACTCGCAACTCCGATCGTTATTGGATGCGGTGCGTCCGCTGCTGCCCGATTTGAATCAAAGGTTGGAGCAGGGTGGCTTCAAGCTTGAGAGTATCAATGTCCATGATGCCATCATTCACTGGGATCCGGCCTTGTTCCAATCGGCGACCGATATGATCATGCATGCCTTGAATAATTCCATTGATCATGGATTTTTGCGAAGCCATCGGCATAGTCAGCCGACACGCGACGTCCAGTTGATCATCAAAGCCTACCAGACCGATGGATCCCTCTGCCTTGAAATTCTCGACAACGGGGCCGGATTGGATTTACAAAAGATTTCTCGAAGGGCGCAGCAATTGAATCTGACACCGCCCAAGGACGACCCCTACCAGGTGTTATTCGAAGATGGCTTCAGTACAGCCAATGATGTCTCTGAAAGCAGTGGCAGGGGCGTAGGCCTCTCCGCACTTGCCGCGTTAAGTCGGCAATGGAATGGCAGCGTTCGTATCAGTCCTGGTGCAGGCGGTCGCGGAACGCTGGTCCAAATTCATATTCCTTTGCCACGCGCGGCCTAGACTTTTCCCGCCTTTCCCGCATAATTCTTGCAACGCCTATCCTTAGACAAACAAATTCGAATGAATTCCTGGCAAGGGGTACTGCACAAGTGTCCAAATATTTTGCGCTGTCAAACCTTATGACGCTGATCTTGGGCCTCTTCCTGAACGGCTGCGGTTGGCTGCAGGAAGTGAAGTACAAGTCAGGTCTGGTATCGTTTCGCATCACAGATGTGACACTGGATCCCGACAATGGTGAGGTGACATTGAGTTGGTCCAAAGCCTCGGATGTGCGTATGTACCGGGTGTGGATCAGTCGCAATTCCAGCTGCTCGGATAGCAGCAACATGGTGGCTGTGGAACGCCGATCCCACACCTTCAAAGCTATGGGTCCCGGCACTTTTTTTGCCTGTGTGGAGGCTGTGCCTAAGTACAAATCGATGTCGATCAATACATTATCTCCGATTACGCAGACGTGGAAGGGACAGGTTACGCTGCGAAAAATCAGGGTCGTGTGATCGCGATAGACGCCCACCGCCAGGGGACTTGGACAAAAATTGGCGACAACTTTCCTCCATCGAAGCTGGTCAGCACGCAGGGCGGTATTGTCTTGCAGTCTCACGCAGGGCTGCTCGTTGTTGACGGCCAGGGGCAACGTCTCAAGGAAACCGCCATCCTGGAAACCCTGTACCCCACCACATCCTATCATTACGCGTGGTCCGATGGACAGCTCATGGCTCTCAGCAATGAACCAGACCAAAGTCGACTCTTTCGATGGGACGACGCAGCCAAAACCCCCTGGAAAGTCGTGGCTGCATTTCCTCAAGCATCAGTCCTGGGATTTCATTTGGTGAATCCGAATGAACTGATCTTTCTTTTAAAGGACCTTGGCGCCGATAATCTGCAATGGTGGTCGATTGACCCCACAGACGGAAGTTCGCCCCAACTTGTGAGTTCGATCAGTTTGGCTTCGCAGTTGGGCAACGTCTTTAACTCGACAGCCAGTGTGTATTACGATGGAGGATTCACGCTTGCTGATGACCGGGGACTCTATCGCATCACACCAACGGCAATTACCTTGCTGGCGTCGCAGACAGGGATGCAGCCCCGCCGCGTCTATCACTTTCCAGGAGCGGAGCATGAAATTCTGGTCATGGGCGAGACCTTATACCTTCACGCCGGTCCCGCGTCCCTCACCTGCACGGTTGTCCCTGTGAACATGAACAGTTGGTACAGCTGGAACACAACCAAGCCAACTGTTGAGCCTATTTTAAAAGATTCCTATGGTTTCAATCATGCCTTGGCAGCGGGACCGGTCGCCATGAGTTCCACGACTTTAGGCAGCTTTCTGGAAATTTTCGAGAACAAAAAGCTTCTCGTCAACCCGCCTCCTTTTCGGGACGGGGCCCTCCTGGATGGTCCACAGTTGCCAGACGGACAGTTGCTCGTCAATCATGGTCAAGAGCTATGGTTTTTCAAACCCGATTTTTAACAAGCAAGAGCATCAACCCCCGCAGATCGCAGCCAACGCGTTCGGAGCTTCTCCTGTTTCCTCGCCTGCTGGCTCATCGACCGCTTGAAGTGTCGGCGGGGTACCGGCAAGGGTTCCGGTATTCAGTTCACGAATCTTTTTCATGAAATGATTCAAATCCACTTGCCCCACGTAACTCCTTGTCTCACCTTCTTCCGTAGCCAATGCCAGTTCAGATTCTTGCAAAAGGCGACGAAACGTTTTCTGCGGTGTTCCATCCGTATTGCGTTTATCGGCTGCGGCTTTCAACTGAAAAATCGCAGCGAGTCCCGCCACGTAAGGCGCCGCCATGCTTGTGCCGTCCAGCGACTTGTACCTGTTGTCGATATAAGTCGAATAGATGGCAGAACCCGGAGCTGTAATATCAGGACTTGTTCGTTTGGTGGCAGGATCCACGACGTTGGGGTCAATCCCTTTGGTCAAACTCGAAGGATAGTTGCTATAGGGGGCCAGCGTTGCATTGGGGTCCGAGGCGCCCACACAAATGGTCCCGTTATACGAACAAGGCAGCACCGTGTACTCTTCGATCGTCTGGCTCAGAACGAACAGCGTCTGCTGACGACAGTTGCCACCTAAAGGACAATTCTCATTGCCAGCGGCCACCACCACAATGATACCGGCATTCACAGCGTCACGTATGATCTGACTCTCTGTACCGTTGCTGGCCACCAAATTTTGAAAATCAACACCACCGCCAAGGCTCATGGAAATCACATGGGCGCCCTCAGCCATGGCGTAGCGAATGCCTTTATTGATAGCGTCGGTGGAACCGCCCCCTTTCTTGCTCAGGACTTTGATAGGCATGATCTTAACCTTGCCTGGGGCCACCAGCTCGCCCACCCCGACCACACCCGACTCGTCCACTTTTTTCGCGGCAATGATACCGGCGCAGTGGGTGCCGTGGCCTTCATCATCATCGGCACTGCTATCATTATTGGCGAAATCGTAGCCTTTCACGGCGCCGTTCTCGGTGAAAATATTATCTTTCAAAGCAGGATGATCCAGAGATACCCCCGTATCGAGCACCGCAACCACCACCTGATCCCGCGCGTTCGGAAGGGCATCGGCGACGGTTAAGGCTTCATCCACCTTCGTTTGATCGTAAGCCCATTGCCGGGTCGAATCATTGCTTTGATCGGGACTGATACGACCGGATTTGCTCACACGAAACGAATCCTCGACAAAGTCGAAAGCCTTCCCATCGGCTAGACGAAATGAAGTGGAAAGAGCGTCCTGGACGGCAGGCAATTTCAAAAGGGAGCTGGCGAAGGTCACACCGGCAGCCAAATTCCCCCCGAGTTCCAGAAAGCGAACGCCGTCGTCAGCGCCTGCTTCCTTGGGAACGGCGGTTACCGTTTTGATATTAAGTTGACTGCTGACGGATGCCGCTTCAAGGGCTCCATTGAGAGCATCCTTGATACGCGTGTTCAGAACTTCGGTATCATCCGTAAAATTGAGGCCGGTCTGCAATTGTCCGAGCAAAGCCTGGCTTAACCCCACTGTTAAGGAACTTCCATTCACGCTGGCAGAGAGCAGCGAACAGGCAATGGCGGCCGCAACACCGCCAGATTTTCCTCCACAGGTGGAACAGAGCACGGCCAGACCGAGAATTCCAAGACGTGATGCCACTAAATACCAACGGAACCGCATAGGATCAGCTCTCCAGAAGTTTATAAGCAGAATGTGTTAGCAGTGGGAACTTTACGATCTTTACGATACAGAAGACGCAGTCCAAATTGAAGATGTCAACTGTACGCTTCACCGTCATCTTGAAGCGTTTTGCAATATACGACCTCGGTTCATGGTCTCTCATGCAAACAAGGAACATTGGGGCTATTCATGCGCATCCTTCTTTTACTCGTTGGTTTCTGGCTTCTGCCAGCATGCGTCAGTGTGCCCAAGGTCCAGTCCCTGGCCGATTTTTATAAGCCTGATAACACCCACCGTCTTGTGACCATTCAACCGCCTTTGGCCTTGGATCTTATCAAGCAGCCTCACAAAGAACCGCTGTTGATCGAATTTTCCGCCGACTGGTGTGAACCCTGTCGCAAGCTGGAAGGTCCCCTACGCAAGCTTGCGGAAGCCAGTCGGGGTCGCTATCGGATCGTGACGGTGGATGTGACCGACAGTCTCGAAGTCATGGAAAAGTTTGGGGTCGAACAAAGGCTTCCCGCTTTTTATTTGCAGATTCCGGGCAGCAAGGAGCCGGTGCTGCGCTATGGAGGTGGCGAAGCCTTTGCTGCGATTGCGCAATTTCTTCAAAGCACAAATCTGCCGACCGCTGTGCCTTTAACTGCAAAACCGCTGGATAAGCCGAAGGCTTTTAAAGCGATCCTCGTGGCAGGAAGTTCGGACACTGCGAATTTTCTGCAGGAAATCTACTGGAACTATTCCTGGCTTCTGCAAAAGGGCTATAAATCTGCCGAAATCGGCTGTTTTTATGCCCAACCCGATCTTTTGCAGTATGCCGAGGATCGTGCTCAATTCGATGAAATGAAACCGCTTGCTGCCGCTTGCCATCCCATCAAGCTCGCACAGCTTTTGGATAGCATCACGCTGTCTCTTGCCAAACAACCCGAAAATTTTTACCTGTATGTCACGTCGCACGGTGCGCCCCCAGGAAAACCTCAGGATGCCGAACGCATGAAAAAAAATTGCATGGCGCAAGCGCCGTCGCTGGTGATGGATCAAAATCCTCCTGATTGCCGATCCAGACTGGGGTTAACAGCCCATGACCTTGCAGATGCTATGCAGCAGGGGCCAAAGACCCGGAAATATCTCGTGCTGCAGGGCTGCTACACAGGTGGTTTTATTTCGACGAAGGATGATCCTAAAACCTCGCCCAGTCCGCTGGCCGTACTGCCGAACATGAGGATACTTACGGCATCATCAGCCAATCAGGCAAGCTTTGGCTGCCATCCCGGTGCCCAGGCGACACTCTTTGGATCAGCCTATGGATTGCATGTCATTGAAGACAAACGCGATCTGGATAGCATGAATTGGGTTGAGGTTTATGCCAAAATCAAGAAGGAGGTCACCAAACTTGAGAAGGAATTGAAATTGACCCGGCGTAAAGCTTCTGAGCCGCAGTTTTTTGCAAATTAATACCACTGGCCATCCTGGTCCAGGTCGGTCAGACCCAAACGCAGAAATATATGTACTTGATTGCACAAATCATAGCCTCGGATTAGACTTGCTTGAAACAATCGAGGAATGGCAGACGAAATCTCAACAAGACATCACCAAGATGATTCAGTTGGCGGCGAAAGGCAATCACGCAGCCATCGACCTTGTATTCCCGTTGCTCTACGACGATCTGCATCGCATCGCACGCTCCTATTTTTCTACGGAGCGCAGTGATCATACCCTTCAGCCGACAGCCATAGTCCATGAAGCCTATATAAAACTCATTCAAGGCCATAGCCTGCAATTTCAGAATCGAGCTCATTTCCTGGCTCTCAGCGCCATCATGATGAGGCGGGTTTTGGTCGAGCAGGCTCGAAGCCGGCGTCGTATCAAACGAGGCGGAAAAGCCGTGCCGTTGGAGTTGAACGAGGATTTGATCGGCGCATCGGTCGATTTGGAACAAATCCTGGATGTTGATACGGCGTTGGTGAAGCTCGATCGTCTTGATGCCCGCCAGGCTCGTATTGTCGAGTTACGGTTCTTTGGCGGTCTGTCGATGGACGAGGTCGCAGCGGCACTCGACATTTCCCTGCGAACAGCAGAAAGTGATTGGTACATGGCGCGAGCCTGGCTCAAGCGCGAACTCAGTGGCCTGGACACATGAATATGGATTCTGACACGTATGCCCGAGCGAAAGAGATCTTTCAAAAGGCTATCCTATTAAATAAAGCCGAACGCCAAATCCTCATTGAACGCGAATGTAAAGGCCAGGCCGAGATCCGTGCCGAGGTCGAATCCCTGTTGCGCTTTCATGAAGACGACCCCAAGGTTGGGGTGCCTCCAGACTATACGCCCATGAAAATCGCCTTTGAGTCGACTCAAGTCAACTGTCTGCAAAGGCGTTTTCGCCGCCTGATCCAGCACAGGTTGGCTCGCTTCGCTTTATTGATTGGAATTGTCCTGATCATTGCCATGGCGGCAGGACTGGGTCGGGATAAGCTCAAAGACGCGTTAGTACACGAGACGGCAGGGCATCTTGAAAGTGTTCTGAATTCAAACTTTCAGGCGATTGAGCTCTGGTCCAGTTACCGTTTTGGCGAAGCCGAGAAATGGGGAGCTTTGCTGCAAAACGATCCTGCTCTCAAACAACTCCTTGAAATCGGTCGCAGCCTGGACAACCCCGGCAATGCTCTCATGCAGGCTCAAGCGCAAGACGATCTGAACAGGCTTATCGAGCCCAGCCTGAAGGCAGGACCTTTCCAACATTTCTTCATCTTTAACCATCGATATCTGAATATCGCCACTAATATCCGGCCTTGGGTGGGAAAAAAACTTACGGCCGATTCCGATCTCATCGCTGTTTTTGATCGAATATTGAGTGGCGAAAAATTCTTTACGCCTCGGAGGCTGTTGGGAAGCGCATTCAATACCGCGGGCGCCACTGTTAAACCGCAGTATTTCTCCTGGTTCAGCGTTCCCATCCGTGATCGTGAAGGGCGCGTGATCGCAGGCCTGGCGTTTGGACTGGACGCTGCAAAATATTTCGACCAGATTATCGAAGTCGGCCGCTGGGGTTCGTCGGGAGAAACGTATGCGTTCAATACCAAAGGTGTGCTCCTATCGGAAAGCCGATTCACCAATGAGCTGGTGGAGATCGGACTGCTGGAGAAAGATAAGAGATCAGGTCTGAATATCTCTTTGAAAGATCCAGGCGGTAACCTTTCACAAGGGTTTCGCCCTGAGAACAGGATTGAAGACTGGCCCTATACCAAAATTGTCTCGAAAGCGTTGGATCGACTTCGTCTTTATACGGACGCCATGCAAGGCCAACTTTTGGAACCCTATCGTGACTACCGTGGCGTTGATGTGATCGGTGCCTGGCGCTGGCACCCCAATTTGTATTTCGGCATCATCACAGAAATTGATGCCGACGAAGCGCTTTTGACCTTACGCGTCATCGATTTCCTGTATATAACACTGGTCGTCCTGATGGCCGTCGCCACCCTCCTGGCCGCTGTCTCCTATCTGGCATTCATTCGCATCAGGCCGGCGGCTCGGATGGGTGCCCGGATGGGGCAGTACAGCTTGCTGCGCAAGATCGCCGAAGGTGGTATTGGGGAAATCTATCTGGCGAAGCATGCCTTCTTAAAACGCCCTACAGCCATCAAAATTCTGAAGGCAGATAATAACGATCCGGAATCACTCACACGTTTCGAGGCTGAAGTCCGCGCAACCAGCCAACTGAGCCATCCCAATACCGTTGCCATTTATGATTTTGGCCGTACCGCGGATCGAAACTTCTACTATGCCATGGAATTTTTGCCAGGTATAAGTCTGGCCAGGCTGATCGAAATGGAAAAGCACCTGCCCTATCATCGGGCCGTTCATCTGCTGCTCCAGGTCTGTGGCTCTCTCAAAGAAGCCCATGCCCTGGGCATGATTCATCGTGACATCAAACCCCTCAATATCATGATTTGCCGGATTGGTGGAGATTATGATGTCGTTAAAGTGATTGATTTTGGTCTGGTGAAAAGAATCAAGGACCTGGTTCCATTGGAATCCATCGGGCCGCTCTCCAGCGACCTACGAGGCACGCCGGCTTATATAGCACCCGAGCTCCTGTCTCAACCTTCGGCCGCCAGTCCCCAAACTGATATTTATTCCCTGGGAGTCGTTGCCTATAAAATGCTGAGTGGTCACAATCTTTTTGATGCCACCCATGAAGCCGGTCTGCTCTATGATATTGTGCACACCAAACCTAAAAATTTAAGTGAACTCAGGCCGGAGCTGCCACCCGCTTTGGTCAAAATTGTGATGCAGTGTATCGAGAAAAATCCACTGATGCGGCCTCCCAGTATGGTAGCATTGTGCGCCGAACTCACAGCGACTCTGAATCTACCTTCCTGGTCCCAGGACGATGCGAAAGAGTGGTGGGGTTTACGCGACGACCTCTTGCTGCTGGCTGAGTAAAGCTGGTCTTACCGGGACATGAGCTGATGGATGCGTGCAACCAAATCACGATGCAAATTGTTCTTAGGCAGGAAACTGCTGAATTTGTGTTCGACCGCGATCTTATGCCCGGCACCATCTGACGAGATAAGCAGGACAGGGATATCTCGAAATCGGAGATTCGACCGCAGGTATTTCAGAATATCGCAACCTGATTCCGCCCGGATGTGAAGATCGGTCACCACCATATCGGGAGCAAACCCACCTTCGATCGTTTCGATGAATTCCGACTGATTGAAAACATTGAGACAGTCAAATCCATGA
>NZ_DASQYZ010000005.1:0-29977 GCF_035638955.1 Oligoflexus sp. | reverse complement strand
CGCAGAGATCGTACGCGGGGATCTGAAGCAGGCCGTCCAGAAGCTCAAGCGTGAGCCCGGCAAGGAGCTATCACGTGCCATGAAAAATGCAGCCTTCCTCGCGAGGCAAAGGACAGAGCATAGACTGCAAGGAATTGCCTTCCAGATAAACCGTTTCAAGAGCTGGGAGGCTTCCTAAACTTTCTATACTTCTTCTTATCTCATTGCCCCGAAGATCGAGGCTGAGAAGTCGCTTTAAAGTCGCAAGAGGAGCGATATCTCGCAGGCGAGGGAAACCATTTTTATTCAAGGTCGGGAAACTAAGATCGAGCGACTCCATTGAGCTCAAGGCGCTTTCAGCTTTTAGACAGTCTTTTCCGATCCATGATAGACCTGCAAAATTGAACAATGCCTTCAAAGTATCACGCGCTGGACAGTCATCAAATGCGGTCAATCCATCGCCCCACGTACACCATTCTTGAAAATTTTTAGGTTGGGGCGGATCTGTCTCACAGATTGCTCCTGCAGAGATATGGGTTAAGGCCTGGCAAGCCAGGTTTGGGTCAATGGGGTTTAAGCGGGCTTTGATGCGCGCTAATGTTCCTAGATTTTTGAGAGGTGTAAGATCCTCTACGACATTATCACGGATGTCGATCATCTTGATGATTGCTAAGCTTTGAAAGGGGCGAGATATCTTTAATTTGATTGCCGTAGAGTGCAATCTCTTCCAGTGGGGAAGCCAACCGCATCACAAGGCAGACGTCTATCGAAGTCGCTGGTGTGAGCCAGGAGGATTGGGAACGGCTTAAAGCGGCTTCTTTGATTCAAAGATAATACGTCAGGTCAGGCCTCTTCCTCTTCTATTGCCGAGAGAAAGAGGCCGACCTGACCTACGCGACAACTGAAAATCGATGCTGTCACCATATCCTTATACATGGCCTTGTCAAGCCATTGAGTTTGTCTTTGACCTGATCGCCATTGGCTACGTCCTGGTGAGGCGCTGCTGCACCACCGAAAATATGACTTCAAGCCTCAGTCATCGGATAGAAAATCAGTGATCCAGCTTCGGTCAAGCTCCACATCCCGCTTGACCCGCGGAGAAATGCTGATGTCACGATCCTCGAGATAGCTCAAATTATGAAAGTCGAAACGTTCTGAATTCATTTTATGACAGGAAATGCACGAAGTATTGGGAACCAGAATCTGTTTTCGATCCTGCAAGATGGATGCGAGGCGTCTGATATCAGGGACACGGAGCATCACCGTTTCTTTGAGCTCCGCTGCCACCTCGTCTGCAAACGGTTCATAGAGGGCTTCATCGTCGCGGGCCATGGTGCCTCGCATGGACGAGGTGAGCGAAAGGAGCTTGCGCCCATCTTTTTTCGAGTGAATGGCAATAGGCAGCGGCACGATCTTTCCCTTCTCGCCCTTAAATGATAGAAAGACCCACTCGTCGAGATGGGCTGGCTCGCGACCTGCTGGCAGTGAGAAGGAGGTCAGAGTTTGGAGGTGCCCCGGCTGGGCGAAATCACGAAGGAATTCACCGAGCTTCGCTAGAAAAGGCGTTCCCTCTCCTCGAGCGAATTCTGGTCGCGTTCCATGCTGCTCATACAGAGTTGGATCGATCCCTGACGCACGGAGTGACAACGTGCGATTTAGCAGCTCGCGGCTGGTTCGATTTCTGAGCGTCCTAAAACGTTCGATCTCAGCGGCCGTTAAGGTTTCAGGATTTCCCTGGTCTGTGACCGCGTCCTTTATTTTTTGCAGAAAATTCTGAGCTTCCTTGGCCTCGTCGCCTTTGAGAAATGCGACAGTCGGCGCAACAGGATAAATGGCATGAACGGATCGGTCCTCTCCGGCCGCTTCCATATAACGCGCATGGAGCGTAATCTTCCGCAGAACAGGCTGCCATACCAGCCTGACTTCAGGCCAGCAGAGGTCATCTATTTTCTGGCTTGGAGCCAAGCCGAGTGGCGCACAGGGAGCGATTCGTAATGATACCAAAGTCCAGTCTTCATAACGGCTCTCGCTCATCAGAGCATCGCCGATACTGGTCTTTAGATAAGCAGCGTGCAGGCTTTGATACCAGGAGCTGGGGAGGAGATTTCTTCCAAGCTGGGTGTTGCCGCCCGTTGTTATAAGGCCTTTTTCCTCCAAGGGCATGATAATCGCCAAATCTTTCTCACGAAGGTTATGAACTCCAAAAGCAGAATTCCCAACTGCCCAGGCAGTTAAAGCCATAAATAGACCTGGACCCATTGCTTTTCGATTCATGTATTCCTCGTTGGTCTCAAGTTATATCTCTCCTTTTGACAAGTGTAAGCGTAGGAACAGCAAGAGGCCCGGTTGAAGATAGAGAGCTTGATTCACAATTGGTGACGGGCGGAGTATCCCGCTATTGGACTCAGATTGAAAGTATAGGGGCCTGGAGTGATTACGAATTGTGAGCACGATGGAGATGATTGAGTTCACGCCGTTCATTTTTATCGGCAGGGGGTACTAGAGGTTTTATGCAGTAATTCCGAGCGCAAAATGATCGCGCTGATTGGCTGGCCAAGGCTTTACAAAGCAGCTTAGGTTTCCTATAAGCCGGGTGTTAGCACTTAAGGAAAGGAATCTTCATGAAAAAAATTTCAATAGCCCTCGCATCCATGCTCATGTCAGGGTCACTGTTCGCTCAATCATTCGATCTCAGCGTCACCGCAGCTTCTGAGAGCGAAGCGCTTCGGATCAGCTTTTCAACAAAGCAGATTTTTAGCTCGATGTGCAATCTAGAGATCAGCGATCTACAGATCACCCAGCCTACTCCTTCCAATTCCCAACCAAGCCCATCGATTGGCCAGATTTCCTTTCAGGCACAAACCACTCCTACAGTAAGATGTTTACGTGCATTTGGCCCACATAGGGGTGCCCTCTCCATAGAAAGAAGTCAAATCTCTGCTTCAGCTTACTATAAGGTCTTCATCAACAATGAGTACAACGGGACTTTGTTCGTGAATGAATCCGAGACAGTCTTGTTGGATCCAAGCGAAATCTCGCAATAACCGACCAACGACTATGCCGCTCCGAGCATGAGCGAAAAGCGTGGCCTTTTCCTGACACTCCGAGCGGCGCCGTCATATCCAACGACCACGGTCTGCCCCGCCCTGCCAAGAGCCTTGCCGCAAAACCTCTTTCAAACCTGTGCTCGATCAAAGGATTGGACACTTGGGCAATGGCCATGCATTTATGGTGGTGTGAAGACGAAAGCAGGAGAGTGGCTATCCACTGTGGCCCTGGTTACCAATGGCCGCATCTTCTGTTCCGGCACAGCGATCCATCCTCGGCTTGTTGTTACCGCTGGTCACTGCATTCAGGGCTCGACCAATCCCGCCCGCATCGGCGTTTACGTGGGTGAAGGCAGTGAAGGTGGACGTCTCACAGCCCAGTATACAGCCGTGAAGATGGCTTATTCTCCCAAGTACAGTAACAACGAAGATGGCTGGAATGATATCGGCTATCTCGTGCTCGACAAACCGTTAGACCTTCCCGTATCGGCCTATATTCCCGTGCTGATGGATGCGGATGAAACCGCGGAAGTCCTGCAATCCGGATTGAGCGCCTATATTGTTGGCTTCGGCTATCGCATGGACGGTTATGGAGTGAAATACGAAGTGGATGCCACCATCACCAAAGTTGGTGATAGTGAAGTGGCTCTTGGCAACGACGGCAAGGATTCCTGCAAGGGTGATAGCGGTGGCCCGGCATTTGCGAGACTAAGCAACGGGGAGTGGCGCGTATTCGGCGTCGTTTCCCGAGGTGGCGCTTGTGGCAAAGGTGGAATCTATGGTCGCATGAATGCCAATATCTGTTGGATCCAGGAAGATTCCGGAGTGGATCTCGGTTTGACCAGTTATTGTGCTACCAGCATCTAACAAATTGTTTCCTTCGTGAGCGCGACTGCTGAGTGTTTTGCTGTAAGACCCCATAAGCCGAGTGAATTAAGTTTTTCTAAAGTCTTGATAAAGGGCGACATCCAATCAAGATTCGCAGTGGATTGAGTGTTACATGGCGCAATAGTTCGAGTTTGATTACACAGCCAAGCCGCAAACACTTAATATTCGGTTGGCTGGTCAAGTCTAACCTCAACCTTAAAGTATCTGCTAGAACTCACTGCGTAAGAGAAACTTCTTTTCGCGGAGATCTGATAATGAAAAATTTAATCGTCCTTCTCGCTATGCTCAGTGCCGTTCCTGCAAACGCCTCGACTCAACTGCTTTCTGATATCGATGCCCCTTCAGCTGTCGAGTACGTAGAGTATACAACGGTCATCCAAGAGCTTCGTCTGGTGCCGGTCAACGCAGGCATTAACCCGCGAGCCTTCGCTTATCAACTGGAAGCTGACGTGATACTTGGATCGAACCCTTGCCAGGCGCAGGGCACAACAGTCGAGTTGGTCGAGGCCTTGAAAGACGGCGTACTCGAAATAAGCGCAGTTAAAAAAGTACCAGTGAACCTCGAGGAGCGGATCTGTACTCGCGAATATCTTCCCGTCGTACAAACTCTAAAATCTGAAATTAGAGGCTTTGCTGGTGACATTGAAGCTATCGTAGTCAAGAACGTTGAAACAGCAGGCGTTGATTTTACTATCGTCGTGAAATAATTGGTTCTGCTGCATTTGTATAATAGGGTGAGACCTTTCATGTTCTTCAATTCTTTCCGCAAATTCCCGTTTTTGGTTGGCGCTTTTTTTGCCACGAGTCACTTTTTAGCCGTCGCAGTTGCCCGTGCTGATGAGGATGCATCACTCAATCGCCAGCTGCTGTATCAATGCATGCCTGGAATCGGAACATTCCCTATTAAGCTCAATCTGACAGGACATTTAAAGGATGGCTTACCAAGCGTGAGTGAACTCGATCTATACATGAATGCTGAGTCAAATCAAATTACTGTCGACTCTCAGATCATCGAAGTGAATAATCTGGGTCTGTACGATGGCAAATGGATATCTATAAATTTCCAGAAGAGCCTGGACAGCAGACCAGTAAACCTAAGAATTGCTTTTCCAGAAAATTACACCAACCCCTGGCTTTTTGCAGGGCATATTGAAGACTTCCCAGGAGTTGAACGCGACACAACTGTCAGCGGCAATGGTTTCGAGAATGTTCCGATTTACGGCGTAGACGCGTACCTTACAAACCTGCTTTGCCACAAGAAGTTTTAAGTTCATTCCCTAAGTTTTCTGACCTTCTTTGCAGCCCTCAGTGTACTGAAGGCTGCCCTTGGTCTACTGGCGCGTCAGTGTACAAGTGTAGTATTCGCGACTCAAACCAAAAAACGGTGAAATGTCCGTTCGGTTGTGAATAATTTCAAGGTCCCTTGCCGCAGTCGGGCGTAGCTGAAACGATGCGCTCGCATAATTCCCACTGCCTAGCCCGCCTTCTTCGGCCTTGACTGTAAGTCCCTCCTTAACCCATTCCGTGATGACATCCTCGGAGACTTCAGCCGCCGTCTGACTCAACAGAGTAACGTCTCTTTTTTTCCCAAAATGCTCATATGTGAGGACGACTTCTCCACAGCTTGACTGAGTAACCACGAGCTGTGTGCCTTCACCAAGTAATCCAGGATTGATGGATGCACTTGGAACTGGCAGTTGCCCGTCAGACTCATAGGAGGAGGTCGAGCATGAAACGGAAGCGCTTGTGTAAGCATAGGTACCAGATAGATCCGGGCAAGTCACCTCTGCAGTTGCAGTATGCGCCATCAATAAAAAACCACTGAGGAAAAAATAATGTTGCACGAGTAAGTCCTTCATATGAAGTGAATGATCCGTTTAGGTACATTTCAGTGATGCTGTCGTCAACTCCTTTCCTTTTAAAGGTCGCGCACTATCTTTTAGACTGCATGATCTCTCCCAGCCGTGTCCTGCACAAGGATCACGCGAAAAAAACAAAGATGCTTTCTTGTTCTGGAAAGCATGAAAAAACCTAGCTTCAAAGAGAATTCTATTTCAAAAAAATACCGGATCATATCTCTTGCGTGTTCCACTCAAACGACTCTTCAATTGAGTTCCTGTCACGAGCATGATAACCATCTCCGTGTGAATTGTGGCCAATGTGGGCCCATTTCATGCACTTTCAATACGAGAGATTCAACATATGCCAAAGCTTTCCTTTACACTTCTCGTGAACTTATTTTCCACTATGGCTTTCGCCGATCTTACACCGTGTCCAGAATTGCATTCTTCGGACGAGGGACGACCTCAGGTCCTCGACGCAAAAGCGATCGCATCCTGCAATTTTCAGAATTCTGAGCCGGGTCTGTACACCGTGACCTCCGGCTCAATATGTCTTTATAGAGGCAAGTCTGATGGCGGAGCAGAAAGCTTTGCGCTTCAAGGCGCCCTAGCCTACACCTTCTGGGACGAACAAAAAGTCTTGAATGGTATTTTCGCAGTGGGTTCAACGGACGGCGTCCGCCCGGGAGTCGAGGAATACACGCGCGGCGTCAGCGCTTTCTTTGCTTCCCAGGTGGGCCCGCTGTTGAATGTCACCGAAACCGAAAACAGCGTCGGCGTTCCCCGCACGGTTGCAGAAGCCAGGTACAACTCTTGGACAAAGACCCTGCAATTCGAAAAGTACTATCAAGGATTTCTGGATTTCAAGAAAGACTCGATCTACTCGGTTGAGCTGACCTGCCAAGACATCGACTAGGTCGAGTCAATTTCAGCAGAAGTTGCGGACGGGCTAAGACTCTGCAGCCGGAGCTTTCCGTCCTCAAGAGGACTCACAACTGAGAGACGATCTCATGTCTCTCATTGGGTCAAATGGCAGAGGAATAACGAGATGACAGCAGTGAGCTGTTATTACTGTCAATATGGAAAACCTGGTATTTTCATCTCCACTTGAAACAAATGGCCTGCAGTTGTGACAAACATGGTGTTCTTGTTAGTTCCGCCGAAAGCAACATTTGTAGGGTTATATTTGAAACCGGCGATCGTTGTCAGCAGTATCCCCGCAGGCGAATAGACGTGTACGGATTTCTCACTTGGCACAGTTGCATAGATATTGCCCGCACAATCCACGGACATTCCATCGATTCCTTTGCCGGGTGTTGCCAGAACGCCATCAGCTTTGATCTCGCCATTAATTTCCATGCGGTAACGGAAAATTTTACCGTCGCTCCCACCAACATACAAAAGTTTCTCATCTGGGCTCAAAACAATTCCGTTTGGTCTCGTTAGGCTGAGGTCCACGGGATTGATTGCACCGTTTGGGCTGATGGCGTAGACGCCAGTGATAAGACCTTGCCCTTCGCGCCCATCACGTTGATAAGCGGGATCAGTGAAATAAATCGTGCCGTCCTTGGCAACAGTGAGATCATTAGGCGAGTTGAAAGCTTTGCCTTGATAGCTGCTGCCAACAACCTGACGCGTGCCGTCAGGAGTGATCCGCGAAATCTCTTGGCGATCATGCAAGGCGGCGACGATGTTCTGATTGCTATCAATAGCAAGACCGTTGCTACCATGGACTCCCTTTTCGCTCCAGACGCTCCAGGTGCCTTGTGCATACTTCAAAATTGAGGTTGGTGGGCCTTGACCATTGGTAGGATCACGGAAATTCCATGCTGAAATAAGGAGGGCCTGTTCGTGCTCGAGCCATACGGGTCCTTCGGTAAACTCAAACGGAAAGGGTAAAGGGACCTCAACTGGTTCGCCCAAACTGCTGAACATCTCTGGTGATGACTCGGCTTCACAAAGCGGATTCATGCCTGGTTCAGCTGGATCCACGACAGGCTGTTGGATGACGTCATCGCTCTTGGTAGCGGTCGTCTTGGAATCGGCGTATTCCACCAGATTGCCTTTTGGCTTTTCTGTACACGCCAGGATACTAGGGGAAGTCAGAACCACGAACACAGCAACCCGACAGAACGGCACAACAGGTTTTGACACGGATAGATCCTTTCACTTGATTGAAAAAAGCAGTGAGCCAGGCTTTCGGCGCATCGGCGGACGTTCAAATAGCGTGTTGACCGAGCCTGCGGGCTTCCTGATCCTCACTGCATTGTGTCTCATAGAAGTCAAAAGCCTTGAATCAAGTCCTTTCTCCCACGGGCTGAAAAGGTGATTTTTTTACCCACAGTGGATATTTCGTTCAGCATGGTGATGATCCATAGGATTCCTTTTTTTCCTCTATCCCTCGAGAGATTCCGGCAGCAAGCTGGTTCCGTGAGTCAGGAGTTTTCCAGCATGCCCACATAAAATTCTCGCTGGATTTTCAGAAAGCGAAGGTACGGTTCATAGAACCGTCGATGACGATGCGCGAACCCTTCGCGGATTTCAAAGTCACTCAAGGACTTCGGGATTTCCTGCAAAAGATCACGAAACGATTTTTGATGGGACAATTGATAGCTGAATTCCGAGGGCATGGTCTGGGCGATCGCCTCCGGGCTGGCCCCTTTTTCCAATTCGCTGTTACAAAAGGACTGCAAACGTAGCGAATCCTGCGTGCGACGCTCCTGATTGGCAATGATCTGATCGAGCAATCGAATTTGATTTTCAAACACGATACCAGGTTTCAGATACTGACGGATGGCTTGGTCGTGGCGACCTTCCGCGGATTTTTCTTTGAACAGCCGGTCCCGCAGATAAGCGCCGTAAGCATCCAGAATTTGTTGGATGAGCAGTGCTTCCGGAATTTGCAACAGCTGCTGTTCAGCCGACAGGGAGCGCAAGAGGCCGCGAAAACCAGCCAGCTTCATGCGAAAAGTGGTCACCCGTCCCTCACGACGCGAGCTGACCCAGCCCAACTCTTCATAACGTTTCAGCCATCGCTGAATCTGCACGAATTGAATATCGATCGACCGCCCGAGCATTCCTTTGTGGATGACATCCTTGATCAGGTCCAAATAGAACATGACATCCTTCTGTCGAAAATCCTGGCGCAAGAGTCCTACGGTGAGGATCGCGCATTGGATGATCACGGACATGAATGTTTCCACGCTGACTTTGTTTGCTATTTTTGTCATGGTACGCCTGCCCCGATACGCGTTGATGCCACCGTTCTATGATTCACGAAAAGCATGGCCTTGCCCAGACTGATTCCATGCGACAGGACGGGATGGACCGGTGGGAGTAAAACGGATGCTTTTTACTATTCTTTTTGCCATAATGGGTGGCCACGCCTCATTCACCGGGGTATCGATTCTCAGACCAGGAGGAAGCTGCTTTTTTATGGAACACTTAGTTTGGGACTTTGCCCCCGAGATATTTAAATTAGGCAGCTTCGCGCCGCGCTGGTATGGACTGATGTTCGCCATCGGCTTTATGGTCGGCTACTCGTTCATGGCGAAGATCTTCAGGAAGGAAGGCTATAACGAAGAAGACCTTTCCTCTTTGCTCTTTCATGTCATGCTCGGGACCATCATTGGAGCACGGCTGGGTCATTGTTTATTCTATGAACCGGAATACTATCTGAGCCATCCCTTCGAAATTCTTTTCATCTGGAAGGGCGGGCTGGCCAGTCATGGCGGGACCATTGGTGTCATTATTGCTGTATGGCTCTATAAACGCAAACATCCGGATCAAGGCTACGTTTGGCTGGCCGATCGTCTTTCGATTGCCATTGCCTTTACTGCGGCCTGTATTCGTATTGGTAACTTTTTTAACTCGGAAATTCTCGGCAAGCCCAGTGAGGTGCCGTGGGCCATCATCTTCAAAGGCGCCGGTGAAACCGTGCCTCGTCACCCGGCCATGCTCTATGAATCGATCAGCTACCTCGTGCTGACCGGACTTCTCCTCTTGCTCTATAAGAAAACCGAAGGCAAAAAGCGTGGTCAGATGATCGGTCTCTTGTTTATCTGGATTTTCACATCACGCTTTTTCATCGAGTTCTTCAAAGAAAATCAGGTGCCGTTTGAGAATGAACTGCCGTTGAATATGGGACAGATCCTCAGCATTCCGTTTGTTATCCTGGGTGTGCTGCTCTTCTCCGGCAAGCTCATCGAATGGATGCCCTGGCTGGATGGCTCCACTTCCAAAGCCAAGCCACAGAAAAAAGTTTGATGGAAAGGAAGGCTTTGACCTTCCTTTTCCCATTCAGGGTGGCGACGTCGGTTCTGATTCCAAAGGGGTGCCCGAAGTTTCCGTCGTCTGAGTCGCGGATTGTTTGATCCAATCCTTGATATTAAAGCCGAACTGCAGATATAGAACCACGGCCAGCGCAAAGGCCGTTAAAATTACTCGAAACCACATGCTCAGCCTCCTTCTTTGCTGCCATTATAAGTCCAGCTCGGGTGGGGGTAAAGCGTAGGTTATGAAAGTCAAAAGGATCTTCAGATGATACGCGGGCAAATCCTTCTTCTCGCCGTGTTCATGTCCGGCGCTTTCTGCAAATCCCAGGTGGAACCCGGGAAATCCCTGATGCCTTGGGACGAAAAGCGGGTCCGCAGCGCAGTTGCGATCTTGACGACCGAATCGCATACCATGGGTTCACCCCGTCAGGCGCAGCTTGCGGATTGGCTGCAAAAGGAAACAGAAGCCATGGGTTTGACCGCATCCGTGGACACCTTTCCCGTGAGTGTACCGGATCCTGCATTCCTCGGCGGGACCAGTGGCAGTGTCATGCAAAAACTGACCATCGACCTGACCGCTCGCAATGTCTACGCCAAGTACAAAGTCCCCAACGCCAGCTGCGTGGTTCTCGTGGCTTCGCATTATGATACCAAGCGTCTGGATGCCGGCCCATACCTGGGAGCCAACGATTCGGCATCATCATCAGCGGCTCTTTTGGAAATCATGCGGCAACTGAAGGAACGAGCGGATTTGAAATGTTCCGTGATGGCCGTGTGGTTTGATGGCGAGGAAGCCTGGCTTCCTGAATGGCGTGATGGCGAAGAACGTCACCCAGCCCGTCAGCAGGATAATCTGTACGGCAGTCGGCATTTGGCAGAGCAGCTGGAAACCTGTGCTTCGGCGCAATGTCTGCCCAAACATTTGGGCGGAGAACAGGTCAAAGCCCTGGTTTTGCTGGATATGATCGGCATGCCTGGAGTGCGGCTGGCCCTGGATTCGCTGTCGGACCCCAAACTGATGACCATGGCCGTGAACCTGGACAAGGAATTATTCCAGGGTGACCTCTATGGACGTTCCTATTCCAGGAATTCCGTCGATGATCATGTGCCTTTTCTGCAGAAGGGCGTCCCTGCGATCGATCTGATCGACTTCGACAACCTGCAGACCTGGCATCAGCCGTCCGACCTTCCGGAGACCCTGGATTATAACAGCATTGAGAAAGTCAGCCAGCTGGCGATGGCCATGGTCCTGAAACTTGCGCAACCCTAATTCTGAAACCCAGTATGCTAGATGGACACGCAGACATTCAGCAAAAATACCGAAACGCTTGAACCTTTTTTAAAGTCCCTCCAAACGGAAGCTTTCTCCCACAGCGAGCGCCCCACCTTTTTTAAGGGCTCCGTTTTCATTTTCCAAACCCTGTGATATTCCCTTGTTTTCAGGTTCCCTATCCCAGATATTTTGGCGCTACCACAGGAGGAGACTATCGCATGAGCCTATTGTCATCCGACACCGTGTTTCACCCCATTCGTACCATTGACCGTCCCCGCACGAGCGACAACAAGCTGGCTCGCGTCACGGACTACTTTGGGTCCAACGTGTTTGATCTTCGTGCGATGCGCAAACGTCTTTCCAGTCAGGATGTCGAGACGCTCGATACCGTGATGAAATTTGGCGGCAAGATCGACTCCAATCTGGCGAGCCGCATTGCAACAGCCGTTCGGGAATGGGCCTCCGAGCGTGGCGCCACTCATTACTGCCACTGGTTTCAACCGCAAACAGGCGCCACTGCAGAAAAGCATGACGCCTTCCTTTGGTTTGATAAGTCCGGAGCGCCGATCGAGCGTTTCACCGGCGCGGAACTTTTACAAAGTGAGCCCGATGCCTCCAGCTTTCCATCGGGTGGTTTGAGGGCCACATTTGAGGCCCGGGGCTACACCGGCTGGGATCCATCAAGTCCCATGTTCATTATGGAAACGGAAAGCGGCAAAACTCTCTACATCCCCTCCGTCTTCATCAGCTACCACGGCGAAGCCCTCGACTACAAAACTCCCCTCCTCCGTTCCAATGCAATCCTCAACCAGGCCGCTGTCAAAACCATGCATCTTCTGGGTGAGAAAAACGTCACCAACGTTTTGAATAACATTGGCGCTGAGCAGGAATTCTTTGTCATCGAGAAGCAATACTATGACAAGCGCCCGGATCTGAGCATGACCGGCCGCACGGTGCTGGGCCATAAACCCGCCAAGGGCCAGGAACTCGAGGATCATTACTTCGGTCATATTCCAAGCCGAGTGCAGTCCTTTATTAACGAAGCCGAACTGGAACTTTATAAGCTCGCGGTGCCCCTGAAAACCCGGCACAACGAAGTGGCTCCGCACCAGTTCGAAGTCGCGCCGATTTTTGAAACCTCGAACATCGCGGCTGACCACAATCAGCTGCTGATGAAGGTGATGAAGCAGATTGCCGTTCGTCACGGTTTTGTGGTCCTCTTCCATGAAAAGCCCTTTGCCGGAGTCAATGGCAGCGGCAAGCACTTGAACTGGTCGATGGCCGATAATACTGGCCGCAACCTGCTCGAGCCTGGTCACACACCTCATGAAAACATCGTGTTCCTGACCTTCCTGTGCGCGACCTTGCAAGGTATCACCGATCATGCTGATGTACTGCGGGCGGCCATTGCTACCACAGGCAACGATCATCGTCTGGGAGCCAACGAAGCGCCTCCAGCCATTATCAGTGCGTTCCTGGGTGATACACTGGAGCGCATTTTGAACGCTTTGGAATCGGGTAAAACCGAAGGCCTGTCGGCGGAACGCGTGATGCTGGATCTGGGCGTCTCGCACCTGCAGGAAGTGGCCAAGGATAACACCGACCGCAACCGGACCTCACCGTTTGCCTTCACCGGCAACAAGTTTGAGTTCCGCGCGGTGGGTTCCAGTTCGCCCATCAACTATCCGGCCACGATTCTGAATGCGGCTGTGGCATCCGGTTTGAAAAAACTGAACACCAAGCTGGAAGCCAAAGCGAAAAACGGAGTGGTGTCGCCTGAAGACATTATCTCGGTTCTGCGTGGTGTGATTACAGAAACCAAGAAGATTCGTTTTGAAGGCAACGGCTATTCCCAGGAATGGCGTGATGAAGCTGCCCGCCGTGGCCTCAGCAACTTCCCCAACACTCCTGCGGCGTTGGAAGTGCTGGCCGATAAAAACAAAACCGCATTTTTGGTGGAAGGCAAGATCTTCCGTTCGGAAGACATTGCCAGCCGTCTCGCGATTCAGTTGGAACGTTATCTGAAGCAACGTTTGATTGAAATGAACTGCGCTTTGGAATTGACGGAAACCGCCATCCTTCCTGCTGCGTTTGATTATCTGAAGGATCTGATGACGCTGGTGAAGAATTCCCAGGAGCTTGGCATTGAGACGGGTGCCAAGGAAGTGGCCATGCTGCTCGGCAAGGAAACCACACAGCTGTCTCACAAGATCCAATCCCTTCGCGCGGCTGTGACCAAAATCACATCGAGCGATGCGATGGAGCACGATAACCTGACTGCGACCGCAAAGCTGATGGCGAACACCACCTATCCGCAGCTTGAAGAGCTGCGCGATGCCAGCGACCGCGTGGAAGCCATGCTCCCACGTGACAAGCAGCCTTTGCCAACCTATGCCGACATGCTCTTCGGTATCGGCTAGACCTTTGTAGCAAAACTCTCTCCCGGCATCCCAGAGACTCGCTCTGGGACCGGGAGCTTGCCATTCCACTCTCTGCGATGCGACATGAAATCCCGTAAATTCAAGCCTTTCCCCCACTTCCTGTTTGGTGTAGGATGCGCCCAAACTTGCCATAGGGGACTATTTCGATGACCCTCAGTTTTCCGGACTTCATTCTCAACAATGAAATCATTGGATTTTTCGAAAAACCTCTGACTTTAAAAAGCGGGCGCCTCAGCCATTTTTACGTAAATTGGCGCAAATCCACCAACGACGCCTGGCTGCTGGATCAACTCACCGACTCTGTTGTCACCTTCATGCGGGAACACCATCTCGCCTGCGACACTCTTTACGGCGTTCCAGAAGGCGCCACGAAAACTGCTGTGATCGCCGCTTTGAAGCTCGCTCAAACCTCGGCAGGTTACGCCCAAGGCAGCCATGTCATTGCCATGGGGCGAGCCAAACCCAAACCCCACGGTGATCCGGCCGATCGCTTTTTCATCGGTCAACCCCACGGTGCCACCTTCGTGCTGGAAGACACCGTGACAACCGGTCTCTCCCTTTTTCAATGCCTGGATCAGCTTCTTGAAGCCGGCATCGACGTGCGCGGTGTCATCTGCCTGACGGATCGATGCGAACGCCGCGATGATGGGCTCACGGTTCCCGAATATCTGCAAAAAACCTATGGTTCGCGTATCAGCTACCATCCGATGAGTCGCGCCCCGGACCTGCTCCGTCTCGCTGTCCGTCAGCGCCAACCCCCACGTGAATTGGTGGAGGCTCTGGCTGCAGAATTGGGTCTGTCTGTCGATCAATTGTCTTGAAAGGATCCGGCTATGAATTTTCGTCAAAAATGGTTGCAGGCGGCACAAAGAAAAAACAGTCTTCTCTGCGTCGGCATTGATCCCGCAGAAGCCGCGCAACGACACGGTCACCAAATGCCCGAGGGCGTGAGTAAAACGGAATGGACAAGGCACATCATCGATGCGGTCGCCCCCTATACGGCAGGCATCAAGCTCAATCGGAATTACTTCAAGGACATCACGCGTGAGGATATGCGTTCCCTTAACGATCGCATCCACGAACAGGGCATGATCAGTATCGACGACAGTAAACTTGCCGACATTGGTGACACCAACGATGCCGGCATTTACCACGCAAAACAGGAAGGCTTTGATGCCATCACCTATGCGCCCTTCCCTGGCAATACACTCCAGGCCGGCTCCCAGGCTCAGGCGCACGGCGTGGGTCTTATCCCCTTGGTCCTGATGTCCAATCCCGAATATCGACTGATGAAAAACGCTCTTATCAATGGCGAACCTCTTTATCGATTCCTCGCCAAACAGTCCGCGGAAGCACAGGCTGATGGGATTGTGATCGGCGCCCCGAGCCCTGGAAATCATATTACGCTCGAGGAAATTGCTGACGTTGCTCGTATCCTTCCCGAAGCCTTGGTGCTGGTCCCCGGTATCGGGGCCCAAGGTGGCGACATCGCTCCCATTCTGGGTCTTTTCGGTCCGCGAACGATAGCCAATGTTGGACGCGCCATCATTTACGCCAAGGATCCGGCCCAGCAGGCCAGGTCCTACAGGGATTTGATCACCCAGGCCCACCAAGGGGTTCCCACCGGGAGGTAGTAATTTTCCTGCGCTCGCTGTAAAAAAAATGTTGGATCAATCGAAGGGGGGCCTTATGCAGCGTTCTTTGGACCGACTTCCACCTTATCTCCGGGCCTACTGCACGGAACATGATACCAGCAAATACACCGCGCGCGATCATGCCGCTTGGCGTTATATCATGCGTCGGGCCATGGATTTTTTCCCTGAGCACGCGGTCAGCACCTATACATCGGGTTTCAAAAAAACAGGTCTGCAGGTGGATCGCATTCCCCATGTTGATGAAATCGATCGCGCGCTCCAGGAATTCGGCTGGGGTGCCGTGCCTGTCGTTGGCTTTATTGCACCCTGGGCCTTCATCGAGTTTCAAGCGCGTAAAATTCTGCCCATAGCCACGGATATGCGCAGTGTTGATCACATCGCCTATACGCCGGCACCGGATATCGTTCATGAAGCGGCGGGACATGCTCCGATTATTCCCGATAAGGAGTACAGCGATTATCTCGCGTACTACGCCTCCCTCGGATCCAAAGCCATCTATTCCAAACAGGACCTGATGCTTTATGAAGCGGTGCGTTATCTGTCTGACATCAAAGAAAAGCCGGAAAGCACCCAGGCGGTGATCAGCGGCGCGGAGCAGCGTCTGCAGCAAGCTCTTAAATCCTTCACCTACACCTCGGAGCAGGCTCTGGTCGCCCGCATGAGCTGGTGGACGGCGGAATATGGCCTCGTCGGTTCGTTGGATCAGCCGAAAATTTATGGAGCCGGACTCCTCTCCTCCGTTGGTGAATCCAAACACGCGATGACCTCGAAGGTGAAAAAAATTCGCCTGAGTCTGGACTGCATTAAATACTCCTACAACATCACTGAGCCTCAGCCCCAACTCTTCGTTGCCGAGAGCATGCATCATCTCAACGATGTCCTGCATGAACTGGATGCGATGCTTGCTTATCGCATCGGCGGTGTCGAAGCTCTGAAGCGTGGTCAGGAGGGGGGAGCTGTCTGTACGGTTGATCTCAATACCCATATCGGCATCACGGGACGGCTCACCGCCTATGAGCAAACGGGTGATCGCGTGGATTTCGTTAAATTTTCCGGACCGGTTCAGATCAGTTGGCAAGGCCGGGAAATTGAGGGGCAGGGAACCACGCGTCATGCGCATGGATTCAGTTCGCCCGTGGGTCGACTGGCAGGTTACACGGACCGTTCCCTTTCCAATATGAACGAAAGTGAATGTCGCGAACTGGGTCTGACAGTGAATCAAACGACCACGCTGCGTTTCGCATCAGGTTTTGAAGTGAACGGACGTGTGTTGCGTTTGCATCGCGAACAAAGTCAGCTGGTCCTGGTGACCTTTACAGATTGCTCCGTTCGTAAAAATGGTCAGCTCTATTTTGATCCGGCCTGGGGTGAATTTGATATGGTCGTGGGAGATACAGTCCCCTCCGTCTACGGCGGACCCGCCGATCGGGAAAAATATGGGGAGCAGGAAATCACGCCCGCCGAAACCACACCAGCGCGTGATACACCTTATTCTGCTGAAGAACTCGATGGCATCGCTTGTTATCAAAAACTGCGCACCCTTCGAGACCGCCTGAACCAGCGTGGAGTCGATAAAACATCCCAACTCCAGGAACTGGAAGCCCTGGCTGTCGCCGTCCAGCGGGATCATCCCAAGGAATGGCTCCTGCAACTCGAGGTGTATGAGCTGGCTCGTGAACATCTCGGCTCCCAAGGACTCAGCACCAGCTGGGCTCGTGATTTAAGCCAGCAACTCGATCCCGACAATCAACCGTCCGATGACCTGCACGAGTTGGTGGCGGAAGGTCTTAAATTGCTCCACTGATCCTCAAAGCCGGCTCTCGGGCCGGCCAGATTCACCTTAAAATCTCGGACCCTTTTCGCGCGCCCGATATCCATCCGAGTCATCGCCTGAAATAGCCACTCTTTGTGGTTCGACCAAAATTCCGAATTTCAGAAAAAAAGCCTTTCTCCGATAGACCCTTATCAACTGTCGAGAGGAAGGCCTGCCGTGCGACGTTTGGACCCCAAAACACCCAGCGAGAGTTCCGTGATTATGACCCAATTGGTATTGCCCCAGCATACCAATCCGCATGGCACCATCTTCGGTGGCGTGATCATGTCCTGGATGGATATTGCAGCCGGAATCTGTGCCCAAAGACACAGCCGCACCGAAGTGGTCACGGCAGCCGTCGACACACTGCATTTCCTGAGCCCGGTAAAAATCGGTTGGGTCGTCACGCTGAAGGCCACCGTGAACTATGCACGGACATCAAGCTGTGAAGTGGGCGTGCGTATTGATTCAGAAAATCCACTCACAGGTGAGCATTTTCACACGGCCAGCGCCTATTTTACGATGGTGGCCTTGGGCAGTGATAAGCGTCCCACTAAAATCCCAGCCTTGCAGCCGGAAACGGAACTGGAGAAGCAGCGTTTTCAGGAGGCCGATTCCCGTTGGCAGGAGCGGCAGAAGCTGCGCCAGCAGGCGAAGGATTAATCATCCTTCTTCTGTGTTCACCATCCATCCGGAAAAGCCGTCGAGGAATTTTTTAAATCCTTCCAGATGTTCCTCGGGAAACTGGTAGCGCTCCGGATGTTCCAGCACAGCATAAAAACAGGCCAGCCATTCCCGGCGATGTGCCTCCGTAATGCGGAAGGGCAGATGCCGGGCCCGCATCCTTGGGGGTCCGTAGGTTTGCATATAAACCGGCGGTCCTCCGAGCAACCCGATAAAAAACAGCGCAGACTTTTCCGAGGCCCGCACCAGTTCGCGGGGAAACATTCCTGCGATCGCCGAAGCGCCGAGTTTTTCGTAAACATCGCGAAGCATGGCTTTAATATTATCGTCACCCATAGCGTTGTAAATCGCCCGGCTGGGTGCGTCCGCTCCATTCGGTCCTGATTCAGGTACATGCAGCGGAGAATCCGCCTTTCGGAAAAATTTCTCAGTCATGAGAAGACCGGTTTCCCCATCCGCTTTGCAGCCTGGCCTGCACCAACAGTTGACCGCCGATCGGCGGCTGCAGCCAGGATGGAAGCCAGCGCAGGGAGCGCATGGGGGCCTTCATTTGGACTGTTTCAAAACCCATTTTGCGAAGGAGAAAACTCAGGCTATAGCGAGAGAATAAAATACGATGCTGGGGATCCGTCGCGCCCGACCAGGTATCTGGGTTGAGGAGGCGTTCCAAGGATTGAATATTTGGGGTCGTGAGATAGAGGGAACCTTGAGGACTGAGGAGCTTTCGAACCTGCTCCAAAAAAGCCACAGGACTGCGCAGATGCTCCAGGATATCAAAGGCCAAAATCATATCGAATTGCTGGAGAGGTAATTCCTTCAACCAGTCTTCACCATCGAGATTCGCCTGCACAAATTGCCAGCTGTTGGATTCGAAAACGCCATCTTTCGGCTTTTCAATGTCCACGCCCACACTGGCAAATCGCGCGACAAAACCCGAACCACAGCCAAGGTCGAGCAGGCGTGTGCCCACATAGGAGTGAGCACCCAAATCCTGCAACCATTCCAAGTGAACCCCGTCCGAGGCGCGGGGCACAGGATCACGAGCCAGGGATAATGTGCCAGGGTGAACCGAAGTCATGGCAACTCCAAGATGACCAATAAAGGCCTCGATGCTACTGTATCCCCCTGAGAATTGCAACCTGGCGGCACCCCTCGTGAGTTGACTCGTGACTCAGGCAACCGACGGTATTGGGGACAGCCTGTATTGGCGATCGAAATATTTGGCATACCAAAATTGACTCGATCCTGGCCTGCATGGTATTGGCCCTTACGGTTCCATATTTTTTTGGTAATCTGCTGTTTCTATACTTTTAAGGTCAGTTCATGCGTTACTGTTTTGTGCTTCCTTTTTTTGACGAGCAGCAGAATAGCTTCTCCAAGCTTCTCGCGCCTCTTGTGAAGACCTTGCTTGAAAAAGGGCATGAGGTCGCAATTCTGTCAGGCAATGTCCAATATCAAGGGCCGTGGGCCAGATTCCATCATGCGCTTCATATTAGCCTGAAAGGCCCTGCATTCTTGCACTTTTTGCTATTCATCGGCCAGACCACATTTTGGCTTTGGCGCAACCGCCAGCGATTTGATGTCATTCACAACCTGGGCATTGGCAGCTCACTCTATCAGAATGTGCTCACCGCGCACGCCTGTCATCGGGCCTGGCTTCGGGTGAAATGGCAAAACAGGCAGTACGTTTCCCTTTTTCTGAATCCTTTACATCTCCTGGTCTGGGCCGTTGAAACCTTCAACTACAGACGCCCCGTCCCGGTGATTGCTGTGTGCCAGCGACTCGCCGATGAAATCGCTCATTATTATCCCTTCGCCAAAGATCGCCTGACTGTGATTAATAACGGGGTAAGTCCAGCGCCGCGCACTGTGCCCCTTCCCCGTTCCAACGATTTTATAATCAGTTTTGCATCCAACGATCATCGCAAAAAGGGGCTGCAGGAGTTGCTGGATGCCCTGGCAATGGCCCATCAGGAATCACGTCCGTGGAAACTTTGGGTTCTCGGGAACGATCCGAAGCAAGGGATGTGGGAACGCTATGCGGCAAGCAAGGGCCTACAGGATCACGTCCAATTCAAAGGCCACGTCACCAACATTCATGATTATTTTGCGAGCAGCGATGTCTTCTGTTTGCCAAGCCACTACGAGCCTTTCGGCCTGGTCTATGTGGAGGCGGCTCAAACCGGAATTCCGGTGGTGGGAACCGCAGTCGGGGTTTATCCTGATTTAGTGGAAGGGTTCAGCCCCATCACGCCCCTGCCTTTGCCCCTCAAGGCCCACGCCCTTTATCTCACGCTCAAGAGGCTTGCGGATCAGTCCGAACTTCGTAGTCGAATGGGCCAGCACGTACAGAGGCAGGCGAGGCTCTTTAGCGATCAAACCATGGTTGACAGGCAAATCGTATTTTACGAGTCCCTTTCCCTTTCAAAAAGGAAGATCCCTTGAAAGCCAGCGTTTCAACCTTGTCTCATGTCAAAGCTCGCGCGAAGGCTATCAAGGAACGGGAATGGTTCCGTCCTTCGTGGCTTTCCCTTTTCATAAATTCCGCGCATTTCGTCGTCGTGTCGCGTTACAAGGCGTTGCTGGATCACAGGCATCATATCAAAGGCCACACCCTGGATTTCGGATGCGGCGCCAAACCCTATAAGGATATCTTCACGACGACGCAATACGTTGGCCTCGATATTCAAATGAATCCAGGTCATGATCATAGCCAGGAACAGATCGATGTTTTCTACGATGGGAAAACGATACCCTTCCCTGATGCGACGTTTGACTCGGTTTTCTCTTCCGACGTTTTCGAGCATGTTTTCGAATTGGATGGGATTCTTGACGAAATCCATCGCGTCATGAAACCAGGCGCAAAGATTCTGATCACCGTGCCCTTTATCTATCCAGAGCATGAAGTCCCTTTTGATTTTGGCCGATACACTCAGTATGGGCTCAAGGCGCTCTTCGAGCGGCATGGTTTTCAAGTCGTCACGCAGAAGAAATTGGGTACTTCCGTAGAGGTGCTGCACCAGCTGGCCAACTATTACATTCACAATAGCATGCCTCGCGTCATCAAACTCCTCGGCGTCCCCTGTGTTAACATCTCCGGCTGGCTGCTCTCAAAGATATTTCCTACCATTGATACGCTGTACCTGGGGCATGTCGTGGTCGCAGCCAGAAGTTAAGAGGGCGAACGTCGGGCTTTGACAAGCGAGATCAGTTCATGGAATTCCTTCCAGCTGCTGATCAAAAGGCACAATCCATAACTCAGAGCTCCGACCGGGAGGGCGACCCACAAGGAGCTCGGCCGGATGAGACTGAGTGTCAACCACATGCCGGCACCAGCCAGCATGGGCTTAAAGAATGGCTTCCAGGGTAATCGAGGCAGATAGCAGCGGGCGCAGTACACAACCGCAAAGCCAACAGCGATCTTGGCCAGTACCAGCGCCATTGCCACCCCATGCAGACCCAATTTTTTTTGAAAGACATACGAAAAAACTGGTATCACTAGCAAACCAATGAAGATGGCTCCCACGACCGCCCACGGACGGCCTTTTGCCAGAAGCAGCTGGACGCCGAATACGGAAAGAAGCACGCTGCCGATCAAGCTGATGGACAGAAGGCTGAAGAGACCACTGGCTGAAGCGGGAAGCTTGGGAAAAAGCAGGTCAACCAGAGGCGCTTCCACCCAAGGCAGGCCGAACACAAGCGGTGCGATCAGCACAGTCATAAACCAAAGACTCATCACAATATGTTTATAGAGGGAATCGGCATCTTCTATTTTTCGTGTTTCGGCAAAAAATGGCAAAGCCAGCGACGAGAGCACCATGGACACACTCAGGATAACCCTGGCTGGTCCTGAATAAATGCCTGTGCCTGCAGCGCCAAACAGCTGCTCGGCGGTGAAAATATCCAGACGATCCAAAAGGGTCGCGAACAGGACGACAATGGCGAAAGGCGTCGACTGCACCAGGACTTGACGCAGCCTGGTCCAGGAAACCCTGGAAAAAGACAACTTCAAATAGGCATAAGTGCCGGTTCCGAAAGCAATGATGGCACTGGGGACGATGGAGAGCAGCACGAAAAGAAGCCGATCCTCAGGTTGCCTGACCAGGAGCAGAATCAGCACCAGAGATAGAGCTCGCAATAGACCTGTGGCCAACGATACGACGATCAGCTTATCCCGCACAATACAAAGCCAGAATGCCTCAAATACCCAGGAGATCAGTACGACAAGCAGAATAGCCAGGGATGCAGGATCGAATGACGACATATCCTGAAACAGGAAGAAAACCAGGACCAGTCCAGCATTGAATGCCTTGAGCGTCAGCAAATGACTCAGCAGCGAACGCAGTTCAGACGGCTCATTGTCCTTTGCATGAGCCAAGGCAAAATTCGCAAAGCCAAAACTGATGAAGGGTTGCACGGACTCAATGAAAGCAATCTGAAATTGGGCCCATCCGAAATCAGCCAGTCCCAGAGATTTTTGCGCATGATGGAGAATCAGGAGTGGCGATATCTTGTTGATGACTTCGAGAATGAGGTTGGCACCAATGGCCAGACTGATCCTGCGGTGGTTGATCGACATTCGGGTGAGAAACTCCAGGATATAATCGATATCCTATCCTTAGCACGAAGCCCTGGCCCCAGCCATCCTCATCCCAACACCGTCATTAGGACGGCCCAAAAGCACTTGCAAGACTCCAAAGATTCAGTATCGTCTTCCAACCAGGAGATATGTGATGCGAAAAACCAGAGTTCTTTTTCTTTCCAAGCCATACGTGGCCGCCTCTTACCGTCAGAAGCTAAGGTTGATGGCACAGGATCCGCGCTTTGAGATCGGGCTGATTGTACCTCTCAATTGGGCCGGACAGGATTTTGAAGAGAGCTCAGAGCCAGAAGAATATTGGATCAGAAAATTGCCCATTGCCTTCAATGGTCATAATCATTTTCATTTTTATCGTGGCCTTGATGCAGCTGTTCGGGAATTCAGACCTGATATCTTCAATGTTGAAGAGGAGCACTATTCCCTGGTTACCGCACAGGCCGTCTCCCTTGCGCGGAAGTATGGCGCGGCCTCCTGTTTCTATACCTGGCAGAATATCCACAAAAAATATCCGCCACCGTTTTCCTGGATCGAACGCTATGTCTTCCGTTCCACGGCTCTGGCAATTGCTGGCAACGCTGAGGCCATTGCCATACTACGCAAGAAGGGTTTTCAGAAAAAGGCTTTGGTGCTGCCCCAGATGGGTGCCGACACAGACGCTCTGCAGAAGATCCAGGACACCGTAACCATGTCCCTGCGTGAGGAACTCAAGCTGCCACGCGAGGCATTCATTGTCACCTTCGCCGGTCGCCTGGTGGAAGAGAAGGGCATTCAACATCTCATCCAGGCTCTCGCTCGGCTCCAGGAGCCCATGATTTTCCTGGTTATCCTCGGCAGCGGGCCCTATCAGGAAGAGTTAATGCGTCAGGCTCAAGAAGCCGGAGTTGCGCAATATGTTCTATTCACTGGGTCGAAAAAATCGGTTGAGGTCTACCGGTACCTTAAGGAATCGGATGTGCTCGCATTGCCTTCGCTCACGCGAGCCAACTGGAAGGAACAGTTTGGTCGCATTCTGGTCGAGGCCATGCTGAGCGGTGCCGTTGTGATTGGATCCGACTCTGGTGAGATTCCAAGGGTCATTCGCGGGGGAGGGTTGATATTCCCTGAGGGCCAGGTTTCGGCCCTCGCCGAACGCATCCGCATTCTTTTCAAAGACCGCCGGCTGCATAAAAAGCTGGCTGAGCGAGGCCACAAGCGGGCGCTCAACCATTACACCAACACAGTCATCGCCAGCAGGACACTGGATCTTATGCAGGAGCTGATCACTCAACCTGTTTCTTGAGCTCAAAAACAATATTCGGCCGCGGATGCCGCTGCCAGGCTATTTCATAGCCGCTGGCCAGCAGAAGATCCTTGGAACTACCACCGACCCGCGCATTTTGATCGGGGAAATGCTCAACAAGTATAAATCGGGGCCACAGGCTCCGAGGCGCTTCCTGGAAAAAAGCCTTCAGTACGCGGAATTCAAAGCCTTCCAAATCGAACTTGGCAGCCTGAATGGACTGAATGCCGTTCTGCAGCAGCACATGCAGAAGAGTGTCGCATTTAACGATAATGCTGCGCTCACTGCGGTCGATAAGAAAGGAATTGGCTCCACTGTTGCCGGTCTCAAGTGTCAAGGGCAATTCCCCAGGTGCATCCGATAGGCCCTGATGCACGGCAAAACATTGAGGCAGTTGATTGGTTGCAAAATTTTCGGTGAGACGTGCATGAGTTACAGGATGAGCTTCGATCGCCAGAACCTTGCCCTGACGTCCGACCCTTTTCGCAGCATCCAGACTGAAAAATCCGAGGTGCGCTCCAGCATCCAGAAAGGTATCTCCAGCTCGCAGCTGCCTCATGAGGAACTCACGCTCCTCCCGTTCATAGAGATGCGGATGAAAGAGCAGCTCGCCTTCGACAGAATCATTGGGGTTGAGCGTCATGGTCACATCACCGATGCGTGTCCTGACATTGGGTCGAGGATGTCGGGCATAAAAATCTCGAATCACGCACGAGACCTTGCCCATGCCTCGAACCTTCGGCATGTTTCGCGTAAGAGCCAAGAGAAATTTCAGTGTTATATCCACGACTCGATCCCACTTTGATTGCGTTCCAAGTGAGATTTCTTAGCATGGTTTTAAGGCGAGGGCCATGTCTGAATGCAAACTCAGACATGGCTGGGGTATGCCCATTAGCGAGTTAGATAGAAGTTATAAAGATCGGCACCGTTGACGAACTCGCGGCTAAAAATAGCGGCATTAGGGGCTGCACCCCAAATATTGCCATTTTTACCTACAGCAATATGTCCCAGACGAGCTTCTGAATTGGGTTGATAGAAGGAACCACCCGACCAACGGAAGACACCAGTATTAACTCCCCAAACTCGTGAACTCAATCAGGCTCGCATCAGTACATGAACGTATTTCCCGTTCTTCAAGTTTAAGAACGAGTTCCGTAATTTCATTTTTGGCTTTATCTATAACTTTGAATGCCCCTGGAAACGAAGCGTCACCAAACTCACCAAAATGACCAACCCCATCCGCACGCACGAATCCCCGAACGCGTTCTGAGTCACGCACCCCAGGCTAAAAATCAACAGGGTCTGCTGCGCCGAAACTCGGAAAAACGCATCCGCCACCTGGCGCTGAATCAGTAGCCAAAGAGCGACAAGCCAAACAAAATACCAACCTAAGCCAATTATCCCGCTTTCTGCAAGAATCTGCAGATACTGATTGTGCGCCGGATACTGCTTGCGAAAATCCCCGAGACCCAGTCGTTCATAATAAGGCTTTCGAAACGCCAGATTCAAATGAATGCCATGTCCCAGTAAAGGCCGCTCCTGAATCATCAGGAAATGCGCATCCCAGAAGGCCAAACGATCATCCGGGTAATCCGACAACCGTTCTTCCGGTGTCGGGTTCAGCAGGTGATGAAACCGGGTCGAAACAGGATTTTTCGTGAAGGCCAGAACAAGCCCGAACAGCAAGGCCAGCATCAGCACAAGCGAACGCTGCCGACCGGACAGCAGAACAAAAATATTCCACATCGCGAACAAGGCGGCCAGAACCTGCACGATACGCGACATGGAAAACACCAAAATCAAAGCCGCGCCCAGGAACAAACCCCAACCCGGCCAGCGCCTCGGGAAGCTGAGCACCATCCGAATCGACAAAGGCCAAAGGATCAGGGAGGCATAAGCCAGGCTCATCGGATGCGAATAAAAACCTTGAGCCCGACTCGTTATATTGGGGACGATCTGGGTTCCGACCCAACGCCATGGAAAAAAGTATTGGCTGGTGACAACCAATCCCCATACGAACACGATGGACGCCGCATAGGACAGCAATTTCTGCTCCGATTTTGAATCCAGCTGAGGGAAAAATCCCACGATCCAAGGCAGGATAAAAAGGGGGGCATAACCCACAAAAAAGGCCAGCTTTTCATCGGAATGGTGAGTGGGACTGATCCAGGTCGCCACTACATTCCATACAAGAAAAACGATCATGCTGCTGATGACAAGGCGAGCGGCTGGCTTCGGAGACCAGAGTCTCGGCTTCAGGGCTGAACGGGAGAACCACAGTCCCACCAGAACAAAAAGTCCAAGACCTATATTCTGGATAGCCGGCCCAAATGGGTAAACACTGAACAATAGTCCAACCAAAATCAGGGGGATTTTGGAAACATTAACGGAGGACTGCTGCATTCATCCGCCTCGTGTTGTGAGTTTGATACAACCTATCCATCAAGGACTCAGCAGTATCACATGATCACGGAACTTTCCCGAAGCGAAAACGAAATTAATTTCTTAATCAATGATGCCAGCGCCCAAACATAGGTCACCGTCATAGAGCACCGCATACTGTCCCGGAGCGATGCCACCATCCGGCTGGCCCAGTTCCACCGCCATACGACCTTCCCCCAGATCCGCTAAACGGCACTCGGTCGTGCGCTCGCCATGACGAATCTTCACGGTATAAAACCGATCCAGGGATGGCTTGTCTTCCAGCCAATGCATGCTGCTGATGGTGAAGGTCAGCTGCGGTCTCTGCAAACGTGCTTCCACCGACGACACGTAGACTATGTTGCGAGCAGGATCCTTTTGCACAACGAACCACGGACCACCGCTCAGTCCAAGCCCCTTGCGCTGGCCGATGGTATGAAACCAAAAACCCTTGTGCGATCCCAGCACCTTGCCACTATCGACTTCGATGATCTGACCGGGCCATTCACCCAAATGCGCTTTGACGAACTCACTGAATTTCAGCTTACCGAGAAAACAAATGCCCTGACTATCCGGACGAGCCTGCGTTGGCAAATCATAATGCGCCGCCAAAGCGCGGACATCGCGTTTCGGAATATGCCCAATCGGAAACATCGCACGGTCGAGCTGCGCCCGGCTCAGTCGTGACAGGAAATAGGTCTGATCTTTAATCGGATCAACACCCTTGAGCAGCTGCTGATGGCCATGATACAGGCATTGCCGCGCGTAATGTCCCGTTGCAATGCGCTCGTAGCTCTCATCGATAAGATCACAGAACGCACCGAATTTGACGTTCTGATTGCAAAGGATATCCGGACTCGGCGTGCGGCCCGCTTTCAATTCGGCAATCGAATGCGACACCACCCGATCCCAATAGGCGGTTTGCAAACTGACGATTTCCAGGGGCACACCAAGTTTTTCACAAACGCCCTGCGCATATTGAAGATCCTCTTCCCACGGGCATTGGCCCAGGTACTGCAGATCATCCTCCAGCCAAATTTTTAAATAGAAGGCCTGGATTTGATGCTTCTGTTCGCGCACCAATTCTGCAAGAGCCACGGAACTGTCGACACCACCTGAGAGGAGCATGGCGATTTTCATAGCTGCGTCTTCCTTCTGGTATGGATCACCAGGACAGCCCTTTTAGCATGGAAAATTCGGTCCTGAAAGCTCTGTTTTACGGTCGATGCTTGCCCTTGGCGGACAGGTTGCCTATCTTGAAGCCGAACCCGGAACCAGGAGATAGGGATGGACATGGGAAGCCATGATACGCCTGAACAAGACCACGTCAAAAAGATCGTGGTAAAAGCATATAAGCATCACGAAGCTGGCCTCGACCTCGTGCTCAAGAACATGTCCCTTTACCTTTTGAATGAAGAAGACTTTGGGATCAATCCTGATCAATTTGACCCAGAAGAGCACGAACACTCGATCCCGAAATATGAGATGGCCAGAATCTACCTGCTGGTGTGTGCTTTGACCCATGATGATCTGGGGTTTACGCCAGAGGATCGCGATGATCCCGTCTTTCATATCTACGAAAAGGCGTACCATCGTTGCCTGGAACAGGCGACGGAACCCGAGCTGTTGACCCGCCTGGATCAGATCGCACAGGCCTGTGGATTTGTCCGACCTCATGCGTAAAAAGTCTTGGGCCAGGGGGGAAAAGCTGTTAAAAGGGGCGCGTTCCCCCACCTTGGACCAACTTTACACTTGGGTATCGACATGACTCAGCTTCCCGGCAAACCATTGGCCTTGATCTCGGTCACCGACAAAACCGGTATCGTCGACTTCGCTCGTTCCTTGGAGCAATTGGGTTTTAAAATCCTATCCACCGGCGGAACCGCCAAACTTCTTGCAGAGTCCGGCGTTGCTGTCACTGAAGCGGGAGCCCATACCGGCAGTCCCGAAATCCTCGACGGCCGGGTCAAGACGCTGCATCCGAAAATTCATGGCGGCATTCTCTATGATCGCAGCAAGGACGCGCATGTTGCTCAGTGCCAGGAGCACAGCATTCAATCCATTGATCTGGTGGTGGTGAATCTTTATCAGTTCGCGGCCAAAGCTGTGGGTCAACAGCTTGATCTGCCCCAGGCCATCGAGTATATCGACATCGGTGGTCCCACGATGTTACGCGCTGCGGCCAAGAATTATCGCTTTGTGGCCCCGCTGCTGGATCCGAGTGATTACGACCGCTGCCTCGCGGAACTGAAAGCAGGAGGCCTTACGGATGAGTTCCGACGTTACCTCGCTGCCAAGACCTTCCGGGCTATTTCTCAATATGACAGCATGATTGCCAGCTACTACGAAAAAAGCCTTGAAACTGCCCCGGCTGAAACCCTCGCTCCTGCCTACGACCTTCGCCTCGAATCCCAGCAGACTCTACGCTACGGTGAAAATCCTCATCAAAAAGCCCGCTTCTATCGTTCCAATGTGAGCGCGTCTGGGGGTCTGCAGGATGCCAAGGTTTTGCAGGGCAAGGAACTTTCGTACAATAACCTGCTCGACTGTGACGCCGCTGTGCAGATGGTCGCGGATTTTCCTGAATATACCGCCGTTACGATTATCAAACATAACAATCCCTGTGGTGCCGCCCTGGGTCGATCAGGGGAACGCCTGCTGGATGTTTATAAACGTGCGCTGGCCGTCGATCCTAAATCAGCGTTTGGTGGGATTGTAGCGGTGAATAAGGTGATCGACGCGGAAACCGCCGACGCCCTGTCCCAGCTTTTTCTCGAATGTATCGTAGCCCCTTCATTCAGCCCGGAAGCGCGTACGGTCCTGGCGAGCAAGAAAAATTTGCGCCTTTTGGAACTGCCTTATCTTCTGGCGACCAACAACTCCCAGGCTCCGAAACAGTTGGATATCCGTTCGGTTCTTGGCGGCGTCCTTGTGCAGGATCGCGATCAAATTCGTACGGAGAAGGGTCGTTGGGAAGCGGTGACACAGCTGAAGCCTACGGAATCCCAGGCTGAAGATCTGACCTTTGCCATGCGCCTTTGCAAGCATGTGAAATCAAATGCCATTGTTTACGTCAAGGATCTCGTCACGGTTTCCGTGGGTGCGGGCCAGATGAGTCGCATTGATAGCGCAACCTTTGCCGCTGAAAAAGCCAAGGAGTTTGGTCGCACGGTGCAGGGTTCCGTCATGGCCAGTGATGCCTTCTTTCCCTTCCGTGATACCGTCGATCTCGCTGCGAAACTCGGCGTGAATGCCATCATTCAACCGGGCGGGTCCATGCGCGATGAGGAATCCATTCAAGCCGCCAATGAACACAAGATCGCGATGGTGTTTACCGGCGTTCGACACTTCAAGCACTAAGACGAGAAAAGCCCGGTCATGACCGGGCGACTCCTCTCTTCCGTTAAAAAGCGCCTACAAGGGCAACGCCTACCGGACGTCTTTATACTCCAAGCCCCGCAGGCAGGGATTTGCACCTGGTTTCGTTTAACCAAGGTACAGGACATGATCCCATTGCATTTCATTTTTGAACAAGGTGGTTTTGATGAAAAACAAAGGCCCTATAAGCCTGGTTGCCAGTATCGCGGTTGGATCCATCGCCGTGATTTTTTGGGTCAAAATGTTCCCGGAAATAGACAACCAGGAGCAAGCCGGTGGTCGGCCCGAGGCATCGGCGGAGTTGAAGGCGTCCCACCCCGTGACCCTCGAACGCGGCCAACATGCTGAACCTTCAGAAACCGCCGACGAAGCCACGACGGACGACATAACAGGAGCTTCCACCG
>NZ_DASQYZ010000004.1:0-5263 GCF_035638955.1 Oligoflexus sp. | reverse complement strand
ATTTCAACCATTCTTCACGACCAAACCGATCGGCAAAGGCACGGGACTTGGCCTCAGTGTGACCAGGGGCATCATCGAATGTCACCAAGGCCACATCCGACTCGACGAGACGGCACCCTTCACTCGTTTTGTGATCAATCTTCCCGAAAGGCGTATGAGCTCAACGCAGAAAACTGTCTGATCCCGGAACCAGACCAAGCGTTGCCGATCGATCAGCAGCTGGCTGGGCTTGCGACCCTTTACCTCGCCGGTGAGCGGGCCTGGCTCGCCAATGCTTATACCTTTGAGCGCTTCTGAAGTCGGGGGGGGCCAAAGCGCCTTTATTGAAAGACGTCTCCAGGATGCTGCCATTCCTGGAGTTAAGACGCTCTTAACGGATGTCGAATTCCTGACGCCCAGTTTTCGAAATCTCCAGCGTTCGGGCTTTCAATTTCTTTATGCAGCGACCAACTGGTCGGTAACGTCCAAGTAAGCTTCAGTCTTTGACCCCTTTATGGATTTTATCCAGGAAGGGGAGCATAGGAGCTGTCGCTTCCTTCCGTCACATCCATACAATAAAGTCTAAATTCCTACGAATTCCAACCGATCTTTTGCTTATAAAGTGCGCATCAGTCGGCTGCCCCTTATTTTAGAGAAGAGCATGAGATCAGTTTTCAGGCTTGGTTGGTTTGCGTGTTGGATGGCCTCGTGTGCGGTCCAGCCGACGTCTTTTCGCCATCGTACAGAAAAACTTTCAGCCGATGCCGCCGCCACCCTTCCCACTCCTACGCCTACACCAACACCGGGCCCCACCTTTCAGTTCACGAGGGCTGATCTAAGGCCGCTGGGAAAGATGGAAATTCAAAACTCACTGCAGGATATCCTGGCTTTGCCGGTTATCCCGGAGCTGGAAGGCTTTGTGGAACAATCCAGCAAATCGCAGATTTTTCGCAATTCCTATGGCATTCTCAACGACTCCTCAAGCCTGGCTGGACTCAATCGGGATATCACCGCTCTGATCGAATCCCTGGCCTTGCCTCAACTTGCCGATCGTCTGGTGCAATGTGATGCGTTGGAAGCCCCCAGCTGCCGCCTGCGATTTCTGGAAAGAATCGCGACTCATGCCTGGCGGCGGCCTTTGACAGCAGCCGAACTTGATACCCTCGGCAAGCAATCGGCAGGCATTTCCAACCTGGCTTTGACTGTGCAAGGCGCAGCGCTGTCCCATATTTTGACGCAAATAATTTTTGATCCAAGATTCCTGTTCAGGCTGGAAAGCGGCCCTGAAGCCACCGCTTCCGAATATGCTTTGACGCCCTGGGAAAAGCTTACAGCTATTTCCTATGACCTGAAGCACCGACCTCCCACTTTTGAGCAGATCAATTCCATAAAGGATTTTGCCGACGATCCCAAGCGTTTTGCTCAGCTCATCGATGACCTTGTGGACTCGTCCGCGCTGGCTGATATTCTGTCGAATATGATCAGTCAGTGGCTTATGTATTACGATCTGGAACATGCGGAAGTGCAGGGTGATCCAACGTGGTCCAAGCAAAAAGCCAAAAACCTCATCGCGGCGACCCATCAGTTCGTGGCCGAGACGCTGGCCCAAGAGGGAACGTTGCAGGCGTTATTCACCAAACCCAATCCAGAAAACGACGGATACGGAATTTTTTCCAGCAAGGCGTTCCTGACCTCAACCAGCAAGAACGGTCAGTCGTCCATGATACTGCGCGGCGTTCGTATCATTCGCAATGGACTCTGCCAGAATATGGGCGTGCCGCCCGGAACTCTCGACGCTGCGGCTCCCAAGGATTTGTCGGTGACGGACCCCGACTATAACATCAAACTCACCCTGATGCATGGCGCCCGCCCGGCTTGCATCGGTTGCCATCGGCTGATCGATCCTACGGGGCTCGCGCTCCATACCTTTGATGGTTTCGGCGCCAATAAAAATATCATGGTGAACTTCAGTGCCCTTGGCATTCCATCTCAGGTCACGGTGTCGCTTGGCGGCCCAGCCGATTCCATTGCCACAGGATCCTCTAAGGAGTTTTCCGACAGTATTGCTCAGTCACCGACCTTCGCCCGGTGTTTCTCGCGCAATGCACTACGCTACATTTTGGGCCGCGATCTGTCGGACACGGAACGCGCCACGGCCGATGTGTTGGCGGAAAAGCATCTTATGCCACAGACAAGTGGCAAGGACAGTCTGGCCAATTATTTTCGCGATATTATGAAGTCTGATTCCGTTTACATGCGCATGCGTTGATTGGGGCAGGGACACTTATGAGCAACAAGCATTTACGTCTGTCACGTCGCTCCATCCTGAAAAGCATTGGGGGCCTGGCCGTTTCCATGCCTCTGGCGCGAAGTTTAGCCATGGCCCAAAGCGAGGAAGTCACCGGTCCTGTCAAACGCGTGGTGTTCATCTGCGGCGAATCGGGGGGGTCGAGCCTATGGTGGCGTCCTCGGGGTGGTGAAAACGACTTCAACATTGAATTTGATGGTGCTGTTCTCAAAGCCCTGGCGCCTCTACGTTCCAAACTTCTTATTCTGAACGGCGTCGGTAACTATGCGGCTGCCTTTGGTGTGGAAAATCATGAAGCCCGTGCCACGACCTTTACAGCCTGGGCCAACTCGAAACCCGGCGATCCGAATTTTGCTCGCGGTCCTTCGGTGGATCGCGCGATCATCCGTCAGCTGCAGGAAACCCGGCCTCTCTATGCGGCCATCGGCGGTGAAGGTGGACCCGGCAGTGAATACTACTACGCGGGCCCTGGTTATCCCATCAGTGCGGTCGGGACACCCACTCGCATTTTTGATGCGTTATTTGCCCTCTATACGCCACCGACTCAGGATACATCCGAGCTGGCTCTCCAAACCTACCGACGCAATCTTGTGCAGCAGCAAATCGCGGATGCGAGCCTGCTACGCAAGCGCCTGGGACCTGAGGCGCAAAGCAGGCTGGATCAGTATATAACGACCCTTGAAGGGCATATGGATGCCTTGGCGCCCAAGCCTATCGTGACGACACCGATTCCTGTTCCGGTCAAGCCAGCCTCCACCCCCGATTATCGAACGCCAATTCCCATCACGGGGCCTTACGATCAATACACGAAGGATCTGGATTTGATTGCCGATGGCCTGATTCTAGGCATCACCCAGGTGGCCTGCGTGAAGATCAATCATGGGAATGTCGAAGACAGTTTTCTCGGCAAGTCGATCGATACCTATGATATGGCGGGCAATCGGGTGGGTGCCATGACCATCACCGACACGCATCAGCATGTGGCCCATGCTCAGCTGGTCGGCGACCGATTTGCCAGCCTGGCTCCGCAACTTCTGATTCGCGATGCCCAGACCGTTGTGGCCAAGGCCGTGGCGCGTTTTCTGATGCGGCTGGATGCCGTTCGCGAAGCCGATGGGTCGACAGTTCTCGATAATACCCTGGTGGTATGGACCACGCAAATGGGCGATCAGGCTTCGCACATGAGTGGTCGATTGCCCTATGTTCTGGCCGGTGGCCTCGGTGAAAAGGCGGGTACCTTTAAGATGGGCCGGTTCGTGGACTACGCTCCGGGCGGCATTCAGGACATTAATCAAGTCCGGGCCATGAACTGCGCTGTGGCGCATCATCTTTTGCTCAACAGCATTCAAAAAACCTTCGGCGTGCAGGCGGACGTCTTTGGTGAAAACTTCGACCCTGCCCGTTGCATGGGCTATCTGCCAAGGGCAACGGGTTGAGTCTTGATCTCACGATTGCTGACGTTGGCTCAGATTGCCCATTATTTTTTCCAAGGCAACCGCAGCCATCTCGCTCAACAAAAGCGCTTTCAGAGACCTGTAAGCAAGAAAGCTCAAACCGGCAATGGCGGCCATGCGGGCAATATTACCATAATCCAGGGATTTGAGGAGTGTAGGACTTGGTAGGTCTGGTTCCGCGACTGGACTAATTCCCAAGGACTTCGCAAACGCCACCTTACTCATAAAGCCTCCTAACAATGTCATAGGAAATGAGAAAACGTCCGGACATCGGACTTTACTTTAGGTCTGCAAAGGCGATGCCAACATGTAAATCTGTATGTATGGAACTCGACATGGATTTGGGATCCCACGCTGCACCGCGTTCCTGCTGGACGGGCGCGTTGCGAATGTGAAAAGTTGACATAGCATCATGCAGCGTGGTGATGCTGCAGTCATTTCCCGTCCGAAGCGTCATTTGTGGTTTTTCACAAGCCCTTCGCTTTGCAATACAAGATGCACGCGCGGACAGCAGAATCTCGGACGTTGCTCGAGCAAATCTTTCAATTCAGCCATCTCTTTGAGTTTGCGGATACCTATGTCGAGGACTGATGGGACTGCCGCCCTGAATTCCCCAATTCCTTGATGTGAGATTCGAACTGGGAGATTCCCCTGCTATGGACCTTCAGCGACTTTTCTGCCTTAAGACTGACGGTGCAGCAGCGGACTGTTTCAATCATGAGCCTAGGGAGTTTCTGGTTTTGAAAAGAGAAAGAGCGGGTTTGGACAACTCGCCGAGCCGCCTGCATTCGTTTTACGGGCAAGTCGAATTGAATTGGGATCGAGTTCCAGCGCCGGTGGAGTCTTCACATCAGTCGCCAAGCCCACACTGCGCAAGAATTTGATGAACAGCCAAGTCACATCCAACTCCCACCACTGACGGCCTGCCGGTGCAACGTTGCTATGTGCATGGTGGTTGTTGTGCCATCCCTCGCCAAATGTCAGCAGGCCCACCCACCAACAATTTGTAGCCTGATCACCGTCCTGATAATTCCGATAGCCCCACTTATGTGCTGCACTATTCACGAACCACGTTGCATGGTATACTGCAACCATTCTTAGAAAAATTCCCCAGAGCATCACCTGCCAACCCCAGACCGCCCATAGAAATGCACAAAGTACCATCTGAAGGCCGACCATAAAGGTATCCGACGAAATAGAGGGAATTTCCGATGGGCTTTTAGTCAGGGCCCCGGAAAGAATGCTTAAGAATTGATCCGGGCGCTGTGTGAGTGGGCTTCATTGGATTGTGACGACGTTGAAATTCGGGCTGGAGGGCAGAGCCAGCGTTTAATTCATTCGCTTTTTCGCAGAAAGTTCATTTTCTGGCCGCAGCAGTGCCGTAAGAAACGGAGCTCCTGTTTATGAATCGTTATCTCTTTGACTTCAGATTTTTGGGAAGAGGTATCCGAGGTCAGTGTCTTTGCCATAAAGGCAGGAACGGATGGTTTTTGCGATCTGCAACTGGCCTTTTTTCCTGAAG
>NZ_DASQYZ010000003.1:0-14884 GCF_035638955.1 Oligoflexus sp. | reverse complement strand
CCCGAGAAAACTGCCCCCCTCATCATTGAATTCGCCGGCCGGCATGGTCGCAGCCCCCTTCTTCGTTATCGTTGCCAAATTTGATCCTCCGTCTGGAAAAAGTGTCCTGTTATAGCAATCATCAGAGAAATTTCAATATTTATAGACAAATATAGAGTTTCTAAAGGCAGTTGCGACCAATTGCGACCAGCCGCACAAATTGCTGCTTCATCCCACCTACTGTGTGCCACGTTGACTAAGTCGCTTTTCTTACGCTTACACAGGTTTCAATTGATACTCGCGATACGTTGCCTAAAAGCTGACCAGCGACCCCGTAGTCTCCACTCGGCGCGTCACACTTTATTTTCCCTACGCCAGGGTAGAGACTCCTGTAGCATACTTAAAGCGTGGCGGCTGACCAGGGCTAGAGTAGAAGACGATAGTTCATACTCAGTCAAGGCCCGGCCTCGTATCCGCTCGAATATACCCAGTTCAACCCGCTCCTGAAAGTAATCGTGAACCGTGCTGCTGTTTTCGAAAACCACTGACACCCTGTTCGCATCTTCTAATTTATGGCCTCAGCCACAGGCTTCAAATTTTGCTGTCTTGGTTGTCGGCCTTTTCGGGTTGTTCGGGCGCGGTCAGGAAGGAGTGATTCCAATCTAATACAAAGTTCATCAGGCACTCGATATCGGTCACAAATTTTTCTCAAGTCAACCCAGCGTCGACAACAGAGGATGCGGAAATCAAACATTTCTGCTTATGATTTCTGCAGGTTTTCGTATTGGACGTTAATATGAAGCATTCGGTTGCGCAGGTTTAGATGCAGGGTGACGAGGAAGCGTCACTGTAAATGTAGTACCTTCCTTCTCGGTCGAGGTCGCGTTGATAGTTCCACCGTGTGATATTACGATTTCGCTTGCAATGAAAAGCCCAAGTCCAAGCCCGCGACTATTTCTGTCAACACTTTGGGCCCCCGATCCGTGACGTGCCATAGGTGTAAAAATCGTTTTTAACGCGTTTTCAGGAATAGGCAAACCTTCGTTGTGGACTTGCAGTATGACCTCTTGTCCCTTCTCTCGGGCAACAAGTTTCACAGGCTTTGCTGACGATCCATACTGTAATGCATTCGCAACAAGGTTTGAGACCACTTGAGCAAGTCGATCGCTATCCCATTCTCCGTGAAGATCACCGATAGATTCGAATCGAAGTTGAAAATCCGGATGACTTGGTTGAAGCTCAGAAACTATTTGCCTGCAGACAGGCGTTAAATCCATTGGCTTTTGCGTTACGGGTATCCCGGCCCCCAGACGAGTGCGCGTCAGGTCCAAGAGGTCATTGACCATTCGATTCATACGTTCGGCAGCGCCAAGCATTAGATTCGCTATCTCTATAACGTCGTTGCTTTGTGGTTCCGCCAGGAGCGTCGCTCCCATGGTTATCGCGCCTATGGGGTTGCGCAGATCGTGACCAAGGATGGCTAGGAATTGTTCTCTGGTGTTATCAACCGTTTCTGAATAACGATTTATTGATGTAGCGAGTGCTTCGTCGATTGACTCGTTGAATCGGGTCACATCTCCCGTTTCATTTCCTTGTGTTTCGTCCCATTGTCGCAGAACGCTAGCACGCAAAGCACGGTACTCCGAAACAAGCTGCTTAAGGCTAAGCCCGGACTCCAAACGATCCGAGGCATGCTTTTGCCCAATCTGTGCGAGTTTTCCGTCCTCAGCCTGCCCTTTGGATTTCTCGGACTGCTCCAAGGCAGTCTGGGTCTTTCGAATGTCGTTAACCACCGCAATAAGAAGATCCCTGGCATGATCCTGAAGATCAGTCTCACTCATTCCTTCAGCCCAAGGTACCATGCTCCTGGCGAAATTTACCCACGCTTCAATGATACTCGTGTGGTTCGTTTGAATGAATTCAGCGAGTCGCATGGTGAGCCTGCCTTTCTTCCGTCAGCCTGTCGATATTCGTTTACGAGGCGTTAGCCAAGACTAAGCACGATTTCAATGCAGTATATCCATAGCAAATTAGCCTAACAACAACGAATTCTGGCATGGAAAGAGCAAGAAAAAACTATGGAGATTTATCTTCGAGCCTCCCACGACTCCAGCGTTAAATATCATGTCGCGGAATTTTGAAGCATTGAGGCGCGCTCTCATGTCGATTTCATCCCATATGAAGATGTCGGCACGATTGCTGACCATCTGCTGCATGCCTTGGTTCATATTGTAGAGCGGTTGGAGCTTGCTTGGACTCGTATAATGCGAGGCTCTTTCTCGCATGTATTCGCTGCCGTTTTGGTAATCGATACGGTACTGCTTTCCTTTCAAACTTTCCCATCCATCCACCTTGATATCCCGTCGCGCGGTGAAGGCGATAAATCTTACAGTCATCACCGATTCTTCAACACGTATAAGATTTGGATATCGAGTGTTATGGGTTGATTTTCGAATGGGTTCGCCGTCCAAAATGCCTCTGTTGGCCTCATACTTCCTCTCAGCTGAGGTGCGATATGGAGCTCAAAGTTGTAACCTAGACGGCGAAATGCCTCTTTGTAGATGAGCTGGAGAAATTTGCAACGAGGCGACTCATCAGGAGTGATATAAACAGACATAGTAATGGTTTTGGTTTCAGCAGTGCAGGGACTGGTGTTCAACAAGCAGCAGGTAGTAAGAAAAAAAAGACCGACAAATTTCTTTAGCATTTTATCGTCTTCCTATAAATAAATTTAACAGTATTCCTCTGAACCGACCCTGACAGATTTTTTTAATCTCAGCTTTCTCAGTACAATCAAGCTGAAAGCTTTGGAACCGCCCTAGCTTTATGACTGAGGTCCTGCTAGGTTTCCCCAATAGATATCTTTTGACACAGCAAGTTTGGAGCCGAGAGCCTTGGGTATAGGTTTAGTTGGTTCTGCAAGGTCGGGCTCCTGCGCTGGAAGTTCTTTCTATTGGTGCTTCCAATCTCGCTGCAGGAGCTTATTTTTTCAATATTTCAAGTCTGCGCATGGGTGTGAATCAGTATTTTGAGGGCTTTTGCCAGGTTCAGCTACTCAAACTCTTTCCATCTGTGGCGTCCAACATCTAGATCCAAATTTGCTGCAATTGCTGAGTAAATAGCATCCACTGAACAGGTCGATTCCGTTGATCACTTAGCTGATTCGTCCTTCTTCAACAGGACTTTGCTGATCCCGGCCTCGGCCTCGATTTCACGTCTTAGCTTTTCGTAGTCGCGGCCCTGCTCTTCGACAATTGAGCGACGGGACGCGACACCCGACGAGAGCCGAACTTCGTCAGCCTTGACAACTTTGAGGGGGTCTATGCTCTGCATCGAAGGGCCGATCCATTCGGTTGAAAGGTAGATCTGCCGTTTGAAAAGGTCGTCGAATCCTGGTGCCTCTAGCATTCCAAGGGCAACTGCCTCTTCAATGATCCATTCGTAGATCGGCTGGCAGAATGTACGAACGAGCCACGCGCGGCGAAGTTTGAAGAACTTCCAGGCTTCAAGGAGTGCTGCCCGCGAAGCGGAGTAGGATGACTGGAAGTGCTGAACCAGGACTTCATAGGGAAGTCCGATCGCGATCTCTAGAGAATGCGCAGTCCCCAAAAAAATATTATCGAAGGCGTCTCTTTTACTCCCTACAAGGTTTATTCAAGTTATGAAAGGTTACTAAAAATTTTTCGTTACATTCGATGCAATTAAATTTTTGGTAAGAATGCGCAGGCTTCTCGGTTGTAAAAAATGTCTTGCAACCCGCACAACTGAAGCCCCAACTTTCTGTCTCTCTATCTTCAATGTCTGCAAATACACGTCGCATCGCTCTCGAAGTCGGCACAATGAATTCCATGGTCGAGCTGCGTTCTATAAGCACCACGTCACAGCCATCCGGCTTGGTCCTTAAGTCGTCCAGATATCGCCTATCTATTCGTGTGTAGGCGTGTTAATGTTCTCTCATCGCATTCCTGCGCTTCTATCGAGCCTGTAAGTAATTCTGCTTGTTTCTCTTTAGCCGCCGATGCACTCTGGAGGCCCCCTATGGGCAACAAATTATATGTTGGCAATCTCGCTTATTCTGTCACAGATCAAACGCTGCTGGATGCGTTCAATCAATACGGAGAAGTCGGATCTGCCAAGGTCATAATGGACCATGAATCAGGCCGTAGCAAGGGCTTCGGCTTTGTCGAAATGGTTGATTCCCAAGACGTGGCTATGGCTATGGATAAGCTGAACGGCAGAAATTACGATGGTCGCCCCATGACAGTCAATGAAGCAAGACCTTCCGTACCGCGCAGCAGTAGCGGTTATGGCTCTGGCCGGAATGGTCAGGGTTATTGATTCCTGCCTATATTTGGAAGCCCAACTTTCAAAGTTGAGTTTCCGCAATTAAAGATAAGATGCTTCAAGGCGTCTTTTTTTCTGCCCATTCGTGGTCGACACAAACATCATAAGGACATTCCAATGGTTGATCTTGCTGCTGACAGGCGCATTGCGGATTTCATGGATAAATGGCGGCGGGTTTTTAAAATCGATGCCGAACTTCTGGAAAAAAATCAGACGACAGAAAGCTTTTTCAATGAAGCCGAACTTCTAAAAACGTTTCTGAGTGAGAGGGGCGGTAGCCGTGGCCTTTCCTATGCCCTGCGAGTCATGGCCCATATTCCTGGGCTGACGCATGGCCTCAAGAAGGTGTTTACCAACTAGCGACATGCAGGCTGATTCTGGGGCATAATTCCATGCCTCTGATAACCAACATCAACGCCCGAAGCCGCATCAATCAATAGCGATATATCCTGCTACCGGGGCGAGCTCAAGGGCGACATCTACCATTTATCCTTTGAAGGCAATGCTGCCCAGTCCGTCTTCGACTTCCTCTCCCAACCATCAGTCAAAAAGTTCGTTAGCGAGGTCTCGGAAAAACGAGAAGGTCTTGCTATCACATGCGCGAAAGAAGGAGAAATTTACTTCTGCTCCCAGCAGTTCGACATTGAAGGAGGAGGACCTACAAGCCCGGGCATTGTCCCAGAAGTAAAAAGCCTCCCTGCAATATTGCTCAGATATTCCGGCATCTCCTCGACTTGGACACCTTTCCGCACGCACCCCACCCTGGCCGCTCTTATGGCTGGAGTACGCCGGACGTTTGATCGAGGAGGCGGAGAGGCAAGAGCAGAGCAGAGCAGAGCAGAGCAGGGAATGCACACGAGGATGGGAAAAAGTAACGTATTGCGCATTATTTGTCCTTTACTACCAAGCTTTATAAGCAATCGATAATTAAGTTTGCGCAACAATTTTCTCCAGGTCCAGACGACTGGCGATTTCTCAAGTCTGAGCTGTTTGCTGATTTAGACGTGCAAGAGCAGCAACTTTATTTCTGACGATAGTGGCTTCAAGGGGCTTGCAAAGGCACTCAACAATTCCAAAAGAGTCGGCTTCGTCGATCTCATCAGGCTCAGCAGTAAGGAGAATGATCGGTGTTTTCTGCGCGTTAGGATGTTTCCTAGCTCTGCGCGCGAACTCGAACCCATCCATAATAGGCATTCGTATATCACTTAGAATTACTACAAACTCGCGGTTTTCGATATGGCAAAGTGCTTCAAACCCGGAGCTTGCTAGTACCAATTCATAGGAAGGGTCATTCAGAATGGCTTCAATAGCGATGAGGTTAGGATAATGGTCATCAAGTATTAAGATTGGTGCTTTGGCTTCCTCTTGAGGATTCAAGCGACGCAAGGCTGCGGTTGAGCTTTCAGTCCGGTTCATTCTTTCCACGTCCATTATCCTGGCCAATTGAGCCGATGTGCTGGTAGGCGGCAATCCGAATTACTTCTATTGATGGATTTACAGAGTTCTAAGCGAAGGAATAAAATTTGCAGCAGACCTGGGTTTGACAGATGGACTCACTGTAAGCAGTGGCTCATGAGAGGGACAGGAAAAAATGCACACTAACTCTAACGAAATGACTGCAGGTCGGGAAACAATGAATCCAGACCCGAGAATGCAGAATCGCGCTCCACCTGCCGACGCCCTTAAAGGACTAAGGCTCCTAATAGTCGATGACCAGGACGACATGCGCTATCTTTTACTTAGGGTTTTAAAGCGATATGGCGCGGAGGTTAAAGAGGCTAATTCCGTTCAGAGCGCCCTGGTTATGCTCGCTTCCTTCGACCCTAATGTCATCATCAGCGACATCTCCATGCCTGCAGAAACAGGATACGATTTTGTACGGAAACTCAGAAAGAATATAGAGGCTGATAAAAGCAAAGAAGAAAAGATACCTGCAATCGCACTGACCTCACATTCGGACCCAATTGATAAGAAGAAGGCCCTTGATGAAGGATTTCAAGTACATATAGCAAAGCCGGTCAATTACCAACAACTGGTCGAGATTGTATCTGTTCTGGCCACGCTTGACGGTGATGCAGTCGAGCACGGCGTGGACCCGAGTCAACTTCCACCCGTGCCTCTGAAACACTAAGATTTGCTTCCCCATAGAGGAGCATGTTTGAAATTTAGGGGCCTTCCAGCTGATCCATATAGGAGCATTCTGACCTGCTATCCATGCCTAAAACCAGATGGGAACTACTTGAACTCGACCATGCGGTTACTGATGACATCATGCTGCTGTAGGTTGCATCCGTTAATTTTCAGAGCTGGAGAAAAGCTTGACCATCGAACGACTTTCTTGGTGATACCCAGAAGTCCCAGATGATCGCACAAGTTATGGAAATCAAACTCCTTCTATCTAAAACTACTCCAAAATAGTCTCTGCTCGTTTCCTTTTCGGAAAGACTTGTCGTTCAATGCTCCGAGCAGCCTCTGAGTTTACCGATTTCAGTATCGCGGACACTTGTTGCCTTGGGCAGAAAGTTCCCGCCGCGCGAGTTCGGATGGATCCCCCACCGGAGCAATGCTAGTCGTCTGTGTCTCGGCCCTCAACGTCTGCAAATACACTACGCACATAGTTTCGCAGATATCCCGCTGTCGTCCCAAGCTCTTAATGAAGAGGATGAGCACCTGGATATGGGAAATTCATCCGATTAACTTACGTGCCAATCGCGACGATTTACAAGAGGCTTGGCACCGAATGCTCTACATCAGCATTAAGCAGAGAGGACAAGCTAGAGGGCTCCCGACGGTAAACGCCCTTCAGGTTGGCAATGCGGTGAAGTTCACTGATTTAGGCGATGTCACCCTTCGCGTCTCTGTCAGCGCCAGTGCAACTGAAAACTACTGCATTGTTGGATTCCAGGTCTCCGACACTGGAGTCGGTATACCTAATGAGCGGCTGTCCGAACTGTTTCAGCCCTTCAATCAACTCCATGCCGATACAACAAAGGGCGGGACAGGCCTAGGACTGTCCATCTCCAAGCGTCTGGTCAACCTGATGAAGGGCGAAATCAGTGTTCGAAGCGAATTAGGAAAAGGCTCTGATTTTCGGTTCGACATTCCCTTCGATTCCTCGGCCCCCCATACTCCAGAGCCAGAACTTTCCCCTGTATGTACAGTCCAGCTCATAAGCTTATCGCCTCACCGAAACTCAATTTTATGCAGAGAGCTGCGGTCCCCTGGTATCGATGTTGAGGCCAATCCAGCTGTGAATACCGTTATAATTGATCTTTCTTCGGAGTCTTCTTCCGGTCAAAAAGAACTCCTGGCATCTCGAGATGAATGTCTCAGGAAAGGTCATTCCGTCATCCAGCTTTGTTTTATAAATGACCCAACCTTGGACGAAATGAGGCATTCGCGGTTATGGACTCTCAATGTCCCCGTTTACTTGGGCGATGTGGTTTCTTTGGTCCAACGGATTCGAGACGAGGTGAAGGCTTTTGCCCATGATGTTCCCAATTTCCCACCTCGAGAAAACTTGAGAGAGATGCCGCTGTATCAGGCTTGTTTTAGCGGTAGAATTCTTATTGCCGAGGATAATGCTGTGAATCAGCAGGTCGCTGTACGCTTCCTGCATCATTTGGGAGCTAAGACCGAATGTGTGAAAAACGGTCAACAGGCTGTCGAAGCATTCAATGACCGCGAATTTTCTGCAATACTTATGGATTATCGAATGCCCGTGCTTGACGGCATTCAGGCAACGATGATGATACGGGCTTTGGAAGGAGGAAAAACGAGAGTCCCCATCATTGCACTTACAGCAAATGCTCAAGAAGCTGACCGCGATGCCTGTATTGCAGCTGGAATGGATGGCTTTTTGACCAAACCATTGAGAATTGCTGAGCTGCAGACCGAGCTAGCGCGCGTGCTGCCTATGAACTTCAATCCGTCTCATGATATCAAACAGCTAAACTCATCGGACGAAGAACTTTTAGACGATGAAGTTATTCAAGATCTGCTGATGATAGGTGAGAAGGATAATGATCCAGACTTTCCGTTCGAGCTTTTCTCTCTTTATTTGGACATTTCAGCCAGCCGTCTCAAAGATATTAGGCACTCTTTTCTAATACGCGACCTGGAGTCGCTGAAGTCCCACACACACTCCCTCAAGGGATCAAGCGCAAACATTGGCGCCTTGCGCCTTACCGAATGCTGCCGAACCGTAGAACAGTTGGGTTTCAGTGATATCAGATCCACGGAGGTTGCTCTGGACGACATGGAGCGAATCTATAATGAGACTGTGGCAAAGTTGATGCAAGTCATTCCCTCGTTGCCAGACTGGATCGCATCAAAGCATAAGCCCGCCGCTGCAGACATTCATAAGAACGGAGACACGGATTAACTGCATTAACGCTTCAAGGCCCCTAGGAAAGCGCTTTCGTTCGAGTTTTTCCCCGTATGCTTTCACTCACTACCCCTTTTTCGAATGACCTATCCTTACTAAACCGTAATGTCCCTCGGTTTCGTTACGAAAAAATAAGAAACTAAACTATTCCTTAGGCGGGTTTGTTCCGACGAGTTGTCATGGATACTGAGGAAACTACCTTGCAGATATCGACGCCGGCCCCGAAAACCATACTGGTCGTGGAAGACAACGCGGTTCAATCCCTGGTGATTGAATCGATTCTTCGCCAGGAAGGTTTTGAAGTCCTAAAAGCCGGCAGCGGTTGCGAGGGACTAAAGATAGCTCATGATTCCCGACCCGACGTCGTCCTCCTCGATTGGGAACTGCCTGATAGTTCGGCACCGGAGCTCATTGGCCAATTTTTAAGTGACCCCCAGAATCGTTTCCTACCCATCATTGTTCTGACAGGGCACAACGAAGTCGAAAAATTGGAGATCGCGCTGGGCAAAGGTGCCTCCGATTTTATCACCAAGCCTGCGCGTAAAGTCGAATTGCTCGCTCGTATCAAGTCTTCGCTGCGTGTTCGTGACCTGCAGGAGCAACTGAACGAGCTGAGCATCCGTGATCCTCTCACGCGACTTTACAATCGCCGTTTCCTTGATGATCATATGCCGCTTGAGTTTGAGACCTGTCGACGTTACGGTCGTGCCTTGTGCTGCGGTCTGATCGACATCGATTTCTTTAAGAAGATTAATGACACTTATGGGCATCCGATAGGCGACCGAGTGATAAAACAGCTGGCGACATTGCTGCTGTCCAATCTGAGAAAAGTCGATATTGCAGCCCGTTACGGTGGCGAGGAATTCCTCGTTCTTTTGCCAGAAACCAAATTGGAGCCCGCCGTAGAATGCTTCAACCGCTTGCTGGATAAGGCTCGCCAGCTCGAATGGGGTGAGCCGGGCAATACCTTCAAAGTGACCTTCTCGACCGGTGTCGCATCCACCCTCGAACACCAATGTGAATCCGCCCAACAGCTGATTGATTACGCTGATCTTGGTCTCTATGAGGCTAAAAAGAGCGGACGCAATCGCGTGGAAACCTACAAAAAGATTTGATCACAATTCGCGAACCTTGTCGGTCACACCGAGGTTCCCGGAAGTCAAAGGGCTCGACCAGTCGACCTTCCAGGCTGCCGCGGATACCCATGGATCCAGACCTGACGGAACAGGCATTGGGATCATCGGCGATCACAACGGCCTCGGCTTCGTCATCCTGCCAACCCTCAGAGCAGGAAGACCCAGGCCATTCAATTATGCGAAGGTTAACTTAATTCAATTGGTATACAATCGTTCCAAGCATGTTATTCTGGATCAAGGGGTTGTAAGCCTTGAACAAGTTCCATGAAGAAAAATCGAAATTCAGACAGCGAATCCTCCAGCAGCTATCCATGGCCTTGGGGATTTTGATGCTTTGTGGGTGCATTATCCTATATGCCTTTCCACCCTTCAATTCCCCAACAATCTTCATCACGCTCACCTGTGGCATCGGTTTCATCATCCTGGGTTTTTTCACCAAAAGCAGAATCCATTTTACTCCTTTTGTAGCCCATGGCTTTCTACTGATTTTTGCTTTGGCATCCACTGCGGCTGCGCTCGTCGGCAGGGGTTTCGCGGCGGAGATCCTCGCGGCACTGCTCCTATTGCCAGGCTTCAGCACCTTCCTGCTGGGGATGGGGGCTGGGATGGTTTATACATTTTTGACCTTGGTTCTCTATGTTGGAATCTTCCTGGTCGACTCCTATCAGATCGTCCACTATGCGGGATTTTCCATCGACGACTTGAATAAAAGCAAAATCATCGTGTACTGTGCAACGATTCTTGCGTCCTTGGCCATGGCCCTTGCCTTCGATCATAGCCGCCGCATCATGGAAAAGGGACTGATAGCCCTCAACGACTCACTCGAACACGAGAAATTGCGCGCCGAGCGATCCCTGGCCATAAAAACCAGTTTTTTGGCGAACATGTCCCATGAAATCCGAACACCGATGAACGGCATCCTGGGGATGACCAGTTTACTCCGTGGCTCGACATCCGACCCAACGCTCGTGGAAAAAATCGAGGTGATCGAGACCTCGGGCAAACTCCTGCTTGGCATCATCGACGATATCCTGGACTTTTCGAAACTCGAAGCGGGTCGGATGTCGATCGAGAGGATTCCCGTGCAGCTATCCCAGCTGGTCCGGGAAACCACGTCCCTCGTTCGATCCAAGGCTCATGACAATCGCATTACGATTGTCGAACGCATAAGTGATGATCTGCCGGCTTTTATCTACTGCGATCCTGTCCGCGTCAAGCAGGTGCTGATCAATCTCCTGGCGAATGCGATCAAATTCTCTGCCGACAGTTCCGTCGATGTAGAAGTGGTAACGCAGTCTCATGAGGGGGATCGGCTATGGGTCCAGCTTTCGGTCAAGGATCGAGGAATTGGCATCGACCGCGACTCGCAGGATGAACTCTTTAAAGCCTTTTCCCAGGCTGACCTCTCCACCACCAGGAAGTATGGTGGCACCGGGCTGGGCCTCGCGCTCTGCAAAAGATTCGTTGAACTCATGGGCGGGCGCATCTGGGTGGAAAGTGAAGTGGGGTGTGGTTCGACCTTCTTCTTCAACTTTCCAACCGAGAGGGTCGCCGCTGATATTCATGAATTGACAGCGGATTCCCTGCCCGCAGTCGCACCCGTGGTTTTTCCGATCCATATCCTTGTTGCCGATGACAATCAGATCAATCGGGTCGTCGCCGATGGCATTCTGAAGCGAATCGGATATCAAGCGGATTTCGCATTCACGGGAGCTCAGGCTCTGCAAGCCGCGAGCAGAAAAACCTACGATATCATTTTCATGGATTGTCATATGCCGGAGATGGATGGTTTCGAAGCCACCTTGCAGATACGAGAATTGCCATCCAGGCATCGGCCTTTTATCATTGCCTTGTCCGCAAGCGTTATGCAGGAAGAACGCGAGCGATGCATCCTGTCAGGCATGGATAAATTTCTGGCAAAACCATTGCAGGAAAAAGAGCTCAAAGCCGTCATCAAAGAATACGCCGCAGCTCATGATCTTCAGCCTATAGCCTACAAGATTGCCACCTGATCCAGGCCGGCACATAGCCCACGGTTTCTTCATTATCCCAGCAGCCCATGCACGTATCCGTGGATCCCCTTCACCAGATAAACCGTTCCGATCACAAGGATGACCCGTCGCGACCAGAGCTGAAAACCCTGGTCATTGACTGGGGGAAGGGAGAGGATGCGATTCGATCATATGCCGGAGATGGTGGTGACCAGGTTTCAACCACCAAGTTCAGGATGCCACATCTTCCCTCTTTTGTGCTTTCTGCTCAAGTCGATTTTTCACAGCAATAAAATGCAGCTTGAGTTCTTCCAGCAAGTCATGTGCTACCGCAGTGTTTTCCAGAGAATGAGTATTTTCCAATCCAGCGCAGATTTTAGAAAATTTAATTGCGCCTAGTCTAGCGCTACTGCTTTTTAAAGCTTGGGCTATAGATACGAGGTCTTGCAGTTTACCAGCTTTTATCGCGTCATGCATGGAATTGAGAGCCTGTGGCGTTGTCGCAATGAAATTCGAAACAAGCTCGGACACCAAACCACGTGATGCCCCGACGCCAACTTTTTCAAGTAAATGAAATTTCGCGTCGTCTAATGCCGTCATCTCATTCGCCGAATCAATTCTCACCTTTGCTGAAATGTCGGACAACACAGGGGGCTTAAGCCATTTTCCGATCGCTAATGCAAGCTTATCAATGCGGACTGGTTTCGAGATATAGTCATCCATTCCGGAGGCAAGGCAACGTTCTTTATCACCTAAGATTGCATTTGCTGTCATTGCGATGATCGGAATGGATGGACTGTTTATTGTATGGCCTCGTCGGATAATAGAAGTTGTCTCATAGCCATCCATTTCTGGCATCTGACAATCCATTAAAATCAAATCGAAATGCATCTCGCGCAACGAATTCAAAGCTTCGACGCCATTTGCTACGGCAACTGCCTTGTGGCCCATCCTTTCGAGCATGCCTAAAGCTACTTTTTGATTGATAAAGTTGTCTTCTGCGACGAGAATGCGTCCTGTTAAACCACGAGTCAAGGGGGCAAGTACTTCACTTTTGGTATTTCGTTTCGAAATGCTTTTTTGTAAAGGTATTGTAAACCAGAATACAGAGCCTTTGCCTTCAATACTGGAAACATTGATTTGGCCATGCATAAGCTCCACGAGTCGCTTGCATATAGAAAGGCCTAAGCCAGTGCCACCGAACTTTCGAGTGGTAGTGGCATCCGCTTGTGAAAATGGCATGAACATGCGACCAATTGCACTTTGAGGAATGCCGATTCCGGAGTCTTCCACCTCAAACTTAAACACTGTAGTGAGGTCATTCTCCTCTTCGATGCCGATGCGGAGTTGAATTCCCCCGGTCATAGTGAATTTTATCGCGTTGCTCAGCAAATTGAGGAGTATTTGTCTAAGGCGCCCTGGATCGCCGCCGAATAGTGTTGTAAGGCTATCCGGTTTTGAAATAATCAGCCTGAGTCCTTTTTTCGTGATGGAAAAATCCAAAGTTTTTCCAACGTCCATAATCAGTTGGTCCAAATCAAACTCAACAATCTCAAGTTCCAACTTGCCCGCCTCAACCTTCGAGAAATCAAGGATATCATTAATGACTGTCAACAAAGCTTCGGCGGATCTCTTGATATTTTCAACATAGTCAGCTTGCTGAGTATCAAGGCGAGTGTCCTCCAGGAGTGTTGTCATGCCTATGACGCCATTGATTGGAGTGCGGATTTCATGGCTCATATTGGCCAGAAACTGCGACTTTGCATCGGAGGCTTTAAAGGCAACTTCACGTGCCTTAACTAGCTCGTCGTTCGAAATCCGGAGTTCTTTTGCAGTTAGTTCGAGTTTTTCAACCAACGAGGCTCTTGCTTCTGCAACCTCCTGCTTGGCACGCGCCCGAAGTGTCTCTAACTCCTTATTTTTAAGCTCTTCAGTGATTCGCTTATTTTCATCCTGGAGAAACTTGCGACGGATGAGAGCACGTATGCGCGCCTTGAGAACTGCCAGATCGCTCGATTTCCCAACGAAGTCGTCGGCACCGGCAGCGAGTCCCCGAGTCATTTCATCTTTGTTCTCGTTTGCAGTCAGGAGAAGCATTACAATAGGATCAGCGGCGTGGCTTTGATAGTGAGTAATCCATTTGCAGACTTCGATACCGTCCATTCCCGGCATGACAAGATCGAGGACAATGCCATCGAAGATTTCATTCTTGAGAAGGTCCAGCGCCTCCTGACCACTTCCCGCCTGAAAAACCTGGTAGCCTTCATCGGTAAGGAGATTGACCAGATAAGCAAGGTAAGTAGGACTGTCGTCAACAGCAAGAATTTTGGCCTGACGCAAAGCAATGCCCTCGAGCCGACCTTCTTTTGGAAGGCGTTCACCCTTAAGGTAGAGCGCATTGAGCCGCATGACTAAGATTTCGGTATCTATGGGTTTAGATAAATAGATATCGGCTCCACTATCGATACTACTTACTTCAGATGTATTGACTGCAGTAAGCATGACAATAGGCAAACTGCGGGTGCTGATGTTTTGGCGAATCCGGCGACAGAGCTCATCTCCACGCATGCCAGGAAGGTGGTAGTCGATAATTACAGCATCAAATCTACTATCCATCAAAGCCTGAAAGGCCTTATCGCTATCAGCAGCGATGGTAACTTGAATCCCTTCGTTTTCAAGGGCGTACGCAAGTGCCAACGCCTGTGTCTCAGAATCTTCCACAACCAGGATTTTTTGCTCAGACGACATTGATGCCTCCTTGTTGTGGCGCGACTATCTGAGTCAAGCGCTCGGCGATGCCATCGATGGGAAGAGATTCACAGACCCCGCCCAGTCGAACAGCAGCCGCTGGCATTCCATAAACGACGCAAGTGGATTCATCTTCAGCGATAGTGTATCCACCGGCGTTGAAGATTTCCTTCATTCCCTCGGCTCCATCGTCACCCATTCCTGTCAGAAGGACCCCAAGACTGCGTGGTCCCAGGGTTCTGGCCATGGATTGAAAAAGGATTGTACCAGAGGGTCTTTGCATACTAATCAATCCACCG
>NZ_DASQYZ010000002.1:0-9853 GCF_035638955.1 Oligoflexus sp. | reverse complement strand
CGCACCTGTAAGGATGTATCGTTTCAAGGGTGATCTCCTGAGCATGAAGAGGCGAGGCAGAACGCTAGGTTTTTTTCATTCCGCAATGGAAAATCTTTTCACTCAGGCGCCCACCCGCTGCCTTCAACCAACACACGCGATACCCTTCAAGGAACGTGAATGCCTGGCAATCCGCTCGGCCCTTGCAAGCATCCGCACACATTTCAGGCTGATCCAGGACCTTGCGTTCGAGATCCTTGCCGCTGTGATCGGAATCGAGCTTAAGGCGGCTGGCTTCAAAGCCGCGCTTTTCATCCAGCTCGCCCGAAATAAACCGAAGCCTGGCTTGCTTTTGCATCTGATCTTTCAAAAGACAGCGTTTCCAACCCGTAATATAAACGAAACCCTTGCAGTTCTTTTCGTTATCGCAGGTTCGCTGACATTCTTCTTGAGAAACCGACTTTAAGGTTTGAAACGATTCCGAAGGGACATCACAATTTTCTTTGAAGTCCCAGTTGGTGCCCTCGGCTTGACCTAAAGTGGTGATGAATAGGGCTGACATGATGAAGAGTGCTAAAATCCGTTGCATACACGAGGCCTCCGTTCTGGATGCTTTCAAGGTAGCATATTTCAAAGTCTGTCTTTTGAAAACAGCAACTCAGGCACGCGCCATGACTGAACGTCCGGGGCAGAAGACGGCAGCACATGCTGGTCGAGCAGGTCCTTGGGAATCGCATTTTCCAAGGCAATGCGCTGGTAGGCGCGCACAGCGGAACGTGGTTGCCGGGTTTTCATAGGGTCTTCAGCGTTCACTTCATAAAGCCCCATCCGCATTTTCATTCCTATATTCCATTCATAGTTGTCAAAAAGGGTCCAATAGTAATACCCACGAACATCGTAGCCATCCGCTATCGCTTGGCGCGTCCAGGCCATCGTGCGCACCAGCCAGCTTTCCACATGGCCGGCATCGTCGGCACCATCGCGGCCTGTTTCCGTGACCATCATGGGCCGCTTGTAACGGGACAGGTCCGCGATTACTTCGTAAAGTCCCTCGGGATAGGAACCGTTGATATCCACTTGAAAAGGATCAAGGCTTAGCAAAGGCGAGAACAGCTGCAGAATCGGAACCCAGGCTTTTTGCACCGTAAGGGTCATGTAATAGTTGATGCCAATAAAGTCCATTCGTCCGCCTAGATCGGGTCGGTCCACGGTTTGGCCGTTCCACTGCTCATCGAGTTTGCCGTGGACCAGCGCATCCAGATAGAGATCGTTCGCAAGGTAAGCCAGATCCCGGGCCGTTTTTACATCACCTGTCCCCGGACGTTTGGGATGTACGGGAAGATAGGCGCTGACCAGACCCACGCTCGCGTTGGTGCCATCGCCGTCGGCATCCCATTGATCGGCGGCGTGCACGGCATCATACATGCGAGCATGGGCTTCAATCATAGCCCGCGAAGCTGTTTTTGCTGCTCCCAGGTGAAAGTGCAGGCCGGGGGGATTGCTGCGCATCTCTGATGGCAGTACATAGCCTGGAAACACAACGGCCGAAAAAGGCTCGTTCAGCGTGGCCCAAACATCCACGTCCCGGCCGAATTCTTCAGCAATAAATCCCGCGTACTTGGCAATTTCAGGCACAATGCGATCCGGATCAGCCCAGCCTTTATTCGTGCATCGATTGAAGTTCTTATTGCAGCCCTCGGCATCATGAATCCACGTCGGCAGCGTATAGTGATTCAACGTGACCAGGGGTGACAGCCCCTGCCGTTTCATTTCCGCCAGCATCTGGTGGTAATACTGCAGGCCTTCCTTGGAAGCCATGGCACGCAAAGCGGCATGTCCTACGATTCCGAAGGTCGGTTGTGGGAAAATTCGGCTCCATTCGATGGAAAAACGCAGACTATTGTGACCCATGTCGCGCTTCACGCGTTCCAGGTCAGCGGGGAACGATTCATAAAAGCCAGGTCCTTGTTCCGGTCGATCACCTGATAAATACAGGAACGGATTCTGCAGAAACCTAGGCCGGGTGATAAATTGGAACCAATCGGAGTTTCGATCTTCACAGACGTCAGCGGCTACGGTTGGACAGCCCATATCGACTTGAAACCCAGCAATGGCGCTTCCCATCCGGAAGCCTTTGGGAAAACTGAGTTGCATCCGGGACGCATCAGCTGCTGGGGCGCGATCGTGGGCGTTGGCCATGCCGCTGAAGGCCAGGACAAGGCCGAGCGTTCGGAAAGTTTTACGAGACATCGTAAATTCCTTTTGATGTTTTGCCACGGGATACGTTTGTGTTCTTAAGGTCTTTACGGAGGAGAGTCAAGGGGCAGTTGGGTTCCAGCCTGCTGGAGATTTTACGTAGGCAGCGGCTCCTGCGAAGAGCCGCTCTGGCACATGGGTGAGTTCAGGCAGCCTGATCCCATTCATCGTCCTCAACTTGCACATTCCTGGCTGCAATTTTTACTGGCTGAACGGGGTTCTGAACCGAACCATGAATCACTTGCTCCAGCTGCTGGACCATGGATAGCAATTTACCGGCGTGGGTTTTTAACTCTTCGGCTGCAACCGATGTCTGCTCGCAAGCGGCACTGTTCTGATGAGCCACAGTATCCATTTCGGTCATGGCGTTGTTGATTTCGGTAATGCCTTCGGACTGTTCATGACAGGCTGACGAAATCTCGTTGGTCATTTGCCCGACGATGGCAACGTTGGCAACGATTTGCTGAAGAATGTCGCCACATCGTTCGGCGGTCACGATGCCTGCTTCAATTTTTTCCTTGCCGACTTGAGAAAGGCTGTTCATCTTCTGCCTGGTGTTGGTCACGATGGTATCAACCAACCGTACGCTATTATCCAATAGAATCTGGATTTCACGGGCCGACGTCCCACTCATCTGGGCCAGATTACCAACTTCTTCAGCCACAACGGCAAAGCCTTTGCCTTGCTCTCCGGCCCGCGCGGCCTCGACGGAAGCATTGAACGAGAGGAGGCGCGTCTGGAAAACGATGTCATTGATGACCTTCGTTTTGCCTTCGATTTCTCGAATGACGCGAACGATATCCATCAGCTCCTTGTTGGTCACTTCATTCTGGGCCATGATTTCCGCGTTGCTATGCGCAATACCGTCGATGGAGCCAGTCATGTCGATGATGGCTTCTTTACCTTTAAGTGCCGTTTCATAACTCTGCTGCGAAAGCGTGGCTGATTTGCTGCTGTTTTCCGCATTCTTTTTGATCATGGATTTGGTCTCTTCCACCGCAGCCGTTGTCTCCTGCAGGGCCGAGGCCTGCTCGGTTGCACTGGAAGCCAGGTTTTGGCTGGCCATGGCGACTTGCACAGCGATTTTGGCCACGGCATCGGCCCCGTGACTGAGCAGCTCAGCGACAGCTTTGAGTGCTGCATTGATGGCCCTTGTTATGTAAACAGAGATAAGCATGGAAACGACAATCAGGGAAAAAACCGTGGCAACGCACAGAATAAAGTTGCGTTGAGCGGCCGCTGCTGCGTTATGGATGCTCGCCGATGTCATGGTGATTTCCGGATCGATCACACCACGAACGCTGTCGATGACCCTAGTGATGGTGGCAGAAAATTGCTTGGCATCAACCCCATAATCCCCTTTGCCGGACTTTTCAACAACACGATTATAAGTGCTTAACACCGAGAGCCAATCTTCGGCGGCCAGCAGTTTATCAATATCCTGGTGACTGGTGTGTGAGATCGTCAGCCCGGGTGATTCCATATTCGATAGAACACCGGATTTGTGGGTGGCCAGCAGGGAAACGGTGGCAGCACTGATAGGCTGGTTGGCGCTCAGGACGGCGTTCAGCAGCGCCCGCATGCGCCCCATGCTTTCTTTGGACTTTTCGAAAATGGATATACTCAGCAGAGTCGACTCAAGTCCATCCAGGTGAAACTCGTTGGCACAACTGGCCTGGGCTTTGATCCAGTGATCAACCAGAATGCCAATGGCTTTTGCAGCTTCAGCCGCTGCTCCGGACTTAGCGTCGACCTGCGCTCGTATTGCCTGATGCGTTCCAGAAAGATTATCGATCTGGTTCTGCAAAGTGCTGTTGAGCAACTCCGCTTTTCTGCTGGTGAGGAACAACAGCTCCTGGTCTACGACATCTCTCTGGGCCTTGAGCTCATCTTTGGTATTAGCCCCATTCATAAACAAGACGGACGTTGCCCGTTCTTTTTGAATCTGATGGATGATACGGGAGATGGCCTGAATCGCTTGGGCCGATCGTGCCATGCCTTGGGCCTGGCTTGAACGTTCATAGTAATGGCCTACCAGCATGCTACTGACAATAATGAGGCCCAGAGTCATCGCCAGGACTGGTATCGCGATTCGTTGCCAAAGAGAAAGTTTATTGAGCATAGTCACCTCTTCTCTGGTCTATCGTCTGGGCATGGCCAAGCTTAAGCCTGGAAGTTATGTAGGATATGGAAACCTTCTTGAGGAATTAGGTCGCGAAAAACTGAGGATTGCACAATTCATAGGTTGGAATGTTGGTAGAGCCCCTCGAGTGTTCAGGAATCCAGCGAGAATTGCGTATGGACCAAAACCAGTATTCCAGCCTGGGGGAGCGGTTCCGCGAAGGTTTATTAACTGGCGGGATCCGGGGTATTTTTTCTTTTTAAGTGGTAGCAGGCGGCCTGCAGGCGCTGCCTGGAGTCCTCAGGTTGCAGGTTCACGCTTGTGACTTTTCTCCGACTCCGAGATACTTCGGCCTGGTCCTGGACTTGCACTGGGAATTTTTGAGAAACCAAAAAAATCTCGAATGTTCCTGGAGGTCCCCCCCGATGCGCGCGATCAAACCGTCGAGTCCCCTGAAATTACTGGGTGCAGCCGTGCTTGGACTCACTCTTATGCACTGTGGAGTCCAGGGAGAGCAAAGTAGACAGAGTCACGTTATTGGACAGACCTCCTAACCAAGGCCCCAGGCGCTTCAGTCCTGCTCAAGCCAGGCTTCAACCGAGCATGCCATCGTCCGCAATTACATTCAAAAGATTGTGGATCATATCATTGAAAAAAACCCGAATACTTTCAAAGGGCCTTATAGCCCCACTGCATTTTGCGTCCAGTTCAAGACCAATGATCCCGTGCTCGGGTCGACAAGTCCCAATGCCTCGGCAAATCCAGGTTCTGGACTTTTAACGTTCAACGCGCCCGTCCTCAGTGAAGTCCCTAATGATGCTTCGCTGGCGGCTGTGATTGCTCATGAACTTGCCCATGTGACCATTCGCGTTTGGAACCTGATGTGGTGAAGAACAACGCGGAGATTCAGGGACTCAAAGCTGAGCGGACCAAACAGTTCAAAGAGAAGAAAGACCTTACGGATAAGAATCTTCCGAAATTCCGCTCGCTCTTTCAGCAGATATCCGCAGCTCTCGAGTATCCAGGGCTCAAGGCTCTTCAAGCAAAAGCGGCAACGGAGCTTGATATCTATGACATCACGTTTTTGGAGTCCGACCGACATTTGAAAGATTATGAAACCCTTCTGCCCGATGCGACGCGAGAAACCCTTTTTCCTGGTGAGCTGGATCAAGTGAAGGCGTACCTCAAAAGGCTACAAAATTAGGATCGAGCAGGTTCGCGGGTGGAATCCCGACGTTTTTGCGTCATCTTCCAGGCTTGCTTGAGGGTTTGCTGCGCCCGGGCGTAGAGCTCGGGGTCGCCTTCCTTAAGCACTTTGAGCAGAGCTTCGGCTTCCTTGATATGAACACGTCCGAAACTGGGATCGTGTCCTGCAATATCGGGAGCCTTGGCGATAATATCGGCGAGTTTGACAGTTTTGGCTTCGGGTCTGGCCTGAGCCAGATGCTGACGATCCTTGACCTTACGTTAAGCCCGATTGCCATCCTGGGGCCGGGAAATATCCGTCAGGTTTTCAACCAAGACGGCGCCTCGGATCCAAACTCAGCCTGGATTTCCGCCAGCGTCACATCCGTATCCTCAACCACATCGTGAAGCCATGCGGCAGCGATCGTCCGTTCATCATGGGTGACGGATACAACCCTATCGGCCACGTCGAAGAGATGAACTTCATAGGGCTCGCCACTGTACTTCCGCCTGTGGTCCTTTTTTCGATGTGCTGTGATGGCAAACGATTGCGCTCTTTCCGTAAGACTCATCGGGAAGCTCCTTCGGTGGCCCATGGCAATGATTAAGCCACGGGCCTGGAGTCACTTCAACAAGGACTTCGAAGGGGATATTTTTGACGTTTTACATCATGGCTGGGGGTGACATTTCGGGGCTGCTTCCCGAGACGCTCCCGCTGGTGATATGCGGACTGAGCTGTTCCTGAATTTGGGCCTTTCGGGTCAGGAAGTCCCGGGCCAATTGTTTGAGGTCGTCCTCGTTCGATTTGGCTTCGATCATTTTGAAAATCTCATCTTCCTCGCGCTCCACATGTTCTTCCACAATGGCGCGCAGATCCTTCATGCGTTCTTCGAAAAGCTGGCTGGACGCCTCGACATTACTGATGACATCCAGAATCGTCCGGATCTGTTCGTGCTCGCTCCACGAGGTATCAAATTCAGCTTTCAAGTCTTCGTATTGCTGAAAAGTCTGATAAACAGTCTCTTCCTCGGCTTCGGCATGGGAAAGGAGATCCAGGCGCACTTGGTAGAAAAGGTCATTCTTGTCCACAGCGGTGGTCGCGCTTTTTATCTCACGAAAAAGGGTTTTGACTTTCACGTGATCCATGCGCAGGACATTGAGAACATTCATTTCGTCCGCTGGCTTGCCCACCGCGTTGATGACAGCTCCTGCAACCGTTGCTGCCATATCGCGCAGGCGTCCTGTCACTCCACTGGCTGGTTCTTCACCGCTGATCAGCTGAACGGCTACTTTTTCCATAATACCTGTCATCTGACCCACCTGCTTTTCCATGGAAGTCTGAATGCCTTCAAAGAGTGCAAGCGCAGCCTTGACATCAACCATGGACAGCTGCCCGGCTTTGTGGACAAGAAATCCGCACATGGCTTGATTTTGCTTGGTGAGGGCATACACACCCAGTTTTTCCACCACCGGGGCACCGCTGTCGTCGATCCTCTGGGAAGCCAGCCGAACGAAACCCTTGGTAAATTCCTTGGGCTCGACCCTCATACCGAAGTTGGTCATGACCGTCTCGATCATACGAAGGTTTTTTTCATCTTCGTCCGCAATAGTTTCCAGGGTTTCGCGTTCGTCCTTAAAGTTATGGATAAGGCTACGTATGGTGCTATTCCATTGCACAATGGCCCTTTGTCGCATTTCGATATCAGCAAGTTCACTCGCAATGCCGAGTCGTTTTTCCTGCTCAGTGACTGTAACCATTTCTGTTCTCCTTGTTGCAAAGATGTCGTTTCACTATAGGCGTGGGAATCTGCATCGTGCATCAGGCGAATTCTGATTTCTGGATGGGATTTACATGAAATACGGCACGAAAAATGAAGAAGGTCCAAGGGAGTCTCACGATCCAGGAAAGGCTGACACTTTATGACGAAGGAAAACATAACATGAAACGTACAGCACACATCTTGAAAATCTCCACCCTATCCTTGCTGACAGTCGCAGCTTTGTCCTGCACGAAAAAACGTGAAGGCGAGGAGCAGCATCAAGGGTATTCACAGCCCTCCACAGATTCCGCCGTCTCGGACAGAAACCCGAGAACCCCCAATCCAGAGGCTGGAACAGTGACGGGCACAGGTATTGATACACCCGTGAATCAACCCAAGCCGACCTCCGATTGCGCGGATCCTTCGCAGTTGGCTCAAAATGATAATAGCGTGGACGCGAACTGTGCTCGGCAAAGGTCGGACACCGCGCCCGCCGCCCCAGCCGATGCGACTCGTCCGACGCCTCCCTAAGTTGCTTTGCGCTATTATGCGTAAATGTACCAGCGCACCACAGACCTTCGGCTGGCGCAGAGTCGATTCCATCAGCGGCTTTCAAAATAGATTGCTTTGCATGCTTTTTGCAAGATTGGGTCCAGACGAAGTTCGTGGTGACCTTGAAAGAGAACACTAGTGAAATTCAACAGGTTTTGATGATCGTTGCATATGTAAGGAGGAAAAATATGCTTTCTATGAAAAACATTACAGATTTGAAGGAAGAGATTAATTTGGAACGAGTGGCGACGCTTGGGAAGAGATTGAAGGATATGAGTCAAAAACAGGGCGTGAAGAGCGCTTCATGGCTTGTTGCTGGATTGGCTATCGGCTCCGTGTTGACCCTTTATCTGGATCCCCAGGAAGGCAAAAGAAGGCGCACCCAGGTTAAAGATAGGGCCGTTAGCATGGGCAGAAATGTTCAAGAAGCCACACGTCGTCGTATTAAAGATCTGAATGATCGGGTCCGAGGGGTGGTGTCCCAGGTCGGGGATGTGATCCAGGACAAAGTTGAAAATGTCGAAAATGTTGAGAAAAGAGCATGATCAGGACGTGACGGGAGCAGCCGGCCAGCAATCTGCTGGCCTTTGAATCACGGCAGGGCTTCAGGACTCTTCGTAACCAGCTTGTTGAGGCGAATGAATCAGATCATTCCTCCAGATGGGATGATTAAAGTGCAAGCGCTCATCGCAACCTTGGGAAATGGTGTCTTCCGTGAGCTCGGTAAAACCAATTTTGTGCCAATCCTTTTTCAAAGCAATGATACCTTCGGAAGAAACTAAAATATCAAATTTAAGCTTCCCGCTATTATTGGTCAGACGCAGCTCATCGCGGAAATCGCGTTGGCCAATTATTGCAAGATGGACTACGAATCCTTGTTAGCCCTTGAGGACGCTGATTACGCCCTGCCACCTAACACGAATCGAAAAGGTCTCCAGGCTCTCGAATACCTCATATTTGATAGCAGTTTGGACACATCCTGTTCATCGACGCAGCCGACCGCCGTCCAATGGGAGGCTCTTGAGCCCGCTCGTCGCAAGCAGGCCCGTTGTGCTTACCTGCAGGCGGTTGCCGGTGAGCTGGTCGAACATGCCAAACTTTTGGAAACGGTTTGGGGTTCAGCGGAGGATAACGCCATGAGCCACGTGGTCGGCAATCCTGAGACCGAGCAGGCGGCGGTGCAGGACTTGTTTGATAACCTGTTTTATTTTGAGAATGAGGTCAAAAATCTAAAACTGGCAGGCAGGGTGGAAACGCGGTAGCCGACCGCTCGGAGCAGGAAATGGCCAGACTCATCCAGGCTGTTGATCAGCAGCAGGGAAGTATGGACCAATGGATCACGGCCAAGCAGAGCGAAAATTGCGAGACGTCTCAAGTCAGTTGGCTTTGCCAGTTACGTCAGGGCATCACGAACATGATGGTCGACTTCAAGGGAGAATATGCTTCTGTTCTGCAAACCAAAATTCCTGTCGAGCCGCAAGGTGACAACGACTAAGAATCGATCCGATTTATATTTTTAATTGAAAATGATTTTCAATATTAGTATTGAAGCTCGATCAAGACTTTTCTTCCCATACCGGTTTTTGGAGATGACCCATGACATACAGCGCCTTTCTTTTGACATTAGGGCTTCTGACACCTGCCTTGCACGCCGCAGATGCACTGAAGACACAGCAAGCTTTACAGAATTATTCCCAGACTGTTTATGCGGTCTATAGTGATGCCTATGCTACGGCCAGCAAACTCCAGTCGGCTGTCAACCAGCTGGTGGCCAGCCCTTCGGCTGAAACGCTGGAGGCTGCCAGGCACGCCTGGTTGGACTCCCGTGTGATCTGGGGCCGGACTGAGGCCTTCCGTTTTTATCGAGTCAGACCGTAATACTCCAACCATAGCCCGTCCCGAGCCAGCGAGGGGACAGACGGGTTTGGTTGGAGATATAAGGGCTGCCGCCATCTCCCAGGTCGGAGATAATTTTGTTTTTTCTTTGCTGCCGCATGAT
>NZ_DASQYZ010000001.1:0-3216 GCF_035638955.1 Oligoflexus sp. | reverse complement strand
TCTCTGGTTGATCGTGCGCCTCTAGACATGAATGCCTGAACTGCACGCTCTTTAAACTCTGGGGAATAAGCTGTAGCTGCCATGATAATCCTCCATGATGGTTTTATATCAGGAAACGACATCTTTTGTGACATCTACCGGTGAAACTTTCACGCGGAATCAGGTGAAGCGTTCACTCGGAATCGGGTGAACTTTTAGTTCGGAATCACCTGGAACCCTTGAATCGGAATCGGGTGAAACCTTGGCTCGGAATATCCACATAATGGACGGCCAAAACAATCGTTTTCGACCAGCTGCATAAACCGCTCCCAGAGCCGCGCATAATTTCCGATCGGTGCCGAGGTTTTTTGCTCAGCTGAGCACAGCAAAGTTAGGAGCTATATTGGATGTTTTTATGCAAAGCTGCGCAGTCCTTCATGGACACGTCTTCCAGGACAAATGGTGGGTTTTTTAAGGAATCCTGACCATCTGCCGGAAAGTACCGGCGCTATCCGGGGCCCTGGTTCAAGCCGCTCCGACCATTTCATATTGTTGCTGCGGGACGCGGAGGACGAGTTCGAATTCATAGAAACCCGGTTCGCTTTTTTCACTGCCTAACTTAATTTCGCAGCTTCCTCCGGCATCCTCTGCAAACTGTCGGACTGCGCACATACCAACGCCCCGCCCGGAGATATTACTGACATTGGTGGATGTACTTACCCCTGATTGGAATATCATCTCAGCGATTTCCTCAAGTCGCGCCTCTGCCTGCAGATTACCTGATTGTAGTCCTATCTTTCGCAATTTTCCAATGGCTAGACCCTGGCCATCATCAAAGATGGTGAACTGCAGAAAGCCATTTATGACTGAGGCCTTAATATGGATTGTTCCGTTTTCGGGTTTTATTTTCTGACGTCTCACCTCGGCATTTTCCAGTCCATGATCCAAAGCATTCCGAAGAATATGGACCATGCATTTTTCAATCAGTACCTTATTTTCTGAGTTAACATGGACAGGGACAACATCCAAAACCAGATTGGGTTCGGGCTTGCCAATATCACGAGCAATCTTGCCCGCGCGTTCCCGATAGCCGTCCATAATGACATCCAAATGTTCAAATATCATTTCTATCAAGACATCACTGTGGGCTTTGATGCCACGAATGAGCTGATGGATGGTTGGGTTGGACGATTCCACCAGATCCTTAATGATAAAGTACTGGCCCTCAATAAACTCCCGATTAATGGTTATCTTGGTGAGATCCTCGGACCGGTTTAATTTTTCGCGGTTTACATAGATGTATGAGTTGAAAACATCGATCCCTTTTTTGTTTTCCTGACTAAGAATATTCTTACTGATCGCGGCGCCCTTAATCCTGGCTGAAAGAGAGTCTTCAGCCTTATGTATCGCCGCAGCGAGTGACTTCAGCTGGAGAGTGCGTGCGGCACCCTTTACTGTGTGAGCGTTAACAAAGAGAAGTCGGAGTGTTGGGAGATCAAGTTCAGCGTTGTCGATGATGCGCTGGTTTTCCTGCAGGAGCGGGAGCCCAGTGGCAAAAAACTGAGCTGCACGTTGAGCTGTAATGTCGATCAGTTCTTTGACAAGCTCAAGCAGTTGAGCCTGCTCTTTGTTCTTCTGCTCCAGCACCCTTTCATTGGATACATCGAGAAGTGTCAGCAGGATTCTTTGGACACGATTGTCTGCAGTGACTTCAACGTTCCACGTGGCTTTCAGATACTTATCCTCGGAACCAGGTGTGTAGCAGATTTCGGTAGGTAAATTGCCACAGTTGAGCTCAAAATTTAGTGCATCCTCGCCGATAACAGAATTGATGATTTGCATGACCTGATCTTTTTCATCGATGGTGAAACTCGAGTTACTCAAAATGAGCTGTTCGATATTTTTTCCAGAGATGGAATCGGTTCCGAGTATATCCGCAAGATGAGCAGAATAGTCCTTGGCTAGCACAGCACCAGTTTCTATAGAACATACCCCCTGAGGGATGTGATCCAGAAGAGAGCGAATTTCATGAGTTTTCTCAATGACCTTTCTCTCGAGTCCTTCGTTTAGCTGTTTGATTTCTTGTTGTGCCTGTTTCTGTTCCTGTCGAATTCTGTCGCCAAGAGCAAATGACAGGAGAACGACTTCCAGTGCAGATCCAATCTGCATACCATATTCTGTGATGATGTTGGCGGGTATAACGCCTAAGGTTTTAAGAGAATAGAGCAAGGATCCTATCATGAAAACGACAAATGCCAGGAGAAAGTAGCGTGCGGGTCTATAGCCTTTGATATAGCAACGAATACTTGCGGCTATCGTTGCTATCAGAAGCACAGGTGGGAGGATAGCAATGAGTCTCACAGAGATGCGAAAAGGAACCAGAAACGACAAGATAGCGGCTGCTATGCTCCAAACTAAAATTGCTGATACAACTTTTTTTAAAAAAGGCGAGTTTTCTTTGAGTTTTAAAAAATCTATTGCAAAAAGGCAAAGACCCAGTGCCGCGGTGGCAACAAATAAGGGTATAGCCACGTTGTTTATTTCAGGGAAATTCGGCCAGAGATATTGATAGGAAAATCCATTTACAGAGAGGACAAATAGGCAGTGAAATCCAATATAGGTGATATAGTACAGGTATGATTTGTGTCTGATCTTAAAGTAAAGAAACAGGTTGTATAGGATCATGCCAAAAATCGACCCGAAGAAAATCCCGAGGCCATACGATTCATCACCATTCTTTTCAGTAAACCGCGCTGGCGAGTAAATTGAAACAGGGATGACAATACTTCCCTGACTTTGTACCCGCATATAAACCGTTAGCGGTTCGCCTCGTGTCATGCTAAAAGGATATGCGAAATTTCTGTTTTTGATTGGTCTTTTGGAAAAACGTTCAAGATCGCCGGCCTTATTTTCATAAACGACTTCGTCTTTATTAAGGAAATATATGTCAAGAAAATCGATCTGAGAGTAGGAATACTCCAAAACCCATGAAGTTTTTTCCCGGTCTTCGCTTACGAGGTCGATTCGAATCCAAAAAACTGATTTCGAATACCCAAAGTTTGGAGTGTCCGATTTACTTTCAGTCCACTTGTTCGCGAATTCATCTGACCTGATTTCTGAAAAAGTTAGGCTACCGTCTTGATCCTCTATATACCTTAGATACTTTCCAAGTAAATACTCAGCCTTTTCTTCCCTAAGTGCGACCAGGGGTTCTCCAAATGCCCGCACGGGGACAAA